>NZ_JBIRJY010000017.1:0-144637 GCF_044329785.1 Streptomyces sp. NPDC017529
GGCTCGACTGGTACAACTACCACCGACCCCACACCGGCATCGGCGGCCACACCCCAGCCAGCCGCGTCACCAACCTCCTCAAACAACACACCTAGTCCCGGGTGCCCGCGCCCACCGCACGGCACCCACCGCCGACGCCCTCACTGCCTCCGACCATCTTCCGGTGGTCGCAGAAGTGTGGACATCACGGGGGTCGGCAACGACCTCATCGAGAAAGGCTGGGAGGTCGAGCCACTCGACCTGGCCACCACCCCCCGTACATCGCCAGCAAGGTCCGACGCTTCGGCACGTGACACCTGGACATGGAGCCTTGGAAGGGGCAGGCGGCTGGCAGCTGCGGCTGGTGGCCTGAAGGGTGCTATGCGGTGAGGTCGAGAAAGTCGGCGACATGGACGCCGCTGCGGAGGTCGCCGAGCGGGCCATCGAGCAGCTGGGCGGGCCGACTCTGCCTGCGGCACCAGCACCCCGGCCGAGCTGCGCGGGCAGCTCGCCGTCCACCGCAAGCCCCGCCCCGTCGCGGACTTCCTCGACCTCACGGCGTGACCGTTTCCCGCTCGGACAGGGGGGTGACGTTGCCGCCCGCCTGCCGGAGCTGGGCGATCAGGCGGGCGTTGTCCTCTTCCAGCTCAACGGTGCGCAAGGTCAGGACCTGGATCTGGTTGGCGTACGTGGCGAGGGTGTCCTTCAGTTCGCGGACCTCACCGGAATGTGCGCTGCGCAGCTCGCGCTCCGCCTTCTTCAGCCGGGACACTTCCGCGCGCAGTTCCTGCGGTTCCGGACGGCGGGTCTGCGGTGCTTCCAAAATCTCTTTCACCGCCTGTGCCACCGGCGAACGGTAGTAGGACGCGCGGGACACACCGGCCTCGGTGCACACATTGACCACTGTGATCTTGCCGTCGGTAAGCTCGGGCAGGCCGTGCATCAGCCGCTCGAACGCCTCCATGAGCGCGCGGTCGATGTCCGTCAGCACCCGGCCGCCGGCCGAGAGCCGCTCGAAGGTGTGCCGGATCCGCAGGCGGGTCTCGTCGTTCACGCAACCTCCTCGGCCTTCTCCTGCTCATCGTCGACTGCGTGGATGCTGTCGATGACCTCGTCGAGCTCGGATGTGTATGAAGACAGGGCAGCGATCTGCAGACGGGTGAGCGAGCCGCGTTCCTTCAGATCCGTCTCCAGCTCCCGCGCCGCCTGGTCTCTCGCTGTGGTGAGCCTGGGCAGGTGGACGGCCGACCGGCGGGCGTTGGGGCAGGACAGGCACATGTTGTGCAGGGGCAGCGGGCGACCCAGCGCCGTAGCCCGGCTGCGGCAGACGGCGGTGGCCGACTGGTAGAAGCAGTCGTTGAGGACACCCGGGTGGAGGGTCTTGGTGAGGTGCTTGAGCATCGTCCGTAGCCGGGACGGGCTGGCGACGACGCCGGGCAGGTCGCCGAGTTCACGGCGGACGCGTTCGAACTCGGCGTCGATGCGTTTGGCGGCTCCTCCCGTAGAGCCGCCGCCCTCGTTCCAGTCCCGGTACAGGTCTTCGACGTAGTCGAGCTTGGCGATGGCTTCCTCGGTCGCCACCTCGGCGGCGAAGCCGGAGGCGGAGGTGCCGGCATACCCCTCGACCATGGTGATCTTGGCATGCTGAAACTGCCGGGCACCTGCCACGATGCCGAACGGCTGATGCGCGATGTACCAAGCCAATGTTCGACGAAATTGGCGCGAGTCGAACGACCACGGGGCGCCGTCGTCGCCCAGGCCGTCCTCGGCTTCACCGTCGTGGTCGGGGTCGCCGCTGACCCGTTCGTTGGGAATGAACAGACCAGCGGCGGTGCTGAACAGCTCGTTGACGTGATCGCGGAAGCGGTCGAGCTGACCGCCCTTCGTCGGTGCGGCAAGGACAAACCCATCGCCCAGCCGGTAGCCGAACAGGTGTGTGGGATCGTCGTTGAGCCGGCGGAGCACAGCAACGGCGCGATGGACGATCTCCAGGACCACCCACTCGGCCTCGTCGCCGGACAGCGCACGCCCCTTGAAGACGCGACCGCGGATCTTGAAGCGGGCGCGCCCGTCCTCGCCGGTCCCCGTGAACGCGCAGTCGGGCCCAAGTTCGCGCACTTCAGCGCCACGCATGCCACTCAGGAAGGAAAGCACCAGCCAGCAGGCCGTCCGCAGAAACGCGATCTCCTCCCGCAGCTCCCTGGGACCGAAACCCGCACGCCACGGCCTGCCGCTGTCGGGCCACAGCGACACTGCGGTGTGCAGACCGCCGGGCCCGTAGCCGAGTCCCTTGGCGGCCTCGCTCAGCATCCGCCGAAGTGCCGGATTCGTTTCGATCACTCCACACTGGAGGCTGGCCAAAGTGGCGTTGGGGGCCTGGACCACACCATCGACGACCTCAGCGTCCGGGCATGTGTGACGGTCCTTGTAGGAGAGGGCGGGAACGGGGCGGCCTGATGCATGCAACTCGTCGATGTACTGGGCGACCTTGCCCTTTGCGGTCCCTCGCCAGTTCCGGCCGCGGGCCTTGTCCGCGGCCTTCAGATCGGCGAGTTCGCGCCGGGCGGCCAGGATGTCGCTGCTGGCCGTCTCCACGTAGAAGACGGCAGCCTTCAGCAGGGGGCTGCTGATGTACTCCGGGATGCGGAGCGTGGAGTTCTCGGTGTCCCTCTTCAAGCCCGCGACATGGAGTGCCGGCCGACCGGCCCACGGGCTGATCGCCAGCCGGTCGGCGCTGAGGAAGGCGCCGTGGGCGAAGAGGTGCTGCGTTGCCAGGACATGCAGGGCAGCCGCATTCGCGGAGGTCTTCTTCCACTGCTCCAGTGCGGCCTTGAAGTCCTTCCGGGCCGCCGCTGCAAGGCGCGGAACGCCGAGGCCCTGCAGCGTCGTGATGACGGAGCGTGCGTACCAGAAGGCGCCGTAGAAGTTGGTGAGCTTCATCGGCCGGCCGCTGCGATGCCCTGGCTTCGGGGAACCCGTGCCCCTCCGCAACCGAGAATAGAGGTACTCCTTCACCGTCAAGACGGTCACCGGGTCCTCGATGTCGATGAAGGTGAGCCGGTACCGATCCATGCTGCGAGGCAGGAACGGACGAAAATCCCACACGTCCTCACCAAACCGTGGGCCGCGGCACCCGGCGGACTCGCTGAGGTGTTCGGGAAGTACATACGCGTCGTCGGGCACGAGCGTGGAGGGACGCCTCGCGTCAGCGGGGATGGCGGTGGTCATGTCGTCAGCTCCAGGAACTGGGCGGGCAAGGCGTACTGGTCAGCGGCGGATTCGGCAATCGCCTGTGCAGTGACCCGCTGCTGGCGGGTGAACTTCGGCAGGATCCCGGAGATGATGCGTTCCCATGCCAGCCCGTAGCGGGCCTTCCACTCGGCGATGGACAGCTCATCGCGCTGGCGGTCGAGGAACGCGGCGAAGCTGTAGATGCCGGGCAGGTGCCGGGTGGTAAAGACGGCGTTGGGGCACTCCATGCAGCCCCAGATCGCTGTCGGGCATCCGGAGCCCTTCTTCAGCGCGTACGGCGAGTTGTAGAAGTCCTTGCACGAGGCAAGCCACACGTCGTTCTCGCCGGACAGCGCAGCCGCGACCTCCGGAGGCGTCAGCTGTGCGCGGCCCTCATCGGCCCGCTCGCCCTGGCCGGTGAGAACCACCGGCGGCGCGAGCGCGGTGTCCAGGACCTCGCGCAGACCATTTTCGACGGCGACTTCGTGCAGTTCACGGTGGGCTTCGATGTCGGCGTAGTGACGGGCCGCGACCTGCGTGGAGTGGCCCTCGGCGAAGTCCTCCAAGATGCCGGCCGCCTGCCGGTAGCGGCGCGACTTGTAGGTCTTGCGCAGACGCCGCATGTCCAGGACGACGGGGCGTCCATCGGTGTCCTTCATCTGATCGATGCCGTGGCTGGCGGCCCACGCCGCCATCTCCTCACGCAGCGGCGATCGCACCCCGGGGCGGAATCCGGCCTGCAGCCCCAACCGTCCCGTGTGGGCCCACAGCACGTCGCTGTCAGTGTGCTGGCGACCGCGGGCGGTCAGCCGCAGAGCCAGGCGGATGACCCCGGCCGGGTGGTGCAGGGCCCCTCCGTCGGCCACGCGCAGCGTCTTGTGGGAGTTGTTGCGGGCCCGCTTCTTGACGTAGGCGATGCTGACGTAGCCGCGCGCCGGGTTGACCAGGCAGTCGGCCTTGAGCGCACGGACGCACTCCGGCTCCAGACCGGTCTGGCAGGTCAGCAGCACGAGGAAGGCCAGCACATCGGTGCGCGTCAGAAACATCCGGGCGTTGACCCGCAGCTGGCCGCCGAACAGTCCCACCCCGCCGCGGACCCTGTTGTCCGCGCGGTCCTCCTTCGTCAGCGGGCCATGGCGGGCGATGTGCCACAGTACGTTCTCCGGTTTCCGCCAGCCGCCCGTCGCAGGATCCTCACCGAGGGCGGCGAGGCGCTCACCCTCCAAGATCCGGTCGCGCACCTTGCGGATGTCCGCCAGCGCGGCCGCTTCGACGGCTTCGAAGACAGGGGTCGGATACGCGTCCAGCGGCCTGTGCGTGACGGTGGCCTTCACGACGGCGAAGCCCAGCCGGGCCTGCATCGCCAGGCCGAACGCATCAGGATCCTCGTCACGGACCAGCCGCAGCAGCCGCAGGAGGCCGGACATCGTCGCGTACGGGATGTTGGAGTTCGTGTCCCGGTAGTCGGCGATGAGTTTGAGCTCGAACGCTTCGAGCAGTTCCGGGGTGAGGTCGTCCGCGTCGAAGTGCTCGGCATCGTCGGGCTCCGCCTGCGCTACGAAGCGGACGAACCCCTCGATCTGCCGGACGGTTGTCTCGGTGGTGAACACGGCGCGCTGTTCCCGCTCCCGCCCGGCGACGCCGGCCAGGGCCCGCACCAGGTGCCGCACCAGTCGGGGGCACGGCAGGTGCGAGAGGTCGAAGCGGCGCTCGATGCCGTCGTCGAAGTGCGCCGAGAACCTGACCGGCCCGATCTCGGGCACGGGATCAGGCGCCGGGGGGAGGTTGTCCGGGGAGGGGAACCGTACGCGTCGGCCGGGCCGGCGGCTCATGCAGCCCTACCTTCTTGAGTGCGTCCCACGAGTTCGCGACTCTGGGACAGCGCGGGTGGGGCAGGGATGGTTTTCATGCTTGCTGCCCTTGATGGCTCAGGTGGCTGATCCCCCTGCCCCGCCACTTCTTCCGGACCGCTGATTAGGCTCTGCGGACCATCGCTTGGTAGGGCGAGGACGGGTGGAAGGAGTTGCGCCAGACGTCGTTCGACGAGGGGAGCGTCACCGTGTCCGCCCACGCGGGGTTCGACATCGCCAAGGAGTTTCACTGGCTCGTGGTCACCGATGACCACGGCCGGCAGCTGGCCGGCCACCGGGTCGACAACAACCCCGACGCCATCGGTCAAGCCGTCACCGAACTCACGGCCGCCCAGGCCGAGCACGGCGAACTGACCGCCGGGCTGGACCTGATGGGCAGCGTCGCCGCCTTGCTGACCGCGATGCTGCTGGCCGCGGACCTGCGCGTGGTGCACGTGCCCGGCCTGGCCGTCAACCGAGCCCGCCGCGGCACCCGGGGCGGGGAGAACAAGTCCGACCCCCGCGATGCCAAGGTCATCGCCGAACAGGTCATGCTCCGCGACGACCTGCGGGTGGTGGAACTGCCCGACGAGGCCACCGCCGAGCTGCGGCTGCTGGTCAGCCACCGCACCGTACTGGTCAAGGAGACCACCGCGCGCATCAACCGGCTGCGCGACCTGCTCGCCTCCATCCACCCCGGCCTGGAACGGGTCACCGATCCCACCAACAAGTCCAGCCTGCTCCTGCTGGCCCACTACGTCACCCCGGCCGAAATCCGCCGGGCCGGAGCCCATCGCATCACCGACTACCTGCGCAAACGCGGAGTCACCCGCCCCACCGCCGAAGCCCTGGGGGAAGCCGCGGCCACCGCCGCGCGCGCCCAGCACACGGCCGTCGTCGGCGAACGCCGCACCGCCGCGCTCATCAAGGAACTCGCCGCCGACCTCCTGGCCGGCAAGAACCGCCTCCAGACCGCGGAGGCCGAGATCGAGCAGCTCGTCGACACGCACCCTGACGGGGCCCTCATCCGCAGCCCGCCGGGGATGGGGGCCATCCTGACGGCAGAGTTCATCGCCCTGGTCGGCGACCACCACCGTTTCACCAGCGGCGACGCCCTGGCAGCCGCCTCCGGGCTGGCGCCGGTCCTGACCCAGTCCGGGAAGATCCGCTACTCGCGCAGCGCTCTGGGCGGTGACAAGGCCCTCAAACGGGTCTTCTACCAGTCCGCGTTCTGCGCGATCCGGCGTGATTCCACCTCGCGGCGCTTCTACGACCGCAAGCGGAGCGAGGGAAAACGGCACCACCAGGCCCTGGTCGCTCCGGCCCGCCGCCGCGTGAACGTCCTCTACGCCATGCTCCGCGACCGACGCCACTACGAGGCCCGCCCGCAACTGCGTCTCGTGGCTTGACTTCAGCATTAGGCAGCCACCTCCACCCGGTCCAGCACTGCGGCCTGGGCGTCCCACTCCGCCATCGCTGCCAGGACGATCTCCTGGGCCTCGTCCAGGAGGTCCAGGTAGATGTAGACCGTGGACTCGTGGGCGTGTCCCAGCAGTTGCTGCAGCTTCCGCATCGGGTTGCCGATCAGCAGGCGCCTGAGCTCGGCTCGCGCCAGGCGCTGATCGTCGCGTCGGCCGAGCGCCCGGATCGTCTGCCGCAAGAGCAGCCCCAGCATGTGAACGGCGTAGAGGTGGCGCAGGGTATGCGGAGAAATCGCCAGGTCGATGCCGAATTTCACGCACCGCTCGTTCGCTCGCCGGAAGGCCGACTGCCAGGTCGATGGGCTCAACGGCTGGCCGTCCTCGCCGAGCCACAGCCACAACGGTTCCCCGGCGCTGCCATCGGGGCACACCCTCGCCAGCCGTCTCCGCTCCGCGGGCCCGATTTTCGCGTAGGACCAGCCGCGGCCGGTGCCGAGCGTGAGAGCGTGTCGGCCCGCTCGCCGCACCAGCACGGTGCCGTCGCCCCGGCGTAGACACCCTCGGCGAGTCGCCGGGCCACGAGCTCGTCACGCTCGATGTCGATGAAGTGGTGCAGCGACCGCAGCATCCGCAAGGTCATGAACACGGTGCGGGCCTTGTTCCGCTTGGTGACGGCCTTCGACAGGTGCACGTCGCCCGTTATTCGACGGCCAGTGACCAGCGGTGGAATTTCCGGGACGAGCAACGACGACGCCTCGCTCAGCCGCATGCCGGTGTAGACGATGAGGTCGGCGAACATGGCGTTCCGCTCGCCGTTGCGGCCCCGCCACCGAGGGTCGCGTCCGCCTTCGGGAAGCTCTCCCCTCAGTCCGACGTCCCTCCACAGGAGGTAGTCCTCGAAGGTCACAAACCGCACCGGTTCGTCCTCCGGGTCGGTGACGTGCTCAGCGTTGACCCGCATGGTGCGGGGCCCGTCGCTCGTCATCACCGTCTTGTCGGCGTACCGGAAGGGCTCCTTGGTCAGCAGCTCCTCGTAGAGCGCCCAGGTCACCCACTTGTCCAGGGCGGCTATCGAGCGATTCCAGGTTCCCACCGACACTGAGTCTAGCCCGGAATAGAGACGGACTCGCTTGTAGGCGCGCAGGTCCTCGGTGTCGCACTCCCAGATCGTCTTGCCGTTGCGTGACTCGCTCAGGAACCGGCAGAAGAGCATCACGTCTCTGCTGTAGCCCTCGATGCTGTTGTCGGCGGTGACGCCCCAGCTGTCCAGCTCTCGAAGGAAGCGATTCAAGTGCACGTAGTACGAACCATCGGCGCCGAGGATGAAGGGCTACCCCTCCTTGACGCCAGCTCGTTCCAGGACAGTGCACGGTCTGACCGTCCCGGCGTCGAGTCTGAGCCCTGCGGTGCGAGAACGCCTCGTCGTACGAAGCTCGACTGTTGCGGACATCGGCGGCAGCATGCATCTCCCTGCGGGCGGGGGTGGAGTGGTGCCGAGACGGCTCTCACGACTGGGTAGTCAGTCGATCATTGAGACAGCAGCAAGCGCCAACATAATCGGCGACGCCCGCGTCGTCGCCCTCGGCGAGAACTCGCACTTCATCCGGGAATTCGGGCTGGCCCGCGAACGCATGCTGCGCTTTCTCGTCCAGCGCTGCGGTTTCACCGTCCTGGCCTTCGAGTTCGGCTTCAGCGAGGGTTTCGCGCTGGACGCCTGGGTCCAGGGCGAAGGCGCCGAGGAAGACTTCGCACGGCAGACCGCGGCGGCCATTCCCATCGGGCTCTCCGGGCCGCTGCACTGGCTGCGCCGGCACAACCGGACGGCCACCCCGCCCGTACGGTTCGCCGGCGTCGACGTCCCCGAGGCCGGGGGCTCCCTCCTCCCGGCGCTGGCACCGGTGGCCGAGTACCTGCGCGAGGTGGACCCGGAGGTCCTGCCGCTGGCGCAGCGGGCCCTGGAGACCGCCGAGCGGTTCGCCGGCGCGTCCATGGCGCTGTCCGCGCCGGCCTGGGCGCGGCTCGGCACCGCGGAGCAGGACGCGCTCAGCGCCGGGCTGACGCGCCTGCGCACCCGGCTGCGTTCCCTGGAACCGCTGTACGTCGAGCGCGGCGGCCGGTACGCGTACGACACCGCGCTGCACCGTGTCGAGGCGGCGTGCCACACCGACTACCACTTCCGCGCCATGGCCGAGCTCTACGCGGGCGGCGGCATGGCCGCCGACACCTCGGCCCGCGAGGTGTTCATGGCCGACTCGGTCCGGTGGCTCCTGGACCACGGCGCGCCCGGCACCCGCGTCGTGCTCCCCGCGCACAACGCCCACATCCAGAAGACGCCGGCCTCCTTCGACGGCCGGCTGACCGGGCTGCCCATGGGCCACCACCTGCGCCACCGCCTCGGCGACGACTACTTCGCCCTCGGCATGACCAGCGTCGGCGGCCGCACGGCGGAGATGCGGCTCGACGAGAACACCACCTTCGGCTTCCGGGTCGAGGACACCGCGCTCGGCGCGCCCGAGCCGGGCAGCGTCGAGGCGGCCTTCGTGGACGCCGGGCTGGGGTCGGACATCGCCCTCGCCGGGCTGCGCGGATGCGGTCCGGCGGAAGCGGGGCCCGACCGTATCCGTCTGCACAGCGGCTACCTGCACACTCCCGTCCTCGAAGCCTTCGACGGCATGCTGAGCGTGCCGGCCTCCACCGTGGCCGACGACCTCGGGTTCTGACCGCCGACTGCGCGGCGCCGGGCCTCCGCTGTCCGGTGCCGGGACAGGGGCCGGCGGGAACGGCACAGTGGGAACCGGGACTTTCGCGGGGTTCGTCGGGGAGTGAGGCCGTCATGACGTACCGGCTGGTGATCACCAAGGAGGCGCGGAGCCGGCTGGACGGGCTGCGCCGTGCCGACCCGTCGGCGGCCCGGCTCGTCGGGGAGGCGGTCACCGCACTGCTGGACCAGGGCCTTCGTCTGGGACTGCCCCTGGTGGTCCCGGTCGGGTCCGCCCTGCGGGCCGGCGAGCCCCGGGAGGCACTGGACTACTGGTATCAGCGACAGCTCGCGCTGCTGCAGAGAGTCCGGCGGGCGGTCGCCGACGTGACTACCTCACGCAGGCAACTCGACTGCCGGATCGGCGAGTTGGTGCGGCAGGCCCGGCGGCTGGCCGAGCTGGGGGCGCAGGCCGCCGAGGCGGGCCGCAAGGATCTCGCCCGAGAGGCGGACGACCGGCGCTCCGCGGTGAAGCGGCAGCAGGCCCTGCTCGACGCGTCCTGTGCCGACGTACGCAGGCGGGAGGCCGCCCTCGCCGGGATCAGCCGGCGGGTGCAGAACCAGGTGGACGCCTTCCGTTCCCGCAGGGCGGGCGTCGAAGCGGTCCAGCGCACCGGGCACGCCCAGCAGGACGTCCACGACGCGATCACCGGTATGGACGCGGCGGCAGGCGAGCGGGAGGCGTTGCGCGCCGAGGCGGACGGCGCGGTCGCCGCGGCCCGTGCGGAGACCGGCGAGATGGCCGCCGGGGCCGAGCGGTTGGAGTACGAGGTGAGCGGCCCCGTGGGTGCCGGGCCGCCGGCCGCGGAGCTGTACGAGCTGCGGCTCGGCGCGCTGACGGGCCGGGACCTGCGGGTCCTGTTCGCCGTCGGGGGCGGGGCGGGTGACGGGAACGGGCCGCGCCCGCAGGCCGTGGCGCTCCTCGCCGTGGCCGCCGACCGCACGCACTGGTGGGAGTGGTACGAGCACGTCCTGCCCCTCGCCAGGGAGCGCCTGGCCGACCGGGAGCGGCGCGGCCTGGAACCCGGTGCGGAGGACGAGGTGTTCTGCGACGGCCGGGCTTTCCTGCGCGACTGGTATCCGGGGGAGGACGAGGAGCGGCACGGTGGCGCGGCCGTGCTCGCGGCCCGCAACCGGGGGCGGCGGCTGGCGGCGGTGCGCCGTCGCCGGGGGCTGACGCAGGGGCAGCTGGCCAGGCGTATGGGGGTGACTGCCGGCCGCGTGGCGGAGATCGAGCGCGCCGAGCCCGGCGCCGCCGAGGTGCGTACCCTCGCCGCCTATGTCGCGGCCGTCGGCGGGCGGCTGGAGATCGTCGCGGATTTCGACACGGAGCGGCTGGTCCTCGGCTGAGGCCCGGCCGCGGACCGGAGAACGGGCCGGTCCGGTGGGAGAACGGGCGGGGCCACCGCCGCACGGCCCGCGACAGCGTGGCGGGCGCGGGCAAAAACGGGCGGGTTTCTTGCCGTTACGGGCAGCGGAACGGGCGCCACCTCTTGCTATAAACCTGGTGCCGGGCACAAACGGGCAGGACGATGACCGAACGGATCGCCGTGGAACCGACGGAACCGAGCAGGAGCACGCCGTGAGAGCCGAGGAACGACAGCACCGCATCCTGGTGCTGGCCCGCCAGGCCGGCCGGGTGGACGTCACCGACGTCGCCGGCGAGTTCGGGGTGGCGCGCGAGACCGTCCGGCGCGACCTGAGCGAACTGGAGCGGCGCGGCCTGGTCCGGCGTACGCACGGGGCCGCGTACCCGGTCGAGAGCGCCGGTTTCGAGACCACGCTGGCCCGGCGCGAGACGCAGCAGGTAGCGGAGAAGCGGCGGATCGCGGCGGCCGCCGCGCAGCTCGTCGGCGAGGCCGAGACCGTGTTCGTCGACGAGGGGTACACGCCGGAGCTGCTGGCGATGCTGCTGCCGACCGACCGGCCGCTGACCGTGGTGACCTCCTCGCTGCGCACCGCGTCGCTGGTCTCCGCTTCCGACACGACCACCGTGCTGCTGCTCGGCGGGCGGGTACGGGCCGGGACGCAGGCGGCGGTGGGGTCCTGGGCCCGGGACATGCTCGCCGGGTTCGTCATCGACCTGGCGTTCCTGGGTGCCAACGGGGTGTCGCGGGAGCACGGCCTGACGACGCCCGACCCGGCCGTCGCCGACGTGAAGGCGCAGGCGGTGCGGTCGTCGCGGCGGCGGGTGCTGATCGGGGTGCACAGCAAGTTCGGCGCGAGCAGCTTCTGCCGGTTCGCCGCGGTACGCGATCTCGACACGATCGTCACGGACACCGGGCTCTCCGCGCCGGAGGCCCACCGCTACACGCTGCTGGGGCCGCAGGTCCTGCGCGTCTGACCACACGACCCGCACAGCGCAGGGCCGTACGCCGACCGGTGTACGGGCCGTGATCCGTCGTGCCCGCGCCCGCGGGCCGCCCCTCCCCCGCATTCCGCAGCAGTCCAGCAGAGAGGTGTTGAGCCGTGCGCGCACGATCTCCAGGGTGGTCCGGCCGCCCCCCACGCCCCCGGATCGGCGGCGCCCTGCGGCTGCCGGCCGCCGCCCTCGCGCTGTCGCTCGTCCTCGGCGGCTGCTACCGCGGCGCCGGCGCCACCGGCAACGAGGACCGCAACACCATCAACGTCCTGATGGTGAACAACCCGCAGATGGTGGACCTGCAACGGCTGACCGCCGAGCACTTCACCCAGGAGACCGGCATCAAGGTCAACTACACCGTGCTGCCCGAGGACGACCTGCGCGACAAGATGAGCCAGGACTTCTCCAGCCAGGCCGGCCAGTACGACGTGGCCAGTCTCAGCAACTACGAGACGCCGATCTACGCCCGCAACGGCTGGCTGGTCCCGCTCGGCGAACGGGCCGCGCGGGACACCGGCTTCGACCAGGCGGACCTGCTGGGCCCGGTACGCGAGTCCCTGACCGCCGCCGACGGCAAGGTCTACGCCGAGCCGTTCTACGGGGAGTCGTCGTTCCTGATGTACCGCAAGGACGTCTTCCGGGAACTCGGGCTGACGATGCCCGCCAAGCCGACCTGGCGGCAGGTCGCGGCGCTCGCGGCGAAGCTCGACGGCGCCCGCGCCGGCATGAAGGGCATCTGCCTGCGCGGCCAGCCCGGCTGGGGGCAGCTCGCCGCCCCGCTGACCACGGTGGTCAACACCTTCGGCGGCACCTGGTTCACCAAGGACTGGCAGGCGCGGGTGGACAGCCCCGAATTCACCGCCGCCACCCGCTTCTACGTGGACCTGCTGCGCGCACACGGGCAGGCGGGCGCGCCGCAGGCCGGGTACACCGAGTGCCTCAACGACATGCAGCAGGGAAAGGTCGCCATGTGGTACGACGCGACCGCCGGCGCCGGATCGCTGGAGAGCGGCGACTCCAAGGTGGCGGGGAAGGTCGGCTACGCCCCCGCGCCGGTCGAGCGGACCGGCAGCGCGGGCTGGCTCTACACCTGGGCGTGGGGCGTGCAGAAGGCGAGCACCCACCAGGACGCGGCGTGGAAGTTCATCTCCTGGGCCTCGGGCAAGGGGTACGAGCGGCTGGTGGGCGAGCGGCTCGGCTGGTCGAAGGTGCCGGCCGGCAAACGCGCCTCCACCTACCGCGACCCCGACTACCTGCGGCAGTCCCACGCCTTCGCCGCGGCGACGAGGAACGCGATCACCTCGGCCCGTCCCGACGACCCCGGCGTCCAGCCGCGGCCCGCGCCCGGCATCCAGTTCGTCGGCATACCGGAGTTCTCCGACCTGGGCACCAAGGTCTCCCACGAGGTCAGTTCGGCCATCGCGGGGCGGCAGAGCGTGCCCGAGGCGCTCGGCAAGAGCCAGCGGCTGGCGGAGGAGGTGGCCCGTGCCTACGCCGAGCGTTGAGACACGCGGCGAGCGGGACGCGGTACGGCGTCCCCGCGCCACCGCCGCCCGCCCCCGCGGACCCCGTGCCCCCGGACGTGCCGCGGCCTGGGCCCGCCGCGCCCCGCTGCTGCCCGCCCTGGTCTTCCTGGTCGTGGTCACCCAGCTGCCGTTCGTGGCGACCGTCGTCGTCTCCTTCACCCGGTGGAACGCGCTCGCACCCGACCACCGCGGCTTCGCCGCCTTCGACAACTACAAGGCGGTCTTCACCGATCCCGCGATGCGCTCGGCCATCTGGACCACGGTCCTGCTGACCGTGACCGTCGTGCTGGTCAGCCTGCTGCTGGGGCTGGGCCTCGCGCTGCTGCTGGACCGCGGGTTCTGGGGGCGCGGCATCGTCCGCACGATGCTGATCACCCCGTTCCTGGTCGTGCCGGTCGCCGCCGCGCTGCTGTGGAAGCACGCGCTCTACAACGCCTCGTACGGTCTGATCAACGGCTCGCTGACCTGGATATGGCGGCTGTTCGGCAGCGCGGACCCGCCCCAGCCCGACTGGATGACCACATCGCCGCTGGCGGCGGTCGAGGTGGCGCTGGTCTGGCAGTGGACACCGTTCATGATGCTGATCCTGCTGGCCGGGCTGCAGAGCCGGCCCGCCGACGCGGTCGAGGCGGCGCGGGTCGACGGCGCCTCCGCCTTCGACGTGTTCCGCTACCTCACCCTCCCCCACCTGCGCCGCTACCTGGAACTGGCCGCCCTGCTCGGCACCATCTACGTGGTGCAGAACTTCGACGCGGTGTTCACCATCACCTCGGGCGGCCTGGGCACGGCCAACCTCCCGTACACGATCTACCAGACCTTCTACCAGGCGCACGACTACGGCCGGGCCTCCGCGCAGGGCGTCGTGGTCGTCGTCTGCTCCCTGCTGGTGGCCACCTTCGCGCTGCGCACCGTCTCGTCCCTGCTCCGCGAGGAGGTCACCCGATGAGGGCAACCGCCGTACGCGCCGCCCCCGCTTCCGCACCGGCCGTCTCCCCCGCCACCCGGCGACGGCGGCGCACCGGGAGCCTGCTGGGCCTGGCGGCCTGGCTCTGCGGGATCGCGTTCTTCCTGCCCGTGGCGTGGATGGTGCTCACCTCCTTCCACAGCGAGGCGGACGCGGCCGCCAACCCGCCGAGCGTCGGCGCCGGGCTGACGCTGCACGGCTACCGCGAGTTCTTCGGGGCGGGCACCGGCGTCAGCCCCTGGCCGCCGCTGGTCAACTCGCTGACCGCGTCGGTGGCATCCACGCTGCTGGTGCTGGTACTGGCCGTGCCTGCGGCCTACGCGCTCTCCATCAAGCCGGTGCGCAAGTGGAGCGACGTACTGTTCTTCTTCCTGTCCACCAAGATGCTGCCGCTGGTGGCCGGGCTGCTGCCGGTCTACCTCATCGCCCAGAACACGCGGATGCTGGACAACATCTGGCTGCTCGTCATCCTCTACACCTCGATGAACCTGCCGATCGCCGTGTGGATGATGCGGTCCTTCCTGGCCGAGGTGCCGGTGGAGATGCTGGAGGCCGCCTCGATCGACGGCGCCGGGCTGCCGACGACCCTGGTGCGCATCGTCGCCCCCGTCGCCCTGCCCGGCATCGCGGCCACGGCGCTGATCTCCTTCATCTTCAGCTGGAACGAGCTGCTGTTCGCCCGGGTGCTCACCGGCATCGTCGCCGGCACCTCCCCGGTCTTCCTGACCGGCTTCGTCACCAGTCAGGGCCTGTTCCTGGCCAAGGTGTGCGCGGCCGCCACCGTCATCTCCCTCCCGGTGCTCGCCGCCGGGTTCGCCGCCCAGGACAAGCTCGTCCAGGGCCTCTCCCTAGGAGCCGTGAAATGAAGGCCGCAGTGATCAGCGCACCGGGCCGCGTCGAGGTCACCACCGTCGACGATCCGGCGCCGGGCCCCGACGAGGTCGTCGTCGCGGTCGCGGGCTGCGGACTGTGCGGCACCGACCTGCACATCCTGCAGGGCGAGTTCGCCCCGGCGCTGCCCGTCGTACCGGGCCACGAGTTCGCCGGTACCGTCGTCGCGACCGGCGGCGACGTGACGGCACTGGCCGAGGGCGACCGGGTCGCCGTCGATCCCTCCCTCTACTGCTACCGGTGCCACTACTGCCGCATCGGCCGCAACAACCTGTGCGAACGGTGGGCCGCCATCGGGGTGACGACGGCGGGCGGCGCCGCCGAGTACGCCGTCGCGCCGGCCGCGAACTGCGTCAAGCTGCCCGAGCACGTCCGCACCGAGGACGCGGCGCTCATCGAGCCGCTCTCCTGCGCCGTGCGGGGGTACGACATCCTGCGCTCCCAGCAGCTCGGCACCCACGTGCTGATCTACGGCTCCGGCACGATGGGGCTGATGATGCTGGAGCTGGCCAAGCGCACCGGGGCGGCGGGCGTCGACGTGATCGACGTCAACCCGCGGCGCCTGGCCACCGCGCGGCAGTTGGGCTGCGGCAACGCCGCGGCCTCGGCCGACGAGATCGCCCGCCCCCGCGGCTGGGACGTGGTCATCGACGCCACCGGCAACGAGCGCGCCATCCAGGACGCGCTGGGCCGGGTCGGCAAGGGCGGCACGTTCCTCCAGTTCGGCGTCTCCGACTACGCGGCGCGCGCCGTGATCGAGCCGTACCGCATCTACAACCAGGAGATCACCATCACCGGTTCGATGGCGGTCCTGCACAGCTACGAGCGGGCCGCCGGACTCTTCGCCGCCGGCGTCCTGGACCCGGACGTCTTCATCAGCGACCGCCTCCCCCTGGACCGCTACGCGGAGGCACTGGACCGTTTCAAGGCCGGCCAGGGGCGGAAAATCCAGGTCACTCCCTGAAAGGGAGCGGGCCAACCGGGGGATTGACGGGGCCGATCGCCGAGGACGCGCACGTCCTGAGGCCCGTGGTGCGGGAGGTGCTGGAGCCTGGTCGGAAGGCAGGGCCGTGGGCCCCGCCGGCTCGTACGGGGTGCGGACGAGAGGACGGCGATGGACGATGCGACGCTGCGGCCGGAGGGCGCCCGGCCGGTGGTACGCGCCTTCGCCGCGGGCGACGGTGGCGGGCTCGTTGCGGCCTGGGCGCGGAGTGCCCCCTACGACCCCCTCACCCGGGAGCGCTTCCGGCGCCACGTCCTGCTCGACCCCAACTTCGACCCGGCGGGCCTCCTGGTCGCCGTGCGGGACGGCGAGGTGGTGGGCGCGGCCTACGGCGTGCGCCGGCAAGTAGCGGTGGCCGGCGGTGACCTGGAGCCGGCGCAGGGCTGGGTCCCGTTCTTCTTCGTCGACCCGGCCGTCCGCCGCACCGGACTCGGGCGGCGGCTGCTCACCGGCGTCCTCGACTGGCTGGCCGGCCACGGCCGCACCCGCGTCGACTTCGCCTCCTACACGCCGCACTACTTCCTGCCGGGACTGGACCGGGACGCCTACCCGTACGCCGCCCCGCTCCTGGCCGGGCTGGGCTTTCGCCCGCGGCTCGACGCCGCGGCGATGGATCGCGGCCTGGTCGGCTACCGGATGCCCGACGCGGTGCGCGAGCGCGCCGCCACGCTGGCCGCCGCGGGCTACCGTTTCGGCACGCCGCGGGACGACGACCTGGTGGGACTGCTGCGGCTGGCCGGGGACGAGTTCGGCCCCGACTGGCCGCAGGCGATCCGCCGGGCGCTGGACGGCGGGGCGCCCCTGGAGCGCGTCGTGACGGCCCACGACCCGTCGGGCCGGGTCGCGGGGTGGGCGATGCACGGGGCGTACGAGGGGCTGACCGAGCGGTTCGGGCCGTTCGGGGTGCGGGCGGACCAGCGCGGCACCGGGCTGGGCAGAGTGCTGCTGCACCTGACGCTGGAGCGGATGCGGGCGGCGGGCGCGCACGGGGCGTGGTTCCTGTGGACCGGCGAGCGCAGCCCGGCCGGGCGGCTGTACAGGTCGGCGGGGTTCGCCACGACCCGCACGTTCCAGGTCTTACGGCGGGAGGTACGGCCATGAGGCGGCGGCGCGTCCTGGCGGGGCTCGCGGGAGCGGCGGCGGCCGCGGCGGGCTGTGGCGCGCCGGGCCGGGACGGCAGCGGCCGGCCGGGCGACCCGGTCGAGCTCACGCTGCTGACGCACTACGCGACGGAGCCGCTGAAGTCGGCGCTGCAACGGACGGTCGACGCCTGGAACGCCGGTCACGACCGGGTGCGCGTGCGGACGACCGCGGTCCGCTTCCAGGATCTGCTGACCACGCTGATGGTGCGGCAGGCCGCGGGCCAAGGCGCGGACATCATCCACCCGTACAGCCTGTGGGCCGGGCAGTTGGCGCAGGCCGGAGTGGTACGGCCGGCGCCTGCCGAGGACGCGGCGCGCATCGGGCGCGGCTTCGCACGCGCCGCGGTCCGGGCGGCCTCGGTGCGCGGCCGGATCATGGGCTACCCCACGGAGGTGCAGCCCTACGCGCTGTACTACAACAAGCGGCTGCTGCGCGCGGCCGGTGTGGCCGGGCCGCCGCGTACGTGGCGGGAGCTGGAGGAGGCCGCGTACCGCACCGCGCGGCGCGACCGGCACGGCAACATGCTCGTGCAGGGCTTCGGCCTGTCGCGGACCGACGACTCGACCGTGGTGAACCAGACGCTGGCGCTGCTGGCCTCCCGTGGAGGATCGTTCCTCCGCGCCGACGGCACGCGCAGCGCCCTCGACTCCCCCGCCGGACGCGCCGTCTTCGCGCTGGAACGGCGGCTGATCGACCGGGGCGCGAGCGACCCCGGCACCGACCTGATGAAAGCCTTCCCCGCGGGCCGGGTGGCGATGGCGGTCAACGGCGGCTGGTGGACCGGCAGCCTGCGGCAGACGATGGGGCGGGACTACCGCGACGTCGGGGTGGCACCGGTGCCGGGGCCCGCGCCCGGCAACCGGGGCACCGTCACCACCGGGTTCCTGCTGGGCGTCAACGCGCAGAGCCGCCACCCGCTGGAGGCGTGGGAGTTCCTGCGCTGGCTCAACGACGAGGTGGTGCCCGCCGGGCCGCAGGCGGGCCGCGCCGCCGCGGTGCGGGCCACCCGGATGAGCGTCCTGCAGATGTCGGTCGGCACGATGACCGGCCGTACCGGCGACATGCGGGCGCTGCTGGCCGCCGGCGGCGATCCGAACCTCGGCCCGTTCGCCGACGCCCTGGACTACGCCACGCCGGAGCCGAACGGACCGCGCGCCCAGAAGGCCAAGGCGCTGCTGCGCAAGAACATCGAGGAACTGTGGATCGGCCGCCGGTCGCCGGACGACGCCGTACGCAACGCCGCTCAACAGGTCGACCAGGAGCTCTCCCGCTGACCGGACGGGGCCCGCTCGCCGCGGGCCCCACACGTCGGTTCGCCTGTCAGGAAAGGCTGGTGCCGGATGGCGACAACGGTCACCCCCGCGGACGCGGACAGCGGCAGCCCCGGAGGCGGCAGCCCGCCACGGCGAAGGCCCCGGCACCGGACCCGGCAGACCGTCGTCGCCTACCTCTTCCTCACCCCCAGCCTCCTGTTCTTCGCGGTCTTCCTCCTGCTGCCGCTGCTGTTCGCGGTGCTGCTGTCGCTGTCCCGCTGGGCGGGCTTCGACCTCGCCGACATCCGGCCTGCGGGCACGGACAACTTCGCCGCCCTCTTCGCCCGCGGCTCGGCCTTCCTGACGCCGGTCCTCACCAACACGCTGCTGTACGCCCTGGGCACCGTGGCCCTGGCCCTGGCCGGCGCCGTCCTGGTCTCCCACTGCATCACCCGCCTGCGCTTCCAGGGCCTGTGGCGCACGCTGTACTTCCTGCCGATCGTCACGACCGTGGTCGCGGTCGGCAACGTGTGGAAGTACATGTACGAGCCGGGCGGCCTGGTCAACGGCGTGCTCAACGCGCTCGGCCTGGACTCCGTCGCCTTCCTCCAGGATCCGGCGACCGCGCTGCCGTCGGTCGTGGTGGTCCAGGCGTGGGCCTCCCTCGGGTCCGCGATCCTGGTCCTCACCGCGGGCCTGAAGTCCATCCCCCGCTCGTACTACGAGGCGGCAGAGCTGGACGGCGCCGGGCAGCTCACCGTCTTCGCGCGCATCACGCTGCCGCTGCTGCGGCCGTCCCTGCTGTTCGTGTGCGTGACCCAGTTCATCGCCGGCCTCCAGTCGTTCGCGCTGATCATCGTCATGACGGGCGAGGGCGGGCCGGGCGACGCGACCAACGTCGCCGCGCTGGAGATGTACCAACGGGCGTTCAAGTACGGGGACTGGGGCTCGGCGAGCGCGGCGGCGCTCGTGCTGTTCGTGCTGATCCTGGTGATCACTCTGGCGCAGCTGTGGCTGTTCCGGCGGAAGGGAGCGGACTCATGAGGCGGCGCAGGCGCTTCCCGTGGCTGTCGTACCTGCTGGTGGCGGCCGGCGCGGTGGTGACGGTCGTACCGTTCCTGGACATGCTGCTGACCTCGTTCAAGGGGCCGGGCGAATACGGCAGGCTGCCGTACCGCTTCCTCCCGGAAGCCTTCGCGCTCTCCAACTACCGGGAGGCGTTCGAACAGCTGAACCTGCCGCTGCTCTTCCGCAACAGCGTCGTCGCCACGGCCGTGATCACCGGGTCGGTGCTGCTGACGTCCTCACTGGCGGGCTACGCCCTGGCGAAGCTGCGCTTCCCCGGCCGCGACCTGATCTTCCGGCTGGTGCTGGCGACGATGATGTTCCCGCCGTTCGTGTTCTTCATCCCGCACTTTCTGATCCTGGTGCACTGGCCGCTGGCGGGCGGCAACGACCTGCTCGGCGACGGCGGCGCCGGGCTGACCGTCAGCCTGGCGGCCCTGGTCGTGCCGTTCCTGGTCTCCGGATTCGGGATCTTCCTGATGCGGCAGTTCATCGTCTCCGTACCGGACGAGGTGCTGGAGGCGGCCCGGATCGACGGCGCCGGGGAATTCACGGTGTGGTGGCGCATCGTCGTACCGCAGACCAAGCCGGTGGCGGTGACCCTCGCCCTGCTCACCTTCGTGAGCGCCTGGAACGAGTACATCTGGGCCCTGCTGGTCTCCACCGCGAACCCCCGCCTGATGACCCTCCCCGTGGGCATCCAGACCCTGCAGAGCTACCTCGACCCGAACCGCATGGTGCCCGTCATGATGGCCGGCCTCGTGCTGAGCGTGCTGCCGGTGCTGCTCCTGTTCCTCCTGCTCCAGAAGCACTACATCCGCGGCGTCATGCTCAGCGGCCTCAAGTAGCCCCGCGGCGCCGGCTCACGCCGCGGTCCCGCCCCGCTGTTCCCCGAAGGTCACCAGGGGCCTGACGGCGGGGGCGGCGACGCCCGGCAGCAGGTAGCGCCACAGGGTGGTCACCCGCTGGTGCAGGTCGGCCCGCCCGGTGGAGATCTGGGACAGCAGCTGGGTGCCGGAGTAGGAGCTGACCAGCACCCAGGCCAGGTCGTCCACGTCCACGTCCGGCAGCAGTTCGCCCTTCTCACGCGCGGCGTGCAGCTGCCCGGCGAACTCCTGGACCCAGTACTGGTACGGGGCGTCGTCCTGGACGCCGAACTCGCCCTGCTCGATCGCGAGCCGGACACCGGCCCGCAGCGCCGGGTTGGTCTGCAGTTCGCCGGCGAGGTACAGCGTGATGTCGACCAGCCGCTGCAGGCCGTCCTCGCCGGGCGGCAGCTCCAGCCCGTTGCCCTGTTCGATCATCACGGCGTGCGCCAGCGCCTCCTTGGACGGGAAGTGGAAGTACATCCCGCCCTGGGTGACCCCGGCCCGCTTCATGATCTTGCTGACGCTCGCGCCACTGAACCCGTACTCGTCGAACACTTCGGAAGCCGCCCGGAGGATGGCCTCCCGCGTCTTGACCGCCCGCTCCTGCACTGACCGCACCATTTCCCTCGGCAAACACCTGAATGGTACGGAGAAAACGCGGGCCCTGCCGCACCGGGACCGGCGCGGAGCGTGATGTGGATCACTCGGAGGGTGCCGGTCCGGCCGGCACGGCCGGCCCTCAGCCGCCGAGCTCGCCGCACAGGCGGTCCAGGAGGAACGCCCCGGCCCGCCGCTGCACCTGCCGTTCCGCCTCCAGTTGTTCCAGCAGTCCTTCGAGCAGCCGGCCGTCCTGCGGGTCCTCCAGGAATTCCAGTACGGCCCGCTGGAAGGCGCCCCGGAGGGTCGACGGCATGGCGTCGGACGCGTCGAAGCAGATCCGGTCGGCGGATCGGAACAGGTCCCGGACCGCCTTCGTGCTCGCTGCGAGCCACCCCTCGCCCGTGGTGCCGTCGGCGAAGAAGGGGCGCTCCGTCGGCCGCGCCGCCGCGGCCCACTCCTGGCGGGCCGCGGGCGAGGACAGCTCCCGCATCAGCTTCCACGCCGCGTCGCCCGGCCGGAAGACGGCCGCCATGTCGCCGGAGACCTCGAACGTCTTGCTGCCGGCCGGCAGGCCGGGGACGAACCTGGTGGTGGGGGCCGGTTCGACGTCGTCGCCGTAGTGGCGGCGGATGAAGGAGCCCTGGTGTTCGAGAGTGCACGTGCCGCTGTTCAGCAGCCCGTAGCGGCCGCGGCCCAGGTATTCGAAGGAGGTGGAGAGCGCGGCTTCGCCGGCCTTCGGGCCGTCCTTCGCGAGCACGTCCCGCCATGCCTGCCACGCCCGCTTCACCGGCGCGCTGCGCCACGACAACTCACCGGTGGCCCACTGCTCGTACACGGCCCAGCCGTACTTCTGGAGCAGCAGGTCCTCGACCCAGTCCGTGCCCGGCCAGCCGGACGTCGCCTCCGATGCCATGCCCAGGCACCACTTCGGGTTCTCGGCCGCCTTGAGGTCGCCGGGGCGGCTCCAGACGATGCTCTTGAGGTCCACCCGCAACGGTACTCCGTACGAGTGCTGCTGGGGCCGGCCATGCTCGTCTGGAAGGGTGATCCGCTGTGCCCACGGGCCGATCGCCGATGCGGCCACGCTGTCCGTCAACGGCTGGGCGTCGCCCTGGCGCGCGTACTCGGACAGCTCACCGAGGCCGTTGAGGATCGCCACGTCCGGTGGCGTCTCCGTCCGCAGCTGGGCGGACAGGGTCTCACGCAGGGAGCGGGTGCCCTGGTACACGTAGTGGTCTCCCGTGCGTTTGCTGATCTTTTCGAGCGCCGCCACGAACGGAGTCTGTTCGGCCTTGGTCCACGGGCCCAGGACGACCAGCGTCGCGGACTCCTCGGACGAGCACCCGGCCGGCAGCAGAGCGGCCGTGGCGAGCAGGCAGCAGGCCAGTACGGGACGGAGCCGGCGACGCGCGCGCCTCACTTGCGCTTCCATTGGATCTCCAGGTACTCGCGGCCGTAGTGGAAGAGCATGACGCCGCAGCCCACGGCGCCCGCCGCGCCGAGGGCCAGGGCCAGCGTGCAAGCCGTCGCCCACGCGTCCGGATGCGTGGCGTCCAGCTTCCGGGTGAGCCGGGCGTCCTCCTTGTCGACGGCGGCGCCCGGTCCGCCCCGCGCGTTCTCTTCGGGGCCGGCCGGGCGGGGCACCGCTCTCCGCCCCAGCCGCTCGGCCGCCTCCTTCACCGCGTCCTGTGCCCGGTGCTCCACGGTGACGCCGATCGCCGGTACCGCGAGCAGCAACAGCACGGGCAGCGCGCACACCGACAGGAGGTGGCTGCGCACCCGCAGCCGGCCCCGGACGAAGTCGAGCGTGCCGGCGACGACGAAGGCGAAGACCAGCGCGCCGAGCAGCGCCGCCGACGCCGTACCGCTGAACACGGCGCGCCGGTCCGCCAGCGCGGCCGCCGAGGTGCGCAGCTCTGCCGCGAGGACGTCGATGCGGGCGAGTACGGCGGTGCCGCCGGTGCTCAGCAGGCCCTTGGCGTAATCCATGCCGGCCTTGCGCAGGGGTCTGCTGGTGTGATGGCTGTTGGCCCAGTTGACCCAGTCGTCGTAGGCGACCACCAGGCCCGACAGCACGCGGACCTCCTGTTCCTGTGCCGTGTCGAGAGCGCCGGCCTGCACGGTGTTGTTGAGGCTCTGTGACGCCTCGGTCAGCAGGGCGGGGTACCTTTCGCCGAGCCCGACGAGACCGGTCTGCCGCAGCGGTTCGCCACTGCCAGCGCCGAGCCGCTGTTCGGCTTCCTGTTGCGCGAGCGTCAGCGCCACCCGGGCATGGGCCAGGTCGACCAGAGTGGGGGCGTAGCGGTCGCGCAGTTCCTCCGTACGGCCGTGCACGTCGAAGTACGCCGTCCCCGCGAGGGCGAGCACCGCGAACGCGACGGCGGGTAGCAGCAGCATGCGGCTGAGCAGGAACCACCCTGTGTGCTTCCCCCGGTCTCTCGGCAGCCGGCCCGAGGCCCAGCGCCAGAGCGTCCGGCCCACCGCCGGGCGAGGGCCCGCCATCACGCACCTCCGGCCGTGGTGTCCTCGTACGGCTGGTAGACCTCTTCCGGCAGCCGGACGTGGAACCAGCGGCGGAACCACGGCGGGCGGTGGTCGTCGCGGCGGTGGCGCCAGTCGATGGGACGGGTACGGAAGGCGTTGTCGAGCAGGGTTTCGGCCAGGCCTCCGTTTCCGGGCGGCGCGGCGGACGGCACCTGTTCGACGAGCCGCCGGTAGCAGGCCGCGAGCTTCTCGCGCAGCGCGTGCTCGGTGCGCGCGACGGAGATCTTCTCGGGCAGTTCGGCGAGTTCCGCGCACAGGACGCCGAGCGGGTCGGTGCCCGGTGCGCCAGACGCTCCGCCCCGCGTCGCCGTGACCAGCAGGAGCAGCAGTTCGTGCAGGTCGGTGCAGAGCCGCTCCTGGGCGTGCCGGTCGGTCAGGCCCTCCTTCTTCGTGAGCCGGTGCAGGGCCACCCATGCCTGCCGGGCGGCGGCGACCGTCGGCGGGCCGCCGTCGGGGGGCGGGTCCGCGAGGATGCGGACCATGGCGGTCCTGGCGGCGGTGCGGTGCCGCGAGTCGGCGGGGACGGCTTCCAGGCAGTCGAGGGCGAGCTGCGGCTTGGCACCGGCCAGGTGGATGCGGGCCAGGCCGAAGGCGGCGCTGCCGAGGGCGTGGTTGCGGTGCCACACCGCGCCGTACAGGGCCACGGCCTCCTTCGGCGACCCGAGGACCTCGTGACAGTAGCCGAGGGCCAGTTTCGGCGCGTACTCGCCGGGGATCGCGGCGTAGACCAGGCCGAAGCAGTCCAGGGCCGCCGTCAGCCGGCCGTGGACGAGGTGCAGCAGGCCCTGGTGCCAGTGCAGCCGCCAGTCGTACGCGGCGGGTTCGCCGACGGCGGCCCGGGCCCGGGCCAGTTCGCGTTCGGCGGCGGCCCACTCCTCGGCGGCCGTCCCCGGGTGGTCGCGCGCGATCTCCAGGTGGAGGCGGCAGCGCAGCAGTGCTTGTTCGGGTGACTCCTTCCACGCCTCGCTGAGCTGAAGCAGTCCGGCCGGGTCGTCGTACGAGGTGCGGTGCAGCTCCGTCCAGTTGCCGTCGGCGACGTCCGGCCTGGGCACCGGCAGGCCCAGCGCGACCTCGGCGGGGGCCGGCGGCCGGGCCGTCAGCCTGCGCTTTCGGCTGCCGCCTTCGAGCCACTGGTCCAGCGGCGGTGCCTTGCCGAGTTCGCCGTCGAGGGCCGCGTGCGCGGGGGCGAAGAGCGGCGAGGGCTCGAAGGCGGCCTCCTCGCCGAGCCGCAGTGACCGCAGTTCCCTGAGCACTCCGCGCAGTTGGACGGACATCTCCCTGGCGTCGGCGAAGCGCGTTTCCGGACGCGGCGCCGTGGCGCGGTCGAGCACCAGCCGCAGCGACGTCGTCCCGAGCCCCGGGGGCTCTTCGGGGGCCCGTTCGACCAGCTCCCGTAGGACGGTGCCGACGGCGTACAGGTCGCCGGAAACGGTCATGGCGGCGGATCTGCGCAGCTCGGGGGCCGGGTAGGTGACGGGGCCCGCGGTACCGGCCGGCCGTACGCCGGCCACGTCGATCAGTTTGATGCTCGCGGCGCAGTGCATCACGTTCGTCAGGGACAGGTCGCCGTAGACGAGCCGCCGCTCCTCGTGGAGGTAGGTGAGCGCGTCCAGGATGCGCAGCCCGTAGACGGCGACGAACTCGTGCACCCGGTGGTCGTGGAAGGGCTCGGCCCGCCGCGCGATCCGGTCGGCGACCCACCGCAGAGGCGCGCCGTCGGCGAACTCCATCACGATGAAGGCGAGGTTGCTGTCGGAAGGGCCCGGCAGTTCGGCGTAGTTGAAGACCTTGATGATCGACGGGTGATTGAGGCTGACCAGGCGCAGACGCTCTTTCAGGGCGTCCTCGCGAGCGATCCGGTTGCCGGGGTCGTGCACTCCTTTGAGGGCCACCGGGCGGTCGTCGAGCATCCGGTCGCGGGCGAGGTACACCTGCCCGTAGCTGCCCTGGCCGAGGCGGCCGACGACCCGGTACTGCTGGTGCAGTACCTGGCCGCGCACGAGGCCGGGGCGCGCCCAGGAGGCGGCCCCCGCTTCGGCGAGAGCGTCCGGGTCGCCGACGGTGACGTGCGGAAGTTCGGTCAGCCCGTCGCCCGGCGGGAGCACCACGTACCCCCGCGGGGAACAGGGCAGGCGGAGACGCTGCAAGGCGTCCTCCACGGCGATACCGATGTGGAAGAGGCGGTACGCGGTGTCCGTGCCGTTGCGCAGGACGCCGCCTTGGCGCAGCGCGGCCAGCCGCTCGGCGAGGCGGCGGGACACCGGTATGTGCTCCTCGTCGGCGCCCGGTCCCGGCCGCGTGCCCCGCAGCCGGCGGCGCTGCTCTTCCAGGCCGGCGAGGACGGTCAGCCGCGCGGCGATGGCGGCCTCGTGGCGGCTGGCCCACCAGGGGTCGAGCAGTTCGCCGACGACGCGTGCCAACAGCGGCGAGCGGGGGTCGTGGAAGACGAGCAGCAGCCGGCTGTGGCCCGGCGCCAGCAGAGCGCGCAGGAGACGCAGGACCGGCTCGTCGGCGGAGCGGGCCCGGTCGACGGAGAGGAAGGCGGCGGACAGGGGCGGTGCCTGCGCGGCGATCCGCTCCAGTAACGCGGTGGTGCCGGTGTCCGGCGCGTCGCGGTCGGCCAGGCCGGCCCGGGCCGCGGTGCGGTGGACGAGCCGCGCGGCCGTCCAGCCCGTCGCGTCCAGGGCGATGTCGATCGAGCCGGCCTGCGGCTCCGACGCCTCGCCGCGCCGCAGCGGCCACGGGTTGCGCTCGCGGTCCGCGAGGACGAGCGAGGCGTGCAGCACGGAGCGGGCCTCGTGGTCGTGGTCGGCCACGAAGGCCAGCTCCACGGGTTCCGCGACGCCGCCAGGGCGGCCGTGCCCCGGGCCCGACGGACTCCGGCCGCCGTCCGGCTGCGCCGTCGCACTCGGCCACCGGTCCGTCTCCCGGCCCGTGCCGGTGCCTGCCGCCGGGCTCCCGTCGCCGAGCCAGCGGGCGATCCAGCGGCGCAGTCCGAGGGCCCGGTCGGTGCCGGTTACGCCGGGCTCGATCCGGATGGACCCCGACACCGCGCGGGCGCCGGTGGCCTGGATCCTGAACCTCTCGTCGGCCAGGTATCCCAGGATCGTCTCGGTGGGGATCATGTAGGCGTGGCTGAGGGGGACCGGCACCCGTTCCGTGCCGTACTGGTACACGAGGATGCCGATGACGCCGCCCGTGCGGCTGTGCACCACCCCGCTCCCGCTGAAGCCGTGCCGGACCACGTACGGCGCCGACTCCGGGTCGAGCTGCACCCATTCGGGGTAGTGGCCGGGGCCGCCCCTGCCCATGAGCCGGGCGGTGATGTGCTCGCCGCCCGGCAGTTCGCGCGGGTAACCGACGGTGTGCACCCGCTCGTTGCGCGCCGGGATCTGCCGGTGCAGCACGGCGGGTTCCACCGGTGGCTGCTCCGCCAGCCTCAGCAGCGCGATGTCCGCGCTGAAGCGCGAGGTCGGCGGCCGCAGCCGGTGGGTGATCACCTCTGCCCGCAGCGGGCCGGGCACCTCGTCACGGGCACCGGGGAATTCGGCGTACACCTCCTCCAGGGGCGTGGGCCGGTCGGTACGCCCCTCGCCGCCCGCGGCGGGCCGGCGTCCGGCCAGCACGACGTGGGCACACGTGAGCACCAGCCCGTCCCGCAGCAGCACCCCCGCACCGAGCGGCGTGGCCCCACGGCGCTCCCCCTGGAACAGCCGGACCCGCCAACCACCTTCGTCCGGGTGGTAGTTGGAAGTTCCCCCGAGCTCCCTCATACTTCTGAACGATAGCCGCGGGGACTGTCAAAAGCTCCCGCCGTGGGGCGGGAGGGCCGCGATGGGCGCGAACGACGGGCGGAGCGGGCACGAGGGGGCGGAGACCGCCGGCCTGGCCGACGTGATCGGCCGCATCCGCGAGGAGCTGGAGGCGGCACAGCGGGACGGCGAGGAGAGCAGGCTGCGGTTCCTGGTGGAGCGGGTCAGCGTCGAGTTCGCCGTGCAGGTCCGCCGCGAGGGCACCGGCAGGGGCGGCCTGCGGATCGGTGTGGTCACCGCCGAGGCCGGCGGGTCGCTCTCGCGCGAGAGCACCCATCGCATCGAGATCGAGCTCAAACCGCACGACCGGGACGACCGGCCGGAGGGGCCGGGCCTCAGCGTGGGCGGGCCTTCGTAACAGGCGGGAGCAACCCGTTCGCCGGTTCTCCGCGTGCGGGCCGCCTCCGTCCGGGTGAGGCTCGTCTCAACAACCCCTCCCTTAGGAGAGAGAACATGCGTCGCATAGCGATAGCCCTCGTCGGTATCAGCGCTGCCGGCTTCATGGCCGCCACTCCCGCCTCGGCCGCCCCCGCGGACGGCTGGCACAAGCACCTGCACAAGCACGCTTCCAGCCACCACGCGGCCGTCCACTACGAAGGCCTCAACGTGGGCGGGTCCGTCACCTACCACGAGGCCGACGCCTCGTGGCATGCGAAGCACAAGGACCTCCAGGCTCACAAGCACCACTACCGGCACTGGGTGCGCTGACCACTCGCCACCCGGCCGCACGTTCCCGAGCGGCCCACGGCTGCCGTGAAGCGCGGCCCTTCGTACCGGCCCCCGGTACGAAGGGCCGCGCCATGGCGCATGGCCGGGGCGCTCGGGTCACCGCCGTCGGGGCGGACCGGCCGCCCCGCCCCGGGCTCAGGCCGCGGCCTGGTAGCCCTCGTCCTGGTGGCGGGTGACCTCGGCGCGGACGCGGGCCAGGGCACGGCTGATCAGGCGGGAGACGTGCATCTGGGAGAGGCCCAGCTCGGTGGCGATGGCGCTCTGCGTCATGTCCTTGAAGAACCGCAGGTAGAGGATGCGGCGTTCGCGCTCGGGGAGCTTGGCCAGGGCGGGCTTGACCGCTTCCCGGTCTTCTATGAGCCCGAAGCGGCCGTCGGCCGAACCGAGGGTGTCCATCAGCGTGTAGTCGTCGTTGTCGCCGCTGCGGTCCAGGGCCACGTCCAGCGACAGGGACCGGTAGGTCTCCAGCGCCTCCAGCCCGAGCAGGACGTCCTCCTCGGGCAGGCGGGCGTGCGCGGCGATCTGCGCCACGGTCGGCGACCGCCCGTCCAGGGTCGTGCTCAGTTCACGCACGGACTTGCGTACCTTGTTGCGCAGCTCCTGGGTACGCCGGGGCACGTGCACGTCCCAGGTGTGGTCGCGGAAATGGCGCTTGAGCTCGCCGGTGATGGTGGGGATGGCGAACTGTTCGAACGCGTCGGCGCGCTCGGGGTCGAAGCGGTCGACCGCCTTGACCAGGCCGAGGGCGGCAACCTGCTTGAGGTCGTCCAGCTGCTCCCCGCGCTCGCGCAGCCGGACCGCCTGACGGTGCGCCAGCGGCAGCCAGGCAGTGATCACGCGGTGGCGCAGTCGTTCCTTGCGGGGCCCGTCCGGCAGCGTGACCAGCAGCCGGAGCTCCTCGGTGGTGTCGGGGTCGTTGGCACGGCGCCCGTGGGGACGCGCGATTGTGGTGGTGGCCATCGCCGGCTCTCCTTAGACGCGGGTGGGCGGTTCGCAGGCAGCTGAGTGGCCACTCACCGGAAAACGGCAGACTGGCCCCTCTGGAAAGGGTGCCTGCTGTTCCGAAGCACTGACGCTCTTCTGTCCACGCTTTCGCGGCTCACACTCCGGGTCGCGAGATTTTCGAACAGCCGATGCAGGAACCAGGACGAGTCGCCTTACGTTGCGCTATGTAAAGATCTTTTTGGATGTACCTGTCCAGCAGTTATCGAAAGGCGCACACCATGACGACCCCCACCCCCGCCACGCCCTCCGTCCTGACCCTGACCAAGGAGCACGGAGCCGCCGACCTGGACGGCGTGACGAAGATGGGCATCGGCGCCTCGTGGGACGCCACCAGCGGTACCAGCGGCGGTTTCATGGGGAAGCTGAAGAAGGCCCGCGGCACCGACCTGGACGCGTTCGCCATCCTCCTGAACGGCGACGACCCGGTCCGGTTCGCCGGGCTGGACGTGACCGACCCGCTGCAAAACGGCGCGGTCACGACCACGGGC
Organism: Streptomyces sp. NPDC017529; assembly: GCF_044329785.1. Lineage (NCBI taxonomy): Bacteria > Bacillati > Actinomycetota > Actinomycetes > Kitasatosporales > Streptomycetaceae > Streptomyces > Streptomyces sp. NPDC017529. Next base: position 29,494 of record NZ_JBIRJY010000017.1, read on the forward strand.
GACAACCAGACCGGCCGCGGTGACGGCGACGACGAGCTGATCGAGGTCACCTTCGACAAGGTCCCCGCCCAGGTGACCTCCATCGTCTTCGTCTGCGCCGCGTTCAAGAAGGGCAGCGACTTCGCGAAGGCCGCGAACGTCTCCTTCAAGGTGTACGACAGCACGGGCGGCAGCACCGCGCAGGTCGCCGACATCTGGCCGTCGCTGCTCGGTTCCGGCAACGCGATCGCCGTCGCGAAGGCATTCCGCGCCGGTGCCTCGTGGAAGCTGGAGGTCATCAACGAGCGCGGCACGGTCAAGCAGGGCGACCAGGAGAGCCTGCTGCGCTTCGCCATGGGGAGGTGACCACGCCGGGCCCGGTGCGCGGGCCCGCGTTCACTCCTCGTCCAGCACGATCTGCCCCAGCACCGTCGTCGTCAGGCCGAAGTAGTCGGCGTGCACCAGCCGCCGGGCGACCGGCCGCGTGGTCCCGTTGGCGGTGACGGTGCCGGTCGCCGTGGTCCGGTCGGTGAAGTACGTCTCGTTCTCCTCGACGAGCAGCCGGTGGGGAGAGGGGAAGGGGAACTGTCCGGGCGGCGGCGTCAGTTCCCCCGTCCAGACGAAGCCGGTGCCGCGTGCCGTGCAGGTCAGTTCGGTCGTGGCGGCGGCCGCCGCCCAGTCCAGCTCGCCGGCGGAGCGGCTGCGCTGCTGCACGGTCGCGACGACGCGGCGGCTCGCCGCCATCCCCTCCTGTCCGGGGCCGGTGAACTCCCCGACGTCGTTGGCCGCGGCCGGGCCGCTCAGCTCGACCCTGATCCGGCCGCCGGCCGTCACGGCGGCGGTGACCGTGCGGTCGGGCATCAGCTGGACGAACTCGGCGGTGACCACCTTCGACAGGTGGAGGGGATCCACGGCGTACGGCTGGTAACGGGCGAGGGCGGCCCGCAGGTACGGGAAGTAGGCGGGGCTGTCGGCGAGGTCGCCGAGGTCCACGTCGATGTCGCAGGCCCACAGGCCCAGCCGCTCGTCGTACTCGGGCGCGAAGGCCGCGACCGAGACCGTCGCGGGCGCCCCGCCGACGGTTTCGGCCAGGACGCGGCCGGTGGCCGTGGCGGCGGCGTTGGGGAAGTTGGCGGCGCGCAGGCGCGGCAGGACGGAGTCGTCCGCCCACACGGGGTCGATGCCGCAGCGGGTGACGAGTTCGGCCGGCAGTGTGCTGCCCGGGTCCAGGACGACGGCGAGGAGTTCGTCGTCGCCGGAGCTGAACCACGGGCGGCGGAGGTAGACGCGGATGCCCGCGGCCCGCCGGACCCTGGTGACCTGGTGCGCCGCGGTGTCCACCGTGCGTTCCCAGGTGAAGGTGGGCACGACGTGGCTGACCTCGGGTGGTTCGGGGCGGCGGGTGGCCGGGACCGGCCAGCCCCGCCCGGCGGGCCCGGTGGCGGCGGGCCCCTTGCGGGTGATCAGTTCGGTCCGGTCGGTGATCGCCGGGTGGAAGTACTCGCGGAAGCGGGTCGTCGCGGTCGGCGTGTAGGTGACGTTGCGGTGGCGGGTGTCGCGGAACTCGTGCCGTACGTCGCCGAACGTGCGGGTGTTCCGGCGGGGGTCGGGGGTGAGGTCGCCCACGTGGTCGTAGCCGGTGACCCGGCGCGGCGCGGCTTCCTTGACGTCGTCGAGCCACTCCTCCCAGGTGGCGTCGATGTCGATGCGGCCGGTGCTCTTGGCGTGCAGGGACAGCGTGCCGGTGACGCGCGCGGAGGTCTCCCCCGCCGTCCGTTCGAAGCGCAGGTCCGCCAGGGCCGGTGGTTCCAGCGGCTTCTCGACGGCGTGGACGAGGGTGAGTTCCGTCCACGGGGTGATCATCCAGTTCTCGCCGGCCGCCGACGCCGCCGTGAGTTCGCGCTGCTTGTCCGGGGTCATGCGCACCGGGTCGTGCCACAGCGCGGAACCGGTCAGCAGCTGCCACACGCGGAACAGACCGAGGTCCGCCTCGGCGATCCGGCAGCTCATCCGTACGGTCACGGCCTCGGCCTTGGGCACGTACACGGTCAGCACGCCGCCCACCGGCGGGTCGGGCGGGCGGTCCCCTTCGACGATGCGCAGCCGCAGCGGCCTGGCCTGGGGCCAGGTTCCGGTGAAGTCGTACGTGCGGTGGGGGTCGGCGCCGGTGCCCGGCAGGCCGTGCAGCGAGACGCCGCGGGCGAGGACGTCGGGCAGGTAGGGGAGCAGCAGTTGGCCCGCGTCGTGGACGACGTACTCGCCCGTGTGCAGGCCGCTGCCGCGCGCCACGGGCAGTTCGGTCAGCGGTGAGGTGTCGCGCGGGCTGTGCTTGGCGACGTGGATCTCCCCGGCGGCCTTGAGGTCGCGGGTGACACGGGGGTCTTCCGGGAGGCTGACCACGGTGTCGAGATAGCTGCCCGCCTCGCGGGACGCCGCGGCGAAGTACTGGCGCCGCAGCGCGTCCGGCTTGCCGGGCCCGAAGACGCCGTCGTACATGCCGTGCTGCTCGGCCATCTGGAGGGCGCTCTTGGGCGGGCTGATGTGCCGTTCGTCGAAGGCCCGGTAACGGCGGTCGAGCCCGTCGGCGGGCGACTCCTCCTCGTGGTCGGGGACCTGCGGGTTGCGCAGGGCGGCCCATTCCCGGGGCGAGAGCGGGCGCCCGGAGTCCTCGACGGTGCTGCGGATGACCAGGTGCGGTTCCGACTCGCCTTCCAGGAAGGGCCACCGCGGGACGATCACGGGCGGCGGCACGGGCTCCCACCGGGCGTAGGTGAGCGGTTCGGTGGCGGTCCCCTCCACGGCGGGGGCACCGGGGCCGAGGCTGTTGCCCGCGAGGTCGACCAGGCGGGCGCGCAGCCGGTAGGTACGGCCGTACCTGAGGGCGGGCAGGGTGCCGGGCGTCGGCCGGAACGCGGCGGAGAGCGGGAAGCGGGCCGAGATCCCGGGGTCGGGCACCCGCGACCGGTCGTCGGCGCCGACGGTCCGCCCGGGCGGTGGCGCGGCCAGGCTCCAGCCGTGCCAGCCGAAGAGCGCCTGGTGGACGTAGAGCTGCCGGTCGGCCGTGCGGTCGCGGGTGACGGCGGTCGCCTTGACGTGGCCCTCGTCGGGCGCGGCGGCGAGGGGTAGTGGCGGTGCGCCCGGCCGCCGGATGGCGTACGTGCCGGTGCGGGCGCACAGCGGATACCACGCGGCGACGCGGCCGGTCGTGGCGTCCACGACGCCGACGTCGACGCGCAGGCCCCGGACGAGGTGGGCGGCGTCCAGGACCGCGGCGGTGGCGGGCCTGCCGTCGGGGCCGACGCCGGCGGTGTGCCGCGCGTCGGCCTCCATCTGGTCGGCCAGGGCCTGGTCGCGGTTGTCGTGGACGACGGTCAGACCCGCGCCCTGCAGCGCCGGCAGCGCGGTGGGGTCGGCGGCGACGGCCGCGCCGGGTTCGCTCGTCCCGCTCAGGTACTGGTCGATGACGCGGGAGAACTCGACGAACTTCATCGCCGCGCCGTCCAGGTCGAGGTCGACGGTGTGGACCTCGTCGGCGCCCAGCTTGAGCATCCGGTGGCCGTGGAAGCCGTCGTCGGCGGCGTACGGTTCGAAGCGCCGGCCGGGGACATGACGCAGGGCCGTCCAGGGCCGCAGCTTCTCGTCGTCGTTCAGCTGCCCTTGGGGCGCCGCGAAGGTGACGCGCGCCTGCCACCGGTCGGCCAGTCCGGGCGGGGGTGTGACCAGCAGGTCGAGCGCGAGGCCGAAGCGGCGCAGGAGTTCGGGGTAGTCCGCGAGGAGGGCGCACGCGGTGTGGAAGTCGAAGTCCGGTTCTGACAGCGGGGGTTCGGCGGCATCCGGGGCCGCCGCCCTCGGTGCGCGGTCGTAGAACCGGTACATCTCGGCGAGGCCGAGCAGCGCGCCGTCGTCCTGGTACGCGCGGGCGGCGCGGTCGATGTGCCGGGGGCGGTACGGGTTCGGTTCGGCGGCGGCGCCCTGCCGCTGTCCCGGTGGGCGGGCGATGAGGTCGTCGAGCCGCGAGTAACTCCCCTCCACCCGGCGGGAGAAGGTCCTGATGGTCTGGGTCAGGACGGCCCGGAGGTCGCTTCCTTGGGGGTGGTCCCAGGTGGGGGGCGGGCCCTGTGCCGCGGCGGCACCGGCGCCCAGGGCCGCGCCGTTCTCCTCGCCGCCGGTGTCCGGGAACGCGCGGCGCGCCGCCGTGGCGGTCACCGCCGCCTCGTACAGCGCCGTGACCTGGTCGCGGACGGCTCCGGCGGGGTACGAGCGCAGGGCCGGCGGCTGCTCGGCGGCGGCGAAGGCGCCTACGGGCGCCCGTACCACCGTGTCGGGCTTGAACAGTTCGGTCCACAGCGGGCTGTCGGCCGGCGGGAAGCGCCCGGTCTGCGCCGTGGTGGGCACGACGACGCCGGGGCCGGTGGCGCCGGGTGCCAGGAACTCCACCTGGAGCGCGGGCGCGTACGTACGCAGGGTCCGCGGCCAGTCCTCGAACCCGCGGAAGGCGCCCAGGCGGGTGCCGCCGGTGAGGCGGGGGCTGACCAGCACGGTCAGCCGGAGCCTGCCGTCGGCGGCCGGGCCGTCGGGCAGTACGGTCCAGCGGATCGTCTCGGGCATGGCTCAGCTCACTTCCGCGAAGGCGGTGCAGTACTCGGTGACGGGGTCGCGCGGGGCGCCGGTGACGGGGTCGGTGTAGGGCGCCATCATCTCGGCGAAGGTGGCGCTGCGCGGCGACGGCTCGGCGGTGGCCCCGGCGAGCGCGGCGGAGGAGCGTCCGGCGCCCACGAAGCGCTTCTCGCACTCGATGGTGACCGACTGCGACCAGAAGCCGATGTGCACGCTGACGGAGATCCTGGCCCGCCCGTAGACGGTCTCGGTCGCGGTGTCGAAGGTGAGGTCGAGGTAGATCTCGACGGAGGCGGAGACGATGCCGAGGACGTCGACTTCGCCGCGGGCCCGGAAGTAGCCGGTCAGCCGGGACTCGCCGGTGGCGAGTTCCAGGCGGAAGTAGATACCCGCCATGACGGACAGGCTGCCGCTGGCGACCCCGAAGTCGAGGGAGACGGCGGCGCCGAATTCGAGCGCGGCCTCCAGTACGGCCACCCGGTGGGGTGTCAGGACGATGCCGAAGAAGCCGCCGCCGCCCAGCATCGAGACGGTGAGCCGGAAGGGGGCCTGGCGGCTGCAGAAGGAGAAGCCGACCTCCAGCGACCTGCCGATGAAGGGCAGGTCGAGATAGGCGTCCAGCCGCAGGTTCTCCAGGCTGAACACGCCGATGGCCAGGCTCGGCAGCGGCAGCCCGTAGCGGGCGACGATGCCCGAGGGCGTGACCTGGATGCCCGGCGGATCGCTGAAGCCGTCCACGGGGATGAGCCGGCGCAGCGTCTGCACGAAGGAGAGCGGGCCGATGAAGTCGACGCCCTTGAGGACGACGTCGATCTCGGGTTTCCGTCCGGCGCGCGCGACGAAGCGCACGTGTTTGAAGCGCAGTCGGAGGGCGGTGAACTTCGGCACCAGGACCAGGGAGAAGTTCTCCAGGCTGCAGCTGATGTCGGCGCCTACGGCGAGGTCGCGGCGCAGGGATCCGCGCAGGTCGACGACGAGGGACAGCCGTCCGTCCGCGTCCGGCAGGAAGACCGGGGAGCCGTCCAGGAGGACGGGCTGGATCTCCGGGTTCCATTCCAGGCGCGCGTTGACGGTCTCGGGGAGGCGGAAGCCCGTGGCGGCCTGCTGTACGGCGTCGCGCAGCGCGACGACCTCTCCGGCGGCCGTGGTCCAGGTCGCCACCTGCTGCCGGGCCCGGGTCAGCAGGGCGCGTACGCCCGGGTCCGTGTCGGCGGGGAGGGTGTCCAGCAGGTTGGCCAGGGCGGCGGCGAAGGCGTTGAAGGCGTCGTCGACCTGCCGCATCGTGATCGGCCCGGTGCGCCCGGAGAGGCCCTGGGCGACGAAGTCGCCGACGACGGTGACGAGCTTCTCGGCCGTGTCGGCGACCTGGCGGGCGGCGGGCGGGTATCGGTCGAGTTCGCGGGCGAGCAGCTGCCGGGCCCGGCCGAGGTCGGAGAGGAAGCCGGTGACCGCGCTGACGGTCTCGGTGAAGAAGTTCGGCACCTTCAGGGCCTGGCTCAGGCTGTCCACCCCCTTGATCACCTCGGCCAGCGGTACCACGCCCAGCAGGCTCGGGCCGATCTCGTCCAGGGAGTCCAGCGGGCGGAAGAACTCCTCGGGTTTGAAGGTGCCGTTCGCGATGGCGTCGAGCGGGTCCTGCCCGCCGGGCACCGGGACGCCGGACACCGGCCCGGTCAGCCGCGACAGGCCCGACACCAGCATGCTCGGCGCGGTGAGCCCGCCGGACCGGTCGCGCTGGTCGCCGAAGTCCATCCGCAGCGGCGCGTCGGCGGGCGTCAGCAGGCTCAGGAAAACCTGCCCCGCGTTGGCCTTGCGGACCGGCCCGCCGACCGTGTCGAAGCCGGACAGCGCGTACCGCTTCGCGTAGGCGACGGGCACGGTGGCGTCCGCGCCGCCGAGCCGGCCGACGGCGGGCACGGTGGCCTGCGCCCAGCGCAGTTGCGGCAGGAACTGCGCGTCCTTCGAGACGGCCGGGTCGCCCGGCGCCGGGTCGGCCAGGGCGGGCGGCGCCGCCATGCCCCACACCATCCGGGCGACGTCGAGCCGGGTGTCGTCGGGCCTGAGGGTGGGCGCGAGGGCCACCGACTGGCCGAGGAGTTCGGCGCTGGCCGCCACGGGGGCTTCCACCGCGGCGGCCGTGGCGGCGGCCGTCGGCGGGTTCGTGTCCAGCGCGTTGTACTCGGCGACGGCGGCGGCGAGGCCGGCCCCGGAGGCCAGGGTCTCGTCGAGAAAGAGCAGGGGCGTACGGAACTCCACCGTGTTCCCGCCGTGGTCGACCGCGGTGACCTTGAAGTGGAACGGCTTCTCGGCGGGCGTCGCGGGGAAGAACTTCCTCCGGTCGGCGGGCGGGACGAGGTTCGGTGTCTCCAGGGTGTCGAGCCGCACGCTCGTGAACGGGAACAGCACGTTCGCCAGGTCGCTCGCCGGGTCGGTGCCGGACGGCAGCGGCACCTTCGGGTCGTACGTCCTCAACGGCTGCCGTACGACGACGAACTCGCGCTGGACGAGGTACGCGCCACGGTGGTCGTCGAACTTGCGCTCGGTGACGCGGACGTACACCGCCTTGTGCCCGAAGGGACACAGGAACCCTTCCCGCATCACCCGGACGTACTGGTCACGGCCCATGGCGGCCCGGTGGCGCCATTCGGAGAGCGAGACGCCCCGCGGGCGCTCCGGCCAGGTGCCGAGGCCGTCCAGCCAGCCGCCGGCGGCCGACAGCATCAGCAGCCGTACGGCGACCGGCGCGGGGACGTACGGCGTGCCGTCCGGCTTGAGGAGGCCGGCTCCGGTGGTGAGGTCGACGATGTCGCGGCGGTCGTCCGGCTCCAGCGCCTGCCGGAACGCGTAGGGAGCGCCGGGGTCGCCGCCGCGCTCCCGGTTCCACACCGCGCGGACGGTGCCGCCGTCGAGCCGGGTATGCCACAGCTCGACGCGGGCGCCCGGTTCCGGTGGCGGCAGCTCGCCCCGGTGGATCCACCGGCCCTTCTGCGAGGGCGACAGGTACAGCCGGTACGGCAGTTCGACGCCGGTGCGCGGGCGGTCCGGGTCGGCGAACGGGTCCTGCGGGCCGGCCGCGGCGGCGGCGCCGGGAGCCGCCCCGGGCTCCGGTCCTTCGAGCTCCGCGCCCGCCGCCTGCGCCGCGGCGAGCGACGTCCGCAGGCCGTGGCGGGTGGCCAGTTCTGCCGTCGTGGACACCAGCCGTACCAGGGTCATGGCACGGGCGGCGGCGTCCTGGCCGCTGCCCGGTACGGCGGGCGGCGGCCGAAGCGCCGGGGGCGGCGCGTCCGGCTCGCGGGCCGCGTCCACGACACGCAGGGGCAGCCGGCGCATCGCTTCGAGCAGCCCGCCTTCGGAGAAGGGCACCGCGTCCTCGGGGCCGACCTCGAAGACCAGCACGGTCCGGCCGCTGATCAGGGCGCCCACGGGCAGGTCACGGGACTCGCCCGGGACTTCGTCGCTGAAGGCCTGCTCCACCGTGTGCTGCGGCCCGAAGGTGACGGTGATCAGGCCGTCCGCCGCCGGGTCGGCGCGCACCAGCCGTCTGTTTCCCGCGGAGCCCTCGGCTTTCAGCCCGGAGAAGCCGAACGACAGGTCGAGCAGATCGCTGCCGCGCAGCAAGCGCAGTGCCGCCGGAGTGGTCATGACGCCCCCTCACACCGCGCGCCGGCCGGGTCCTCCCGGTCTGCCGCGCAGCCCCCTTACCTCCTACCTCCAGCTGCGCACGGGCACCAGGGGGAACGACGGCTTCCCCCACCCCGAAGTTCGTTCGAGTCGTCACGACCCGGATCACGCCATCATGCGGCGCGGCGGAATTCCCCCTCCAACTCCCCCCGGCGCCGCGGCTAGCGTCGCAGTCGGTCGGGGGCTTCTCCGCATACCGCCCCAAGGAGGCGACGGAGTATGAGCAACAATTCGATCTCACCGGACACACCGCAGGCCCGGATCTACCGGAACCAGGCATGGACGTCGGGCAACGGCCGGGCGCTGCTGCGTCTCCAGGAAGACGGCAACTTCGTCCTCTACAAGGACAGCATCAGCAAGGCGGTGTGGTCGGCGGACACCGTGCCGGACGGCGGCTACGCGATATTCCAGGACGACGGCAACCTCGTGGTCTACACCGAGAACGACAAGCCGGTCTGGGCGAGCAACACCAACGGCCGCCCCGGCGCCACGCTCTCCGTACAGGACGACGGCAACGTGGTGATCTATCACAACGGAAACCCCATCTGGGCCACCGACACGGGCGACTGACCCGGCTTGCCCGAGCACGTCTCTGCCAAGGTGCCGCCGGGGAGCGTCTCCCCCGGCGGCACCGGCCCTTGCTTCTGGGTACGTCATGCGCACACGTTGCGCGGCGCCTGTTCCGGTAGGGAGTCGGGGCCGCGTCCTCCCGTACGGCCTGTGTTCACGCTCGTGGAAGCCCGGTCTTGGGCGCGGGGTTGTCGCGGCGGGCGCGACGGGCTCCGATCAGCAGCAGGGCGCACGCGAGCGCGAAGAGCGGCCAGGGCGTGAACGGGAGGACCACAGCGCCGACGGCGGTCCAGGCTCCCAGCGTCCAGGCGATGAACGTCGGCGGGGTGATGCCGCGGCGGTCCAGCCACAGCACCGTCAGGCCGATCAGGAAGAGCGGTATGCCGAAGCTCTCCACGCTCAGCCAGTACGCGCTGCCCGCCGGGCTCATGTCGGCGAGGTCCTCGTGCCACAGTCCGCCGCTGAACCACGTCCCGGCGTGACGCGCGGCTTTCTCCACCGTCAAGGCGCCGAGCGTGTGTACGGTCCCGCACAACGTGAAAATCCATCCGGCCCACTTGATCATCCGAGTTCTCCGTTCTCGTCACGAAGCCGTAGCGGGGTCCAGTGCTCTCCGAATCCATGGTTCCGATACTGCAGTTTCGATACTCTCGTTCCGTATAGTGCGGCCATGACGGCGAGAAGGCAACGGGGCGGACGCCCCCGGGACAGTCGGGTGGACGACAAGATCCTCCGGACCACGCGTGAACTGATCGACGAAGTCGGCTACCCGCAGCTGACCGTCGACCAGGTCGCGGCGTGCGCCGGGGTGGGCAAGGCGGCGATCTACCGCCGCTACGCGTCCAAGGCCGAGATGGCGTTCGCTGCCACCATGTACGACCGGCAGTTGCCTCCGTTGGCCTGCACCGGCTCGTTGCACGGGGACCTGCTGGCGCTGGTCCGCGCGTTCCACGTACGCATGGCCACCCCGGAGGCCCGCCAGCTGGCACCGGTCCTGATCAGCGAACTCGCCGTCAATTCCGAGCTGAACAAACGGTTCCGGGACACCTTCCTGGCCGCCGAACAGGCCGCCTTCGCCGACATCATCGAACGGGCCGTGACCCGCCGCGAGCTGGCCGGGACCGTCGATCCCGCGATGGCCCACCTGCTGCTGCTCGGCTGCCTGGCCTCCGCCCTGTACATCCTCAACCTGCCCGTCGACGACGCGCTGATCACCGACCTCGCCGCCGCGGCCACAGCAGGCATCACCGCCCTGGCCGACCGGCGCCACAGCGCTCCCGGCGGAGCCGCCGAGCAGCGCTGACAAAGCCGTCTCCGGTGCGCCGGGCCTGGTCGTACGGCGGAAACCTCTGCCGTACGGCAGAGGCGCGGCCCGGTGGCCGCGCCCGGTTCTGCCGATCGGCAGATGTTCCGGAGGGTCTGTCCGGCAGCAGGCTGGAACAGCGCCGGCGGGCACCGCTGCCGGGCGGGAGAGAGGACGAACGACCATGCCGGCGCGGACCGAGCCGGAGATCACCACCGCCCCCGTTTCCACCCCCGCTCCCACTCCTGTTCCCGCCCCTGTTTCCGGTTCCCGGTGGTGGTCGCGGTGGCCCGTCCTGGCCGGTTGCCTGGCGGCGCTGTGGTCCCTGCTGTACGGGGCCGCCAGCTTGTACTGGGCGCTCGGCGGCAGTGGTTACCCCTTCGCGGCCACCGTCACCGACCGCTCGTCGGCCTCGCTGCTCGAACCCAGCAGCCCGGACGTCGTGGGTTACGCCATCGCCGCGGTCGGCGCGGCCGGCACGGTCGCCGGACTGCTGATGGCACGCGGCCGGGTGCGGGGCAGAGCCCGTGGTGGGCTGCTCGGCTTCGGCTGGGTGACGGCGTGCGTCCTGGCGCTCCTGCTTCCCGACTACTCGCTCCTGGCGGACATGCGGGCCACCCCGGGCATGCTGGAGATCGGGCTCGGGCTGGCGGTGGCGTCGACGGCCGGCGGCCTGCTCACCCGCGGTCTGATCGGCCGCTGGGGCGAGGTGTGGCCGCGCTGGGTGTGGTGGAAGGCGGGCAAGCCCGTCCGCCCGGCGACGGCGATCGTCCCCGCGACGACCGTGGCCCTGGTGCTCATACCGGCGGGCCTGATGAACATCCGCCTGTTCGACTCCGCCATGTGGGGCACGAACGGTCCGGGCGTCTTCTGGACGACTTGGGGCGTGGCCCTCGGTGCGGCGACTCTCGCGTTCTACTTCCGCCGCCGGGGGCAGTGCGCGCAATGCGGGCGGGTGTCGGAGACCGTGGTCTGAACGGCGTACCGGGCCGGACGGACACGCGTTCGGAGGCGGCGGGCCCGGCCGGCGGCGTACCGCCCAAGCGACGGCGTGTCACTCCGGCGACAGCGTGTCACCCAGGCGGCGGCGTATCGGCCTGGAGCGCCGCGGCGCGGGTGTAGGGCGGCGGCAAGAGGGATACCCGTCCCGTGCCCCTGCGCGCTCTGCCGGGGGTTCCTTCGAGGTGAGGAACTCCGATGTCGCTGTTGTCAGGCGTGCCGGGGCTGACGGGGCTGCGGATGCCCCGTCTGTCGGACCTGCGGGTGCCGTTGCCGCCGCTGCCGTTGCCCGGTCCGGTGGTGGACGGTGTACGGGCGGGTGCCCGGGGCGCCGTGGAACTGGCCTGGCAGGTGGCGGGTGTTCCGAGCCGGGCGGTGTGGTCGCGGCCGGGCCGCTGTTACATCGCGGTGTCGGGGGTGCAGACGGCGGACGGGGAACGGATCGCGCGGCGTGTGGAGCGCGTGCTCGAACAGCAGAAGGGGGTGGAGTGGGCGCGGGTGAACGGGCCGTCCGGACGGGTGGTGGTGGGCCTCGGGCCGGAGGCGCCCCGGCAGGCGGAACTGGTCGCTCTGGTCGCCCGCGCCGAGGCGAGTTGCACGGGTTCGGCCGGTGGCGCGGCCTGCGACGAGCACGGTGAGTGGTGCCAGGAGCCACACCACCCATGTGAGGGACCGCGGACCCGGCAGTCGCTGACCGGGCTGGCCGCCGACGCCGTTGGGCTGGGCATCGCCACCCTGATGCGCCTGGCGCCTTGGGCTCCGCTGCCCGCCGAGGTCGGGTCACTGGCCGGGATGATGCAGCACCACCCGAAGCTGCGCGCACTGGCGGCCTGGGGGCTGGCCGGTCCCGAACGGGCCGAGTCGCTGTTGCCGGCCGTCAGCGCGCTGGCGCAGGGCGTGGCGTCACGGGGCGGCGGGTTGATGCTGGACGTCGTACAGCGGGTCGCGCAGTGGCGGGAGGCGAGCGCGTACAAGAACACCTGGGAGGCGGTGGAGCCGCGGATGGTGCGCGGCCCGCAGGACGCCGCCGCCGAGCCGATCGTGGTCGAGCGGCCGGTGCCCGCGCCGAAGGACTCGGTGGACCGGTACACCGAACGGTCGCTGAGCGTGGGGGCCGCGGCGGGGGCGGCGGCGGTGCCGTTCGCCGGGCCGCGCCGGGGGCTGGCGGTGGCGCTGGCCGGCATGCCGAAGGCGCCGGAGGCCGGGCGGGAGGGATTCGCCACCGGCCTGGGGCGGTTCTTGGCCCTGCGGGGCGTGGTGGCGATGGACCGGGGTGTGCTGCGCAGGCTCGGGCAGGTGGACTGCGTGGTGCTGGACGAGGCGGCGCTGCGCGGCAACCGATACGAACTGACCGACCTGGAGCTGTTGGAGGACGCGGAGCCGGAGGAGACCACCGGACACCTGTTCGAACTGTTCGAGGGCGACGAGCCATTGGAGACACGGCGGTCGGCGGACGGCTGGGCCCTCGGCCCGCTGTCGGACCTGGCGGGAGCGGCGGACGACGGCGCGGAGGGACGCGCCGCGCGGCGGTTGCGGCAGAAGGGCTGCGACCATCTGCTGGGCCTGGCGCAGCAAGGGCGGCTGCGAGCCGTGGTGGCCCTGGTGGCGCAGACGGCGCCGGGTGCCCAGGCCGTGGCGGCGGCCGCGCGCCGCGCCGGGGCCCGGATCGTGCTCGCCTCCGACCGGCCAGAGGCGGAGTGCGGGTTCGCCGACGCCGTCATGCCGGGCGGCAAGCGCCTGGTGGCGTCCGTACGGGAGTTGCAGGGCAACGGCTCGGTGGTCCTGCTCGTCTCGGGCAACCGCCGGGCGCTGGGCGCGTCCGACTGCGGCATCGGCGTGCACCGCAAGGGCCACGCGCCCGCCTGGGGCGCGCACCTGCTGGTCGGCACGGACCTGGGCGCGGCCGGGCTCATCGTGGACGCGGTGGCCGTCGCGGCGCAGGTGGACCGGGAGAGCGCGATGCTGGCCGCGGGCGGCAGCGGCGTCGGGGCCATCTCCGCCGTGCAGGCCCGCCCGTCCCGCGCCACCCGGCGCGCCTCGGCTGCCGGGCACACCGCCGGGTCCGCCGCATTCTGCCTCGGCGCCTGGCGCGCCCGGCAGTTGCTGGCCCGCCCGCCGGTGCCGCCCGCGCAGAGCACGCCGTGGCATCTGATGCCGGCCTCCCGGGTGTTGGAGCACCTGAAGGCGACACCGGACGGGCTGTCCGCGCGCGAGGCCGAGGCCCGTTCCTCTCCCGGGCAGCGCTCGGACGGCCCGCAGCGCACCGGCCTCGCGGCCGCGTTCGTCGAGGAGCTCGCCAATCCCCTCACTCCCGTGCTCGCGGCGGGCGCCGCGCTGTCGGCCGCGGTCGGCTCGCGCACCGACGCCGCGCTCGTCGGCGCCATCACCGGCACCTCCGCGCTCGTCGGCGGCATCCAGCGGGTGCGCACGGAAGGGGCGTTGGCGGAGTTGTTCGCACGCTCCGCGATCAGCGCGCGGGTGCTGCGCGACGGGGCCGAGCGGCCGGTCGCGGCGGGTGACCTCGTTTCCGGGGACGTCGTCGTACTGGGCCCCGAGGACGTCGTGCCGACCGACTGCCGCCTGCTGGAGGCCGAGGGCCTGGAGGTGGACGAGTCCTCGCTGACCGGGGAGTCCCTGCCGGTGGGCAAGGACCCGGCGCCGGTGGTGGCGGCGCAGCTCGCGGACCGGCACTCGATGCTGTACGAGGGCACGACGGTGGCCGCCGGCCGGGCCAAAGCCGTGGTCGTCGCCACGGGCGCGGCCACCGAGGTCGGCCGCAGCCTGGCCACCGCGCGGCAGGCGGCCCCCACGGTGGGCGTGGAGAAGCGGCTGGCCTCCCTGACCAAGGCGAGTCTGCCGATCGCCCTCGGCTCGGCCGCCGCCGTGGCCGGTGCCGGGCTGCTGCACGGCAGGCGCCTGCACCACACTCTGGCCTCGGCGGTGAACCTGGCGGTCGCCTCGGTCCCCGAAGGCCTGCCGTTCCTGGTCAGCGCGGCCCAACTGGCCGCCGCTCGCCGCCTCGCCGAGCACGGGGCCCTGGTCCGCAATCCCCGTACGATCGAGGCGCTCGGCCGTGCCGACGTGCTCTGCTTCGACAAGACCGGCACCCTCACCGAAGGGACGCTGGAACTCGCGGAGGTCAGCGACGGCGAACGGGCGCTGCCCGCCGGCCGGCTGGACGACGCGCGCAAGAATGTCCTCGCCGCGGCCCTGCGCGCCACCCCTTCGGCGCATTCCGCCGAACCGCTGGCCCACCACACCGACCGGGCGGTGGCGGCCGGGGCCCGCCGGCAGCGCGTCACCGTACGCGGCGGCGCGCCCCACTGGCACCGCGCCGACGACCTGCCGTTCGAACCGTCCCGGGCCTATCACGCCACCGCCGGGCGCGCCGCTCAGGGCGCGCTGCTCAGCGTGAAGGGCGCCCCCGAGAACGTCCTGGCCCGCTGCGCCCGGCGCCGTACCGACGGCGCGGCCACCCACCCGCTCGACGACCGCGGCCGCGCCCGCCTGACCGCGACCGCCGAGGAGCTGGCCGCCGCCGGCCGCCGGGTCCTGGCGGTCGCCGAACGGCCCATGAAGGACGGCGAACAGCTCACCGACGACGCCGTGGACGGGCTCGTCTTCCTCGGTTTCCTCACCCTCTCCGATCCCGTACGGGCCGGTGCCCTGCCCGCCGCCGAACGGCTGCGCGAGGCCGGCGTGCAGATCGTCATGCTCACCGGCGACCACCCCGCCACCGCCGACGCGATCGCCTCCACCATCAACAACGGCGCCTCCCAACGGGTGTGCAACGCGGCGGACCTGGACGCGCTGGACGACGACGCGCTGGGCGAGCTGCTGCCCAGGGTCGACGTGATCGCCCGGTGCAGCCCGCACCACAAGGTCCGGATCGTCCAGGCGTACCAGCGCATCGGCCGGGTCGTGGCGATGACGGGCGACGGCGCCAACGACGCCCCCGCCATCCGGCTCGCCGACATCGGCATCGCGCTGGGCAACCGGGGCACCCCGGCGGCCACCGCGGCCGCCGATCTCGTCGTCGGCGACGACCGGCTGGAGACGATCATCGCGGCGCTGATGGAGGGCCGCGCGATGTGGACTTCGGTCCGTGCCGCGCTGGCCATCCTTATCGGCGGCAACCTCGGCGAGATCAGCTTCAGCGTGCTCGCCGCCGCCCTCACCGGCCGGTCGCCCCTGACCGCCCGGCAGATCATGCTGGTCAACCTGCTCACCGACCTGGCACCGGCGCTGGCCATCGCCGTACGCGAGCCGACCGGGAACGGCGGCGAACGCCTCCTGAGCGAGGGCCCCGACCGTTCGCTGGGCGCCGCGCTCACCCACGAGATGCTGCTGCGCGGTCTCACCACGACCCTCGGCGCGACGCTGGCCTGGGGCGCCGCCCGGCTCACCGGCAGGCGCCGCCGGGCGGGCACCGTCGCGCTCGCGGCGGTCGTCGGCACCCAGCTCGCACAGACCGTGATCACCGGCGGGCCTGATCGCAAGGTGCTGATCGCGGGCCTGGGATCCGCCGCCGTACTGGTGGCGGCCATCCAGACGCCGGGCGTCAGCCGGTTCTTCGGCTGCACCCCGCTCGGCCCGGTGGCCTGGGGCATCACGCTCGGCGCCATCACCTCGGCCGCCCTCCTGGGCGCCGCGGCCGCTCCCCTGGTCCGCCGTCTGCCGGCCCCTCACCTCGCGCCGGAACCCGGAAAGCCTGCCGACTGACGCCCCGCCCCTCCCGTCAGCTGTAGTCGTAGTCGAAGGTGTACGCGACGGACTGCTCACCGTGCCGGGCCGTGAACGCGCCGGTGCCGCGCAGGCCTGTCAGGTCTCCCGTGGCCGAGCCCGGTACGACCTCGAAGGTGCAGTACACGTTCCCTTCGTCGTCGAACGAGCCGCGCTCCTCCACGACGAAGGCGCCCCGGCGCCCGTCGAGGCTGCCGTCCAGCAGTTCCATGCCGGTGAACGTGCCGGTCTTCTCCGTCGCGTAGACGATGGTGTACTCGCAGGTCGTGTGCGCGGCCTCGATGCCGCCGGAGAAGGCGTTGGCGACGGTGGCGTGGGCGAGCCGCGGATGTGTGCCCTCCGGACCGGCGGCGCGCTCCTCCCAGCCGGCGCTCGCGAAGTGGCCGGTGGCCTGCGCGGTCGTGGTGCCGCCCGGTGCGGGCGCGGTGGTGGTCTGTGCGGGCATGGTGATCCTTTCGGTCGGTGGCGCGGTGCTTCCCGCGGCGCGTGACCGGATCCTGGCACCCGTACCTGACACCTTCTGTCAGGTACGGCGGCACAATGTCCGCATGCGCGCCGACCGCCTGCTCTCCCTCCTCCTGCTGCTCCAGAACCGCGGACGGATGACCGCCCCCGAGCTGGCCGCCGAGCTGGAGGTGTCCCTGCGCACGGTCTACCGGGACATCGAAGCGCTCGGCGCCTCGGGCGTCCCGGTCCGCTCCGAGCGCGGCCCGGCCGGCGGCTACTCCCTGATGGACGGCTACCGCACCCGGCTGACCGGGCTGTCCGACGCGGAGGCGGAGTCGCTCTTCCTCGCCGGCGTGCCGGGGCCGGCCCGCGAACTGGGCCTGGGCGCCGTCCTGGCGACGGCCCAGCTGAAACTGCAGGCCGCGCTCCCGGCAGGACTGGCGGACCGGGCCCGGCGCCTCCAGGACCGCTTCCACCTGGACGCTCCCGCCTGGTTCCGGGACGCCGACCCCGTGCCCCACCTGGCCTCCGTGGCGCAGGCCGTGTGGGAGCAGCGGGTCCTGCGCGTCCGCTACCGCGCCTGGGGCGGCGAGATCCGCAGGGAACTCCGCCCGCTCGGCCTCGTCCTCAAGGGCGGCATCTGGTACGCGGTGGCCTGGACGGACGGCGCCGCACCGAACCCGGCACCGGACGGCACACCGGTACCGACACGGACCTACCGGATCTCGCGCCTCCTGACCGCGGAACCGACGGACACCTCCTTCGAGCGCCCGGCCGCGTTCGACCTGGCCGCCTGTTGGGCGGAGTCCTCCCGCCGCCTGGAGGCCAGACTGCACCAGGGCACAGCGCGGCTGCGGATCTCGCCACGCGCACAGCGGCTGCTGCCCATGCAGTTCGGCGCGGCCGGCACCCGGGCCTTGGCGGACGCCGGCCCACCGGACGCCGAGGGCTGGGTGCTGGTGGACCTGCCGGTCGAGACACCGGCCGTCGCGGTCGGCGACCTGCTCAGGCTCGGCACGGAGGCGGAGGTGCTGGGCCCGCCCGAACTCCGCACGGCCGTCGCCCACACGGCAGCCGAACTGGCGGAACGGTACGCGGCGTCGCCTTGAACGGCCTTTCGCCGGGTTCGCCCGCGTGGCCTTCGGCTACGTCACTGGGTGAGGTCCGCCGCTCCGGACACCGCCAGCGTGGCGTCCAGGTGTGCGGCGACCTCCCGGCCGATGCGGGCCAGTGGGCCCGGCTGGGTCATGGCGTGGTGCGTGCACGCGATGTCGTGGCTGTCGATGTCGCCCGTCACCAGGTGGCGCCACGCTCCGGCGGTCGGCGCGTGGTCCGGCTTGCCCTCCGTGGCGTGGAAGTAGAGCAGGTCGCCGTCGAAGACGCCTTCGGAGAAGGTCGGCAGCAGCTTGACCGAGTGGGTGAACACCTCGGTGACGGCGGCGAGCCGGTCCTCGCCGAGCGCCGGGTGCTCCTTCAGCGAGGCGAGCAGTTCGTCACCGCCGTGGTTCTCGCGCAGGACCGCCGCCACGCCGGGAACGGTCAGCGGCCGCGCGAACCGTTCCGGTTCGTGTCCTGCCGCTTCCAGGAGCAGGCTCAGGATGTCGTCTTCCGTCACCTCGGAACCCGCCGTTCCGTGCGGGTCGATGGGGCGCGAGTCGAGCATGGCCAGCAGCGCCACCCGCTCCCCCCTCGCCTGCAGCCGGACGGCGACGGCGTGCGCGAGCGCGCCGCCGAGGGACCAGCCCAGCAGATGGTACGGGCCTGCGGGCTGCACGGCGCGGATCTGCCCGACGTAGTCGGCGACCATCTCCTCGAAGGTGGCGGGCAGGTCGGCGCGCCGCACCAGCCCGCGCGCCTGGAGCCCGTACACCGGCACGTCCGGCCCGAGGTGGCGCAGCAGCCCGGCGTAGCACCAGCTCAGGCCGCCGGAGGGGTGGACGCAGAAGAGCGGGGGCCGGGTGCCCTGGGTGCGCAGCGGCAGCAGCACCTCGAAGCCGTCCGAGCCACCGCCGTTGTCCATGAGCCGGACGAGGTCGGCGACGGTGGGGGCTTCGAACAGCGCGCGGATGGACAGTTCGGTGCCGAGCGCGGAGCG
This sequence comes from Streptomyces sp. NPDC017529, assembly GCF_044329785.1. NCBI lineage: Bacteria > Bacillati > Actinomycetota > Actinomycetes > Kitasatosporales > Streptomycetaceae > Streptomyces > Streptomyces sp. NPDC017529. The sequence goes on from NZ_JBIRJY010000017.1 coordinate 47,928, forward strand.
GATACGGCTGATGAGCCTGGCCGCCAGCAGGGAGTGCCCGCCGAGGGTGAAGAAGTCGTCGTCGATGCCGACCTGCCGGGCGCCGAGCACCTCGGCGAACAGGGTGCAGAGCACCTTCTCCCGGGAGTTGCGCGGCTGCCGTCCGGCGGAGGCCGCGCGGAGTTGGGGGGCGGGCAGGGCGGCGCGGTCCAGCTTGCCGTTGGCGGTGAGCGGCAGCTGCTCCAGGAGGACGAAGGCGCTGGGGACCATGTATTCGGGCAGGCGGGCGGCCGCCCAGGAGCGCAAGGCGTCGGTGCCGACCGGAACGGGACCGCGTGAGCCGGCCGGTGCGGGGGCGGCGCCGCGGTCGGGTTCGGCCCGGCGGGAGCCCGGGATGCGGGCCTGCGCGCTAGGCCCTGCCGTGGCGCCGGCGGCGACGGGGACGACGTACGCGGTCAGGCGCCGGTCGCCGGGAGCGTCCTCCCGGACGGTCACCACGGCGTGCTCGACGCCCGGGTGCCCGGCCAGCGCCGTCTCGACCTCGCCCGGCTCGATCCGGAAGCCGCGCATCTTGACCTGCTCGTCGGTGCGGCCGAGGTATTCCAGGGTGCCTTCGGCCGTCCAGCGCGCCCGGTCGCCGGTCCGGTACATGCGCGAGCCAGGCGCGCCGCACGTGCAGGGCGTTCCGGGGTCGCCGCACGTGCGGCCCGCCGGCCCGCTGCCCGCGTGCGCGAACGGGTTGGCGACGAACCGCTCCGCGCTCAGCGCCGGCCGGTTGAGGTAGCCGCGGGCGACCTGGTCGCCCGCGAGGTACAGCTCCCCTGGCACACCGGCCGGCACCGGGTTGAGCGCGGCGTCCAGCACGTACGCCTGGACGTTGCGCCCCGGGCGCCCGATGACCGGCCGGCCGCCCTGCCCGTCGATGCGGCAGTACACCGCGTCGACGGTGCACTCGGTCGGCCCGTAGTAGTTGTACGCGGTGGTGCCGGGCAGGGTGCGCAGCGTCTCCCACAGGGAGGCGTCGACGGCCTCGCCGCCGACCATGAGCACGCGGGGGCGGTGCCGTTCGCCGGTGCACAGGCCGGCGGCGATCAGCTGGTGGAGGTAGGTGGGGGTGAGGTCGAGGAAGTCGATGCGCCGGTCGGCGATGTAGTCGACGAGGGCGGGCGGGTCGAGCCGTACGGCGTCCTCGACGAGGTGCAGTTCGTGTCCCGCGGCCAGGAAGAGCGGGCCTTCCCAGGCGGTGTCGAAGGAGAAGGCGGCGGTGAGCGCGGCCCGCAGGCGGCGCCGGGCCGCGGCGGTCTCCGGGTCGATCAGTTCGGCCCGGTGGTCGAAGAACAGGTTGGTCAGCTGGCGGTGTTCGACGACGACGCCCTTGGGCTGCCCGGTGGACCCCGAGGTGTAGCTGACGTACGCGGGGTGTCCCGGCGCCAGGGGGGCCGGCCGGTCGGCGTCCGCGGGGTCGGTGTCCGGTTGCCGTTCCAGGGTCCGCGCGGTGGCCGGGGTGTCGAGGCACAGCGCGGCGGCGGGGTCCGGCAGGCGGGTGGCGGTGCCGGTCGTGGCGACGACGCAGACCGGACGGGTGTCCGCGAGCAGGAAGCGGATCCGCTCGGGCGGCAGTTCGGGGTCGACCGGTACGTACGCGGCGCCCGTCTTGAGCACCGCCAGCAGCCCGGCGATGTGCTCGGCCGTGCGCGGCAGGGCCAGCGCCACGAACGTCTCCGGCCCCGCGCCGCGTGCGATCAGGGCGTGCGCCAGCCGGTTGGCGCGGGCGTTCAACGCGTCGTACGTCAGGGTGGTGTCGCCGCACACCAGGGCGGTGGCGGCGGGCGTACGGCGGGCCTGCTCCTGGAACAGCTCGGGCAGGGTGGTGGCCGGCACCGTGCGCGCGGTGTCGTTCCAGCCGGTCGTCACCCGGCGGCGCTCCGCGGCCGGCAGCAGGTCGATCGAGCCGACGGTCTGTTCGGGGTCGATGCCGGCCAGCGTGTCCAGCAGGGCGAGGAAGCGGCGCTGGTGGGCGGCGGTGGTCCCGGCGTCGTACCGGTCGGGGTCGGCGTTGAAGTCGATGCGCAGGGAGCCGTCGGCGGTCCGCTCGTAGACGTTGACGCCGAGCCCGGTGACCGGTCCGTTGGAGAGGTTGTGCAGGGTGGCAGGGTGGCGCCCGAAGCTCAGCTCCGGGTCGTACCCCATGATGTTGATGCCCCAGTCGCCCAGGTACCCGCCGGTATGCGCGACGCCCAGGTCCTGGACGAGGTACGGCGACGGGAAGCGCTGGTGGCGCAGCAGGCCGCGGGCCCGTTCGGAGGTGTGCCGTACCAGCTCGCGCACGCTCGTGTACGGCCCCAGCTCGATCTGGAGGGGCAGCACGTTGGCGACCATGGACGGCACGCTGCGGGGCACGGCGCCGGGGCGGGCGGTCACGGTCAGGTCCAGCATGACGTCGCCGGTGCCGCTCATCCGGTGCACGTAGAGCCCGAGCGCGGCCATCGCCACCACCGGCAGCCCGGACCGGAACTGCCGGGCGAGGGCCCGGAGCCCGTCGGCGGCGGGTGCGGCGAGGTGGCCGGTCTCGCGGACGAAGCGGTGCGGTACGGCGGCCAGCCGGCTCGCCAGGCCGGGGTCGGTGGACCGGTCGGCGAAGCGTTCGGCCCAGTACGCGCGGTCCCGGGCGAACCGGTCGGAGGCGCGGTACTGCGCCTCGTCGGCCAGGAGCTCGTCCAGCGTGCCCAGGCGGCTGGGCGGGCACTCCTCGCCCGCCTCCAGGGCGGTGTAGACCTCGGCGACGCGCTGGATCAGGAGCGAGAAGCCGTAGCCGTCCAGGACGATGTGGTGCAGGCTCATGTAGAGCACGCAGTGGTCGCCGGGCAGCAGCAGCACCGCGAAGCGGAACAGCGGCGAACGGCCCAGGTCGAGCGGCTCGCGCAGGTCCGCCTCCATCCACTGCCTGGCCCGCGTCCACGGGTCGGCCGGCGGGACGACCGCGGCCGGTCCCGGCGGCGGGCCCGGAGCCGGGCCGGTGGCGTCCCGCAGGTCCACGACGGGCAGCGGCCAGTCGTCCCCGAGGTCGGGCACCTGCCAGACCCCGCCGTCCTCGTCGGTCTCGAAGCGGACCCGCACGGCCTCGGTGTCGGCCACGGCGCGGCGCACCGCGGCGCTGAGCACGGCCAGGTCGACCGGGCCGTGGATGTCCACGTACTCGGCAGCACGGTAGATCGGGTTCTCCGCGTCCAGCTGCTGGGAGAACCACATCCCCGTCTGCGCGGCGGTCAGCGGCAAACGACCACCGCGGTTGCCTGGCTTCCTGTTCATGCTTGCCGTCTCCTGACGAAGGTGCTCGGGTTCAACGGCGACCCGGCCGGTGGCCGGCCACCCGGCAGGTCGCGGCGCACGCGCCATACAGGGGCAACGAGCACCCCGCGACTGGTGTATCGGTTCGTCGGCAAATCTCTTTGCACGCGTGTACGAAGGCGGGGCGGCAAACGGGCCGGGTGACCGCGCAAGCGCAGCTCACAGGCGCACTACCGGTGTTCAGGCGGTGCGGGGCGCGGGCCGGGCGGCTTTCCGGAGGGCGGCCCGGCCCGTCTGTTTTCCGTCGAATATCTGCACCAGGAAGACACCTTACGAACGTTTCGAGGGTCGTTCGGCGGCGAACCGGCGAACTCCTGTCACCCGGCGGACCGTACAAGATCCGACGGGTCGGTGTTCGCCCCGCACACGACGACACACACCCGCTCCCCCGGCGCGGGCCGGTACGCGCCCGACCGCAGGGCGGCGAAGGCGGCCGCCGTGCCGTGCTCGACCGCCAGCTTCCGGTCGTCCCACAGCGACTGGCGCGCGCTGACGATCTCCTCGTCCGGTACGAGCAGGGAGACCGCCCCGTCCTGCCGGGCCCAGTACAGCGCCGTCTCGCTGACGCGGCGCGCGCCCAACGAGTCGGCGGCGACCGAGTCCACCCGCACGTCGACCACCCGGCCGGCCTCCACCGCGGCGTTCAGCGCCCGGCAGTTCTCCGGTTCGACGGCCACGACCCGCACGCCGTGGTGGTGCGCGGCCGCGGCGACCCCACTGAACAGTCCGCCGCCACCGACCGCGACGACGACCGTGTCCAGGCCGGGCAGCGCGGTACGGATCTCCTCCAGCAAGGTGCCGGCGCCGGCCGCGATCAACGGGTGGTCGTACGCGTGCGACTCCAGCGCGCCGGTCCGCGCGGCGTGCTCCCGGGACGCCTCCAGCGCAGCCGCGTACTCGGATCCCACCTGGCGTACGTCGGCGCCGAGCACGCGCAGCTTGGCGACCTTCACCGCGGGAGCGGTCTCGGGCAGGAACACCGTCGCCCTGATGCCGTGGCGGCCCGCGGCCCAGGCGCAGGCCAGCCCGGCGTTGCCGCCGGAGGCGATGACCACCCCGGCCCCGGGCATGCTGCCCGCCTCCAGGTGCGCCGCGATGAAGTTGGCCGCGCCGCGGGCCTTGAAGGACCCGGTGTGCTGGGTGAACTCGTAGGCGAGCCAGCCCTCGCCGGGGCCGAACACGCCCGGATCGACCGGTGCGACGGTGACCGGGCGCACATACCCGGCGATCCGGCCGCCGGCCGCCTTCACGTCCTCGTAGCTGATGCTGCTCATCGCGGAACTCTCTCCCGGGGTCGAAGGTCGGACACGGTGCCGTCCCGGCCGCCGGGGCCGCCTGCCCCTCCGGCCGGACCCGACCAGTTGATCACGATCCCGCCAGAGCGGATGATCTTGGTCATGAGATTACGTTTTCCCTCGGCCGTGCTCGCCTCGTGTGCCGCGATGGCCGTATCCGTGGGGCTCCTCCAGTCCCCCGCCCAGGCGGCGAACCGCCCCCAACCGTCCGGTGCCCGGACCCCGGACGACGTGCTGTGCATCTACAGCACCGAGATCACCGACCGGACCACCGGCGGATACGTCTGGGACGTCGCCAAGCGCGCCCACGCCCTGTGGAAGAGCGAGGAATTCCAGGGCGAGTACGGGACCTTGCCGTACGCCGAGCAGATGAACAAGCTCCTGTACGAGCTGAACGTGAGCCGGCACGTCTTCGGCCACAGCTGGCTCGTCCACTTCAACTCCGGCGGCAAACAGCACCGGAAGCTGAGCGGCGGCCAGGAGGCCCGCTACGACACGTACTCCTTCCAGCCGAAGGACCCGGACGGCATCAACGGTGACGGCTCACCGGTCGACGGCATGTCCGTCAACTACACCGGCTACGACATCAACGTGCCGGGCAAGCCACTGGTCGAATGGGACCGGCCGAGCCGCAAGCAGGACCAGGGCCAGGCGCACTCCCCGCGTGCCGCGCGCTGCAAGACACTGACCGGTCGGCAGCAGAGCGCCTTCAAGCAGGAGATCCAGCGGCGGGCAGCTCTCAACGAGAAGTACACCCTCATGCCCAGCTGGGACTTCGTCCTCACCGGTGGGTGGGCGGGGACATCGGCCAGGAACTGCACCACGTTCGCTCTCCAGGTCTGGGACGCGACGATGAAGGACGCCCCGGCCGAACGCCTCGACGCACCCGGCGGCTACCCCGCTGCGGACATCGACCGACTCGGCGGCAACGTCCCCGCCGACCTGACACAGAGCGCGTTCTCCGCGTGGATCCCCGCCCTCGCCGGCAAGTGGATCCACGAGAAGAACGGCGGCCGGAACGAGAACGCGGACGTACCGCGGTTCGCCGACGACGAAGCCGCGCCGGCCGGCGCCCGGTAGCGGCACGGCGCATCCCGCGCACGGGCCGGGCGGGCGGGGCCGCACCGCCCGCCCGGCTGCCGCCGCCGCCCGCCCCGTGCCATCGTCGTGGCAGACCGCCCCACCCCGAGGGAGCCGCCATGCCCGACGCCGCCCGCCCCGCCGACCTGGTGATCACGGGCTGCACCGCCCTGGTACACGACGACCACGATGGCGTCGGCTTCACCGAGGACGCCGCGATCGTCGTACGCGACGGCCTCATCGAGACGGTCACCGCGGCCGGCGCGGTGGCGGACCTGCCCGCCGCCGAACGCATCGACGCCCGGGGGCAGGTGGCCATGCCGGGGCTGATCAACTGCCACACCCACGCGCCGATGGTCGTCTTCCGGGGCAGCGCGGAGGACCTGCCCGCCGAGGAGTGGTTCAACGACCGGATCTGGCCCGCCGAGACCAACCTCACCGACCGCGACGTCCGGCTGGGCGCGCTGCTCGCCTGCGCCGAAATGATCCGCGGCGGGGTCACCACGTTCGCCGACCACTACTTCGCCATGGACGAGGTCGCCGGCGCCGTCGAGCTCAGCGGGCTGCGGGCGAACCTCGGGTGGGCGTACTTCTCCTCCCAGGGCCCGGCCGGCCGCGAGCGTTCCCTGGACTTCGCGCTGCGCCGGCGGGGCGCGGCCGGCGGCCGGATCACCACCTCGCTCGCCCCGCACGCCACGTACACCGTCACCGACGCCGACCTGCGCGCCACCGCGGACCTCGCCCGCGACCACGCCCTGCCGGTACACATCCACGCCGCCGAGAACCGCGAGCAGACCGACAACAGCCTGGCCCGGCACGGCCGTACCCCCGTCGAAACACTGCACCGGGCCGGTCTCCTGGACGTCGGCGTCCTCATCGCCCACGGCACCGGCATCCTCGAACGCGACCTGCCGGTCCTGAGCCGGGGCACCGGGCGCATCGGCGTCGCCACCGCCCCCAGGGGCTACCTCAGGTTCGCGTGGGACCCGACGCCCGTACGGCTGCTGGACTCGATCGGCATCCCGGTCGGCCTGGCCACGGACGGAGCGGCGTCGAACAACTCCCTCGACGTCTGGGAGAGCATGGCGCTCACCGCCCTGGTGCAGAAGTCGGCGGAGCGGGACCCCCGGTGGCTGACCGCCCGGCAGGCCCTCGGCCACGCCACGACGCAGAGCGCCCGCGCACTGGGGATGGCGGGGCAGGTGGGCAGGCTCGCGCCGGGCCACCGGGCCGACGTGATCCTGGTGGACGTCACGGGACCGCACGTCCAGCCGGTGCACGACACGGCCGCGGCCCTGGTCCACAGCGTGCGTGCGGGTGACGTCCGTACCACCGTCGTGGACGGCCGCGTCCTGATGCGCGACCGCGCCCTGCTCACCCTCGACCTGCCCGGCACCGTCGCCGAACTCCGCACCCGCCTACCGGCCCTCCGAAACCGCGGCCACGGCCGCCGCGTGCAGCGGTACGACGGCTAGTGCTGTGACCGGGAAGGTTTGCCGGTCACAGCACTAGGTGGCCCCGGCGGCCGCCCTACGGCTCCAGCCGGCCGGCGGGACCGGCGTGCGGCGGTACGGCAGGCGTCTGGGTATCGTCGGCTCGGCGGACCGGTGGCCAACCGGTACCAGGATCGACGAAACACGAGAGGTACAGGCGCTGTGCGACGCCCCCAAGGCCGCGATCACGACCGCGGTCACGAATACGGCCGCGGCCGCGGTCCGGCCCGTGCTCACGGCCGGTCCCAGGACCGGCCGCGAGCCGACCGCCCGCAGGGTACGCGCGACGGGCTGGCCGGGGAACTGCGCCGGATGGACGGCGCCTCGTACGGCAGGTACAAGGCGCTCCTCGGCTCCTGGTCGATGCCCGGCTTCACCCTGGAGGTGATCCGCGGGCAGTCCGATCCGTACGCGCCGCCCGCGCGGGTCGCCTTGCGGGTACCGGCCGCGCAGGCCGGGTTCCCCGCGGACCTGTGGGAGTCGCCCGTCCGGCGGCGGGCCCTGGCGAGCTACCTGGCCAGGCGTGCCGCCGAAGCCGCGGACCACCGGGCGCTGCGCGTGGACGCGGGCGGGCAGGAGGTGCTGGAGCGCAGTTCCTGCCTGGTCGATCCGCGGGACGGCGCGGTGACGCTGCGGCTGGGCGTGGACCTGCCCGGTCACGGCCGCCGTATCGACGGGCACGCCGCGGAGCACATCCTGTGCGGTCTGCTGCCGGAGGTCGCCGAGCGCGCGCTGCGCTACGCGGCGCTGGACGCCGATGACGTACGGGCCTTCGCCGACACCGTCGAGGACTCGGACGCGCTGCGCGCCGCGCTGCCCGGCCTCGGGCTGGTGGCGTTCGTCGCCGACGGCGCCGTGCTGCCGCGGCGCAGCGGCGTGGACGACCGTCCGGCGTCCGGCGGCGGGGTCGTCCCCTTCGCCTCCCCCGAGGAACTGCGGGTCTCGGTCGACCTGCCGCACGCGGGGACGGTCACCGGCATGGGCGTGCGCGAAGGCGTCACGCTGATCGTCGGCGGCGGCTTCCACGGCAAGTCGACGCTGCTGCGGGCCCTGGAGTCGGGTGTCTGGGACCACGTTCCCGGCGACGGCCGCGAGCTGGTGGCCGCCAGGTCCGACACCGTCAAGGTCCGTTCCGAGGACGGCCGCCGGGTCGAGCGGGTGGACGTGCACGCCTTCGTCGACCACCTGCCGAGCGGCGCCGACACCACCGACTTCCGTACCGACAACGCCTCCGGTTCCACCTCGCAGGCCGCCTCCCAGTGCGAGGCCGTCGAGGCCGGCGCCCGGGTCCTGCTGATCGACGAGGACACGGCGGCCACCAACCTGATGATCCGCGACGCGCGGATGCAGGCGCTGGTCGCCAAGGAGCGGGAGCCGCTGACCCCGTTCGTGGATTTGGTGCGCTCCCTGCACCGTGACCACGGCGTCTCGACCGTCCTGGTGATGGGCGGCTCCGGCGACTACATGGAGGTCGCCGACCAGGTGCTCATGATGGATTCCTACCTGCCGTCCGATGTCACCGAGCGGGCGCGCCGGCTGGCGGCGGTGCCGACCGGCAGGACCGCCGAGGCGGAGTTTTTCCCCGGCGTCGGGCACCGCCGTCCCGACCCCGCCTCGCTCGACACGTCGGTACGCGGCCGGTCCCGTATCCGTGCCCGCGGAGACGACGCGCTGACCCTGGGCGAGCACGACATCGACCTGCGGGCCGTCGAACAGATCACGGACGCGCGCCAGGTGGTGGGCATCGGCCTCGCCCTCGAACTGATGGTGCGGCGCGGGTACGCGGACGGCGAACGCACGCTCGCCGAGGCGCTGGACCTGCTCGACGCCGACCTGGCGGACGGCGCGCACCAACTGCTCGCCGTCCGGGACGAGGACTTCGCCCTGCCGCGCCGCCACGAGATCGCGGCGGCCCTGAACCGGTCACGCGGCCTGCGGGTGCTGGGGCGCCCGACCGGGGATCGCTCTTCGGAGTGACGAAGCCCGCTGCCCCTCTCCGGCCCGGAGCACGCTCAGTCGATACAGAATCAGTCGATACAGAACTCGTTGCCCTCGATGTCCAGCATCGGGATGCACGAATCATTGCCGTCGTACAGCGTTCGCACGTGTACCGCGCCCAGCGGGACCAGCCGTGCGCACTCGGCCTCCAGCGTGGCGAGGCGCTCCTCACCCACGAGTCCGGTGCCGACCCGCACATCGAGATGCACCCGGTTCTTGGCGGCCTTCCCTTCGGGGACGCGCTGGAAGTACAGCCGCGGGCCCACGCCCGAGGGGTCGACGCAGGCGAACCATGCGTCCTGCTGCTCGGGGGGCTGGGAACGCCGGAAATCGTCCCAAGTGGCAAACCCCTCCGGGGGCGGCGGTATGACGTACCCCAGCACCTCGCACCAGAAACGAGCGAGGCGCTCGGGTTCCGCGCAGTCAAACGTGACTTGGAACTCCTTGATCGCTGACATCGGCGCACCATACCAAGGGCGCCCTGCCGCGCCGCGCAGTCTGCCTTCGGCCCGCGGACGGCCTTTGGCATGATCCGCCCATGACTACCGTGATACCGCCCGTCGTCCCCGCCGGCCGGCTGCGCGACAGCGAGCAGCCCGCCCTCCCGCTCTCTCCGGACGCCGAGTTGCGCCCATGGCGCCCCTCCGACGCGCACGTGTTGGTCGCCGCCTGCCAGGATCCGGCGATCCGGCAGTGGAACAGGCCCGAGCAGGTCTCCCTTGAGGGGGCGCGGGAGAAGATCGCGCACTGGCACCGGCGTTGGCACGACGAGCAGGCCGCCATCTGGGCGATCGCCGGCCGGGACGGCGGCGAGGCGGTGGGTTTGGCCGGACTCGCGGACATGCACCTCAAGGGCGGCAGCGCGGAGTTCCTCTACTGGCTGCTCCCGGTCGCGCGGGGACGCGGACTCGCGGTGGCGGCGACGCTCCGTATCAGCCGGTGGGCGTTGGAGGATCTCGGTCTGCACCGGCTGCGGCTCGCGCACTCGGTGGCCAACCCGGCGTCCTGCCGGGTGGCGGAGAAGGCCGGCTTCCAGCTCGAAGGCACCCTGCGCAGCGCGCTGCTGCACTCCGACGGCTGGCACGACGAGCACATGCACGCCCGGGTCGCGGGCGACGACTGGCCGACGCCCTGAACATGCTCGATGCGGGCCTGCGCGACCTCGACACCGTTCTCGCGGATGTCGGCCGGACGCGGAACGTGTCGCCCTGGGGTTTTCCCTACCCCGGATGGGCCCGCTGGCCGGGCCCCGGACAGGCCCGCTGACCGGATGGATCTGTTCCGCTTGATGGCGGAGGCTGAGCGTGTCGCACCAGCTCGTCCGATCGGAGAACCCGTGTTCAGCCTGAAGTCCTCGCGCCGCACGGTGGCGCGCACCGCCGCGGTGGCCCTGGCGGGAGCGGCGTGCGCCGCCATGATGTCCGGCAGCGCCGAAGCCATCGTCAACGGGAAGGATTCCACGCAGCGTTACCCGTCCATGGTGTCGATCCCGGTGACGGGTGTGGACAATCCCGCCTTCCAGGGTTTCTGCGGGGGGTCGTTGATCGACTCGAAGTGGGTGCTCACAGCGGCCCACTGCGTGGACCCGAGGCTCGTCACCCTGGACGGCACCGTCCGGATCGGCAGTGAGCGGAAGAAGTCCGGGGGCACGGTCCGGTCCATCGCGAAGACGGTGTCCCATCCGGGCTACAAGAACGGCGAGGACGCCGGTCCCAACCGCGACGACGTCGCCCTGATCCGCCTGAACCGCCCGGTCTCCGAGAAGCCCGTCCGCATCGCCGACAAGCCGGGACGGCCCGGCACTCCGACCCGGATCCTGGGCTTCGGCACCATCGACGACACCGCCTCCGACCCCACCAAGTGGGTCTTCCCCAACCGGCTCCAGGAGCTCGACACGCGTAGGGGAACGGTCTCCGAGTGCGCGCCGGGCTACGCGAGCAGCACCCGCCTGTGCACGATCAGCCAGGCGCCGAAGGCCATGGCATGCCACGGCGATTCGGGCGGCCCCCAGCTCCAGCGGGGCCGGAAGGGACGCTGGGAACTCGTCGGCGTCACCTCGGGCCCAGGGGTCCCGGGCGTGCGATGCAGCGAGGGCCCGGGGCTCTACACCAGCGCGCCCGCCTACACGGGCTGGATCCACAAGACGATGAACCGCAACGGCTGATCCGGGACGCCGACGCTGGGGCCGTCGCCGGGCCTGTACTCCAGGCCGCTCCAGCAGCGGCGCCCCGGCTCCCTCAGCCCATCGGCACGACGGCGGTCGGCGCGTGGCCCGGTTCGGTGGCCAGTTCCTCGAACTCGTTGACGCTGCCGATGTCGGTGCCGCTCATCGCGATGTTGGTGACCCGCTCCAGGATGGCCTCGACGACGACCGGGACCCGGTGCTCGGCGGCCAGCTTCTTGGCCTCCTCGAAGGCGGGCAGCAGCCGGTCCGGCTCGGTGACGCGGATGGCCTTGCAGCCGAGCCCCTCGGCGACCTTGACGTGGTCCACGCCGTAGACGCCCAGCTCGGGGGCGTTGATGTTCTCGAACTCCAGCGTGACCTGGTAATCCATGTCGAAGTTGCGCTGAGCCTGGCGGATCAGGCCGAGGTAGGAGTTGTTGACCAGCACGTGCACGTACGGGATGTTGTGCTGGGCGCCGACCGCCAGCTCTTCCAGCATGAACTGGAAGTCGTAGTCGCCGGAGAGCGCGACGACGCTGCCCTCGGGGTCGGCGGTGGCGACGCCCAGCGCGGCCGGGATGGTCCAGCCCAGCGGCCCGGCCTGGCCGCAGTTGATCCAGTGGCGCGGCTTGTAGACGTGCAGCATCTGCGCGCCCGCGATCTGCGAGAGGCCGATGGTGGTGACGTACCGGGTCTCGGGGCCGAACGCGCGGTTCATCTCCTCGTACACCCGCTGCGGCTTGAGCGGCACGTCGTCGAAGTGCGTACGGCGCTGGAGCGTGGCCTTGCGGTGCTGTGCCGAGGCGGCCCACTCGCCGCGGTCCGGCAGTACGCCGGCGGCCTTCAGCTCCTTGGCGACCTCGACGAACAGTTCCAGCGCCGCCTTGGCGTCCGAGGCGATGCCGTAGTCCGGGGCGAAGATCTTGCCGATCTGGGTGGGCTCGATGTCGACGTGCACGAAGGTGCGGCCCTGGGTGTAGACGTCCAGCTTGCCCGTGTGGCGGTTGGCCCAGCGGTTGCCGATGCCGAGGACGAAGTCCGACTCCAGGAAGGTCGCGTTGCCGTAGCGGTGCGAGGTCTGGAGGCCGACCATGCCCGCGTTGAGACGGTGGTCGTCGGGGATGCCGCCCCAGCCCATCAGGGTGGGGACGACGGGGACGCCGGTCAGCTCGGCGAACTCGACCAGCAGGTCCGAGGCGTCGGCGTTGATGATGCCGCCGCCCGCGACGAGCAGCGGGCGCTCGGCCGCGTTCAGCATGGCGAGGGCCTTCTCGGCCTGCTTGCGCGTCGCCTTCGGCCGGTGCACCGGCAGCGGCTCGTACGTCTCCGGGTCGAACTCGATCTCCGTCAGCTGCACGTCGATCGGCAGGTCGATCAGGACGGGACCCGGCCGCCCCGAGCGCATCAGGTGGAACGCCTGCTGGAAGACGCCGGGAACCTGGGCGGCCTCCAGGACGGTGGTCGCGGCCTTGGTGACCGGGGCGGCGATCTTGGCGATGTCGACGGCCTGGAAGTCCTCCTTGTGGATCACCGCGGTCGGTGCCTGGCCGGTGATGCACAGGATCGGGATCGAGTCGCCGATGGCGGAGTACAGGCCGGTGATCATGTCGGTGCCGGCGGGGCCCGAGGTGCCGACGCAGACGCCGATGTTGCCGGGCTTGGTACGGGTGTAGCCCTCGGCCATGTGGGAGGCGCCCTCGACGTGGCGGGCGAGCGTGTGGTGGATGCCGCCGCCGGCGCGGAGGGCCGCGTAGAACGGGTTGATCGCGGCGCCCGGCACGCCGAACGCGTTGGTCACGCCTTCGCGCTTGAGGATCTCCACAGCCGCACGAGCGGCGGTCATTCGAGGCATCGAGTACTCCTGCGTCGGCCTGTCGGATCGCGCTCCGGCCCGGGGGCGGAAGCGTGAGCTGCACTGCTGGCGGTTCGGATGACGAGCATGATTCCGCGTTATTCCGCATTACGGAACATAAGTTTTACTCTGCGGAAGTACGGATGAAAGTAGAGCGCAGCCTTCCAGCCGTCAAGGGATCGCTACGGAGTGAGACGCCCGCCGGGCCGACGGTCGGCGGGAGGGCGTGGGGCGGCAACGCGGCCTGAGGGCGGCACGGTGCTCACCGGCGCAGCCGGTGCCGATCTCGCGGCGGCGGACCCGGTGTTCCAGGGTGGCCACGTCGGCAGTCAGCTGTACGGCCGTGATCCCGGCGCCCGGTACGGCCTCGGCGATCCACTCCGACTCCCGCGCCGGCGCGACGAACACGCCGGTCAGGATCAGCCGGGTGTGACCCACGCCGGCGAAGTTGGCCCAGAGCGCCGCGAGATTGCGGCGGGACAGCTCGCTCGCCCCGAGGCCGGGCGGCGGCCAGGGGTGCACCTGGTCCAGCTGGTCGGTGTCGACCAGAGCGTGCGGGACGTCCGCGCGGGCCCGCGACCGCGACCGCGCGGGCCACCGCCCGGCACCGACGAACTGGCGGCGGTCTGCGCCGATTGACGTCGGTACGCGGGCCGTTGAGTTTCTGTTCATCGCCGTGCCCGAAGCTGGCTACGCCGACGGCGCGGTGGTGCCGACGGGGGATGGTCCGTGCCGAGAGGGGACAGGTGTCATGAACGTCGTTGAGGAACCGCTCCGCGTGCCCGCCGTGTCGTTACCGCGCCAGCTGCCCGCGGGCAGCGCCCGGTCGCTGCCGATGCTGGACGCGGTGGTGGAGGTGCTGCGCGCCGCCGGGGAGGACGTACACGTGGTGTACGCCGCGCACGGCGACGTGTTCAAGGTGGTGCCACGACAGGAGACCGCCGCCTGACCGGGCGGGCACGCTCCCCGCTCAGCCGTCGGCTGTCCGCGCGGGAGACCGCCGCCCGGGTGGCGGGGACCGCGGCGGGTCCGGAACCCGCGCCGGGCCGTTTCGGCCGGTGTGCCGGGCCCTACCGGATCGGCATCCCGGACACCGTCCTGGCGATGACCAGCCGCTGGATCTCGCTGGTCCCTTCGAAGATCGTGTAAATGGCGGCGTCGCGGTGCATCCGCTCGACCGGGTACTCGCGGGTGTACCCGTTGCCCCCGAGGATCTGCATGGCCTGGGCGGTCACCTTCTTCGCGGTCTCGCCCGCGAACAGCTTGGACATGGAGCCCTCGGCGGAGGTGAACGGCTTGCCGGCGGTGGCCATCCAGGAGGCGCGCCAGACCAGGAGGCGGGCGGCGTCGATCTGGGTGCGCATGTCGGCCAGCTGGAAGGCGACGCCCTGGTTGTCGATGATCGGGCGGCCGAACTGCACGCGCGTCTTGGCGTAGTCGAGGGCGACCTCGTACGCGGCGCGGGCGATGCCGACGGCCTGGGCGCCGACCGCCGGGCGGGACGCCTCGAAGGTGGCCATGGCGGCGTTCTTCACACGCTCGCCGTTGCCCCGCGCCCGCTCGCGAGCCCTGGCCAGGCGCTCGTCCAGCTTCTCCTTGCCGCCGAGCAGGCAGTGGCCGGGGACGCGTACGTCCTCCAGGACGACCTCGGCGGTGTGCGAGGCGCGGATGCCGTGCTTCTTGAACTTCTGGCCCTGGGTCAGCCCGGGGGTCCCCGGCGGGACGATGAAGGAGGCGTGGCCCTTGGGCCCGAGGCCGGGGTCGACGACCGCCACGACGACGTGGACGTTGGCGATGCCGCCGTTGGTAGCCCAGGTCTTGGTGCCGTTGAGCACCCATTCGTCCTTGGCCTCGTCGTAGACGGCGCGGGTGCGCATGGCGGAGACGTCGGAGCCGGCGTCGGGTTCGGAGGAGCAGAAGGCGGCGACCTTCACGTCGGCGGCGTCGCCGTACATCTGCGGGATCCAGGTGCCGATCTGCTCCTCGGTGCCGTTGGCCAGTACGCCGACGGCGGCCAGGCCGGTGCCGACGATCGACAGGCCGATCCCGGCGTCGCCCCAGAACAGTTCCTCCATGGCCATGGGGATGCCGAGGCCGGTCGGGTCGAAGAACTGCCGGGCGTAGAAGTCGAGGGAGTACAGGCCGATCTTGGCGGCTTCCTGGATCACCGGCCAGGGGGTCTCCTCGCGTTCGTCCCACTCGGCGGCCGCGGGGCGCATGACGTCGGCCGCGAAGCCGTGGATCCAGTCCCTGACCTCCTTCTGCTCGTCGTTGAGCTCCATGGTGAACTCGGCCATGACCCCTCCAGCGCTGCGTTCCCGGGTGACATCCCCAGGAATGTTACTTGCGGTAACTTGAGTCTGTTACCCGCCAGTAAGGGATGTCAACTCCTCCGGGCCCCCAATCACCCCGCAGTGCGGGTGTTACGTTGCGCGAGCGTCACGGATTCACAAGGGCGGGGAGTGGGACATGGAAAACACCCAGCACGACGGCCGGCACCAGGCCACAGCGGTGGAGCAGCCTGCCTCGGAGCACGGCGCCGCGACGGACGCGCGGCACACGGTAAGGCGGCAGCAGACGGCCACCGAGCGGCGGCGCCGCGAGCTTCTGGAGGCCGCGGACCGGGTGGTGCTGCGCGACGGCCCGGACGCCTCGATGAACGCCATCGCGGCGGAGGCGGGCATCACCAAGCCGATCCTCTACCGGCACTTCGGCGACAAGGGCGGGCTGTACCGGGCGCTGGCCGTACGGCACACCGACGCGCTGCTGGACGGGCTGCGCGCCGCGCTCGACTCCCCCGTACCGCGCCGGGACCGCGTCGAGGCCACGCTCGACACGTACCTGAGCGCGATCGAGGCCCGGCCGCAGGTCTACCGGTTCCTGATGCATCCGGCCGACGAAGGGCAGGCCGCCGACAAGGACGGCGGATTCGACGTCGGCCGGCACTCCGCCCCGCTGCTGCGCCGGCTCGGCGAGGAACTGGCGAAGGTGATAGGCGAACGGCTGGACCTGGGCCCCGGCGGCGAGGAACTGGCCCGGGTCTGGGGTCACGGCATAGTCGGCATGATGCACGCGGCCGGCGACTGGTGGCTGCGGGAACGCCCCTGCCCGCGAGCGCAGTTGGTACAGCACCTGGCCGACCTGCTGTGGGGCCGGCTGGCAGCGGCCGGCGACCGGCTGGGCGGGCCGGGGTTCTGAACCCGGGGCCCGGCCGCTACTCCCCCGCCGCCCGCTTACGGCCCGCCCACGGCGCGCGGGCCGCGGCCCGCAGGGCGCGGCGGCGGCGCAGGCCGGTGAGGTGGTCGAGGTAGAGGCCGCCCTGAAGGTGGTCGCACTCGTGCTGGAGGCAGCGGGCGAAGAAGCCGGTGCCGGAGACGGTGCGCGGCTCGCCCGTCACGCTGAACCCCTCCACCACGGCGTGGTCGTACCGCGGCGTGCCGGCCTCGACGCCGGGCACCGACAGGCAGCCCTCGGGACCGCGGACGAGGACGCCGTCGGCCTCCACCAGGCGCGGGTTGACGAGGTGTCCGAGGTGCCGGCGGTCCTCGTCGTCCGGGCAGTCGTAGACGAACACCCGCAGCGGAACGCCGATCTGGTTGGCCGCCAGGCCGACGCCGCGGGCCGCGTACATCGTCGCGAACATGTCCTCGACGAGTCCGGCGAGCCCGGCGTCGAAGGCGGTGACCTCCTGGCAGGCGCCGGTCAGGGCGGGGTCGCCGAGGAGTCGCACGGGGCGCGGGCGGCCGGAGCTGCCGGGGATCGAGCGGGAACGCATGGGGGTAAGCGTACGTTCTGGAACGTGTGACGACGCAGGTCGTCGCGGGTTGCGGAGGTCGCGCCACGGGTAGCGGGATTCGGGGCCGCCGCCGGATCTCGATAGGCTGATCCCCGACCGAAGCCTCCGGCCGGTCATCGGCTCCGGAGGAGGCGTTCCACCGGCAGCCCTAAGGGCGGGAGGGCGCCGGATGCAAGGAGGATCAAGGACGATGGCAGGCAACACGGAGCCGCTGTCGCCGCGGGCCAAGCTGGCCGTGACGGCGGGCAGGGCCGCGGCGGCGGTGTCGCGGGCGGCAGGCCGCGGCAGCGGATCGGTGATCGGCGGCAAGGTGGCGCTCAAGCTCGACCCCGACCTGCTGGCCCGGCTCGCCCGGCACCTGGACGTGGTGCTGGTGTCGGCCACCAACGGCAAGACGACGACGACCCGGCTGATCGCGGAGGCGCTGCGGGCCAGCGGCCCGGTGGTCTCCAACGCGCTCGGCGCCAACATGCCGGCGGGCATCACCTCCGCCCTGGCCGGCGGCTCGGACGCCCGCTACGGCGTCATCGAGGTGGACGAGAAGTACCTGTCGGGTGTGGCCCGGGACGTGACGCCCAAGGCCATAGCGCTGCTGAACCTCTCGCGCGACCAGCTCGACCGGGCGGCGGAGACCCGCATGCTGGCCGAGCACTGGCGGGAGGGGCTGGCCGGTTCCAAGGCGCTGATCATCGCCAACTGCGACGACCCGCTGATCGTGTGGGCGGCCTCGTCGTCGGCGAACGTGGTGTGGGTCGCGGCGGGCCAGGAGTGGAAGGACGATGCCTGGTCCTGCCCGTCGTGCGGTGGCGTGATGCAGCGCCCCGGCGACGACTGGTTCTGCGCCGAGTGCGGATTCCGCCGGCCGACGCCGAGCTGGGCGCTCTCCGGTGATCATGTGCTGGACCCGCACGGCAGCGCCTGGCCGATCCGGCTCCAGCTGCCGGGCCGCGCGAACAAGGCGAACGCGACGACGTCGGCGGCGGTCGCCGCGGCGTTCGGCGTGCCGCCGCAGGTCGCCCTGGAGCGGATGTACTCCGTCCAGGCGGTCGCGGGCCGCTACGACGTGGTCTCGTTCATGGAGCGCGAGCTGCGGCTGCTGCTGGCGAAGAACCCGGCGGGCTGGCTGGAGACGTTCTCGCTGATCGACCCGCCGCCGACGCCGGTGATTCTCTCGGTGAACGCGCGCGGCGCGGACGGCACGGACACCTCCTGGCTGTGGGACGTCGACTACACCCGGCTGGCCGGGCACCCGATCTTCGTGATCGGTGACCGCAAGCTGGACATGGCGGTCCGCCTGGAGGTCGCGAACCTGGACTTCCGGGTGTGCGACACGGTGGACGAGGCGGTGCAGGCGGCTCCTCCGGGCCGTATCGAGGTCATCGCCAACTACACGGCCTTCCAGGACCTCCGCCGGCGCGTGGGCAACTGACGTGAACCAGCGACCTTCACGACAAGGACGAGCGAGCATGAGTGACAACAGCCTGCGCCTGGTGTGGATCTACCCGGACCTGCTGAGCACGTACGGTGACCAGGGCAACGCCCTGGTGGTGGAGCGCCGGGCGCGCCAGCGCGGACTGGACGTGCAGCGCCTCGACGTCCGCTCCGACCAGCAGATTCCCACCTCCGGTGACATCTACCTGATCGGCGGCGGCGAGGACCGGCCGCAGCGGCTGGCGGCCGAGCGGCTGCGCCGCGACGGCGGCCTGAACCGCGCGGTCTCCAACGGCGCGATCGTCTTCTCGGTGTGCGCCGGCTACCAGATCCTGGGCCACGAGTTCATCAACGACCTCGGGGAGCGGGAGCAGGGCCTGGGGCTGCTGGACGTGGTGAGCACCCGCGGCGAGGGCGAGCGGTGCGTCGGTGACGTACTGGGCGACATCGACCCGCAGCTGAACCTGCCGCCGCTGACCGGGTTCGAGAACCACCAGGGCGTGACGCACCTGGGGCAGACGGCCCGCCCGTTCGCCCGGATCCGTCTCGGCAAGGGCAACGGCGTCGGCGACGGCTACGAGGGCGCGTACAACGACACCGTTTTCGGTACGTACATGCACGGTCCGGTGCTGGCGCGCAACCCGCACATCGCGGACCTGCTGATCAAGCTGGCGCTGGACGTCAACGCGCTGCCGCCGGCCGACGACCGCTGGTACGAGGCGCTGCGGCAGGAACGCATCGCCGCGGCCACCCAGCCCGCGTAACGATTCTCCACTCGGCCACGCCCGCAGTGTCCGCACTGCGGGCGTGGGTGTGCCGGACGCCTCGCGCTTGTAGGGTGAGCGCAATCCAACCGGACGACGGGGTCCGGGCGTCCGGTTGAGAGTCCGTGCCCGCGCCCGGCCGGGGTGCGGCAGACGGACTCTGATGTGCAGAGGGTCTTCGAAGCAATGCGTATTGGTGTGCTCACCTCCGGAGGCGACTGCCCCGGGCTGAACGCCGTCATCCGGTCCGTCGTCCACCGTGCCACCGCCGACCACGGCGACGAGGTCATCGGTTTCCGGGACGGCTGGAAGGGCCTCCTGGAGTGCGACTACCGCAAGCTGGACCTGGATGCCGTCGGCGGCATCCTGGCGCGCGGCGGCACCATCCTCGGGTCGTCGCGGGTGCAGCCCGCGCACCTGCGGGACGGCGTGGAGCTGGCCCGCGGCCATGTGGCCGAGCTGGGCCTGGACGCGATCATCCCGATCGGCGGCGAGGGCACGCTGAAGGCGGCCCGGCTGCTGTCCGACGCCGGCCTGCCGATCGTCGGCGTGCCCAAGACCATCGACAACGACATCGCCGCGACCGATGTCACCTTCGGCTTCGACACGGCGGTGGGCGTGGCCACCGACGCGCTGGACCGGCTGAAGACCACCGCGGAGTCGCACCAGCGGGTGCTGATCGTCGAGGTCATGGGCCGGCACACCGGGTGGATCGCGCTGCACTCGGGGATGGCCGCCGGCGCGCACGCCATCGTCGTACCGGAACGCCCCTTCGACGTGGCGGAGTTGTCCCGCAAGGTCGGTGAGCGTTTCGAGGCGGGCAAGAAGTTCGCGATCGTGGTGGTCGCCGAGGGCGCCAAGCCGCGCGAGGGCACGATGGCCTTCGACTCGGGCGGCACCGACGTCTACGGGCACGAGCGGTTCGCCGGTGTCGCGCGGCAGCTGTCGCTGGAGCTGGAGCGGCGGCTCGGCAAGGAGGCCCGCGCGGTGATCCTGGGGCATGTGCAGCGGGGCGGCACGCCGACCGCGTACGACCGGGTGCTGGCGACCCGCTTCGGGTGGCACGCGGTGGAGGCGGCGCACCGCGGGGCGTTCGGGATGATGACGGCGCTGCGGGGGACGGACATCACGCTGGTGCCGCTGGCCGAGGCCGTGGAGACGCTCAAGACGGTGCCCGAGGAGCGCTACGCCGAGGCCGAGTGCGTGCTGTAGCCGTCCCCGAGGCGCGCCGTACGACGCTCCGGACCGCCCCCGGCCGTGGCTCTGGCCGGGGGCGGTTCTAGTCTGGTCGCGGAGTATCGGTACGAATCAGGAGCGAGCGGATGGATCACGGCGGGCACGGCATGAACATGGATCTGCCGCCGTTCACGCTGGGGCGTGGCATGGAGTTCGGCGGAGACCCGTTCTTCCTGATCGGCTGCCTGCTGGGGTTGGCGCTGTACGGCTGGGCGGTGCTGCGGCTGCGGCGGCGCGGTGACCACTGGCCGGTGGGCCGGACGGTGGCCTGGGTCGTCGGCGTACTGACCGTGGCCCTGGTGATGTGCACCAAGCTCAACGACTACGGCATGGTCATGTTCAGTGTGCACATGGTGCAGCACATGGTGATCAGCATGCTGTCGCCGATCCTGCTGCTGCTCGGCGCGCCGGTGACGCTGACGCTGCGGGCGCTGCCCGCCGCCGGGCGCGGCCGCAAGGGACCGCGCGAGCTGCTGGTGGCGCTGCTGCACAGCCGGTACATGCGGGTGATCACGCACGCGGCGTTCACCATCCCGATGTTCATCGCGAGCCTGTACGCGCTGTACTTCACGCCGCTCTTCGACTTCCTGATGCAGTCCAGGGCCGGGCACATCGCGATGATGGTGCACTTCCTGGCGGTGGGCCTGGTCTTCTTCTGGCCGATCATGGGCGTGGACCCCGGACCGCACCGGCCGGGCTACGTGATGCGGATGCTGGAGCTGTTCGCGGGCATGCCCTTCCACGCGTTCTTCGGCATCGCGCTGATGATGGGCACCGAGACGATGATCAAGACGTTCGAGAACCCGCCGGCGTCCCTGGGGATCGACGCGCTGGGCGACCAGAGCGCGGCGGGCGGCATCGCCTGGGCCTTCAGCGAGATCCCCTCGGTGCTGGTCCTCGTCGCCCTCCTCTACCAGTGGTACAAGTCCGAGGAGCGGCAGAACCAGCGCAAGGACCGCGCGGCGGCGCGGGACGGCGACCAGGAGTTGGCCGCGTACAACGCGTACCTCGCCTCTCTCCAGGCGCGTGGCCAGGGAGGGCGCGCGGGGTGACGGGCCGCTGACCGAAGGTCGCGCACGAGAGCTGGCGGTACGGGCCGCGGCCGGGGACGATGTCCCCAAGGCCGCGGCCCGTGGCGTTGCGCCACCGGGCCGCCATGAGGAGGTGCGGGGATGCCCGGATCCGGCAAGGCGATGGCGGCGTGCACGGTGGGCGGACTGGTCGTGGCGACGGCCTACACCGCGGCGCTGGGCGGCAGCGGGTGGTTGTGGTTCGCCTGGGTGGTACTGGCCCTGGTCACGATCGGGATCGTCGCGGCACGGCCGTCCTGAGCGCACGCCGCGGGGTCCGCCCGGGCCCGGCGCGTCACCCGCCCGGCGGTCACCGCTTGCGGGTGTACTTCCTGACCAGGACGCCGTTGTCGAAGGCGCGGACCGAGTCGAGGGCGAAGTCCGTGACGGCGAAGTCCGAGCCGAACATCGGCATGCCGGTGCCGTAGACCTGCGGGTAGGTCTTGATCACCAGCTCGTCGACCTCGTCGAGCAGCTCGCCGGCCAGGCGGGAGCCGCCGCAGAGCCAGATGCCCAGGTCGCCGTCCTCCGCCTTGAGGGCGCGGACCGCGCCGACCAGGTCGTCGGAGATCAGGTGCACGTTCGGGTCGGGCGACTCCTTGAGGCTCCGGGTGGCCACGTACTCGCGCAGGTGGCCGTACGGGCTGGTGATGCCGGTGTCGAGCGCCAGCTGGTAGCTGGCGCGCCCCTGGACCACCGTGTCGAACCGCTGGTTCGGCGCGTCGTGGAAGTTGAGGGCGTTGCGGCCTTCGACCGAGACGGTCTCCGGGTATTCCGTCTTGAGGAAGTCCAGGAACTCCTCGGTCACGAACTGGTACATCGACGAGGCGTCACCGTTCGGGTCGCCGATGAAGCCGTCGATCGAGCAGGCCACGAAGTAGGTGAGCTTTCGCAAGGTGGTCCTCTTTTCCGCGGGCGATGCGGTGGGCGCATCACGGGCCTGGGATAGGGGTGGTGGGGCGCGAGTGTGTTCCACGGCGCAACCACTTCGCCTATAGTGCTTCAGGTGTAGTGGTTAAGCAAGCCCTTACGAGAAGGCCTTTTGAGGAGCGAAACGGATGGCCAGGAACCCGGAGCGCAGGACCGCCCTCGTCGATGCCGCCATCGAGGTACTGGCGCGGGAAGGGGCCCGCGGGCTCACCTTCCGCGCGGTCGACGCCCAGGCCGGCGTCCCGGTCGGCACCGCGTCCAACTACTTCGCGAGCAGGGACGACCTGTTCACCCAGGCCGGCAGCCGCATCCACGTACGGATGACGCCCGACCCGGTCAAGGTCGGCGAGGCGATGCGCCCGGCGCCCAGCCGGGAACTGGTCACCGAGCTGATGCGGTGGCTGGTGCGGCGGATGAGCGACGAGCGCACCGGCTATCTGGCGATGCTGGAGCTGCGCCTGGAGGCCACCCGCCGTCCGGCCCTCCAGGCCGAACTGACCAGCGCCGTGCGCACCGCCTTCGAGGAGAGCGTCCAGTTCCACCTGGACGCCGGGCTGCCCGGCGACGCGGAAACCGTGCTGGCCCTCTACCTCGCCATGACAGGGGTGCTGCTGGAGCACTTCACCCTGCCCGGCGTCCTCTCCGACACCGAGCTGGACAAACTGGTGGAGACGGTGGTCACGCACATCGTGCCGGAGGCGTGACGGGGCGGCCGTGACCGTACGGCGGGTCGCGAACCGGGTTCGAACCGGTCGCGACCCGCCTGCGCGCCCTTACGGGCCAGTCACCCGTCAGGAGTGGGCGACATCCACGACGAGCTGGTTCTTCTGCTGGACGACGCGGAACGGAAGGCGCTTGCGCACGCCCAGGCCTATCTGCGTGTCGCCTTCGAAGCTGGCCGCGAAGCGGGTGTCCTTGAAGGTCTTGAAGCCCCTGATGTCGACACCCGGGAGCGGCTTGCCGGCCTTGGCCGGGTATGTCGCCTTGCCCGTCTCCGGGTCGTAGCTCGGCGCCGCCACCCGGATCTCCAGGATCGCGCCGCCGCCGACCGGAATGCGGTCGCCCGAGCCGTCCTGGTGCAGGGCGTCGACGTAGCCGACCCGGTAGCCGACCGGCTTGCCGCCGGCGGACGGGACCTCGAAGACCAGCCGGTCGTAGCAGGCGTGCTGCCCGGCCCTGACCTTCGTCAGCGGCTTGTAGTCGTTGGCCGCGGCGGACTTCGGGGCGCTCCCCCAGCCGCCCGTGTCGCACTTCGCCGGGGGCGCGGCGGCCGGTGCGGCCGTGGCCGACACCGCCGTCGCGGCCACCACCGCGCCTGCCAGCGCGAGTGCGGTCAGTCCAGTGCCCAATCGTCGCATTGAGTAGTACCCCGTATCTGGTTGCATGGTGCGTCCCACCGGATGCCCGGTGGTTCGTTCTGCGCGCGGTCCCGCCGGTCGGATCCGGCCGGACCGTACTGCGATCATCGCGTACGGGTATGACAATCCGGCAGCCGGGCAACGACTTTCGGCCGCTGCCCCCAGCCGTCCGGTGGCGGCGCGCCCTTGGCGGCGAAAACACCCTGTGCGAGGCTCGCCCCCACGGCGGTCCCGGGGCCGGCCACGGAACCGCGAAGAGTCAAGGGGAGCCAGAAGATGACTACTTCTGATCACGCTGCTTCTGAACACGCCGCGCACCTCGACCCCACCCTCTACCGGACCCCCGCCGAAGCCATCGCCGCTCCCCCGGAAAAGCTCGCCTACCTCGTCGGCTTCGACCGCGCCGCCCAGCGCCCCGACGCGCTGATCGTGGTCGACGCCGACCCCCGGTCGTACTCGTACGGACGGGTGCTGCACCTCGCCGAAGTACCAGGCCTGGGCGACGAACTGCACCACTTCGGCTGGAACGCCTGCTCCAGCGCGCTCGCCCACGAAGGCCACCACGCCCCGGAACGACGCTACTTACTGACGCCGGGACTCCGCTCCTCCCGGCTGCACGTCTTCGACACCCACCCGGACCCGGCCCGCCCCCGCCTGGTCAAGGTGATCGAACCCGCCGAACTGGCCGACCGGGCCGGCTACTCACGGCCGCACACGCTGCACTGCGGGCCCGGCGGCGTCCTGCTGTCCTGCCTCGGCGGCGCGCACGGGAACGACGGCCCGGGCGGCGTGGCGCTCCTGGACCACGAGACCTTCGACGTACTGCGCCCCTGGGAGACGGACCGCGGCCCGCAGCGCCTGGCCTACGACGTCTGGTGGCACCTGAACCGGAACGTCGCCGTGACCAGCGAGTGGGGCACCCCGTCGATGGTCGAGAACGGCGTCGACCCCGAGCTGCTGCTCGGCCGCTCGTACGGCCACGCGCTGCACTTCTGGGAACTGGACACCGGCCGCCACCTGCAACGCGTCGACCTGGGCGACGAACACCAGATGGTCCTGGAACTGCGGCCGGCCCACGACCCCGGTGCGACGTGGGGCTTCGCCGGCGTGGTGGTGAGCGTGGCGGACCTGTCGGCGTCGGTGTGGCTGTGGCACCGCGAGGACGACGGCCGGTTCGCCGCGCGCAAGGTCGTCACCATCCCGGCGGAGCCCGCCAAGGAGGACGAACTGCCGCCGGTACTCAAGCCGTTCGGCGCGGTGCCGCCGCTGGTCACCGACATCAACCTGTCGGTGGACGACCGCTGGCTGTACGTGTCGGCCTGGGGCACCGGCGAACTGTTCCAGTACGACGTCAGCGACCCCTTCCACCCCCGCCGCACCGCGTCCGTCCGCCTCGGCGGCATCACCGCCCGGCAGCCCCACCCGGCGGTGCCGGGACTGCCCCTGACCGGCGGCCCGCAGATGGTCGAACTCAGCCGCGACGGGCGCCGGGTGTACCTCACCAATTCCCTGTACGGCTCGTGGGACGACCAGTTCTACCCCGGCGGCATCCACCCCTGGCTCGCCAAACTCGACGCCGACCCCGAACACGGCGGCCTCACCACCGACCCCCGCTTCTTCCCGCACGGCGAGGACTTCCAGGGCCTGCGCGTCCACCAGACCCGCCTACAGGGCGGCGACGCGTCGTCCGACTCGTACTGCCACCGCTGACCGGGCCTCGGCATTCCGCCGCCGCATCATGACGAACGCCACGAACGTCACCGGGTGCCGCTGTGCAAGGGCCGTTTCCGTGAACGCACCCGCCGCATGCCGGAACCGGCTGCCCCCTGGGCGCGTGCCAGCAAGAAGGCACGTATCCGAATCGGCAAGCGGAGGGGACCGGACGGTGCATTCTTCGGTGGAAGGGGTAGTGGGCACATTCCTCACGAGTGCGGACCGGTGGCGTCCCGGGCTCGTCGAAGGGCTGTATCTGACGGGGTCCGTCGCGTTGGGGGATTTCCGGCCGGGGCGCAGCGACGTCGATTTCGTGGCCGTTTCCGCGCGACGCCCTTCCGCGGCGGACATCGCGGCTTTGGAGCAGGCCCACGCCGAAACGCGCAAGCGCCACCGGAGACCGCACTTCGACGGTGTCCACGTCACGTGGGACGACCTCGCCGGCGGCTTCGCCTCCTGCCCGGGCGCTCCGCACACGTTGCAGGGACGGTTTCACGCCGGCGGCGGTTTCGAGGTCAATCCGGTGACGTGGTCGGTCCTCGCGGCCAACGCCGTTCCGGTGCGTGGTCCCGCGCCTGGCGGTTTCGACGTCGGCGTGGACCCGGCCGCCTTGCGCGAGTGGACGCTCGGCAACCTCGACGGCTACTGGCGGCGCTGGCAGGCCGCGCACCGCGAGCCGCTGTCGCTCAGGGGCGTGCTGGCCCTGCACGGCTGGGCGACCGCCTGGGGTGTCCTCGGGGTCAGCCGTCTGCACTACACGCTCGCGACCGGCGAGATCACGTCCAAGGGCGGGGCGGGCCGGTACGCCCTGGAGACGTTCGGCGCGGAGTGGCGCCCCGTGATCGCGGAGGCGCTGCGCCTCCACCGGTCCGGCGTGGTGGAGCCGCCGGCGGGCGTCCCCCGCCCGGGCAGCCCCTTCGCCCGCCGCAGGGCGGTGGCGGACTTCGTCGCCATGGTGGTCGGCGACGCCACGGCGGGCCGTTGACCTGGCGGGGAGCAGACGGACGGCCCGGCCCGCGTGTGCGGGGCCGGGCCGTCCGGAGGCGTGCCGCGGCGCTCACTCGTGCGCTTCGGCCTCCACCGGCTTCGGGATCAGGAACGACGTCGCGAGGGCGGCGGCCATGATGACGACGCCGGCGATCATGCCGGCGGTGTAGCCGGAGGCGGACGCCGGGTCGTCGGCCGGGACGGCGGTCTTGACGGCGTACAGGGCGGCGAAGCTGAGGCCGGAGCCCAGGTTGAAGGCGCCGGCGTTCAGGCCGGGCAGGAAGCCCGGGTTCTCCTTGGGCGACAGGACGATGCCGAGCCCGTTGAGCACGATGTTCGCCACGCCCGCGTAGGTGATGCCCACCAGGATGGAGGCGGCCAGCAGCAGTCCCCGCGAGTGGGCGGAGAGCGTGACGATCATCAGCACGACGGTCGCCGCCGCGCCGACGAGCCCGAGCCGCAGGACCCGGCCGTACCCGAAGGTCGCCGCGAGCCGTCCGGCGATCGGGCCCATGGCCAGACCGGCGATGGCGTACGGCGTCAGCGTCCACCACGCGGACTGCTCGGCCGACATGCCGAGCCCGGCCTGCGCGTCCTGCGCGAAGGCGGGGATGAGCCCGTTCATGACGGCGAAGACGCCCGTCATCGTCAGCATGGTGGTCAGCAGCGTCGCCCAGGTCGAGCGCTGCCGCAGGTGCCTTGTCGCGACCAGGGGGTGCCCGGAGCGGTCCTCGGTGCGCCAGAACAGCCAGAACGCGGCCGCCGCCACGACCACGAGGACCGCGATGAGCGGCCAGTTCGCGGCGGCCAGCTTGCCCGCCTCGTTGAGCGCGACGAGCATCGAGCCGACCGACACCACCAGCAGCAGGACGCCCGGCCAGTCCATCCGGTGGCTGTCGGGTGCCTTCGACTCCGGCGCCATGACGGCGACGAGGGCGGCGGCGATCGCGGCGACGACGGCCATGGCCCAGAAGACCGCCGCGAATCCGTGCCGGTCGGCGAGGTAGCCGCCGGCCAGGGAGTCGACGCCGGCGATGCCGCCGTTGACCGCGGTGATCACGCCGAGCAGTGTGCCGTACCGCTTCGGCTCGGTGACCTCGACCCGCAGCATGATCAGGCACAGCGGTACGGTCGGTCCCGACACGCCCTGGATGACGCGGCCGACGAACAGCATCGGCACGCTCTGCGCCAGCGCCGCCACGACGCACCCGACGACCATCAGGGCCATCATCCCGGCGAGCACCTTGCGGCGGCCGACGATGTCGCCGAGCCGCGGCAGGAACAGCGAGAACAGGGCCGCCGAGGTGAAGAACGCGGTCTGGGTGAGCCCGATCTCGGCCGAGGTGGCGCCGAGGCTGTCCTCGATGCTCTTGAGCGCGGGGCTGAGCATGCTGGCGTTGAGCTGGAAGGCGACGCAGGCCGTCAGCAGCGCGGTGACCAGCACGCCGATCCGTACGGTGCGCCCCGGACCCGCCGTCTCGGCGGCCCGTGCGGTGTGCGGCGCGCTCATGCCTCGACGTCGCCGATGCGCTCAAGGGCGTCCACGACGAGGTTCCAGAACCGTTCGTGATCCAGCTTGACGGCGACCTGGGTGTGGCAGTCCTCGGGGATGGGCCAGCGGAAGTCGGTGACGGTCATGCCCATGGTCAGGCCGCCGGTCAGCTCGATGTCCACGGGGGCCTTGCGCACGGTCATGACGTCCGGGTCGATGACGTAGGCGACGGCGCAGGGGTCGTGCACCGGCGGGTGCTCGAAGCCCTGGTTCTCCCGGTAGGCGTCGCGGAAGAAGTCCAGCAGTTCCAGGACGAACGTGGCGGGCTTGGTGCCGACGGCGGCGATCTTCTTGGTGACCTCGGGGGTGGCCAGCGCCTGGTGGGTGAGGTCCAGGCCGACCATGGTGACGGGCCAGCTCTCGTTGAAGACGATGTGCGCGGCGTGCGGGTCGATGACGATGTTGAACTCGGCGACCGCGCTCCAGTTGCCCTCGTGGTACCCGCCGCCCATCAGCACGACCTCGCGGACGCGCTCGGCGATGCGGGGCTCCTTGCGCACGGCCAGGGCGATATTGGTCAGGCCGGCGGTCGGCACGATGGTGATTTCGCCCGGTTCGTGCGACATCACCGTGTCGATGATGAGGTCGACGGCGTGCCGGCGGTCGAGCTCGAAGTTCGGCTCGGGCAGGTCCGGGCCGTCCAGCCCGGTGTCGCCGTGGATCTCCGGTGCGTTCTCGATGGTCCGTACGAGGGGCCGCGGGGAACCGGCCGCGAAGGGCACGCCGGTGATGCCGGCGATCCGGGCCACGGACAGCGCGTTGCGGGTGACCTTCTCCAGGGTCTGGTTGCCGACCACGGTCGTGACGGCGACGAGGTCGATGTCGGGATTGCCGTACGCCAGGAGCATGGCGATCGCGTCGTCGTGCCCGGGGTCGCAGTCGAGAATGATCTTTCTGGCCAACGGAAGAGCCCCTTTGCTCAGCTGAAGGTGTTGAAGTGGATCTTTGGGTGCACAGCAGAAGGGCTGTTACCGGAGAGCACGGACGGACGGCGCTCGGCCGACCGGGCGGGTGAGGCCCACCGCGGCTGGTGCCACCGGACACCTCCCCTTCGACACGGATCGGGAAATCGATTTCATGGCGGCGGTGCCGTCATGGCAGGGCTGTGACCAGCGATCGAGGCCCTGTCCCGTCATAGTGCCAGAGCGGACGGCCGCCGAGGGCATCCGGGTGCTCCGGGGCGTCAGCCCGTCGCGTCCGGGGCAGGCGGGTCCACCGGCACGGCGGGCGGGCCGGGGCGCGCGTGTGCCGCCAGGACCGTTTCCACCGTGTCCGCCTCCGCGGCCGTCTTGTCGTCGCGGTAGCGCAGCACCCGGGCGAAGCGCAGGGTCACGCCCGCCGGGTAGCGGGTCGAGGTCTGGAGGCCGTCGTAGGCGATCTCGACGACGAGTTCGGGGCGTACGGTCACGACGTAGCCGCTCTCGTCCACCGCCAGCTCGCGCAAACGTTCCGTCTGCCAGGTCAGCAGGGCGTCGGTGAGGCCCTTGAAGGTCTTGCCCAGCATCACGAACGTGCCGTCCGGGCCGCGCGCGCCGAGGTGGAGGTTGGAGAGCTTGCCCGTACGGCGGCCGTGTCCCCACTCCGCGGCCAGCACCACCAGGTCGAGCGTGTGCACCGGCTTCACCTTCAGCCAGGCGGCACCGCGGCGGCCCGCGCTGTACGGCGCGTCCAGCGCTTTGACCATGACCCCTTCGTGGCCCCGCCGCAGCGTCTCGGCCCAGAAGTCCTCGGCGGCCCGGCGCGCCGCCGGATCGGCCGGGTCACCGACCACCGTCCGGCGCACCCGCTGCTCCTCGGGCACCAGGCGGACCAGCTCCGCGTGCCGCCGGTCGCCCGGCAGGTCCAGGAGGTCCCGGTCCCCCACCGCGAGGACGTCGAAGAAGACCGGGGACAGCGGCAGCGCGGCGCGGGCGGCCGCTACGTCCACCCGCGAACCGAACCGGCCCGCGATCTGCTGGAACGGCACCGGGCGCCCGTCGCCGCCGAGCGCGATCGCCTCGCCGTCCAGGACGAAGCACGGCTCCGGGAGCGCGAGCGCGGCCTCGGTGATCTCGGGCAGCCGGTCGGTGACGTCGTCGAGGGTGCGGGTGTAGATGCGTACCTCGCTACCGTCGCGGTGCACCTGCACCCGGATGCCGTCGAGTTTCTCCTCCACGGCGCACGCGCCGGCCTTGTCGATCGCCTCGGCGACGGATTTCGCGCTGTGCGCCAGCATCGGGCCGATCGGCCGCCGCACGGTGAGCCGGAAGCCCGCCAGCGCCGTCGGCCCTTCCGCGAGCAGGGGGCGTGCCACCTCTTCCAGCGATCCGGCCAGCATGACGGCCCGCCGTACGTCCGCGACGGGCGCCTCCGCCGCCGCGGCGATCCCTTCGGCGGCGATGGCGTCCAGCGCGCCCTGCCGTACCTCGCCGGTCAGCAGGCCGACGAGGAACCGCTGCTCCTCCTCGGTCGCCGCGCCCAGCAGCTCCTGTACGAGGCGGCGCCGCTCGGCCTGGGATCCGGGGCCCGCGACGGACGACAGGGCGGTCAGCGCCGCGTCGGTGCCGCGTACCGTCAGGGTGGCGGTGTCCGCCGCCGGTACGGGGTCCCGCAGAACGCTCCAGCCGACCCCGATGCGGCCCTGCGGCAGCCGCCCGGCCAGGTAGGCGATGGCGATCGGCGCATCGTCCGGACCGGCCTGGCGGAACAGTTCGGCCAGCAGCTTGATCTTCTGGGAGCGCGCCGAGGTGGCGGCGACCTCCCCGGACACGCGTGCGAGACGGGCCAGCAGCATGGGGCCATCCTGCACCGGCGGCGCCGCACGCGCCCCCCGGACGATCACCGGGGCCGCCGGCCCCGGGCCCCTCCCCCGCTCACTTTCCGATGCCCTCGGACAGGCCGCGGACGAAGTGCCGCTGCGCGGCCAGGAAGATCACGATCATCGGCACCGCGGCGATCGTCAGGCCCGCGAAGAGCACCGGCCAGTCGGAGTTGAGCCGCCCCGCCAGGTCCGCGAGGCCCACGGGCAGCGTCTTGAGGTGGTCGTCGGTGATGAAGACGAGCGCGAAGGCGTACTCGTTCCACGAGAAGAGCGCCTGGAGGAGGGCGGCGGAGACCAGGATCGGGCGGGCCATCGGGACGACGACGCGCCAGAAGGTCTGCCACCGGCTCGCCCCGTCGATCAGGGCCGCCTCTTCCACCTCCACGGGCTGGCCCAGCAGGTAGGCGCGGATGAGGAAGGTGGTGAAGGGCACCTTGAAGGCGGTGTAGAGGACGATGAGCGCCCAGTAGGTGTCGTAGATGTGCAGTGCCTGGAGGAGCTGCGTCAGCGGGACCAGCGCCACGGTCGGCGAGAGCATCATGGCTCCGAGGACGAGCAGCAGGGCCGGCTGGGAGCACGGGACGGCCAGCCGCGTGAGCCCGTACGCGGCCCAGGCGCTGACCAGGACGACCGCGACGACGCTGGCGGCGGTGACGAGCGCGCTGTTGAGCAGGTAGCCCAGCACTCCTTGCTGCCAGGCGTCGGCGTACGTCCCCCAGTCGGGGTGCGCGGGCAGGCCCCAGGGGTCGGAGAAGATCTCGCCGTTCGTCTTGAGGCCGGACAGGGCCATCCAGCACAGCGGGTAGACGACGGCGACGGCGAGCGCGGCGAGGCCGCAGTACGTGAGCACGCGCAGTACGACCGAGCCGGAACGGGCGGGCCCGCGGCGCTCGCCGGTGGTGGCCGGCGGGGCGTCCGCCGGAGCGGGCTTGTGCAGGGTGAGGGTCATGCCGCTACCGCCTTCCGGCGCGAGTGGAGGAGCTGGACGGCGCCGGCCACGAAGGTGATGGCGAACATGACGGTGCCGATGGCCGCGGCGTACCCCATGTCGTCCCCGGTGAAGGCGCTGGCGTACAGCCAGGTGCCCAGCGTCTGGCTGGAGTTGGAGGGGCCGCCGCCGGTCATCACCATCACCTCGTTGAAGACCAGGAAGGCACCGGAGACGGTGAGGATGACCAGCAGGGTCGTCATCTCGCGGACCATCGGGACGGTGACGGCGAAGAAGGTGCGGATACGGCCCGCGCCGTCCACCGTCGCCGCCTCGTACAGTTCGCGCGGGATGCGCTGGACGGCGACGGTCAGCAGCATGGTGGTGTATCCGAAGGACTGCCACTGGCTCATGTTCACGACACCCCAGATGGAGGTGACCGGGTCGCCGAGCCAGTCGTGTGCGAACCGGCCGAGGCCCAGGGTGTCCAGCGCGCTGTTGACGAGTCCCGCGTCGGGTTGGTAGAGGAACTGGAAGAGCAGGCCGGCGACCGTCATGGAGACGGCCGCGGGGATGAAGTAGACCGTACGCAGCAGTCCGCGCAGCCGCCGTCCGATGACCGCCTCCAGGATCGCGGCCAGCACGAGCGCCGCGCCGACCTGGAAGACCACCGACGTAACGGCGTAACAGAGGTTGTTGGCGAGGGCCTTCCAGAAGACGGGGTCCTGGAGGGCCTGCCGGTAGTTCTCCAGGCCGACGTAGCGCATGCCGGGCTGGAAGACGCTGAACTTGAAGAGGCTGAGCCGGATGTTCTCCACGATCGGGTAGTAGACGAACAGGGCGATCAGGGCGAGAGCGGGGGCGGCGTACAGGGCATGGCTCCATCGGCGTCGCTGCATGGCGGCGGCACCTCCTTCGGGGGGCGACGTACGGGGTCAGTCACGGACGCGGAAGCGGTGGGCCTGCCGCGCGCCCTCGCGTATCTGGCGCACCGCCTCGGCGGCGGTCGTCCGGCCGCCCAGGACGGCTTCGGCCGCCGAGAGGTACGGGTTGACGATCTTGTCGTCGGCGCGGGTGTCGAGCCAGAGCGCCATGTCCTTGCCCGCGAGCGTGCGCTGCGCCTTGGGCAGCCCCTTCAACCGCCCGTCG
Source organism: Streptomyces sp. NPDC017529 (assembly GCF_044329785.1). Taxonomy (NCBI): domain Bacteria; kingdom Bacillati; phylum Actinomycetota; class Actinomycetes; order Kitasatosporales; family Streptomycetaceae; genus Streptomyces; species Streptomyces sp. NPDC017529. Next base: position 80,851 of record NZ_JBIRJY010000017.1, read on the forward strand.
TCCGCCGTGCCCTTGACCGCGCTCAGCCAGCCCAGGTCGCGCACCATCTTGCGGGCCTGGTAGCGGCTGGTGAGGTACTTGAGGAAGTCGACGGCCAGCGGCTTGTTGGGGGAAGAGTTGGCGACGAGCAGGCCGTCCGCTCCCCCGGCGACGGCGCGGGGCGAGCCCGCCGCGCCCGGTATGGCGGGCATGGTGAAGAAGTCCCAGCTCTTCGCGAACTGCACCGGGGCGCCTCCCTTGGTGCTCAAGTAGGAGAATTCCAGGGTCTCCAGGTACTGCATCGCGGCCTTGCCGTACAGCAGCCGGGTCTGTGCGGACTCGTGGCTCATGCTCGTGCCCGACGGCCCCATGCAGCGTGACGCGAGCTGCCCGAGGTCCTTGAACGCGCGCTCGTAGCCGGGGTGGGTGAAGGCGCTGCCGCCTCCGTCGCCGTCGTAGTCCCTGGCCAGTACGGCGGCCGGCACTTCCATGGCGTTGAACTGGGTGAGCAGGTGCCCGGCGGGCCAGCCGTACTGGTTGCCGAACGCGAGGGGCGTGTAGCCCGCTTCGGAGATGCGGTCGCAGGCCGTCAGCAGCTCCGGGAAGGTACGCGGTGCCCGCCGCACCCCGGCCTTGGCGAAGATCTCGGTGTTGTACGCGAAGACCTTGGCGTCCACGTCCAGCGGCACCCCGTACGTGCGCCCGTCGAAGGTGAACGCGCCGAGCGCGTCGGCTTCGAAGGTGCGGCCCCAGCCGGTGTTCTTGAGCGGTGCCGACAGGTCGGCGGCCAGCTTGCCGTCGGCGAACTTGCGCGCGTACCGGCCGGGCCAGGAGAAAAAGATGTCGGGCAGCTCGCGGGAGGCCGCCAGGACCGCGATGCGGTCCTTGTACGGCTGGTCGCCGACGGCCTGGAGGTCGATGGTGACGCCCGGGTTCCGGCGCTCGTAGTCGCGGACCACCTCCTTGAAGTACGGGGCGTACTCCGGGTCGGCCCACTTCTCCAGGATGGTGAGGTGCCCGCGCGGGGGCCCGTCGAGGGCGAAGTCGTTCGGGGTGACGCGGACGGGGGCCTGCCCGCACCCGCCGGCCACGAGGGCCAGCAGGGCGACGAGCAGGCGGCCGGCGACGGCGGCGGGAGCGCGGCGCATCGGCTTTCTCCTGGCGGGGAGGGGGTCACGGACATCGGGACGCTGTGCGGGGCTGCGGGTCTTCGAGGGCGAGGGGGTGGCCGAAGGCACCGGGCAGGGTGCACACGGCTGCCGCGTACGTGGCGGCGTAGCCCGCCGCGTCGGCGAGCGGGCGCCCCTGGTGGAGGGCGAGGTGCAGCGCCGCGATGAAGGAGTCGCCGGCGCCGAGGGTGTCGGTGGCGCGGACGGGCACGACCGGCTGGTGGTGCGCGGTGCCCTCGTACGACAGCACCGCGCCCCGGGCGCCCCGCGTCACCACGGCCAGCTTCGCGCCGAGCCGGTGCGCGGCGGCCAGCAGCCCGGCGGCCTCGTCCGCTCCGGCGTCGGGCCGGGAGACGACGGCGCAGTGCACGAAGGGGAGCAGGGGCGCGGCGTAACTCCAGTGCCGGTCCGAGAAGTCGAAGCTGACCGGGCAGGCGGCGGCGAGCCGCGGCAGTTGCTCCTCCATGCCGCTGCAGTCGCCGGTGTGCACCAGGTCGAACCCGCGCAGCCAGCGCAGGTCGGCGTCGTCCGGCGTGAACAGGGAAATCGTCTCGTCGCAGGCGCCGAAGGTCCGGTTGCCCTCGTCGTCGAGGTGGACGGTGGCGTAGGCGTTGGGCCCTTCGGCGATACGGGCCCGTTGCGTCGAAACGCCCTCGGCCGCCAGCGCCGCCCGTACGTGCCGGCCGGCCGCGTCGCTGCCGGTGACGCCGAGGTACGCGGCCTCGGCACCGCACCGCGCGGCGTGCACCGCGACGTTGAGGGCGTTGCCGCCGGGGTACATCAGCCCGCGCCCGGGGTAGCGATCGACGACGTTGTCGCCGAGTCCGCAGATGCGCATACCGCTCTTTCCTCCAGTTGGCTCCGGTGGGGGCCGGCCCGGTGCTCCGACGGGCACCGGGCCGGGCGAACGCGGCGGCGCGGACTCAGTACTCGACCTGGAACATGTAGCGGCGCTTGTCGAGGTCGTGGCCGCGTACGGACTCGTAGTGGCGGGCCAGCCGGGTACCGAAGACGTCCAGCGCGATGGGGGTGATGTCGCCGCGCACCTCCTCCGGCACGCCGGGCAGCGTGAAGATCCGGGAGTCGACGTAGTGGGCCTTGCGGGTGTACGTGTCCAGGAACGTCTTGGTGCGCTCGGCCATCGGGCGGGTGGCGTCCTCGCCGAGGAAGAGGATCACCGGCTGGTCCTCGGTGACGACCTCGAAGGCGCCGTGGAAGAACTCACCGGCGTGGTAGCTGCCGCCGTGCTTCCACTGCATCTCCATCAGGTAGCACATGGTGAAGCCGTACCCGGCGCCGTAGTTGGGGCCCGCCGAGAGCACGTAGGTCACCGGTTCGTCGGCGAGCGCGGTGGCGATGGAGTGGGCGAGCGCCTCCCCCTCCTCCTGCGCGGTGTACAGGGCGTCGGGCAGCGCTTCGTACGCCTTGCGGATCGTCGCGTAATCGCCTGCGGCGCCGGTCTTCTCCAGCAGCGCGTACGCGAGCTGCCCGAAGAGCACGCCCTTCGGGGCGACGACGGTGTCCTCGCTGCGGTAGGTGAAGGCGATGTCGGCGGCCTGCGCCAGCGCGCTGTCGGCGTCACGGGTGAGGGCGGCGACCCTGGCGCCGGTGGAGCGGGCGTAGCGGGCGGCGGCGACGGTCTCCTTGGTGGTGCCGGTGTGCGAGGAGACGAGGACGAGTGACCCCTCGCCGAGCAGCGCGGGCTTGCGCAGGTTGAACTCGTCGCTGTTCATGTGGAAGACCGGGAAGCCCGCGCGGGTCTCCAGGAGGAAGTGCGCCGGGTAGGAGGCGGTGAGCGAACCTCCGCAGCCGACCAGGAAGACGTTGCGCAGTCCGGCGCCGACGACGTCGTCCACGAAGGCGCGGGCCGTCTCGTTCTGGCCCAGTGCGAAGGCCACGGCCTCCTTGAAGTCCTCGGTGATGGGCTTGAGGGGCAGGGTCGCGGTGGTCACGCGGGTCCTCTCCGAGCAGGTTGGGAACGTTCCCAACGGCGAGATGAGAACGTTCCCAAGGCGAGCGGGGAGAGCTTGCCGAGGCGAGATTGGGAACGTTCCCAGCGGGATTGTTGGGAACCTTCCCACCGCCGTCCGCAGGGCGTCAATACCCCTGCACAGCCGATAGCCTGGCGACGCCATGACGACGAACCGACGCACCGGCCCGCACCGGCCCGCCACGATCCCCGACGTCGCCCGCGAGGCGGGCGTCTCCCGCTCCACCGCCTCCCGGGCCCTCGCCGACTACGGCTCCGTCAGCCCCGAGGCCCGCGAGCGCGTACGAGCCGCCGCCGAGAAACTGGGCTACCGCGCCAACCAGCTCGCCCGGTCCATGATCACCGGGCGGACGCACACCCTGGGCGCGGTGATCGCCGACATTCAGAACCCGTTCTTCGCCGGCGTCACCCGCGGCATCACCGACGCCGCCCGCGCGGCCGGCTACCAGGTCCTGCTGGCCAACACCGACGAGGACCCGTCGGCCGAGCGGGCCGCCGTGAAGATGCTGCGCGACAAGCACGTCGACGGCCTGATCGTCGCCCCCGCCTCCACGACCGACACCGGCCACCTCACCGCCGCCCACACCGGCGGCTGCCCGGTCGTCCTCCTCGACCGGCGCGTGCCCCGCCTCGACATGGACTCCGTCGCCGTCGACAACCACGGCGCCGCCCAGGACGCCGTACGCCGCCTGATCGCCATGGGACACCGGCGCATCGCCCTGGTCAGCCTGGTGGGCAACGACGACGCCGACGACCCGGTGGACCCCGGCTCCACGGGCCTGGCCCGCATAGCGGGCTACCGCGCCGCGCTGCGGGAGGCGGGCATCGCCGACACCGGCGACTACCTGCGCACCGGCGCCTTCCACGGCGAGGACCCGGCCGTGCTCGCCACGGACCTGCTGGACTCCCCCGCACCGCCCACCGCCGTCTTCGCGACCGACAGCCTGATCGCGCTGGGCGTGCTGTCCGCGGCCCGGGAGCTGGGGCTGCGCGTGCCGGAGGACCTGTCCGTGATCACCTTCGACGACACCGACTGGGCCCGCGCCGTACGCCCCCGGATCAGCGTGGTCGCCCAGCCCGTACAGGAACTGGGCGCCAAGGCCGTGCACGCCCTGGTCGCCCGCGTACAGGGCGGCACCCACCACCCCGAACACACCACACTGCCCACGGAGTTCATCGCACGCGAGTCGGTGGCGCGGGCGGCGAAGGGGAAGTCGGAGCGCGCGTAGGGGTGGCGTGAGTCTCCGGGGACGCGGGGCGCCAACGGGCCGCCGCGGGCATGATGTGCGGCATGAAGCCGGTCAAGCGCTGCCTCCTGCTCGCGCTTCTGGCCGCCGTCTCCGCCGGTTACACCCTGCTGCTGTGGCACGGGCCGTGGTGGATCGACGGCGCCCACTTGCGCACCCGCGAACTCCAGCCGGCCGACGGCGTCGTCATCACCGGGTTCCGTACCGCCCTGGTCGCCCTCGGGGCCGGGTTCATCGCCGCGGCCGGTCTCTTCTACACCCACCGCACGTTGCAGCACACGCGGGAGAAGGACCAGGAGCAGGCGGAGATCGCGCGCGAGGGGCAGGTCACCGACCGCTACGTGGAGGCGATCAAGCTGCTCGGCTCGGAGAACCCGACCGAGCGGCTGGGCGGCATCTACGCGCTCCAGCGCATCATGCACGACTCCCGGAAGGACCACCTCACGGTGGTGAACGTGCTGGCCGCGTACGTGCGTACACACCACCCGACCCCCGGCGACGGAGGTGGCGGGCAGCCGTGCGACGCCGGGGACCGGGAGGGCCGGCACTCGGGCCGGGCCGAGCCTCGCGGCACGCGCCCGCTGCCCGAGGACATCCACACCGCCCTCACCGTGATCTCCGACCGCCCGGTGCGGAACCTGCCCCGCGAGCACGTGGACCTGCGCGGCATCGACTTCCGCCGGGCGGACCTGCGCCATGAACTGTGAAGTCGGCATGGCGCAGGTTCGCCTCACGGAAGTCGGCACCGGACAGGTCCGCGCCCCGCAGCGCGCCCCCGCTCAGATCCGCTTCCCGGAAGTCCGCGCCGGCGAGGTCCGTGCCCCGGAAGCGCACCTCCAGCAGGCCGAGCTGCGCGAAGTCGGCCTCGGCAGCACCGGTCTGCGGACGTACCCGCTGCCGGAGCACGGCTACCTGGCCGTGGACCAGCTCCTGCGGGCGAACCTCCACCGCTCGACCAGGCTGCCTCCGGACCTGGCCAGGAACGCCGAGATCCTGGCCCGCATGGACGAGTGCGAAGCCGCGCAGCGCCCGTAGCCCCCGGACAGTCGCGGCGCGGCAGGGCTCACGTACCCGCCTCGACCTCCCGCGAGGAGGACCGCTTCCCCTTGCGCACCCCCGAGGCGTCGGCCGCCGCTTGCAGCGAGCGCAGCGCCAAGAGGAGCACACCGATGTCGTCGAGCAGGACCGGATCGGGCAACAGGTCGACCGGGGAGATCAGATAGAGCAGGGCTCCCCAGTACGCGACCTTGTTCTCCAGCGGTACGCCCGCGTCACGCAGGGCGCTGCGCGCCCGGACCACCTTGACCAGCAGCACGATCGCCGCGACGACCATCGCGCCCAGCAGGACCGCCACGATCACCACGATCGCCCACATCTCACCGCTCATCTCTGACGTCTTCCCTCCGTCACGCGTGAAATGCCGACCGGCACCGGAATTCTCCTACCGGTGCCGGCGGCACGCACTTCAACGAGCGATCAGGCGAGGCGAAACGGCGTGCGGGACGGCTGGGGCCAGAGTTTCCCCGGAGCCTCGCCGGCAGCCGCTACCGTCAGTGCAGCAATTCCGGATCCGGCTTCCGCTCCTCCCGTTCCCGTACGATTTCTCTCTGCTTTTCCACCGGCGCGGCCGTCTTTTCCGTTCTCGACCGGTACCGCATCTCCTCGAAGCTCTTCTGCATGGCATTGCGCAGTTTCTTGCCCAGCGGCCGTTCCACGAACCGGTGCACCAGCCAGGAGAGGAACAGCATGAGAACGACGATGCCCGGCAGGAGCACGCCCGCGGGCACCCGGTCGCGCAGCAGGTCGATGAGGGTGAAACCCACGTACATGTGGAGCAGGTAGAGCGGATAGGTGAGCGTTCCGGCCGTGGACAACCAGCGCCATTGGAGTCTGTCGAACCATCCGAGGGCAATGGCGGCCATCAGGGCGAAAGCCACCAGAACGGCCAGCCGCACCGGCCATCCCTGCGCCATGTCCGCCTTCGCGCCGAGGTTCATCACCAGCCGGCCGCGCAGATAGTGCTGGGCCAGCAGGAAGGAGACCGCGACAATGGCCCACAGCAGGGCGGTGGGCTTGAAGCGGTGCATGAGGTAGAAGGCGATGCCCGCGATGAAGTACGGGGAGTACGGCGCGATGGCCCACACCGAGAGCAGGTCGCTGTTGGACTTCAGCGCCACCACCCCGGCCACGGTCCACAGGCCGCAGAAGAGCACGCACCGGCGGTAGGTGACCCCGCGGAACACCACGATCGCGAACAGCAGGTAGAACTTCAGCTCGATGAACAACGTCCAATAGGCGTCGTCGACATCGGGCACGCCGAGCCCCTGCTGAAGCATCGTGAGGTTCGTCAGCACCGTTTCCCAGTTGTCCGCGCTGCGGACGTTCGGCCACACCGTCAGGACGGCCGCCGTGAGCAGTACGGCAATCCAATAGGCGGGATAGAGGCGGGAAACACGGGAGGTCACGAAATCGCCGAGGGAACGCCCCCAGGTGCTCATACAGATGACGAATCCGCTGATCAAGAAGAACACTTCAACGCCCAGCCACCCGTACTCCGACAGGTGGTACACGACCGGGGAGAACGTGTCCGGGTCCTCGCCCCAGCCGTCGCGCAGGGTGATGTAGTGATACGCCAGGACCATCAGGGCCGCCAGCAGTCTCAGCCCGTCGAGGACCCTGAGTCTGGGCCGCCGCACTCCCTCCTGTGGCACGGGAGGGTGTTTGGGCGCGGCGTAAAGCATCCGGGTCCTTAACGACGGTGCGGCGGCATTCTGTCCGAATTTTGCGGTAAACCGTGGAAAATGCGCGAACGGATCGCGGAGTTTAGGGTACGACACCTCACCTGCCTCGTGTCCACAACATCCGTGATGTTCGCGACAGTCGACGGCGGTGCAGGTCGGCAAGGGGGCGGTTGTGGTGCACCGCTGCCGTTTCTAAGAAATGCATGAAAAAGCGGACCGGTGCCCCGGGGCCGGCCCCTCACCGAGGCGGCGGCCGCTCACCCGCACGACGCCTCCCGCCCGGCGGCGGACCGCCGCAGGCCGTCGGTGGCCGCCCCGCCCGCCATGCCGCACGCGGCCGACTTCCCGCCGGTTACGGCGAAGTTGTTGCCAGGAGCCCCAGCAGCCCCAACAATGCGCACGTCAAAGCCGAAGGACCTTCGGCTACGGATTGTGAGAGGACCCCCACATGAAAAGCCCTCTCGTCGGTGCCCTGGCCACGGCCGTCCTGGGTACCGCGGCGCTCGTGGGCACCGCCGGAACCGCCGGTGCCGCCACCACCCCGGACGCCACCGGACACCCGGCGGCGGCCAAGGCAGCGGCTCCCAGAGCCGTGAGCTTCGCCGGCACGGTGGCGCTCAGCAACTGCTCGGGCTCGATCGTGCGCATGCCCACTTCGACCGACAACGACCCCGCACTGGTCATGTCCAACGGGCACTGCCTGGAGAGCGGCATGCCCGGGGCGGGCGAGGTCGTCGTCGACCAGCCCTCCAGCCGCAGCTTCACCGTGCTCAGCGCCTCGGCGGGCAACCTCGGCGCGGTCCGCGCCACCAAGGTCGTCTACGCGACCATGACCGACACCGACGTCTCGCTCTACGAACTCTCCTCCACCTACGCCCAGATCAAGCAGCGCTACGGCATCAAGGCGCTGGACGTCGCCACCACCCACCCGGTCAAGGGCGCCGCGATCAGTGTCGTCTCCGGTTACTGGAAGAAGACCTACAACTGCAACGTGGACGGATTCGCCTACCGGTTGAAGGAAGGGAACTGGACCTGGAAGGACTCGGTCCGCTACACCGCCCCCTGCAAGGTCATCGGCGGCACCTCGGGTTCGCCGGTGATCGACGTCGCCTCCGGCAAGGTGGCGGCCGTCAACAACACGATCAACGAGAGCGGCCAGCGCTGCACCCTGAACAACCCCTGTGAGGTCGACGCCAACGGCCAGGTGACGGTGCGCCGCGGCATCGGCTACGCGCAGGAGACATACGAGATACCCAAGTGCTTCGGCACCGGCAACAAGCTCGACCTGGAGCGGCCCGGCTGCGTCCTGCCCAAGGGCTGAGACACCCGCCGGCGAGCACGCGCCGTGCTCGCCGGCGGCGTCAACCCGCGCCGGACACCGGCCCGCCGGGCACCAAACGCAGCCACACCTCGCAGGCCAGCGTGTTGTCGAGGGCGCGCAGCACGTCAGCGGACAGCTGGGGCCGGCCGAGACCGGCGCCGAGGGCCGTGGTGTCCAGGAGGCCTGCCTCGGCCAGACGGGATGCGTTGAACAGTTCCGCGAGGGCGGACCGGTTCCGGCGCAGGGCGGAGTAGAAGTCGGCGGTGTACTCGCCCTTGGTGCACCGGGCCAGGAGCAGGTCGGGGACGACGCCCCGCATGGCTTCGGCGAGCACCGGCTTGTAGCGTCCCGGCGCGCCGCGCTCGGCGACCCGTACGGACAGCGCGGCCTCGATCACACCGTCGTCGAGGAAGGGCGCGGCGTACGGCAGTCCGAGGCCGGACGTCACCTGGTCGACCTGCCGGAAAGCGCGGCCGCACGTCTGCACGGCACTCAGCGCGGCGTGCCGGCCGCGCCGTTCTGCGAGCGGCTCGGGGTCCTCGGCGGCCGACGCGCGCAGCAGGTCCTGTGCCGCCCGTACCGCCTCCTGGGTGGCCCAGGGCGGCATCGGCGACAGCATGCCCCAGGCCGTGCCGGACGTGTAGCGGGCGGGTGCGGGCCGCGCCGCGTCCTGGGTGAGGTGGTCGGCCCAGGCGGTCAGCCACCGGTGGAAGGCGCTGCGGTCCGCCAGGCCGCGCAGCTGCGGCCACAGCGGCCCGCGCCGGACGGCCCGGTCCCGGCGTACGCGGCCGAGCGCCGCCCAGGGGTGGCTGCGCAGGACGTCGTGCAGGTACGGCGGCAGGTCGCCGAACAGCTCGTCACCGCCACCGCCCGACAGGTGCAGCCCCGACCCCCGCCCGGTCAGGTGGCCGGCGAGCATGGCGAGCCGGGCGCTGTCACGGGCCCAGACGCCCGGCTCGTCCGAGACCGCTTTCGGATCGGTCATGCCGCTGAACAGCAAGGGCACGCGGGCCCGTTCGGGCCGTACGTGTTCTGCGCCGGGCAGTCGGGCGGCCGCCCGCGCGGCCCAGGCGGCGTCGTCGTTCGCCGGGTCCACGCTCTCCCAGCCGAAGGTGACCAGGCGGGCCGGGCCGCGGTCCGCGAGGAAGCACAGGCTGGTGGAGTCCATGCCGCCGGAGAGGTCCGCGCTCACCGTCTCGCGGCCGGCGGTGCAGGAGTCCACCGCTGCGGTGAGCGCGCGGCGTACCGCGTCCGCCCCGTGGCCCGCCGTGAGCTCGGGTTCCGGCGGTGTCCACCACCGCCGGGTGGTGGCCCGCCCGTCCTCGTCCAGCAGCAGGCAGTGCCCGGCGGCCACGGACTCGACGCCGCGCCAGATGCCGTGACCGTCGCCGAGCGGGTACGGCGGGGGCGTCGCCAGGAGGTGGAGTGCCACCTGCCGCTCGTCCACGCCCGCGCCGACCGCCGCCGCCAGGGTGTCGGCGCGGCAGGCCGCCACCGTCACGCCGGCCACCCGGGCGTGGAAGACGCGCCGTACCGCCGAGGCGCTGCCGCGCACCCGGACCCGGCCGCCCGCCGAGGTGACCGCGTGGAAGCTGCCCGGCAGCCCGGCGAGCGCCCGCTCGGTGTCGGAGACGTCCCGGAGTGCGCGCAGCCGGTCCGCGAGCGCTTCGGCGGTGACCGGGCACCGCCCGATCACCGCCATCCGCGCGCTTCCCGCGGCGGCGACCACCACCAGACCGGCCGGCCAGCTGCCCATCAGCCACGGGCGTCCGGAGTGGTGGTTGACCACCGCGGTCGCCCGGGCGCGCAGCAGCCGCGCCGCGGCCGGCCCGCGGCCGCCGTCGGGGAAGACCGCGAACCACACCTCGGCGGTCAAGGTCCGTCAGCCCGCCGGCGGGATCTGCCAGTACCAGGGGGCGTAGCCGCCTTCGAAGAAGGTGCCGGTGTTCGAGCCCAACGTCAGCTCGGTGAAGCCGCCGATCTCCTGCACGACGGGCGGCTCATAGGTCTCGTCCGGTCCCACAGAACTCCCCTTTCCGCATACCGGCCCCGCGCCGCCCTGACCGTTTCAGGGCCGCCGGGCCCACGCGGCCAATGGCCTGCCCGGAAGGGCACCGCCGTACGCCGGACGGCCGCCGTCTTCACCCGGTGGGGTGACGCGTCCGCGGGCCCATTCGAAGCGCGCGGCCCGGCGGTGTGGCACGGTCGGACCATGAACGCGGCATCCGACATCCGTTCCCAGGCCACCGCCCTCGCCCGTGACCTCGGTGGTTCCTGGCAGCCGGACGACGCCGACCGCAACCTCGCGCTCGCCCTGGTCCTCGCCCGCGACGACAACGGCGGCCTGCTCACCGCCCGCATCATCACGCGCTACCTCCTGGATGCCTCCTACGGCCTGAAACCCATCGGCGCCATGTACCAGCTGATGGCCTGCACCGCCGACTTCCTGGACGACCCGCGGCAGGCCGGCACCGACGACGGGCAGGCGGCCCTGAGCGACGTCAACGGCCTTCTCGACACGGTCGCCGCCCTGCCGCCCGCCGGCACGTGACGCGTGGCCGCGCGGCTCAGTCCGCGGCCGGTTCGACGGTCCGCACGTCGGTGCCGGTGGCGCGCAGGGCGGCCAGCTCGGCGGCGGGGGTGGCGGTGTCGGTGACGACCGTCCGGTAGCGGGCGGCGGTGCCGTACGCGTAGGTGGCCCGTTTGCCGAACTTCGTGTGGTCGGCGAGGAGCACGGCTTCGCCGGCCGAGCCCAGCATGGCCTCCTTGACCTCGACGTACTCGCTCAGCGGGTGGAAGAGCCGCCCGTCGAGTACGGCGGTGGCGGACGTCAGCAGCAGATCGGCGTGGATCCGGGCGAGGGCGCGGGTGACCTCCGGTCCCGTGCAGGAGTCGAACTCGCTCCGGTACCGGCCGCCGAGCAGGGTGACGTCCACGCCGGGCGCCGCTCCCAGGCGCCGGGCGAGGCCGACGGAGTTGGTGACCACCGTGAGCCGCTCGTGCCGGGCCAGCATGCCGGCCAGCGGGTAGAGGGTGGTGGAGTCGTCCATCAGCACGGTGCTGCCCGGGGCGACGCGCCCGGCCACCGCGGCGCACAGGGCGGTCTTGGCGGGCAGGCCCGTGTCCTCCCGGAAGCGGGTGGCGGTCTCCATGGTGAGCGCGGGGAAGGCGACGGCGCGCCCACGCTCCTTGCGGAGCAGGTGGCGCCCGGCGAGGTCGTCGAGGTCGCGGTGCATCGTCATGAGGCTGACGTCGAAGCGGGCGGCGAGCGTGTCGATGCGCAGGTCCCCGTGGTCGGCGACGTACCGCAGGACGGACTGCCGCCGCTGTTCGACGGCGGCCTGCGAGGGCCGTGCCTTGGCGGGCATCCGGCGTCCCTTTCCCTCTCTGGTCCTCGCCGCGGGTGGTCAGCCGGGCAGCGGACACACCAGGGGCTTGATCGTCGTACGGTCGCGGGCCGCGGCGGTGAGCGCCTGCCCGGCCTCCTCCAGGCCGTACCGGTGGGTGACCAGCCGGTCGAGCCGCACCTCCCCGGAGGCGGCCAGGGCGATGGCGGTCGGCCAGGTGTTGGCGTACCGGAAGGTGCCGGTGACCTCGATCTCGAAGTTTTGCACATGGGCCAGCGGCAGCGGCACGGTGTCCCCGCCCATCCCCACCAGCACCGCCCGTCCCGCCCGCCCGACGGTCCTGATCGCCTCGTCGGCGACGGCCGGGACGCCGGAGCACTCCAGGAGGACGTCGGGGGCGTAGCCGGTCGCGGCGAGCCGGGTGCCGCGGACGTCCACCGTGCCGGTGGCGCCCAACTGCCGTGCCAGGTCGAGCCGTTGCGGCGCGATGTCGGTGACGACCACCTCGGTGGCGCCGAACGCGCGGGCCGTCTGGACGGCGACCAGGCCGATGGGGCCCGCGCCGGTGACCAGCACCCGCGAGCCGGGCCCGATCCGCCCCTTGCGCGCCGCCCACACGCCGACGGACAGCGGCTCCAGCAGGGCCGCGGTCTCGGCGGTCAGCGTGCCGGGGACGGCGTGGGCGAAGTCCTCGTCGATGGCGACGTACTCGCACAGGGCGCCGTCGACCGGCGGGGTGGCGTAGAAGGACACCTCGGGGCAGAGGTTGTAGCGGCCGTGGCGGCACTGCGCACAGGTCCCGCACGGCACACCGGGTTCGAGGGAGACGAGCTGCCCCGGCCGGTGCCGGGTCGCGCCGGGGCCGAGGGCGACGACGGTGCCGCCGGGCTCGTGCCCGAGGACCATCGGGGCGCGGACGACGAAGTCGCCGATCCGCCCGTGCTCGTAGTAGTGCACGTCGGAGCCGCAGATGCCGACCGCTTCGACACGGACCAGGACCTGTCCGGGCCCGGGGCGCGGGACGGGCCGTTCCTCGGTCCGCAGGTCCTTGGGCGCGTGCAGGACGGCGGCGCGCATGGTGTCCGGGATGTGTGCGGGCAGGGCGTTGGCGGTCATTCTCCGGTCACGGCTCCCGTTCCTTGGTATCAGATCTTTCCGGCCTTCCTCACACATAATGCGTGATGAGAGCGAAGGTGCGCCACCCGTCGGGCGTGGCACCTCGCTGATCAATTCCGGACAACCACCGCTCACCTTCAGGCGCGTGAGCATGTCGCAACAAAGGCATTGGACATTAACGGCCACTCCCCACCGTGATCGAGTAGGCACTGATAGATATCAGCCAACATGAGGCAGGCCCTCCCGACCGGTCGTGTGTGTACGACACCCGTGCGACATCCGGAGAACGTGTGGGGCGGGCGCAGGTGCCTTCGAAGAAGCGACGAGGTGCCATGGTCCGGTGCGAGAGCGGTATCGCCGGTGCCCGGCCGGAGGAGGGCCGCCCCTTGGCGGAGGACACCTCCACGGCCCGGCCCGTGCTGACCACCGCACGCGTCGCGGAACTCCTGATCAAACACCTCGGGTGCGACGAGCCCCAGGCGCGGGCCTGCGCGAGCGGACTGGTGGGCGTTCCCGGAGTGGGCGCCCAGGCGGGCGCCGCCGCGGACGTCCCCGGGGCCGGCCCGCCCGGATCCGCCGGCGGCCCGGCCCTGGGCACCGGAGGCCGGTCCGTACGGGCCCACTGCCGTGAGGTAACGGTCCCCCTCGGATACGGACCGCCCGACGGAGCCGTGGACCTGGCCACCGCCCGCAGCCCGGCGGAGCTGGCGCACCGGCTGCACGAACGGGTCCGGCCCTGGGACGCCGCCGCGGTGCTGCTGGCAGTCCTGGACATGGAGGGCGTCCTGCGGATGAGCGGCGTCGCCGGCTCCGCCGCGCGGACCGTCAGCGACTGGTCGCAAGTGCCCCTGCACTGCATACTCCCGCTGGCCCGCATGGCCGAAGCGGACCAGCAGGTATGGCTCGACGACGAGGCCGGCGGCCGCACCCTGACCTGGGTGTCGGCCAGGAGCGACGCGCCGAACGCGCCGCGCCCCCTCGGGGCGCGCGACTCCGGCACCGGGCCCAGCACCGTGGTGTGCGTGGTGAGCGTCATCTGGTCCGCTCCCCCGCCGTCCACCGCCACGGCCCGCGGCCGGCTGGAGGCGCTGACCGACTCCGCCGGGCAACGGCTGCGCTGCCTGGCCGCCCTGGGGCTGCCGGACGACGGCGTACGGGCCGCCTGGCTGGGCGCGGTCATCGACGCGATCCCCGTACCGGCCGCGCTGCTCTTCCCGGTGCGCGGTCCGCTCGGCCGGGTCGTAGAGTTCACCATCGACCGCTGCAACGCGCACGCCACGGACCTCCTGGGCCGCACGCCCGAGCAGATCACCGGCAGCCGCCTGCTGGACGCCTTCCCCGGGATGGTCCTGTCCGGGATCTTCGACGCCTATGTGACGGTCCTGGAGACCGGCGTGCCGCTGGACCGGGGCCCGTTCTCGTACGAGGAGCCGTTCCACGGCGTGCTGCACCCGGCCGTGCTGAGCGTGCGCGCCCAGCGGGTGGGCGGCGGCCTGCTGGTGAGCTGGCAGTTCCATGACGAGCAGGCGCGGATGACGGCCCGGATCGACGACGCCGAGCGGCTGGCCAACCTGGGCTGGGCGGAGTGGAACCTGGTCACCGGCGACGTCACCTGGTCGCGGAGGATGTACGACATCCTCGAAACCGACCCGCTGAACGGACCGTTGCCGCTGGAAGCCCTGCCCGGATACGTCGTCGAGGAGGACCTGCCGGCCGTCGTGCGCGCCGTGCAGTCGCTGGCCCGCAACCCCAAACCGGTGTGGTTCGAGGTCCGTACGCGCGCCGCCGAGGGGTTGCGCCACGTGAGCGTCAACGCCGAACTGCACCGCGACAGCCTGGGCAACCTGGTGGCGTTGCGCAGCGTCGTCCAGGAGATCTCCGCGGTCCGGCGCATGGAGGCGGAGCTGGAGGCGTCCCGCCGAGAGGTCGAACGGCGGCAGCTGCGGATGGCGGAGGAACTGCAACTGGCGCTGCTGCCGCGGGTGCACACCACGCTCCCCGGGCTGCGGGCGGCCGTCCGCTACCAACCCGCCGAGAACTGCGCCCGGGTGGGCGGCGACTGGTTCGAGGCCGCGCCGCTGCCCGACGGCCGGGTGCTGATCGCCATCGGGGACGTGCTCGGGCACGGCCTCCAGGCCGCGGCGGGCATGGCGCAGTTGCGCAACGCGCTGCTCGGCATCGCGCACACCGGCGCCGACGCGGCCCAGATCCTCGACTGCCTGAACCTGGTCGCCTTCCACGGCCACGACGAGTCGCTGACGGCGACCGCCGTCGTCGGCCACTTCGACCCGGAGCGGCGCACCCTGTCCTGGGCCCGCGCCGGGCACCCGCCGCCCGTCCTGGTACGCGGCGGCCGGGCCACCGAGCTGAGCAACGACGACGGGACCACGCTGGGCGCCAGCCTGGATCCCGGCTACGCGCTCAAAGCGCTTCCCCTGCACGTCGGTGACCGTCTGGTCCTCTACACCGACGGCCTGGTCGAGCGCCGCGCCGACCGGGCCGGCGACCGGGAGGACCTGCTGCTGTCCGCCGCGCGACAGGGCGCCTGCGGCAGCCCCGAGGAACACCTGCAGACCCTGCTGTCCGTCCTGCACACCAATCCGGAGGACGACACCTGCGTCATCGTCCTCCACGTAGGGAGTTGAGCGACGATGCCCGTCAACCTGCCGCACGGCGGCCCGCCGGGAGCACGCCGATGAGCGGCCCGGACGTCGACGAGACGGCCGTACGCCACGCCTTCTCCCGCCGTGTCCCGGCCACCCGCGATCTCGCCGGGGCGGCCGGCCGGGTGGCGGCGGCGTGCCGGGACGTGGCGGGGCGGTTCGCGGGCGGCGGCAAGCTGATCGTGTTCGGCAACGGCGAGTCCGGCGTGGACGCGAGCCACATCGCCGTCGAGTTCATGCATCCGGTCGTGGTGGGCAAGCGGGCGCTGCCGGCGCTGGCCCTCGGCAACGACTCGGCGACGCTCAGCGGCGTCGGCGCCCGGCAGGGCTTCGACGAGGTCTTCGCCCACCAGCTGCGGGCGTTCGCCGCCGCCGGGGACATCGCGCTCGGCGTCTCGCCGGACGGCCGCTGCCCCAATGTGCGCCGGGCGCTGGCCCAGGCGCGGGAGTCGGGGCTGCTCACCGTCGCGCTGTGCGGCGGTGCCCGCGCCGACGCGCCGCCCGCCGACCACGTCCTGGTGCTCGGCGGCACGGACCCGCTGGTCGTCAAGGAGGTGCATGTGACGGCGTACCACCTGGTGTGGGAGCTGACGCACGTCTTCCTCGACCGGCTGGGCACGGGGAGCGCTGCGGAGGCGGCGCGGCCCGGTGTTCCGGACTGCCTGGACGACGTGTGCGTGACGTGCTCGGACGAGGCGCGTCCGATGCGGGTGCTGCGGCTGCTCCCGGGTGGCATGGCGCTGGCCCGCGAGGAGGAAGCGGGAGGCGGCGCGGAAGACCCGGCCGGCGACGGCGTGGAGATCAGCGTCGCGCTCGTCGACGCCGTCCCCGGCGCCACCGTCCTCGTCCACGCCGGGGAGGCCATCGCCCTGGCCGGCGACACCGCCGCGCCGCCGCAGCCGGGAGGCGCGGATGACTGAGGTCCCGGACGCCGTACGGGAGTTGTACCCGTTCCTGTACGAGAAGCGGGTGCCGGCCGCTACGGAGCCCGCCACCGACCTGGCCGACGAGGTGGCGCGTTCGACGCGGGAGAAGGTCGCCGAGATCACCGCGCTCCGGCGGGAGGTCGCCGCCAACTGCGCGCCGCGGATCGCCGCCTGCGCCGAGCAGATGGCGGAGCGCTTCGCGGCCGGCGGCCGGCTGTTCGCCTTCGGCAACGGCGGCAGCGCCACGGACGCCCAGGGCCTGGCCACCACCTTCCTGCACCCGCCCGCCGGGCCGGTGCCCGATGCCGTACCGCTGCCCGCGCTGTCGCTGACCAGCGACGCCGCGGTGGTCACGGCGCTGTCCAACGACGTCGGCTTCGACGTGGTCTTCGCGCGTCAGCTCGCCGCGTTCGGGCGGCGCGGCGACATCGCGGTCGGGCTGTCGACCAGCGGTGGGTCCGCCAACGTCGTCCGGGCGCTGGAGGAGGCCGCCCGGTGCGGCATGCTGACGGTGGCACTGGCGGGCCACGACGGCGGCCGGCTGGCCGGACTCGACGTACTCGGCCACCTGTTCGTCATCCCGTCCCCCTCGGTCCACCGCATCCAGGAAGCGCAGACGACCGTGTACCACGCGCTGTGGGAGCTGACCCAGCGCGCGCTGCGGGTCGTCCGGAAGGAGCGGGGTGGTGTGCTGTGACCGCCGCCGTCGGCTCGGACGACCACGCGGGGCCGCCTCCGGAACCCGCCGGGCGTGCCGGGGAACCGCTGGTCCACCTGCTGTGGCTGAACGCGGGGCTGAGCTGCGACGGTGAGTCGGTCGCGCTCACGGCGGCCACCCAGCCGAGCATCGAGGAGATCGTGCTGGGCGCCCTGCCGGGGCTGCCGCGGCTGGCGATGCACTGGCCGATGCTCGACTACGAATGCGGCCCGCAGCGCGGCGCCGACTCCTTCATCGAGTGGTTCCACCGGGGCGCCAGGGGCGAGCTGGGCCCGTTCATCCTGGTCGTCGAGGGCTCCGTGCCGAACGAGGCGATCAAGGAGGAGGGGTACTGGAGCGGGTTCGGCAACGACCCGGCCACCGGCCAGCCGATCACCACGTCCGCGTGGCTGGACCGGCTCGCGCCCGAGGCCGGGGTGGTGCTGGCGGCCGGCACCTGCGCCGCGTACGGCGGCATCCACGCCATGGCCGGCAACCCGACCGGCGCCATGGGCGTACCGGACTACCTGGGCCACGGCTGGCGGTCGCGGACCGGGGTGCCGATCGTGTGCGTACCGGGCTGCCCGGTGCAGCCCGACAACCTCTCCGAGACGCTCGTCTACCTGCTCTACCAGATCACCGGGCAGGCGCCGGTGATCCCGCTCGACGAAAACCTGCGGCCCACGTGGCTGTTCGGGCAGACCGTGCACGAGAGCTGCCACCGGGCGGGCTACTACGAACAGGGCGAGTTCGCGGGCGGCTTCGCCTCCGACCGGTGCCTGGTGAAGATCGGCTGCTGGGGCCCGGTGGTCAAGTGCAACGTGCCCCGGCGGGGCTGGATCAACGGCATCGGCGGCTGCCCCAACGTCGGCGGCATCTGCATCGCGTGCACCATGCCGGGCTTCCCCGACAAGTTCATGCCGTTCATGGACGAACCGGCGGGGGTGAAGGTCTCCGAGCCGGCCGGCGGGCTGTACGCGAGCCTGGTCCGCACGCTGCGTGCGATCACCCTGCACAACGTCGAGAAGGAACCGGCGTGGCGTCGCAAGGGCGACGCGCTGACCACCGGATACGAGCCTTCCTGGCGAGAGGGGCACCATGGGTGAGGGAACGGACGACGGCGAACTGGTCGAGATGGCGTGGGACCCGATCACGCGCATCGTCGGCAGCCTCGGCATCCACACGAAGATCGACTTCGGGCGCGGCCGGGTCGCGGAGTGCTACAGCACCTCCTCGGTCTTCCGCGGCTACAGCATCTTCATGCAGGGCAAGGACCCGCGCGACGCGCACTTCATCACCAGCCGGATCTGCGGCATCTGCGGCGACAACCACGCCACCTGCTCGGTGTACGCGCAGAACATGGCCTACGGAGCGCGGCCGCCGGCGCTGGGCGAGTGGATCCTGAACCTGGGCGAGGCCGCCGAGTTCATGTTCGACCACAACCTCTTCCAGGAGAACCTGGTCGGGGTGGACTACTGCGAGCGGATGGTCCGCGAGACCAACCCGGGCGTGTGGGAGCTGGCCGAGCGCACCGAAGCCCCGCACGCCGGACAGCACGGCTACCGGACGATCGGCGCCGTCATGCGGTCGCTGAACCCGCTGGAGGGCGAGTTCTACCGGGAGGCCCTTCAGGTCAGCCGTTCCACGCGGGAGATGTTCTGCCTGATGGAGGGGCGGCACGTACACCCCTCGACGCTGTACCCGGGCGGCGTCGGCACGGTCGCCACGGTCCAGCTGTTCACCGACTACCTGACCCGGCTGATGCGCTATGTGGAGTTCATGAAGAAGGTCGTGCCGATGCACGACGACCTGTTCGACTTCATGTACCAGGCCCTGCCGGGGTACGAGGAGGTCGGCCGGCGCCGGGTGCTGCTCGCCTGCTGGGGCGGGTTCAACGACCCGGAGCACTGCGACTACGACTACCGCACGATGGGCGACTGGGGCCGCAAGGCGTTCGTCACGCCCGGCGTGATCGTCGACGGCAGGCTGGTCACCAACGACCTGGTGGACATCAACCTCGGCATCCGCATCCTGCTGGGCAGTTCGTTCTACGAGGACTGGCAGGACCGGGAGCCGTTCGTCACCGAGGACCCGCTGGGCAACCCGGTCGACCACCGGCACCCGTGGAACCAGCACACCATTCCGCGCCCGCAGAAGCGCGACTTCGACGACAAGTACAGCTGGGTGATGTCGCCGCGGTGGTTCGACGGCACCGACCACCTCGCGCTGGACACCGGCGGCGGGCCGCTCGCCCGGCTCTGGTCCACGGCGCTGTCCGGCCTGGTGGACACCGGGCACATCAAGGCCACCGGGCACAGCGTCCTGATCAACCTGCCGCGCACCGCCACCAAACCGGAGACCACCTTCGAGTGGCGCATCCCCATGCACCGAGGCCAGCCGCTGAGCAACGCCATCGAACGCAACCGCGCTCGTACCTACTTCCAGGCGTACGCGGCCGCTGCCGCCCTGCACTTCGCAGAGCGGGCGCTCGCCGAGGTGCGGGCCGGGCGCACCGACACCTGGTCGCCGTTCACCGTGCCGGACAACGCCGCGAGCTGCGGTTTCAGCGAGGCCGTGCGCGGCGCGCTGTCCCACCACATGGTGATCAGGGACGGGCGGATCGCCAACTACCACCCCTACCCGCCGACGCCCTGGAACGGCAGCGTCCGTGACGTCCACGGCACGCCGGGCCCCTTCGAGGACGCCGTCCAGAACACGCCGATCTTCGAGGAGAACCCGCCGGAGAAGTTCAAGGGGATCGACATCATGCGCGCCGTCCGCAGCTTCGACCCGTGCATGCCCTGCGGGGTGCACATGTTCCTGGGCGGCGGCCGGGTGCTGAAGAAGTCGCTGTCCCCCACCGTCTACGGCACGGAGAGCTGAATCATGGACGAGCTACGACAGACCGAGGCGCGCGTGGAGCAGCTGATCGCCCAGCTCGCCACCACACCGCGGATCGGCGAACAGGTGGAGGAGCTGGTACGGCTGCTGATGCGGCTGTACGGCGACGGGCTGGCCAGGATCACCGAGCTGCTGCCCGGCGACCAGGTCGCGGTGCTGGCCGCCGACGACCTGGTGAGCAGCCTGCTGATCCTGCACGACCTGCATCCGCGCAGCACCGAGGACCGGGTGGCCGACGCGCTGGACCAGGTGCGCCCGTTCCTGGGCTCGCACGCCGGTGACGTCGAGCTGCTCGGCGTCGACGCCGCGGGCCTGGCCCGGATCCGGCTGCTCGGCGCGTGCGACGGCTGCGCCTCCTCGGCCACCACCGTGGAGTACGCCGTCGAGCGGGCCGTCCGGGCCGTGGCGCCCGAGGTCACCGGCGTACGCGTGGAGAGCACCCCGCCGCAGCTGCCGCTGCTCCAGATCGGGTCGGGGCCGCCACCGCGGTGTCCCGTACCGACGGGCCCGGGAGCGCGTGCGTGACCAACGGCCACGGCCTGCGCCGCTTCCGCGAACCCGCCGCCGGCGGGCCGCCCGAGCCCCGCTGCGAACTGTGCTCCGCCGGCCTCGGCACCGGCCACGGGCACGTGGTCGACCTGGACGACCGCGGTCTGCTGTGCGTCTGCCGGGCGTGCCGCGTGCTGCTGACCCACCGCGGCGCGGCCCACGGCCGCTACCGCGGCGTGCCCGACCGCCACCGCCACGTACGCGGCTTCGCGCTCAGTACCGCGCAGTGGGAGGACCTGCAACTGCCGGTCGGCATGGCCTTCTGCTTCCGCAACTCCCGCCTGGACCGTTACGTGGTGTTCTACCCGAGCCCCGGCGGCGCCACCGAGTCGCTGCTGCCGGACGCCGCCTGGAAGCGGGTGATGGCCGTCAACCCGGACGTGGCCGACCTCGCCGACGACGTGGAGGCGCTGCTCCTGCGCCGCACCGGCGAGCTGGTCGAATGCCATCTCGTCCCCATCGACACCTGTTACGACCTGGTCGGCCGGATGCGGCTGCACTGGCGGGGCTTCGACGGCGGGGAGCGGGTGCGCGGCGAACTGGACGCGTTCTTCGCCGGCTTGCGCGCCCGCTCCGCCGGTTCGGGGCCCGCGGCGGAAGGGGGCGGCCGTGGGTGACTTCGCCTTCGCCTGTTCCGGTGTACGTCCCGAGCCGTACGCGGCGGCGCCCACCCTCGTCTTCCGGCTGCGCGTCGAGGAACGCACGGGCCTGGACGTACGGGCCGTCGCGCTCCGCTGCCAGTTGCGCATCCAGCCGCACCTGCGCGCGTACTCCCCGCTCGAACAGGAGCGGCTGGCCGACCTCTTCGGGACGCCGGGCCGCTGGGCCGCCACCCAGCAGCCGTTGCAGCTGGCCACCGTGACAGCGATGGTGCCCGGCTTCCGCGGGGGTACGGAGATCGACGTGCCGGTGCCGTGCTCGTACGACCTGGAAGTGGCGTGCGGGCAGTACTTCCACGCGCTGGAGGGCGGCGGGGTGCCGGTGCTGATGCTGTTCAGCGGCACGGTCTTCACCGAGGGAAAGGTCGAGATGGTCCCGTGGGACCAGGAGTGCACGGCGGACCTGCCCGCGGCCGTGTGGCGCGAGGTGATGGACCTGTACTTCCCGGGCAGCGGCTGGCTGCGGCTGCGCCGCGAAACCCTGGACGCGCTACGCGACTTCAAGCACGAACGGCAGCTGACCACATGGGAGGAGACGGTCGGTGAACTCCTCGACCGGGCGCGGAGGAGACCGGTCGGCGGGGGCGTGGCACGGGAGCAGCACCGTGGCGGAGGCATGCGGTGAGCGCCGAGGCGGCCGGCGGGCAGCCTGCCGGGTTCGAGCGGGCGCGCGCGGTGGCGGACGCCGTGCTCTTCGAGGGCTACATCCTCTACCCCTACCGGGCGTCCGCGCCCAAAAACCGGCTGCGCTGGCAGTTCGGCGTGCTGGCGCCCCCGGGCGCGGACGCGTCGGAGACCTCGTACGCGCAAGCCGACTGCCTGGTGGACCCGGGGCGCGGCAACGGCACGGCGCTCGCCGTCCGGCTCAGGTTCCTCCAGGTCCAGCGGCGGTACTCGCGCGGTCCCGGCGACCCGCCCTGGGACGAAGGCGTCGTACGCGAGATCGACACGCACGCGGACCTGGTGCCGGGGGCGACCGCGAGCTGCCCGTTCACGGTGCCGGGCGGCGCGGAAGCAGGCCGCAGGCGCTGGCCGCTGCGCGGCACGCTGCGGATCAGCACGGAGGCGGTGCCCGGTCCGTACGGCCTGCTCAAGGTGCGGGTGCGCGCGGAGAACCACACGCGGCCGGCGGCGAGCGGCGGCGGGGACCGCGCGGACATGCTGTGCGGCGCGCTCATCGGCACCCACACGCTGCTGGCGGTCACCGGCGGACGGTTCCTGTCCCCCACCGACCCGCCGCAGTGGGCCGCGGGCGCGGCCGCCGGGTGCGAGAACCTGCACACCTGGCCCGCACTCATCGACGACTCCACCCTGCTCTGCGCCCCGATCATCCTCGGCGACCGCCCCCGCATCGCCGAGGAGAGCCCCGCCGACTTCCACGACGGCACGGAGATCGACGAGTTGCTGACGCTGCGCACGATGACCCTGACCGACGAGGAGAAGCGGCAGGCCAGGGCCACCGACGAGCGGGCGGCGGCGATCGTCGACCATGCGGACACCATCGCGCCGGACACGCTGGAGCGGCTGCACGGAGCGGTCCGCAGGCCGCGGGACGCGCCGGACCCGGACAGCGACCGCGTCCAGGTCCTCGGCGGCTGGGCCGCGCGGGGCTCCCGCGTACGGCTGCGGCCCGGCGGCGGACGGCGGACCGACGCGCAGGACATGTTCCTGCACGGCCGTACGGCGCGCGTGTCGGCGGTTCTCCGGGACGTCGACGGCGCGACGTACCTGGCGGTGACGCTCGACGACGATCTCGGCGCCGACCTGCACGAGGCGGTCGGCCGCTTCCGGTACTTCGCTCCCGACGAGGTGGAACTGCTGTGAAGGTGATGGTCGCGGGCGTGGGCAACGTCTTCCTCGGCGACGACGGGTTCGGCGTGGCGGTGGCCCAGCGGCTGGCCGCCGCGCCACTGCCCGACGGCGCGCGGGCCGCCGACTTCGGCATCCGCGGAGTGCACCTCGCGTACGAGCTGATGAACGACTACGAGGGCCTGGTCCTCGTCGACGCGATGCGGCGCGACGGCCCGCCGGGCACCCTGTACGTCCTCGAACCCGAAGCGGGCGCCGAGGAGCTGCCCGGGTGCCGGGACGCGGCCACGCCTGCCATGGACGCCCACGACATGGACCCGGAGACGGTCCTCAGGGTGCTCCGGCGGCTGGGCGTACGGCTGCCGTGGGTGCTCGTGGTGGGCTGCGAACCGGCCGTCCTGGAGGAAGAGATGGGGCTGAGCCCGCCGGTCAGGGGAGCGGTTGACGAGGCCGCACGGCTCGTACGCGAACTGCTGGAACAGCGCATGGACCGCGGCACCGCCGCGGCGGACAAGGGAACGGACGGTAGTCATGCATGAGGTCGGACTGTGCGAAGGAATCCTCCAGGCCGTGGAGCAGCGGGCCCGGGGACGGCGGGTCACCGGCCTGAC
Source organism: Streptomyces sp. NPDC017529 (assembly GCF_044329785.1). Lineage (NCBI taxonomy): Bacteria > Bacillati > Actinomycetota > Actinomycetes > Kitasatosporales > Streptomycetaceae > Streptomyces > Streptomyces sp. NPDC017529. The sequence continues at coordinate 104,576 of NZ_JBIRJY010000017.1, forward strand.
CGTGCGCGTCGGCGAGCGGCACGCGGTGGTGGAAGCGGCCCTGGCCCAGGGGTTCGAGCTGGTGGCGGCGGGCACCGTCGCCGACGGCGCGTCGGTCGAGCTGATCACGGTGCCCGGGGACGAGTTCACCCTGGTGTCCCTCCGGGTCGCCGGGGAGAACCACGCGGCGGGCCCGGGAGGTGACCGTGTGCCTCGGGATTCCCGGTGAGATCGTCGAGCTGCTCGACGGGCAGCCCGACCTGGCCAGGGTGGACGTCAGCGGCGTCCGCCGGGCCGTCAACATCGCCCTCCTGGAGGAGGAACGGGTGGGGCCCGGCGACTGGGTCCTCATCCACGTCGGATTCGCCATGTCCAAGATCGACGAAGCCGAGGCGCGGGCCGCCCTGGACTTCCTCGAAAGCATCGGCCAGGCGTACGAAGACGAGATCGCCGCACTGCGAGAATCGGGAACCGACTGATGCGTTACGTCGACGAGTACCGCGACGCCGGCACGGCGCGGGCCCTCGCCACCAAGATCGCCGAGCTGTGCGAGCCGGGCCGCACGTACACGTTCATGGAGGTGTGCGGCGGGCACACCCACACCATCTACAAGCACGGCATCGAGGACTACCTGCCGGACCAGGTCACGCTGGTGCACGGCCCCGGCTGCCCGGTCTGCGTGATCCCGATGGGCCGGGTCGACGACGCGCTGCACATCGCCCGGCAGCCGGACACCGTCATGACGTCGTTCGGCGACATGATGCGGGTGCCCGGCGGCAGCGCCTCGTTCCTCGACGCCAAGGCCGCCGGGGCGGACATCCGCATGGTGTACTCCCCGCTCGACGCGCTGCGCATCGCCCGGCAAAACCCGGACAAGCGGGTCGTCTTCATGGCCATCGGCTTCGAGACGACCACGCCGTCCACCGCGGTCACGCTGCTGCGCGCGGCCGCCGAGCAGCTGCCCAACTTCTCGGTCTTCTGCAACCACGTCACGATCATCCCGGCCGTGAAGGCGATCCTGGACTCGCCCGACCTGCGCCTGGACGGTTTCATCGGCCCCGGCCACGTATCGGCCGTCATCGGCTGCCGGCCGTTCGAGTTCATCCCGGCCGGCTACGGCAAACCGCTCGTCGTCGCCGGTTTTGAACCGCTCGACATCCTCCAGTCCGTGTACATGCTGCTGCGCCAACTCGCCGAAGGGCGGTGCGAGGTGGAGAACCAGTACGCCCGGGTCGTGCCCTGGGACGGCAACGCCAAGGCGCTGCGGGCGCTGAGCGACGTCATGGAACTGCGGCCGTACTTCGAGTGGCGCGGCCTCGGCTTCATCTCCCACTCGGCGCTGCGGCTGCGCGACGCCTTCGCCGCCCACGACGCGGAACGGGTCTTCGACATCCCCGGAGTGCGGGTCGCCGACCCCAAGTCCTGCCAGTGCGGTGAGGTGCTCAAGGGCGTGCTCAAACCCTGGCAGTGCAAGGTCTTCGGCACCGCCTGCACGCCCGAGACGCCGATCGGCACGTGCATGGTCTCCTCCGAGGGCGCGTGCGCCGCGTACTACAACTTCGGCCGGTTCACCCGGTCCGCGGTACGGGAGGCGGCCCGGACATGACCACCGAACAGGAGGAACGCGTCCTGCGACGCATCGAGCGGGCCCGCCGCCGCAAGGCCCGGATCCGCGACGAACGCGTGACGCTGGCACACGGCGCCGGGGGCAAGGCCACCCAGACGCTGGTCGAGGCGGTCTTCCTCGAAGCGTTCGACAACCCGCTGCTCGCGCCGCTGGAGGACCAGGCGGTGTTTCCCGCGTGCGGCGCCCGGCTGGCCTTCACCACCGACTCGTACGTGGTCGCGCCGCTGTTCTTCCCCGGCGGGGACATCGGCGACCTGGCGGTCAACGGAACCGTCAACGACCTGGCGATGGCCGGGGCCCGCCCGCTGTACCTGTCCGCCGGCTTCATCCTGGAGGAGGGCTTCCCCGTCGCGGACCTGGTCCGGATCGCCGGCTCCATGGCGCGGGCGGCCGGCGCGGCCGGCGTCCAGGTCGTCACCGGCGACACGAAGGTGGTGGAGCGCGGCAAGGCGGACGGGCTCTACGTCAACACGGCGGGCGTCGGCGCGGTGGAGCACCCGCTCACCCTGGGCGCCGGCCAAGCACGCCCCGGCGACGCGGTCCTGGTGTCGGGGCCGGTCGGCGACCACGGCACCACCGTCATGCTGGCGCGCGGCGAACTGGGCATCGAAAGCGACGTCGTCTCGGACACGGCGCCGCTGGCGTCCCTGGTGGCGGCGCTGCTGGACGCCTGCGGCGAGGGCGTGCGGTGCCTGCGCGACGCCACGCGGGGAGGCGTGGCCACCGTCCTCAACGAGATCGCGCGCGCCTCGGACGTCGCGGTGGTGCTGGACGAGCCGGCCGTCCCCGTACGCGACGCGGTCCGGGGCGCGGCGGAGCTGCTGGGCATCGATCCCCTCTACATCGCCTGCGAGGGCCGGATGGCCGTCGTGGTGGACGGGGCGTGCGCCGACGCGGCGCTGGCGGCGCTGCGCGGCCACCCGCTCGGGGAACACGCCGCCGTCGTGGGCCGGGTGGTGGCGGAGCCGGCCTCCTTGGTGCTGGTGAACACGGAGTTCGGGGGGACGCGGATCGTGGACATGCTGATCGGGGACCCGTTGCCGCGGATCTGCTGAGGCGTGGCGGAACCGGGACCGGCTCCTCAGACCTCGCCCGCCGCGTCCCGGGCCGCCGCGACCGCGGCCTGGCCGAGGCTGATGCCGCCGTCGTTGGGGGGTACGCGGCGGTGGGTGAGGACTTCGAAGCCGGCGCGCCGGAGCGGGGGGACGGTGCGGTCCAGGAGGAAGCCGTTCTGGAAGACGCCGCCGGAGAGGGCGACGGTGGTCAGCCCGGTGGTCTCGCGCAGAGCGCGGCAGGAGTCGAAGATCAGGCGGGCGACGCTGTGGTGGAAGCGGGCCGCGACGACTTCGGTGGGAGTGCCCGCCCGTACCTCCTCGGTCACCGCGCGGACGAGGTCGGTGGTGCGTACCAGCCCCGCGTCGACGCGGACGGGGTAGGTGCCGCGGACCGCCGGGTCGGCGTGGCGTTCCAGTTCGACCGCCGCCTGGCCCTCGTAGTGCGCGGTGTCGCGGATCGAGAGGAGCGCCGCGACCGCGTCGAACAGCCGTCCCGCGCTGGAGGTGGGCGGGGAGCCGAGGCCCGACCTCGCCAGGGCCCGCACCGCGTTCCAGCGGTCGCCGTGCCGGTGCCGTACCGGCAGGTCGTCGCCGTACGGACCGGTGCCGCCCGCCGCGCAGGCATCCAGGTAGGCCACGGCCATCCGCCATGGTTCCCGTACGGCAGCCGGTCCGCCCGGCAGCGGTACGGGTTCGAGGTGGCCCGCGCGGCGGAAGCCCAGCAGGTCGGCGACGAGGAACTCGCCGCCCCACAGGGTGCCGTCGGTGCCGTGGCCGAGCCCGTCGAAGGCCACGCCGATGACCGGCCCGGACGCGCCGTTGTCGGCCAGGCAGGAGGCGATGTGCGCGTGGTGGTGCTGGACGCCGACGAGGGCGGCGCCGGTGGCGTCGGCGAGGTCGTGCGCGTACTTGGTGGAGAGGTACTCGGGGTGCAGGTCGTGGGCGACGAGTGCGGGCTCGACGGCGTGGACGCGCGCGAACCGGTCGATGCCGGTGGTGTACGCGTCCAGCGTCCCGGCGTTCGCGAGGTCGCCGATGTGCGGGGAGACGAAGGCGTGGTGGTCGCGGGCCAGGCAGAAGGTGTTCTTCAGCTGGGCGCCGCAGGCGAGCACCGGGCGGGGCGCGGGGACGGGGAGCGGCAGCGGCTGCGGGGCGTAGCCGCGCGCCCGCCGTACCGGTACGGTCCGGCCCGCGTACACGCGGACGACGGAGTCGTCGGCACGGTGGTGGATCGGACGGTCGTGGGTGAGGAAGGCGTCGGCGATGCCGCCGAGCCGCGCGAAGGCGTCCTCCTCGCGGTGGACGATGGGCTCGTCGGAGACGTTGCCGCTGGTCAGCACGTACGGCCCGGCCAGTTCGTCGGCGAGCAGCCGGTGCACCGGCGTGTACGGGAGGACGAGGCCGAGGTCGCGGCAGCCCGGGGCGACGGCGGCGGCGACCGGCGTGCCGGGGCGGCGCGGCGTCAGGACGACGGGGCGCTGGGGGCCGGTGAGCAGGGCCCGCGCCGGCGCGTCGAGCACGCACAGCAGCTCGGCCGCCGCCAGGTCGGGCGCCAGGACCGCGAACGGCTTGTCCTCCCGGTGCTTGCGGGCGCGCAGCGTGCGGACCGCGTGTTCGTGCGTGGCGTCCACGGCGAGGTGGTAGCCGCCGAGGCCCTTGACCGCGAGGATGCGGCCGTCGCGCAGCAGTCCGGCCGCCACGGCCGGCGGGTCGCCGGGCAGGGGCGTACCGGCCGGGTCGACGAGCCGCAGGCGGGGGCCGCAGGCCGGGCAGCACAGCGGCTGGGCGTGGAAGCGCCGGTCGGCCGGGTCCTCGTACTCGGCCGTGCAGTCGGCACACATCGGGAACCCGGCCATCGTCGTACGGGCGCGGTCGTAGGGCAGGTCGCGGACGATGGTGTAGCGCGGGCCGCAGTTGGTGCAGTTGATGAACGGGTAGCGGTGGCGCCGGTCGGCGGGGTCGCGGAGTTCGCGCAGGCAGTCGGCGCAGGTGGCGATGTCGGGCGGGACCAGGGTGCGGGGCGGGGCGCCCGGGTGTGCGGGCAGGCCGCTCTCGCCGGCGCGGCTGGTCTCGATGGTGAAGCCCGGGGCGGCGTCCGGGGCGAGGGGCAGCGGCCTGGCGGTGATGCGTTCGATCACGGCGAGCGGTGGCGCCTGGCTCTCCAGCAGTCCTCGGAAGCGGGCCACGGCACCGGCCGGGCCCTGCACCTCGATGAGCACTCCGGCGGGATCGTTGGCCACGAGGCCGCACAGGGCCAGCCGTGCGGCCGTCGCGTGCACGAAGGGCCGGAACCCGACGCCCTGGACGATGCCTTCGACCCGGAATCCGACGCGTACGTGCTGGTTGTCCACCTTGGCGATTGTGGCGCGCGTCGGCCCGTGAGCGGGGGTGATTCCCCAATGGGGGGACGGCGCCCGGGGTTCGGTGGTACGGCACGGGGCGTGGGGCGCCCAGGGGTGCGGCCTGGCCGGAATCCGGTGCGGCCGTGGCGCACCCGGTGACGAAACGTTTACCCTGCGCTCCGCTGTCCTGAGGGGACATCAGCGCGTGAAGGGACTCCCGAGTGAACCGCATACGTACCGTACTCGCCGCCCTCGGCCTCGCCGCCGGCCTGGCGGCGGCACCGACCGCCGCGAGCGCGACGCCGCAGCCGGACGACCGATCCGCCGCCGTCGCCGCGACCGCACCGCGGCACGAGCCCTGCACCGGGGAATTCCAGGGTGACGCGCGGCTCGGCCCGAAGTGGCTGCCCGGGAAGCGGCAGGCGCCGGTGGGGCCGCTGCTGAAGGACTACAAGAGGACGGGAAAGCTGTCGCCGTCCGCCTTCCTGAAGAAGTACTGGGAGGGCCCGGCGGACACGGGCGGCTGGAAGTACCCGCCCAATGACGGCTTCGGCGAGGTCAACGGCACGGTGGACAAGGAACCCACGAAGCTGCGCCCCGGCCAGCGGCTGGACCGCTTCGGCTCGGAGTTCGGCGGCTACCTGGCACCGGCGGGCGACCCGTACGCCGAACGTTCCCTGCCCCCGCAGAACCTCAACACACGCGAGGCGGCCGCGCCGTGCGACTACCACGTGTACAAGGTCGCCAAGCCGTTCTGGGTGTGGCAGGGCAGCATCGCCCCCTGGTTCGAGCAGCCCGGTGGCGGGCAGCAGATCAAGCTGGACCCGGTGTTCCTGGACCCGGGCCAGGGACAGCGGCTGAATGTGAAGTGGCTCCTGGACCACGGCTTCCTCAAGCCCGTGAGCACATGACGGCCGCGGAAGCCGACAGCCAGGGCCCGGCCGGCACCCCCTCCACGCACGCACCCGGGGACCGCCGCGCCGTACGCGCCGCGCTGATCGCGGCAGGCGTGGCCGACGGCCACTACCGCATCGAGGGAGTCCACGAACCGTCCCCCACGCCCCCGGACTTCCTGTTCCTGCGGCAGGCTCCGGACGGGGCGTGGGAGACCGGCGCGTACGAGCGCGGCGCGTACCACGTCATCACCCGGCACCCGGACGAACCGGCGGCCTGCGCCCACCTCTTGCGCCTGCTCACCTGATCGCGCCGGCAGCCGCGGGCGGGCCCTTCCAGGGGCCCGCCACCGCCCGTTTCGTCCGCTGGGCTGACCGATTGCTGTCCGTTCCCCGATCTGGACCCAGAGCCTCTTGACTGGTACAGACCAGGCGAGTTGAGTACCTATCACCCGCGATCGCGCTTGCGAATCGGAGCGCGGTCCGTGGGGCTCGTCGCGCGCCGGACCGTCCGTCGCCGATCTTCCGCGTCCCCGCCGCACTGAGGAGTGATCAGGTGTTGCTCAAGCAGCGTATCGCCGCCGTGCTCTCGGCCGCCGCCTGCGCCACGGCGCTCGCCGTCGCGGCGCCGCCCGCCACGGCGGCCCCCACCCCTGGCACCGCGACCCCCGCCGCGAGCTGCAATTTCACTGTCTGGACCGCCGGTAAGCCCTATGTCACCGGCGACATCGTCAAGTACACGAACGGCCAGTACTACCGCGCCAAGCACGACAACCCGGGCTACGACCCGGTCATCAGCACCTGGTTCTGGGAGCCGTACAACTGTGGCGGCGGCACCAACCCCTCGGGCTTCGTGGTGAGCGAGGCGCAGTTCAACCAGATGTTCCCGAACAGAAACCCGTTCTACACCTACAACGGGCTGAAGGCGGCACTGAGCGCGTACCCCGGCTTCGCCAACACCGGCAGCGACACCATAAAGAAGCGGGAGGCCGCCGCCTTCCTCGCCAACGTCGGCCACGAGACGGGCGGCCTCGTCCACGTCGTGGAGCAGAACACCGCCAACTACCCGCACTACTGCGACCGCAACCAGCCGTACGGCTGCCCGGCCGGCCAGGCGGCCTACTACGGGCGCGGGCCGATCCAGCTGAGCTGGAACTTCAACTACAAGGCGGCGGGTGACGCACTCGGCATCGACCTGCTGCACAACCCCAACCTGGTGCAGACCGACTCGGCCGTGGCCTGGAAGACGGGCCTGTGGTACTGGAACACCCAGCGCGGCCCCGGCACCATGACGCCGCACGACGCGATCGTCAACGACCGCGGTTTCGGCGAGACGATCCGCAGCATCAACGGCAGCCTGGAGTGCAACGGGAACAACCCCGGCCAGGTACAGAGCCGCATCGACAACTTCAAGAAGTTCACCCAGATCCTGGGCACTTCCACGGGCGGCAACCTGAGCTGCTGAGCCGGCGGGGCCGAGCAGGCCCCCGCACTGCCGCACGACACCGGCCCCGGACCGCGCCTCGTCGCGGTCCGGGGCCGGTGTCGTGGACGGCCTTCCGGGCCGAGCGGACGGGCCCGCACCGAAATCGCTTCGCCCGTGCTCACCTCCTCCGGTACGGTCGCGGGGTTGTTCGCACTGCTGGGAGCCCATGGGGTTCGCGTGTGGCCTCCCCGGCGGTTCCCGGAATGAGAGCAGGTTTCTTCATGGCATGTCGTATCAGTGAACTCGTGCTCGGCTGCCGCGACCCCGAGGCGCTGGCGCGGTTCTGGTGCGAGGTCCTGGACTTCGTCGTGCTCGGTCGCGAGGACGACGGCTCGCTGGAGATCGGGCCGCGCGAAGGGTTCGGCGGCGCGCAGCCGACCCTCTTCCTCAGCCGCCGGGACGAGCCGGAGCAGGGGAAGTCCCGGCTGCACATCGACGTCAACGCCACCGACCGCGACCAGGACGCCGAACTCGAACGCCTGCTGAAGCTCGGTGCGCGCCCGGCCGACATCGGCCAGACAGGCGAAGAGCAGTGGCATGTCCTGGCCGACCCCGAAGGCAACGAGTTCTGCCTGCTCAAGGCCCGCCTCGCGCCGCTCTGACACGCGTCGGCCACGCCCGCGCCCGTGGCTTCTCCGCGGACGGGATCCAGCCCCCGTACCAGGGAGCGGAGGGCGTAACTCCTCGTCAATAACGCATAAAAACGCGTCGGCCCACCGTACGGGTTGACCATTCAATCACCTCGAATACTGGAAGGATCTCGCTCCAGCGGGTATCTTTCCGTAAAGGTGTCACCGTCGCGCTCAAACGGGGGACTTGGCGCGACCCACGGGGGAACGGAACGGGGGGTTCCATCTCTTCTGCATGCCTTGCTCACCACGCGTGAGTTCGACTCCGCATGCGCTTTTCGGTCCGGTGCGGCCGCTGCGCATGCCCACTTTCCATCACCTTGGATTCCAGTGATAGCAGAAGAAGTCTATGATCTCATCCTGGACGATCTCTTCGTCCGGGTCGACCGACTAGTCCCGGGAAGCTCCGTCTTCCTGAAGATCGAGGGCCTCAATCCGGCCGGCTCGGTGAAGCTCAAAACCGCCGTGGCCCTGGTCGCCGACGCCGAGAATTCAGGCCTCCCTTTTCCCGCGACGCGGCTCATCGAGTCGACCTCGGGGAACCTCGGGGTGGCGCTCGCCATGGTGTGCGCGGCCAAGGGATACGCGCTGACCTGCGTCACGGACCCGAACGCCAACGACCGGTCCGTACGCCTCATGGAGACGCTCGGCGCCGAGGTCGTGGTGATCGACGTACGCGACGGCAACGGCGGCTATCTGCAGTCCCGCATCAACTACATCCAGGAACGCCTGCGCCGCGACCGGAACACGCACTGGCTGAACCAGTACGCCAACGCGGCCGGGCCGCGCGCGCACCGGGAGCGCACCGGACGCGCCATGGTCGAGGCGCTCGGCCACATCGACTACGCGTTCATCGGCGCGGGCACGACCGGGACGCTGATGGGCTGCGCCGGGTACCTGCGCGAGCACAGCCCGGCCACCCGCGTCATCGCGGTCGACGTCCTGGGGTCCGTCACCTTCGGCGGCGCGGCGTCGCGGCGGCACATTCCCGGGCTGGGCACCAGCCGCCGCCCGGAGATCCTGGACGAACGGCACGTGGACGACATCGTGCTGGTCCCGGAGGACGAGGCCGTGGAAATGTGCCGCGTCCTGGCCGAGGAACGCGGGCTGCTGCTCGGCGGGTCCACCGGGACCGTACTCGCCGCGGTACGCAGAGCGGCGAAGGACATCCCGGCCGGCAGTGTCGTCGCGGCGATCTCCCCGGATTTCGGGGAGCGCTATCTGGAGACCGTCTACAACGACGCGTGGGTGGCCGAACGATGGCCGTACCTCATCGACCCGGAAACGGAAATGGACCAGGCGCACGCCTGAGAAGAGGACATTCGGCATGTTCAATTTCGACGTGGTGCCAGGCGACTCCGTACTGGACATCCTGCGAAGCAGCCGCGGCGACGTCCTGGATATCGTCGCGCGAACCTACCGCAGCCACGAATCCGGCGAGACGACCAACCCGGACAGCTACTTCCTGCGTTTTCCCGAGAAACCGGATTCCCGCATCATCGCGCTGCCCGCGTTTCTCGGCGCGGAGGCCGGGCTGGCCGGCATCAAGTGGATATCCAGCTTTCCCCGCAACACGGAGAGCGGCATACCGCGCGCCTCGGCCGTACTGGTCCTCAACGACTACGAGACCGGCTATCCGATCGCCCTCTTGGAGGCGGCGAACATCAGCGCCGCCAGGACCGCGGCCTCCGCCGCCGTGGCGGCGAAGGCGCTGCGCCCGGACGGCTTCAGCGGCACCCGCGTCGCGGTCGTGGGCGGCGGCGTCATCGCCCGGAACATCTGCGACTACCTGCACGCCGCCGGCTGCGTACCCGACGCGTACGTGGTACACGACCTGCACGAACCCTCGGCGCGGGCACTCGCCGAGCATGTGCGCGCCACCCAGGAACGGCCGGCTTCGGTCACGTCCGACCTAGGCGCCGCGCTGGAGGCGGACACCGTGGTGTTCGCGACGACCGCGCTGGAGCCCTACGTCCACCGGCCGTTCGCGGCCGGCCAGGTCGTGCTGAACATCTCGCTGCGCGACCTGGCGCCCGAAGTGGTGCTGGGCGCGCAGAACGTCCTCGACGACGTCGAGCACTGCATGAAGGCCAACACCTCGCCCCACCTGGCCGAACAGCTCACCGGCAGCCGCGACTTCGTGTCCGGGACGCTGGCCGGCGTGCTCAACGGGAAGGTGAAGCTCACCGCGGACCGGCCGGTGGTCTTCTCGCCGTTCGGCCTCGGCGTCCTGGACCTGGCCGTGGGCGCCTTCGCCCTCCGGCAGGCGCGCGAGGCGGGCACCGCCGTCAGCGTGCCCGACTTCTTCGGGGAGACGCGCCGGTGGTGACCCCCGAGCACACGGACCACCCGCCCGTCGTCGCCGTCATCGGCGTCGGCCCGCGCGGGCTGGGCGTCCTGGAGCGCCTCGTCAGCCGCTGCGCGGCGCGGCCGTTACCCGTCACCGTCCACCTCGTCGACCCGCGGCCGCCCGGCCCGGGGTTCCACCTCGCCGACCAGCCCGACCACCTGTTGCTGAACACGGTCTGCACGCAGGTCACGGCGTTCGCCGACGAGCGGATGGTGGACGGCCCGGCGATGACGAAGGGGCCCAGCCTGCACGAGTGGTGCCGCTCGCGGGACCTCCGCCTGGGGGACGACGGACACACCGTACGAGCGGGCCGGGGCCGGGAGATCGAGCCGAACGACTACCTGCCCCGGCGGCTGCTGCACGAATACCTCGCCTGGGCCGCCGACCGCATCCGCGCCGCGGCCCCGGAGTGCATGCGGCTGGTGTGGCACCGGACCGAGGCCCTCGACGTACGGCCGGGCCCGGCGGACCGCGAGACCGTCGTCCTCGCGGACGGCACCGCCGTCGACGCCGACGCGGTCTTCGTCACCGTCGGGCACCACTCCCTCTACCACCCCGAGCGGGCGATGGCGGAACCTCGGCTGGTGACCCGGCCGTACCCGCTGCCCACCGTGCTCGACGGCATCGCCCCCGGTGAGCGGGTCGCCGTCCTGGGCACCGGCCTCACCGCGATGGACGTCATCGCGTCGCTGACCCTGGGGCGCGGCGGCCGGCACGAGCAGACCGGCGGGCCCGGGGAGCGCGGTGGCGGGCGGCTGCGGTACGTGCCCAGCGGCCGCGAACCGCGCATCGTCCTGACCAACCGTTCGGGCCTGCCGTCCCGCAGCCGCCCGTACCTGAACCCCGGCCGGCTGCGCTTCGCGCCCCTCGCGCTGACCGTGGAAGCGCTCGGCGAGCTGCGCGCCACCCGCGCCGGCGGGCGGCTGGACTTCTCCGCCGACGTACTGCCGCTCATCGAGGCGGAGATGCAACTCGCCTACTACCGGACGGTGCTGGGCAACAAGCTGGACGACTTCGCCACCGCGGGCGCCACGTTCGCCCGGCGCGCCGGGCGCGTCGGCTGGCGGTCCCTGCTGGACGAGTGCCGCGAGCACTACGGGCCGTACCCGCTGCGGGGCGTGCTCGACGCGCGGGCCACGGAGTTGCAGTGGGACGGGCAGGAGGAGTACGCGCGGTGGTTCGCGGTCGAGGTCGCGGAGGACCTGGCCGAGGCCCGTACGGGGCTGGGCCGCAGCCCCGTCAAGGAAGCCCTTGAGGTGCCGCGCGACCACCGGGACGTGCTGCGGGCGGTCGTCGACCCGCCGGGACTCGACGACGCGTCGCTGGACCGGTTCTTCGGCGAGTTCACCGCCACCGTCAACCGGCTGGTGATCGGGCCGCAGCTGGACCGCTCCGCCGAACTGCTCTCACTGCTCGAAGCGGGCGTGCTGCGGCTGGGCCCCGGGCCGCGGGCCAAGGTCCTCGCACCGTCCGGCGGCGCCGCGTCGTGGCGGCTCGAATCGACGTGCCTGGGCCGGCCCGAGACCGTCGAGGCCGACCACGTGGTGGCGGCGCACGTCACCGAGCCGCCCGCCGACCAGCTGCCCGGTTCCCTGCTCGGCACGCTCGTCGCGGCGGGCCGCGTCGCCACGCTCGCCCGCCGGGGCGGCAGCGCCACGGGCCTGCACGTCACCCGCGACGGTCGCGGCATCGACCCTGCGGGAACGGTGCAGCCGCGGCTGTTCTTCCTCGGGCCGCACACCGAGGGCTCCAGCTACTACAACCACTACATACCGTCTCCCGGCGCGCCTTCGCGCGCGCTGATGGACGCCGAACTCGCCCTGCGAACCGCGCTCGACCAGCTGACTGCGAGGCCTTGATGAACGTCCGTGACATCTTCACTCCCTGGCGGCAGGAGTACCGCCCGGCGACCCGCGCCGCGCAGGGCGACGGCTGGCGCTCGCCGGCCACCGGGTCGGTACCGCCGCCCATCGAGCTGGGCGCCACGTTCGCGCGTGACGCGCAGTACCGCTCGCCCGCCGGGCTGGCCTACCTGCGGGACCAGGGCACGCCCGGCTACGAGCAGGTCGAACAGGTCCTCGCGGGCCTCGAAGGCGGCCGGGACGCCCTGGTCTTCTCCTCCGGGATGGCCGCCGCGACGGCGGTCTTCCAGGTACTGCCCGCCGGCGCCCGGGTCGTGGTGCCGCGGACGATGTACTTCGGACTCACCAAGTGGCTGGCCGAGTTCGGCGGGCCGCGCGGCCTCGACGTCGTCAGCGTGCCGATGGACGACCTCGGCGCGGTGGCGGCCGCGGTGGCGGCGGCGCCGACCGCGCTGCTGTGGGCGGAGTCCCCCGCCAACCCGACCTGGTTGGTGACGGACCTCGCGGCCTGTGCCGGTATCGCGCGCCGGGCCGGGGCGCTGTTCGCGGTGGACAACACCGTACCGACGCCGGTGCACACCCGGCCCTTCGAGCTCGGTGCCGACCTGATCATGCATTCGGGCACCAAGTACCTCAACGGCCACACGGACGTGGTGGCCGGCTTCCTCGCCCTGGCGCCGCGGTCCGAGGGCGGGGACGGCGCCGCGGCCGAGACGCGCGAGGCGCTGTGGGAGCGGCTGCGGCTGCACCGCAGGCTCACCGGACCGATCCTCGGCCCGCTGGAGACGTACCTGCTGATGCGCGGCATCCGTACGCTCTTCCCGCGCATGCGGCAGATATCGGCCACGGCGCAGGCGCTCGCCGAGCACTTCGCCGACCACCCGCACGTCAGCCGGGTCGCCTACCCCGGGCTGCCCACCGATCCCGGCCACGAGGCCGCGGCCCGCCAGATGCGCGGCGGCTTCAGTGGCATGCTGTCCCTGCACGTCGCCGGGGACTGGCAGCGGTCCCTGCGGACGGCGGAGAACTGCGAACTCTTCATCCGGGCGACGTCCTTGGGCGGGGTGGAAAGTCTGGTCGAACACCGGTACACCTTCGAGGGGCCGGGCAGCACGTCCCCGAAGGACATGATCCGCCTGTCCATCGGCCTTGAGGACCCGGCCGACCTCGTGGCCGACCTGGAACAGGCACTGGAACGCGCCGCAAAGGAAGAGCGTTGAGTTCGGACACCACCCGCGGCATCCAGCCGACCGGCACCACTCCCCCACCGGACCCGCCGGACGGCTCGCCGGCGGCACGGCCGGGGCTGCTGCGCGACGCCTCGCTGTCGGCCGTGCTCGCCGGGTTCGTGGCCGTGATCGTCTCGTACTCCGGGCCGCTCGTCATCGTGCTCGCGGCGGCGAACGCGGGCCACCTGGACCGTACCCAGACCAGTTCCTGGGTGTGGGCGATATCCATCGGCAGCGGCCTCACGTGCATCGCGCTCAGCCTGCGCACCCGCATGCCGGTCATCACGGCGTTCTCCACGCCGGGTGCGGCGCTCCTCGTCACCAGCCTGGGCGCGTACTCGTACGCGGAGGCCGTCGGCGCCTTCGTCGTCACCGGGGTCGTCATCACGCTCGTCGGGCTGACCGGCGTGTTCGGGCGGCTGATGCGGCAGGTGCCGACGGCCGTGGTGTCGGCGATGCTCGCGGGCATCCTCTTCTCCTTCGGCACCGGCGTGTTCACCTCGCTGAAGACCGCGCCGTGGATCGCCGGCGCGGTCCTGGTGGCGTACCTGCTGGGCAAGCGCTGGATCGCGCGGTACGCGGTGCTGCTGGCGCTGGCCGCCGGCGTGCTGCTCAGCGCGGTCACCGCGCGGCTGGACATCCACATCGACCACGTCGAGCTGGCGAAGCCGGTGCTCACCACCCCGGCGTTCTCGGCCGGTTCGCTGATCGGCATCGCCGTGCCGATGATCCTGGCCACCCTCGCGTCGCAGAACGCGCCCGGCATGGCCGTGCTCAGTGCGTCCGGTTACGAGCCCAAGGACCGGCTGCTCATCGGCTCGACCGGGCTGGTCTCCACGGCACTGGCGCCGTTCGGCTCGCATGCGATCAACCTTGCCGCGATCACCGCGGCGATCTGCACCGGCCCCGAATCGCACCGCGACCCGCGCCGCCGGTACGTGGCCGGCGTCTCCTGCGGCGTCTTCTACCTCCTGATCGGCGCCTTCGGCTCGACCCTCGTCGTGCTGTTCGCCGGGCTCCCCAAGGAGCTGGTGGCCGCGGTGGCCGGTGTCGCGCTGTTCGGTGCGCTGGCCGGGGGTCTGACCGGCGCGGTCAAGGAGGAGAAGGACCGCGAGGCGGCCCTGATCACCTTCCTCGCCACCGCGTCCGGGGTGACGATCGCGGGCATCGGATCGGCCTTCTGGGGACTGGTCTTCGGCGTCACGGCCCACCTCGTGCTGACGCGCCTGCGCAGCGGGCGGTCGGCAGCGGCCTGATCCGCGTGGTGGCGGGCGGGTGCCGTACGGACGGCATGCGCACGCCACCGGCGGTCCCGCGCGCCCGCCGGCCGGGCACGGCAAGGCGCACTGGCCTCACGGGCGGCGCGATCTCATCATGGGGCACATGGGAGACGACAGCGACCGCACGCTCCTCGACGACGCCCGGCGGCTTCTGCCGCACATCACCGCGGTACGCCGCGAGATCCACCGCGCACCGGAACTGGGCACCGCACTGCCCCGCACCCAGCAGAAGGTGCTGCGCGAACTCTTCGGTCTCGGCCTGACCGTGGAAACGGGTGACCGGCTCACCTCCGTCACCGCCACGCTGAGCGGCGCGAAACCCGGCCGGACCCTCCTGCTGCGCGCCGACATGGACGCCCTTCCCCAAACCGAGGAGACCGGGCTCGGCTTCGCCTCCCGCACGCCGGGCGTCATGCACGCCTGCGGGCACGACACGCACACCGCCATGTTCCTCGGCGCGGCCCGGCTGCTCGCCGCCCGGCGGGACCGGCTGGCGGGCCGGGTGGTATTCATGTTCCAGCCGGCCGAGGAGATCTGCGAAGGCGCCCAGCCCATGATCGAGGAAGGGGTGCTGGACACCCCGGAGGGCGGGCCGGTGGACGCCGCCTTCGCCCTGCACATCACCACCCGGCACGACTCGGGCACCGTCCACCTCCGGCCTGGCCCGCAGTCCGCCGCCGCCGACATGCTCTACATCACCGTCCGCGGCCGCGGCGCGCACGCCGCCGCCCCGCACCGGGGCCTGGATCCCGTACCGGTGGCCTGCGAGATCGTCCAGCGCTGCAGACGATGGTGACCCGTACGGTCAACGTCTTCGAGCCGGCCGTACTCACCGTCACCCGCGTCACGGCCGGTACGGCCAGCAACATCATTCCCGACACGGCGGAGATCACCGGCACGTTCCGCACCCTCTCCGACGCCAGCCGCAAGACGGTCCGCGAAGGCATCGCCCGGGTCGCCGGCGGCGTGGCGGCGGCGCACGGCCTGACCGCCGACGTGGACCTGCCGGACATCACACCGGTGGTGGTCAACGACCCGGACTTCACCGGCCTGGTCACGCGCGCGGCGTCCGGGCTGCTCGGGCCCGACCGGGTGCGTCCGCTGCCCCACCCGATCATGGGTGCCGAGGACTTCGCGTTCGTCCTGCAGCGCGTGCCGGGGGCGATGGCGTTCCTCGGCGCCTGCCCGCCCGGACACACCGCGGGCCAGGTGCCCGACAACCACTCCAGCCGGGTCGTCTACGACGAACAGGCCCTGGCCGTGGGCGCCGCCGTGCACACGGCGGTGGCCCTGGCCTGCCTCGGGTCGTAGGCCGCACCGAGGCCCGGCACTCGCTCGCGCGGCGGGGGGCGGGTCCGAGCGGCGCCGGGCCGCTTTCGGCGGCCTCGCGCAGCGGCTCGATGGCCATCCCCAGAGGAGGCCCGGCCGTCGGACACGCACGCCCGGCAGCAGCTGCGGTGAGGGACGGGGCGACAGCCGTTGCGGAGAGCCACACCTACCCCTCGCCGCCCCCGTCCCCGGCCCCGATCTGCGCGCCCGTCGCCTCCAACGCCTTGGTGACCGGCTGGAAGAAGGTCTCGCCCCCCTGCGTGCAGTCGCCGCTGCCGCCGGAGGTCAGTCCCACGGCCGCGTCACCGGAGAACATCGGGCCGCCGCTGTCGCCCGGCTCCGCGCACACGTCCGTCTGTATCAGCCCGTTGACGATGTCGCCGTTGCCGTAGTTGACCGTGGCGTTCAGGCCGGTGACGGTCCCGTCCGACAAGCCGGTGGTGCTGCCCGACCGCTGCACCCGCGTCCCCACGGCGGCCTCCGCGGCCCGGGTGATCTGCTGGGTGCTGCCGTCCTGGAGGTCGACCGCGCTCTCCGGCCTGGCCCCTGGATCGTCGTACGCCACCAGGGCGAAGTCGCTCTCGGGGAACCGGGCGTCGGTCACCGTCCCGAGCGGTTGGCCACCCTCCTGATCGGCCGACCAGGTCGGAGAGCCCTTGCCGCAGTGCCCGGCCGTGAGGAAGGCCGGGGCGCCCTGGACCGTGACGTTGAACCCCAGCGAACAGCGGGCGCCCCCGCCGAATATGGCGCTGCCACCGAGCGGCGAAGCGGCCGCGCCCCCGGCCCCGCCCGGCCCCTGGCCGCCGCCCCCGTCGTAGCGCCGGAACTCCCCCGGCGACCGCTTGACGCTCGCGATGCCGCCGCCCAGCTTCTCGACGGCCGTGGTGAGGGCGGCCAGCTTCGCACCGGTGACCGTGCGATCGGCGAGGACCGCGACCTGGTTCGTCCTCGGGTCGACCGACCACGCGGTGCCGGGTATGGCCGCATGGTCGCTCAACGCCCGTGTGGCCGCCAGCAGTTCGCTCGCGCTGTTGCGTACGACCTTTGCGACGGCCCCCTCGGCCTCCACCCGTCGCGCATCGTCCGCCGACAGGACGTTCATGACGAGCTGCCGCTTCGCGGTGTCCAGGTACCAACCCGCCGTCCGGTCGGCACCGAGGTCCGCCTTCAGGCTCGCCGCGACCCGCGCGGCCGACTCGGAGGAGAAGGTACGCGGGGGCCGCGGCCGCTCCGCGCTCGCGTTGGCATGCGGGAGCACGACCGCCGCCGCCACGAGGGCTGCCGCTGCCCCGCCCACGAGGGCGCCGGTCCGCTTGTTCACATGACGGTGACTCTTGCTCGCGTATCGGTGGCTCACTTCACTGACCTCCAACTGGGCCACAGGGGAGCGCACGGGTGGGCCGCCGTGGTGACACAGTCGGCTTCCGTGCACGGTGGGCACCCAGTTCTACGGACGGCACAGTGGTACCGACTCAGGGCTCCGCACGATGCGACGGATATTGCCCTTCCGCCGTCACGGCCCCCTACACTGCCCCTCCCGGACCGCCGGGCGTTCCTACAGGTTGTCGCCCCAGCCGCCCTGAATCATGGTCTGGAAGGCCCACTTGCCGCCACGGCGCACCAGGATGTCGGCGTACCGGAGCTGCTGGGTCCGGCCCTCCGACGTCATGGTCGAGTCCGTGAAGACGACGGCCATCGAGGGCGAGAGGAAGACCGGCGTACGGGTGGACTCGAAGGTGATGTCCTCGCTCCCCTCGCCCATTACGTGCGTCATCGTGGCGACGAACTGGTCGCGGTCCCACTGTGCCGAACGGCCGTCGCCCGCCGAGTCGTCGCTCACCAGGTTGAGGGGGAACACCGCCATGTCGGCCATGCGCTCGACGTCGCGCTGCGCGCTGCGCGCGTCGTACTCGGCGAACCAGGCGTCCAGGCTCGCACGGTCCTCGTCGGTCGGTACGTATCCGGTGTCGGGCAGGAAGGTCACGCGAACAGCTCCTCACGGTCCTCGGCAGCGCGGTCCGGTCATGTGACCGCGCCAAGGAGAAGGTACGCCTCCAGAAGCCATCTAGTCAAACTTGATTAGAGAGAGGGCGGTGGCCGCGCGGGCGCCGTACCCGATCCCCCACAGGTGGTTACGGATGACCGTGCCTGCATCTACACTGAGGCCCTTGCGACTCGCCTGACCTGCGAAAACAGTGCCGTTTAGCTGGTTCCGGAGAGTGAGGAGAACCGCTGTGTTCTACCAGGTGCTCAAGTACGTGATCCTGGGGCCGCTGCTGAGACTGGTCTTCCGGCCTCGGGTGGAGGGCCTGGAGCATGTGCCGCCGGAGGGGGCGGCGATCATCGCGGGCAATCACCTGTCGTTCTCGGATCACTTCGTGATGCCGGTGATCGTGCCGAGACGGGTGACATTCCTGGCGAAGGCCGAGTACTTCACAGGGCCCGGGCTGCGCGGGCGGCTGACCGCGGCGTTCTTCCGGGGCATCGGGCAGATTCCGGTGGACCGGTCCGGCGGCAAGGCGGCGCAGGCCGCGCTGCGGTCCGGGCTGGCGGTGTTGCGCAAGGGGCGGGTCCTGGGGATCTACCCGGAGGGGACGCGGTCGCACGACGGGCGGCTCTACAAGGGGCGTACGGGCGTGGCGGCGATGGCGATCAAGGCGCAGGTGCCGGTGGTGCCGTGCGCCATGATCGGGACGTTCGAGGCGCAGCCCACCGGGCGGCGGTTGCCGCGTGCCATGCGGATCACGATCCGTTTCGGCAAGCCCCTGGAATTCGGG
The DNA here is from genome assembly GCF_044329785.1 of Streptomyces sp. NPDC017529. Taxonomy (NCBI): domain Bacteria; kingdom Bacillati; phylum Actinomycetota; class Actinomycetes; order Kitasatosporales; family Streptomycetaceae; genus Streptomyces; species Streptomyces sp. NPDC017529. Next base: position 123,414 of record NZ_JBIRJY010000017.1, read on the forward strand.
CGGTTCGCGGGGCTGGACGGCGAGCATGCCGCGCTGCGCGCCGTCACCGACGAAATCATGTACGAGATCCTGCGGCTTTCCGGGCAGGAGTACGTCGACATGTACGCGAACGAGGCGAAGGCGCGGCAGCAGTCGCAGCGAGGTATTATCCGGCGCTTCCGGTAGTTCGGTACGGGGCGGTCAGCGCGGGTTCAGCCAGGCCCTGCGGAGTGATGACTTCTTTCAGCCCTTTGTCACCGCGACGGGTTCACCCGTTGCCGCGTCGATGATTTCACGCTGCCCCAGCGGCCTGCGGAGTTCCGTGTGCACGTGCTCCAGTTTCACGTTCGCGGTGCAGACCTCTCCCTTTTGCTGGCGCCGCGTCAGGGTCAGGGACAGGGTCACGGACTTCTCCGTTTCGGAGGCGGAGAAGCCCGCGTGCTGGCAGCCGCCGACCGGCACCACCGTGGTGAGCTTCCGGCCGTCCGCGTCGGCGGTCACCGGCCTGCTGAGGGGACGGGAATTCGCGGACGGGGCGGCTTTCCCGTACGCCGGGGTTTCCTGGCCGCACGCGGTGATCAGAAGCCCGGCGGAAAGGGTGACGGCGGCGGCTGCGAGAGTGCGGCTCTTGGGGCGTTTCATGTGGATGGGACGTATGCGGGGCCCTTCGGGTTCCGGTGATTGCCGCATTCGGTGGTCACGGAATCCGAAGGGCCGCCGTCTCTCAGGTCTTGGGATTGAGCTTCAGGCCGAAGTGGTTGAAGATGTCCGTCGCCTCGGTCCAGTACATGTAGTTGCCGGCGTTGGTCTGGTGCGTGCCCGACAGTGCCGAGACGAGTCCGCGCGCCTGGCGTGCCGAACCGTTCGCCGTGTACACCATGGCGCCGCTGTCGCCGTGCGCGACGGTCCACGGATTACTCGGCAGCCGCGTTCCCTCGACGCCGCGGACCTGCCACCCCGTGTCGAGCCTGTAGGTGATGTCTTCGTTGGTCACCTTGATGCCGCAGACCGTGCCCTGGTTCATGAAGAAGGACGCGGCGCCGTTCTGGCACACGAAGTCGCCGTTGTGCGAGTACGCGACGCTGGTGACGGGCTTGTAGCCGGCCGTCTCGCTCACGTCGGCGTTGTTGTCGGCACCGATGAGCTGTTCCGCGTCCCAGGCCGTGGAGACGCCGTTCACCGTACCGACGTAATTGCCGGTCAGTCCGTTCAGCCCGTCGTAGAACTTGCCGAATTTGGGCGTGGTACCCGACCCGGTGTATATCTTCGCGCCATTGGCGAAGCAGTGCGCCGCCGTCACCATGACCGGCTTGTTGTCGCTCTTGCGTACGGCGGGCAGTCCGGCCGTGCAGTATTCCGAGCCGTCGGTCAGGACGTCGCCGGCGATGAACGGCGTGCCGTCCTTCCACCTCACGTCCGCCCAGGACTTGGCGGAGGAAACGCGCTGCCCCTGCTTGAAGACGAGGGGGACGTCCTGCGCCGGGCTGAGGCTCCGCGCGCTGGGCTGACGGTGCGCCCCGGCCGCCTTGGCGGCCACGCCGGGCTTGTCCACGGCCACTTCCAGGGCCGACGCGTCGGCCGCGATCGCCACCGAGTGAATCGCGTACGGCAGTTTGCGCGCGGCTTCCTGCGCGAACAGCCGGTCGCGGGCGTCGTGCAGTGCCCGCCGCGTGTGCGCGGCCTTCACCGTGGTGATTTTGCGGGTGTCAATGCTGCGGTCGGCCGCCGAGACGGCCTTGACGAATGCCGCCGCGCGGGAGGTGTCCGTCAGGTAGACGTATACGGTCCCGCGGGGAGCGTCGATACGTACTCCCGCGTATATGCCCGCCTGGGCGCCCGAGCCGACGCGGTCGACCGCGTTGGCTATGTTGCGCAGGGGCGTGAGCAGCTTGCCCTGCTCCTCCGGGCCCATGGCCGCTATCTGCGCCTCGGTGTAACGCGCGGGCGCCGGCGCGGCCTGAGCGCCGGGCGCCGTCACCGCGAGCAGGACAAGACCGGCAGTACCGAGCCCGAAAGCGGTCGTCGTGGATCTCTTCACTGGCCCCCCAGTTCGTGAGCGTGGCCGACGCGCTTCGCGGCCCGGCGCCGTGCTGTGCCACGGCGGGACGAAAGCGGTCGGGTGGTGTCAGCGGGAGCATATAGCAGTAAAGGAACCTACGTTCGATCAATCCGGGTCGGCGGCGGACCGGCCGGGACGCACAGGGCAGGGCCGGCGGTGGCAGGTGACCGCCGAACAGCCGCCCGCTGCCGGGCGGCTGTTCACCGCGACGTCTCAGCCCCCGGCCGCGGGGATCGCTCAGCCGACGGGGCCCCGAACCACTGCGGCAGCCGGGCGAGCAGTTCCTGCTGGTCTTCGCCGACCCACGCCACGTGGCCGTCCGGCCGCAGCAGCACCGCGGGCACGTCCAGTTCCTCGCTGACGTCGGCGACGTGGTCGACCCGGTCCGCCCAGCCCTCCACCGAGAGCCGGCCGGTCTGGTCGAGCAGCAGGCCGCGGCCGCCGTGCATCAGCTCGTAGAGGCGGCCCTGCTTCAGCTGCACGTCCCGCATCCGCAGGCCGAGCAGTTCGTGCCCCTCGCCGAAGTCGTAGCGGACCCCGACCGCGAAGATCATCTCGGTGACGTACCGGTTCACCTCCTCGAAGTCCATCAGCTTCGAGAGCAGCCCCCGCAGCGCGGTCGGCCCCGGACCCGACCCCAGCAGCGTGATCTGCGCGCGGGTGTTGTCCAGCACGGCGGCCCCCACCGGGTGCCGTTCCGCGTGGTAGCTGTCCAGCAGGCCCTCCGGCGCCCAGCCGTTGACCGCGGCGGCCAGCTTCCAGCCGAGGTTGAACGCGTCCTGTACGCCCAGGTTGAGGCCCTGCCCGCCGGTCGGCGGGTGGATGTGCGCCGCGTCGCCGGCCAGCAGTACCCGGCCGGCCCGGTAACGCTCGGCCTGCCGGGTGGCGTCGCCGAACCGGGACAGCCAGCGCGGCGAGTGCACGCCGAAGTCGGTGCCCGCAAACGCGCGCAGCTGCCGCTTGAACTCCTCCAGGGTCGGCGCGGTCGCCCGGTCCTCGGCCACGCCGTCGGCCGGCACGATGGCGCGGTACCTCCTGTCGTCCCCCTCGCCGACGGGGTGGAGGCCGAACCTCAGCTCGGTCTTGCGGACCTCCTCGACGACGGCGGTGATCGTCGCCGGGTCCTCGGTCGCCTCCATCTCGCCGAGCAGCGTCTCGACCGTGGCAGGCTCGCCGGGGAAGCCGATGCCGGCCCACTTGCGCACCAGGCTGCGACCGCCGTCACACCCCACGAGGTAACGCGAGCGCAGGTGCGTGTCTCCTCCTGCCGCGGGGGACAGCTCGACGGTCACCCCGTCCTCGTCCTGGCTCAGCCCGACCACCTCGCAGCCGCGCCGGATATCGGCGCCGAGTTCGAGGGCGCGCTCGTTCAGCAGCCGCTCGGTGACCGGCTGGGGGACGGCGAGGCTGTACGGGTGGGCCGTGTCCATCCGGTCGGGCCACGGCTTGTGTATGCCACCGAAGAAACCGCCGACCTGGAACTTCTCACCGACCGCGAGGAACCGGTCCAGCAGGCCGCGCTGGTCCACGATCTCGACGCTGCGTGCGTGCAGGCCCTGTCCGCGGGACTGCTCGGTCGGTTCGGCCAGCTTCTCCAGCACGACCACGTCCACTCCGGCCAGCCGCAGCTCGGCGGCCAGCATCAGGCCGGTCGGTCCGCCGCCGACCACGATCACGTCGATCATCACAACATCCATTTCCGCAGGTCCTGGCTTTAGGCGCCGATTGTGCGGGACGACAGGGGCCTTGCCGCAAGCCCCCCTGTGCGCTATAAGTTGAGAGTGGCAAGGAGTATGCGGACTCCTTGCCTTTGTTCTTTTTGCCTTTGCTCTTTGTGGCCGGCCGTGACGCGCTCGCAGGGTGAAGCGTCCGTGCGGTGGTGAGCTCCACCTGGTCGGGCACTCGCTCGGCGCCGCGGTAGCGGCGCAGCTCGCCGCCCCCGCCCCGGCCGGGACCGCTCGCGTACGGACAGCGCCGAGCCCCGTACTCCTGGCAGGACTTCCCAGGAGTACGGGGCTCGTCGGATCACCGCTCACCGGCGCGGGGCGCGGGCGGCCGGACCGGTCCCGCCGCCCGCGCGGCGGCCGTCGGCTACGCCTTGCTCGGCTCCGGGGTGGCGTGCGGGGCGCACGTCACGTCCTTGGAGTCGGTCTTCCCGGTCAGGAAGTAGGTGTCGACCCGTTCGTTGATGCAGGGGTTGACCAGGCTGGTCACACCGTGCGAGCCGGCGCCCTGCTCGGTGATCAGGCGCGAGCCCTTCAGCCGCTTGTGCAGCTCGACGGCGCCGCCGTACGGGGTGGCCGCGTCACGGGTGCTCTGGACGATCAGCACGCTGGGCAGGCCCTTGCCGGTCGTGACGTCCACCGGGGTCTGCTGCTTCTCCGGCCAGGTGGCGCAGGGCAGGTTCATCCAGGCGTTGGCCCAGGTCATGAACGGGGCCTTCTGGTGGATGCGGGTGTTGTCCCGGTCCCACTTGCGCCAGCTGGTGGGCCACTTGGCGTCGTTGCACTCGACGGCCGTGTAGACCGCGTTGCTGTTCTCGGAGGCGATGTTGCCCGCGGTGTCCTTCATGTCCGGGCCCGCGTTCTGGATCAGCTGCTTCTCGTCGCCGGCGAGGTACGCGCTCCACACCTGGGCGGTCGAGGCCCACGCGGAGTCGTAGTAGGGCGCGTTCTGGAAGAAGCTGGTCAGCTCGGCCGGGCCGACGACGCCACCGATCGGGTTCTTCTTGGCGGTGGCCCGCAGCTGCTCCCACTTCGCCTGGACCTTGGCCTCGGTGTTGCCGATGTGGTACACGGCGTCGTGCTTGGCGACCCACTTCTTCCAGTCGCTCCAGCGCGTCTCGAACGCGAGGTCCTGGTCGAGGTTGGCCTGGTACCAGACCTTCTCGCGCGACGGGTCGACGACGGAGTCGACGAGCATCCGGCGGACGTGGTCCGGGAAGAGCGTCGCGTACACGGCACCGAGGTAGGTGCCGTAGGAGACGCCGAGGTAGTTGAGCTTCTTCTCGCCCAGGGCGGCGCGGATCACGTCCAGGTCACGGGCCGTGTTCGGCGTCGTCATGTGCGGGAGCAGGGCGCCGCTGCGCTCCTTGCAGCCCTGCGCGTACTCCTTGGCCAGCTTGCGCTGGGCCCGCTTGTCCGCCTCGCTGCCCGGCACCGGGTCGGCCTTGGGCGCCTTGACGAACTCCTGCGGGTCGGCGCAGGAGATCGGGGCGGAGTGGCCGACGCCGCGCGGGTCGAAGCCCACGAAGTCGTACGCCTTGGCGGTCTTGGCCCACACGGCGTTCTTGCCGGTGACGCGGGACGGGAACTTCATGCCCGAGCCGCCCGGTCCGCCGGGGTTGTAGAGGAGGGCGCCCTGCCGCTCCTTCTTGCCGCCGGTGTTGCCGATGCGGTCCACGGCGATCTTGATGGTGCGGCCGTCGGGCTTGGCGTAGTCGACCGGGACGGTCACGTAGCCGCACTGGATGGGGGCCTTCAGGCCCCAGTCGGCAGGGCAGTCCTGCCAGTCGATACCCGTCTGGGCGGCGCGGGCGGCGGCGACCTGCACGCCGCGGGCTTCGGCCGATCCGCGCTGGTGCTGCTGGCCCGCGGTGGCGGGCGTGGCGGCTATTGCTCCGGCTATGAGCGTGCCGGTCACCAGGGTGCCGGCAGCGCCGAGCGCTGCTGTTCGTCTCACGAGGCGGTTCCCCCTGCATAATGCGCCGCGCGCGGCGGCGGTGATCACAGAGCTGTACGGGGGATCCTGTCTTCTGCCACCCCACTCTGAACAGGGCTCACTGCCTTTTCTTTACCAAACCGCAGGATTCGATGAACGTTTTGCGGTACCGGCGGGCGCACCATGGCGTACGGATCGGCATTTTGCCTGAAGTGCGGCTTCGCATGCGGATCGGGAAGGTTGCGCCGCTCGTCCCGCACGTGCGGAAGAAGGGATGAGGCGGTGTACGTCTGGTACGTGTCGTACGGCTCCAACATGCATGCCGCGCGGCTGCGCCACTACCTGGCGGGCGGACGGCCGCCGGGTGGCGCGCGCACCTGCCCGGGGTGCCGTGATCCCCGGCCGCCGGTCCGTTCCGCACCGGTCGTGCTGCCGGGGTGCATGTACTTCGCGCTGGAGTCGCGGAACTGGACGGGCGGTGTGGCGTTCTACGACCCGGACGGGCCGGGCGAGGTGTGGGGGCGCGCCCATCTGGTGACGGCGGGTCAGTTCTCCGACATCGCGGCGCAGGAGATGCACCGGGCGCCGTCGGCGGATCTGGACCTGGCGGCGGTACTGGCCCGGGGCCGCGTGCAGCTCGGTCCGGGGCGCTACGAGACGCTGGTGCACCCCGGCTCGCTGGACGGGCTGCCGCTGCTCACGTTCACGGCACCGTGGAGCGCGGACGAGGTCGCGCACAGCCGGCCGACCGACACCTATCTGGCGCACCTGGCGTCGGGGCTGCGCGAAGCGGGCGGGTGGGACGACGAGCAGATCGCGGGGTACCTGGAGAAGTGCCGGCTGGGCGTGCCGGTGCGCACCGGAGCGAGCCGGGCACAGGCCGTGACGCATGCGCGTTTCGAACGCAAAGAGCCGCACTAATCAGACATTCGCTCGACGGCCGAAAATACCGTCGCATGGTGAACGTTTGGTGAGTGCGTAGCAGGTCACCCCAGGATCGGATGGACCGGATCGAACGGACGGTTTACGACAAAACATTCATCCGGCGTCCGGAATGCGGATCAGACTGTCCGGAAACCCTCCAGTCGTTTTGACCCGCCGCCTCTTCATCACCAAATGTCAGCCATGTGACCACCACACGAGCCTCCGGCCGCCGCGCCGGTGACGGGCTCCTCCGCCATCGCGACTTCCGGCTGCTGCTCGCCGGGGCCGCGGCCAGCCAGGCAGGCACCCAAGTCGCCCTGGTCGCCCTGCCCTTGGTGGCCGTCGTCGGGCTGCACGCCTCGGCCTTCGAAGTGGGCCTGCTCACGGCGGCCGAGACCGCCGCCTTCCTGCTCATCGGCCTGCCGGCGGGGGCCTGGGTGGACCGGGTCAGGCGGCTGCCGCTGCTGATCCGGACGGACGTGGTGCGCGCGGTGGCCATGGGCAGCGTGCCGCTCGCCGCGGTGTGCCACGCCCTGACGATGACGCAGCTGTACGTGGTGGCCTTCGTCACCGGCGTCGCGACCGTGTTCTTCGACGTCGCCCACCAGAGCTACCTGCCGCGGGTGCTGCCCGGCGCGCAGCTGGTGGCGGGCAATGGCGCGTTGGAGACGGCGCGTTCGGCCGCGCAGGTGGCCGGACCCGGGCTCGGCGGCGGCATCGTCCAGCTCCTGGGGCCTCCAGTGGCCGTCCTGGCCAACGCCGCCGGATACCTCGCCTCGGCGCTGTTCCTGCGCGCGATTCGCGTCCGTGAACCGGAACCCGAGGTGGCGCCGGGCGTCTCGCTGCGCGCACAGGTCAAGGAGGGCCTGGCCTTCGTGCTGCGGCACCCCGTCCTGCGCATGATCGCCCTGACGACCGGGGTGGCGAACTTCTTCTCGGCGATGCTCGTCGCCGTACAGACCGTCTTCCTGACGCGGGAGTTGGGGCTGCCGCCGGGGGTGCTCGGCCTGATGCTGTCCGCCGCCGCCGTCGGCGGACTGGCCGGGGCACTGTGCGCAGGGCCGGTCGCGCGCAGGCTGGGGCAGGCCCGCATCATCTGGCTCGCTCCGGTGGTCACCGGGCCGTTCGCCCTGCTGTGGCCGCTGGCCGGGCACGGGGCGGCCGCGGCGTGGTTCGCGCTGGGCTCGGGCGCCGTCTTCTTCGGCGCCGTCGTCTACAACGTGGCGCAGGTCAGCTTCCGCCAACTGCTGTGCCCCGACGCCCTGCTGGGCCGGATGAACGCCACCTTGCGGTTCCTGGTCTGGGGGACCATGCCGCTCGGCGCGCTGGCCGGCGGCACCATCGCGGGGGCGGCCGGCGCACGGGCAGCCGTGTGGGTCTGCGCGGCCGGATTCCTGCTCGTGCCGGTTCCGTTGCTGCTGTCGCCGCTGCGGAAGCTGCGCGACCTGCCGACCGCCGGGGCCGGGGCGGGCGCCGGGCCCGCTGCCGAGGCAGTTGATGCGCCCGGAGCGGCCACCTGATCCGGGCTTCCGCTCCGGATCCACGCGTCCCCGCTCTCCGCGGCCGTACGCGCTGCCCCCTGCCCTCCGGCAGGTCGTCCCGGCCGTCGGCCCGTGCCCGGTGATCCGGGCCCGTGCCCGTACCCGTACCCGTGAGCGTGCTCCACCGCACGCAGCACCACCGCTCGAACGTCTCATTTCGAACGTCTCATTGGCAACGCCCCGTCCGCGGCGGCGCAAGGGAGGTCATCGTGGACCCCAGCACAACGGCCGGCATCAGCACCGGCACACCGGCCGGCACCGGCATCCGTACCCGCTTCGGCACCGGCGTCCGGACCGGCACCGCCGTCAGCATCACGGAGCAGTACCTCACCCGCTACGAGAAGGCGGCCGCCGGGGTGGGCGACCCGGCCGGTCTGCTGCCCGTCACCGGTGCGCAGCGGCGGTTCCTGCTCGCCCGGCGGCTGGCGCCCGGCGGCCGGCCCGACGTCGTGCCGCTGTTCTTCGCCTTCCCGCGCGGCACCATCGACGTGGACCGGCTGCGCGCGGCCGCAGGCCATCTGGCTGCCGCGCACCCCGCGCTCCGCACCCGGCCCGACGTGCTGCGCGGCGCGCCGGTACAGCGGCTGGGCGCGCCCGCCGCCCAGGTGAGCCGCGTGCTGGCACGCCCAGGTGAGTACGCGGCGGCGGCCCTGCGCCGGGCGCTGCTGGACTGGGCGGCCGAGGGCCCGCCGCTGCGGCTGTTCCTCGCCGACGCCCCGGGTGGGGGCGGCACGGACGCCGGCGTCACCGGCACCGAGGGTCCCGCGGAGATCCTCGCGCTCGCCCTGGACCACGCCGTGTGCGACGAGCAGTCCCTCGGCCTGATCTCCGCCGACCTCGGTGACGCGTACGAGCGGGGACTCGGCCCCGGCGACGTGCCGCCGGACCGTGCCGCGGCGCAGGCGGCCGGATACCACGAGGCCGTGCGCCTGCAACTCGCCGCCGAGCAGCGCGCGTCCAAGCCCGAGTCACTCGCCTACTGGGCGCGCCGGCTGGCGCCGGAACGGCCGGGCGGTGGCGCGCCGGCGCCCGCCGGGCAGGCTCCGCTCCCGGCCCGGCCGCCGCGCCCCACCGGTGCCCTCCAAAAGCGTCTGCCGATCCGTGCCGACGACGGGCGGGCCACCGCCTTCCCCGTCCTGCTCGGCGCCTGCGGCAACCTCGCGCGCACCCTGGGCGGGCCCCGCCTCGCGGGCCGGACGCCGCTGCTCGGCTACCCCTGGGGCGGCCGGCCAGCGGCGGCCGCGCCGGTCCTCGGCTGCTTCCTCAACACCGTCGTCCACCCGGCCACCGCGTGCGGCACCGACGACCTGACCACCACCTGGTGGGACGACCTCGACCACGCCGACACCCCGTTCGACGAGGTGGTCCGCGCGGCCCGGTCGGCCACCGCCCCCTGGACGGGGAACCTGGACGGCCTGCTGACCTTCGAGGACCTGCACCGCCGGCCGCCGCTGCGGCTGGGCGGCGTCGCGGGACGCGAGGTGCACGTCGACGGGCGGCCGCTGCAGGCGCCGTTCGCGGTCTCCGTCTCGTATGGGAGCGATCTGCTCGTGCGGATGGCGTGGGACCGGGACGCGTTTCCCGACGGCCTGGCCCGCGACGCGTTCGCCGCGCTGACCGCCGAACTGGCCGGCGAACCCGCCGGAATCACGACCGACCGCACGGCCGGCGGCGGGCAAGCCCGTACCGGCACCGCCACGCCGGTGGCCTGAGCCCACACCCCCGGGCCGGCACCGGCCCCACGCACCACGTTTTCTCCCGGCTCCCGCGTCCGACCGACTGCGGGCGCCGGGCCGAGCGTCACCTCGCATCCACCACCAGAAGGATGGACCATGTTCGGACTGTCGCCGTCCCAGGACGTCGTCTGGCTGCACGAGCAGATGCTGCCGGGCAGCCGCGCCTACAACTTCACGGCCGCCATCGACCTTTGGGGCCCGCTCGACGAGGAAGCGCTGCGCGCCGGGCTGGCCGCGGCCCTCGGCCGGCACCCCGGCCTGCGCCTCGAACTCGTCGAGCAGCCGGGCGGCGTACCCGGGCAGCGGGTGCGCGAGGGATGTACCCCACGGGTGCGGACGGTGGACCTCTCGCAGGAGGCCGATCCGGAAGCCGCCTTCCAGGAGCTGCTGCGGACCGAGGCCGAGACCCCGCTCGACACCTGCGAGGCGCCGCTGCTGCGCTGGTGCCTGGCCCGGCTGGGCGAGCGGCACCACCGCGTCGTGCACGTCGAACACCACCTGATCCACGACGGGCACTCGTTCGCGATCCTGCTGCGTGACGTGTTCGGCGCCTACCGCGCGCAGGTGCTGGGCGAGGCCGTGGAGCTGTCCCCGGCGCGCTCGTACGAGGAGCACGCGCGGGCCGCGGCCGGCGCCGACCGGCAGGCGAGCCTGGAGCACTGGTCGGCCGAGCTGTCCGACGCCGCCTTCGACCTGCCGCTGCCCGGTCTGGCGCGGGCGGGCGCGCAGCGCCGGCACGCGGGCGGCCAGTTCCGCCAGGCCATCGGCGCCGACCTCGCCGAGCGGCTGCGGGAGTGCAGCCGCACTCAGGGGCACACGCCCTTCTCCACGCTGCTGAGCCTGTTCGCGGAGCTGCTGCGGCGGCACAGCGGCCGGGCCGACATCGTTGTCGGCACCGCGGTGGGCAACCGTCCCGCGGGGTTCGAGGAGACCGTGGGCATGTTCGTGAACACCATTCCGCTGCGGCTGCGGCTCGACCCGGCGGCCGGGGCCGTGGAGACGGTGGACGAGGTCACCGACACGCTGATCCGGGCGCTGCCGCACCAGGAGGTGCCGGTCCAGGAGCTGACGCGGGCGCTCGGGCGGCACACCACCGGCGCGGACAACCCGCTGTTCAGCGTGATGTTCAGCGCGCATGACGCGCCGCTGCCGGAGATCGAGGTCCCGGAGCTGGAGGTGTCGTTTTACGAGGGGTTCAACACCGGCACCACGCGGTTCGACCTGGACCTGGTGCTGATACCGGACGACCGGCGGGTGGTCGGCCCGCGGCAGGGCGCCGCCGGGATGACGCTGGTGTGGGACTACGACCGTGACCTGTTCGCCGAGGACGTGGTCCAGCTGCTGGCGGAACGTTTCCTTGGCGTGCTGCGCGCCTACCTGGAGGCGCCGGACGCGCCGCTCGCCTCCCTGGGCGCGGAAACCGTGCGCACCGGCCAGGAGGAGGCGGACGCCGTCCCGGTCCCCGCGACGGACGAGGTGCTCGACCCGGCCGTACGCCAGGACCCGGCGCGCGCCGCCCTGATCAGCGGCGCGCAGCGCCTGACGTACGGCCAGCTCGGCGCCCTGGTGGACGACCTGGCGCGCCGGCTGCGCGCGGCCGGTGTGACGGAAGGCCGGGCGGTGGCCGCCGTGCTCCCGCGCGGCACGGACTCCGTCGTCACGCTGCTCGCCTGTCTGCGGACCGGCGCCGTCTACTGCCCGCTCTCCCCCAACGATCCGGCCGCGCGCCTGAAGACGCTGCTGGACCGCCTGAACCCCGCACTGGTCCTGGCCACCCGGGAGAGCGCACTGTCCCTCCCGGCCGAAGGGCTGCCGGTCGGGCTGCTGGACGGGCCCGCCTTCCCCGCCGCGGCACCGCTCGGCCAGGAGACGGCCCACGACACGCTCAAGGACGCGGCGTACGTGATCCACACCTCCGGCTCCACGGGCCTGCCCAAGCCGGTCGTGGTGAGCCGCGCGGCGCTGGCGCAGCACGCCCGCGCGACGGCGGAGCGGTACGGCCTGTCGGAGCAGGACCGGGTGCTGCTGTTCGCCCAGCCGTCCTTCGACGTGGCGCTGGAGGAGGTGCTGCCGTCGCTGCTGGCCGGGGCCTGCCTGGTGCTGCCGCAGCGCGAAGTGCCCACCCCCGACGAGCTGACCGCGGTGCTGGCGGCCCGCCGTGTCACCGTCGCCAACCTGCCGACCAGCTACTTCCTGGCCGTACGCGAGGAGTTGGGCGAGGCGCTGCGGGACGGGCGCTGGGCGCCGCGGCTGGTCGTCCTGGGCGGTGAGCGGCTGCCCGTCGGCGCGCTGCGCGAGCTGTTCGACGCCGTGGACGCCACGGGCACGTCCTCCGTCACCGTGCTGAACGCCTACGGCGTGACCGAGGCCGCGATCACCAGCACCGTCCACGAGGTGACCCGCGAGGACCTGCGGGACGGCGCCGAGGTGCCGCTCGGCACGGAGCTGCCGGGCACCCGGATGCACGTGCTCGACACCGGGCTGCGGCCGCTGCCCGCCGGCGCGGTCGGCGAACTGGCCGTCGCGGGCGCCGGGCTGGCCGACGGCTACCTCGGCAACACGCAGGCCACCGCGGAGCGCTTCGTGACGCCGGACGCGCTGGGCGGCGAGCGGGTGTACCGCACCGGCGACCTCGGCTACCGCGACCGGGCGGGGCGGCTGTGCTTCCTGGGCCGCCGCGACAACCAGGTCAAGCTGCGCGGGTACCGCATCGAGCTGGAGGAGGTGGAGGCCGCGGCCTCCGCCGAACTGGGCGGCCGCTCGTGCGCCGTCGTCCTGGACTCCGAAGGCCCCGGCGGCCCGCGGCTGATCGGTTTCCTGGAGTTCCGGGACGGGGCCGGGGACGGCGGGGTGGACGAGCAGGCGCTGCACGCCGCGCTCTCCCTGCGGCTGCCCACCGCGCTCGTACCGGCCCGCTGGGTACGCCTGGACGCCATGCCGACGCTGCCGGGCGGCAAACCGGACCGCGGGGCGCTGGCCCGCCGGGTGGCAGAGCTGCCGGAGGCCGCGGCCGGGACCGGCACCGCGGATACGGCAGGCGAGCCGGACGACCCGCAGGTGGCGCTGCTCGCCGAAGGCTGGCGCGAGGTCCTGGGCCACGCGGACTTCACCCCGGGATCGCACTTCTTCCAGGTCGGCGGGCACTCCCTGATGGCCGCGCAACTGGCCGCGTGGCTGGAGCCCCGGCTCGGCTCCCGGCCCCCGCTGCGGCTGTTCTTCCAGAACCCGGTGCTGGCCGACCAGGCCCGCGCGGTGCGGGAGGTCGCGGCGTGAGCACGTACCCCTCGTCGGTCCTGGAGGCCGACCACCGCGAACTCGTCTCGTCCTTCGAGTCGTTCATCCGCAAGGAACTGGTCCCGCTGGCGGCCGACCTGCCGGAGGACGCCGACCTGCCGCCGGCCGACCTGCGCGACTACGTACGGCGCCGCTCGGCGGCCCTCGGCTTCTACGCGGGCGACTACCCCGAGGAGCTGGGCGGCTCCGGCATGCCGTTCACGGCCGTGGTGCTGCTGCACCACGCGGCCGGCCGCAGCGGCTGCCCGCTCGCCCCGTACGCGCTCGCCGGTTCGGACGGCCCGAGCCCGCTGCTGCGGCACGGCACCGAGGAGCAGATCGAGCGCTACCTCAAACCGCTGGTGCGCGGCGAGGCGGTGCGCTGCCTGGCGCTGACCGAGCCGCACGCCGGGTCGGACGCGTTCCAGCTCACCACCACGGCCGTACGCGACGAGGCGACGGGCGAATGGGTCCTCAAGGGCCGCAAGACCTTCGTCAGCAACGCCGACCGGGCGGACTTCACGCTCGTCGTCGCCGCCGCCGCCGGGGGCGGGCCGACCGCCTTCGTCGTGGAGGCGGGCAACCCGGGCCTGCGGATCGGGCAGCGCTACGACGGCATGTCGGGCGAGCCGCTGTACGAACTGCTCCTGGAAGACGCGCGGGTGCCGGACGCCGCGGTGATCGGCGGCCCCTCCGGCGTCGGTTCGGCGCTCGGCAACGGCATCGACAGCCTGTCGCGCGGCCGCCTGGTCGTCGCCGCGATGTGCGACGGCATCGCCGAGTACGCGTTGGAGCAGGGCGTCGCGTACGCCCGCGAGCGGCGGGCCTTCGGCGAGCGCATCGGCGCGTACCAGCACGTGCAGGAGCACCTGGTGAGCAGCCGCGCCGAGATCGAGGCGGCCAAGCTGCTGACGCTGGCCTGCGCGCGGCTGGTGGACGGCGGCACCGAGGCGCCGGAGAACGCCGCGCTGGCCAAGCTGACCTCCTCGGAGACCGCGGTGCGGGTGGTGGACCGGGCCCTTCGGGTGCACGGCGCCACGGGGTGGGTGCGCGGGCATCCGCTGGAGTTCCTGTACCGCTATGTCCGGATGATGACGATCATCGAGGGGACCTCGGAGATCCAGAAGGTGATCGTCGCCCGGTCCATGGGGCTCGGTTAGGCCCGGACCACTCCCGGCCCCGCCACCCCACACGCGTGAACTTGCGAACCGCAGAGGAATCATGAGTACTTCAGCGCACGAGCGTCCCGGCGACAGCCCGCAGGACGCGCAGCTCAGCATCGCGTACGGCGCCGACCCGCGCACACCGGGCACCGACCGCCCGGCGGACGTCCTCGCCCGGTACGAACACTGGGTGCGCAGCACCCCCGAAGCACCTGCCGTCGAAGACGGTGAACTGGCGTGGAACTACGCCGAGCTGGACGCCCTGTCGCACGTCGTCACGGAGTCGCTGCGCGGCCGGGTCTCCCCCGGCGACCTGGTCGGCGTGTGCCTGGACCGCTCCGCGGCACTGGTCGCGGTGGCGGTCGGGCTGGCCCGGCTCGGCGCCGTCTACCTGCCGCTGGGGCCGCGCCCCGGCGAACGCCGGCTGGCCACGGTCACCGAGCGGCTGGGCGTGCCCTGCCTGGTCGGCGACCCCGCGCTGCTGCCCGCGGCGTACCGGACGGGCGACGCGGTATCGCTGCAACTGCCCGCCGAGGGCGCCAACGCGGCCGGGAGCGTCGTGGCCGCGTTCCGCGCCGCGTCCGGCACCGCCGCCGCGCACAGCGCGCCGGCGGGCACCTTCTACGCCGTGCTGACTTCCGGGTCCACCGGCACCCCGAAGGCCGTCGCGGTGGGCGGCGCGTCGTTCGGCTCGCTGCTGGACTGGTACCACGCGTACACCGGGTCGGTACCGGGCGACCGGCACAGCCTCCTGGTCGGCGTCGCCTTCGACCCGCACGTCAAGGAGCTGTGGGCGGCCCTCACCTCCGGTGGCGCGCTGAGCGTGCCGCCCGAGGAGGTGCGCTGGGACCCCGAGGCCCTCACCGGCTGGTGGCGGCGCGCCGGAGTGACCGTCGCCGTCCTGCCGACGCCGCTCGCCGAGGCGGTCCTCGAACGGCCCTGGCCCGAACTCCCCGCGCTGCGGCACCTCGTGGTGGGCGGCGACCGGCTGCGCCGCCGGCCCGCTCCCGGGGTCACGGCCCGGGTCCACAACGTGTACGGGCCCGCCGAGGCCACCGTGACGACCACGGCGCACCACCTAGGCCCGCACGCGTCGGACACCGCCGCTCCCCCGCCGATCGGCGCGCCGATCGCCGGGGCCGTCGTCTGCGTCACCGACGAGGCGGGCCGGGTCGTACGGCGCGGCGAGCCCGGCGAACTCCGTATCGGCGGCAGCGTGCTGGCGCTGGGGTACCTGGACGCCGAGCTGACGGCGGCCCGCTTCGTGCCGCCGCCGCCCGGCGTCACCGGCACCGGCCGCGTCTACCGCACCGGCGACCGGGTACGGATGCGGGCCGACGGGGTGCTGGACTTCCTCGGGCGCCTGGACGACCAGGTCAAGGTGAGCGGCGTACGCATCGAACCCGCCGAGGTGGAGGCGGCCTTCGAGCACCACCCGGGCGTCCGGCGGGCCGCCGTCGCGGTCCGCTCCGCCGCGGGCGGCGTCAACCAGCTCGTCGCCTTCGTCCTGCCGGTGCCCGGTGCGCCGGTGCCGACCGCGGACGAGCTGATCGGCGAGGCCCGCGGCTGGCTGCCCGAGCAGGCGGTCCCGGCCGTCGTGCGGTTCCTCGCCAGCTTCCCGCTGGACGCCAACGGGAAGGTCGACCGGGCCGCCCTGCTGGCGGCCGAAGAGGCGGAGACCGCCGGGGCACCGGACGGCGCCGCGCCCCGGACGCCCACCGAGGAACTGGTGCTGCGCCTGTGCCGCGACCTGCTCGGCACCCCGGCGCTCGGCACGGCCGACAACTTCGCCGCCTCCGGCGGCAACTCGCTGTCGACCGCCCGGCTGCTCACCGGGATCGAGGAGCACTGCGGCGTCCGCCTGCGGGCGCCCGAAGTACTGCGGCAGCCCGACCTGCGGGCCGTGGCGGCCCTGGTGGACACCCGGCGTGCCGCCGCCGACCTGGCGGGGGTGTGAGATGACCGCGACCACGACCGGCGTGCCCGGACTCGTCTCCCACTTCGCCCGCACCACTCCCGACGCCCTCGCCGTCACCGACGGGGAAACCTCCCTGACCTACGCGCAACTGGCGGCATCGGCCCGCGGTTTCGCCGGGGTCCTGCGGGAGCGGGGCGTACGCCCCGGTGACGCGGTCGGCGTGCTGCTGCCGCACTCGGTGCCCACCGTGGTCACGCAGCTGGCCGTCTGGTGGGCGGGCGCGCACTACGTACCGCTCGATCCCGGGCATCCCGCGCCGCGCGTCGCGGCCATGCTGGCCACGGCCGGTGCCTGCCTGACGGTGGGCGGCAAGGACCTGCTGGAGACGGCGGGCATCCCCGGGGACCGGGCCCTGCCGCCGCCCGCCACCGGGGCGGAGTACGCCGGGGACGGCGTGCCCGGCCACGACGACTGCGAACCCGCCCCGGACGCCGTCGCCTACATCATGTTCACCTCCGGCTCGACCGGGCAGCCCAAGGGCGTCGCCGTCACCCACCAGGGCATCGCGCGCCTCGTGCACCGGCCGGAGTACGTGACCCTCACACCGCGCGACCGCGTCCTGTTCCACTCCCCCGTCACCTTCGACGCCTCCGCCTTCGAGGTGTGGGCCGCCCTGGCGAACGGCGCCGCGGTCGCGGTGTCCACCGCCGACCGGCTCTCGCCCGCGGGCCTGGCCCGGGAAGCGGAACGCCTGGGCGCGACCGTGGCCGTGCTGACCACCGCGCTCTTCCACCACCTGGCCGCCCGGCGGTCCCCGCTCTTCGGGGTGCTGCGCGGCGTGCTGGTGGGCGGCGAGGCCCTGTCGGCGCGGCACGCGCGGACCGTCCTGCGCGCCCACCCCTGGCTGGAGCTGGTCAACGGCTACGGACCCACCGAGGCCACCACCTTCGCCACCGCGCGCCGGATCGTGGACGCCGACTGCGAAGGACCGCCGCCCATCGGCCTGCCGATCGCCGGGACCACCGCGCACGTCATGGACGAGCACGGCACGCCGGTGCCTCCCGGCGCCCGCGGCGAGCTGTGGCTCGGCGGCCCGCGGCTCGCTCTCGGGTACGTCGGGCAGCCCGCGCTGACCGCGGAGCGCTTCGTCGGCCACCCGGAGGCCGGACGGCTGTACCGCACCGGCGACGTGGTCTCGGCGCGCCCCGACGGCACGCTGGACTTCCACGGCCGGACCGACGACCAGGTCAAGGTCCGGGGCTTCCGGATCGAGCCCGGCGAGATCGAGCACGCGCTGCGCGAGCACGCCGGGGTCGCCGACGCGGCCGTCGTCGTGCAGCGCCCGGCGCCCGACGACGCGCGGCTGGTGGCCTTCGTCGTTCCGGCCGGCGGCTCTGCGCCCGGGGCCGGTGCGCTCCGCGCCCACCTGGAGGGCCGTCTGCCCGCCCACCTCGTGCCCAACGCGTGGGCCTTCACGGACGCGCTGCCGCTGACCGGCGTCGGCAAGGTCGACCGGCGGGAGCTGGCGGAACGGCCGGTGCAGGGCAGCGGTCTGCCGGCGACCGGCGAGACCGCGGCGCCCGGCGCGCTCTCCCCCCTCCAGCAGGTCGTGGCCGACCTGTGGAGCCAGGCGCTCGACCAGCCCGTGGACGACGCCGGGGCGGACTTCATCGCGCTCGGCGGGCACTCGCTGCTGGCGCTGTGCGTCGTGGAGGACCTGCGCGAGGATCTCGGCGTGGAGCTCTCGCTCGCCGACTTCTTCGCCGCGCCCACGGTCGCCGCGCAGGCGGCCCTGGTCGAACAGGCGCTGCTGCGCATCCACGAGGACCCGGGGACGCCCCACGACCGGCCGGCGGCCCCGGCCGCTTTGGAGGACCGACGATGACCACCGCTTCGGACACCGCCCGCCAGGCGGCGCTGCTCCGGACCGCCCGGCAGCGGCAGGCCGCGCGACGCGGGAGCGCGAGCCGTACGGCCACAGCGGCGACCCGGCCCGGCGGGCCGGCGCCGCTGTCCGCAGCGCAGCGCCGGATGTGGCTGATGGACCGCCTCGGCGGCAGCGGCGCCGCGTACCACGTGCCGTTCGCCACCCGGGTGCGCGGCCCCTTCGACGTGCGGGCTCTCGGCCGGGCGCTGTCCGGGCTCGTACGCCGTCACGAGGTGCTGCGCACGCGGTACGGGCAGCGCGACGGCGAGCCGTACCAGGAGGTGGCGGCCGCCGCGCCGGTGCCGGTGGAGGTGGTGGCGGCGGACGGTGACCTCACCGGGATGCTGCGGCAGGCCGCGGCGCGCCCCTTCGACCTGGCCGGCGGGCCGGTGCTGCGCGCGTTCGTCGTACGGCATGGCGCCGAGGACCACACCATCTTGCTGACGCTCCATCACATCGCCATCGACGGCGGGTCGCTGGCTGTCGTGGCGCGTGAACTGGGCGTGCTGTACGGGGCGGCACTCGACGGGGCCGACACCCTGGCCGGTGAGCTGCCCGGGGCGTTGTCCGGCCCGGCACCGCAGTACGCGGATTTCGCCCGCCGTGAGCACGCCGCAGCGGACGCCCTGGAAAACGGGCTGGAGTTCTGGCTCGGGCGTCTCGCGGGTGCCCGGCCGGTGCCGCTGCCCGCCCCGGCCGCCGGCTCCGGCGCCCCGGCCCGGCGCGGGGCGGCCACGCTGCTCGCCGAACCGCTGCCGGCCGCCGTCCTCGACGGGTTGCGGGCGGTGGGCCGGGAGCACCGGAGCACGCTGTTCACCGTGGTGCTGGCCGCCGCGTACGCCACGCTGCTGGAAGCGACCGGCCATGCCGACCTGGTGCTCGGCTGCGCCAGCAGCCACCGCGACCGCGCGGAAATACGCGACCTGGTCGGTCTCTGCGTCAACACTCTTCCCGTACGGGTGGACGCGAGCGGCGCCGAGGACTTCGGGAGCCTGCTGGACCGGGCCAGGGACGCGCTGCTGGAGGCGCAGCAGCACCGCGACGTGCCCTTCGACCTGATCGTCGAGCGGCTGGGAGCGGCGGCGCGCAGCACGGACGGACAGCCGCTGGTGGACGTCACGGCCGACGTACTCCGGGCGCCCACCGCCCTGGACCTGCCCGGCCTGGCGTGCGAAGCGGTCGATGTCGATCTGGGAACCGCCAAGTTCGGTCTCGGCTTTTATGTGGAGGAAGACCGGGGCGACGACGGGCCGCCACGCTGCCTGGTGCAGTACGACCGGGCGCGGCTCGACGAGCGGACGGCCCGGCGGCTGCTGCGCGGGTTCGCGGACCTGCTGGCGGCAGTGGCCGCCGACCCCGGCCACCCACTGACCCGACCACACGGGACCGGGCACC
Organism: Streptomyces sp. NPDC017529; assembly: GCF_044329785.1. Lineage (NCBI taxonomy): Bacteria > Bacillati > Actinomycetota > Actinomycetes > Kitasatosporales > Streptomycetaceae > Streptomyces > Streptomyces sp. NPDC017529. Next base: position 142,989 of record NZ_JBIRJY010000017.1, read on the forward strand.
CGGAAGGAACCGAGCGCCCGGAGGGAACCGCCCACCCCGCCGAGTCGTTCCTCCAGGACCGGCCCGAGGTGGCCGAAGCCGTGCTGCTGGAGGTCGAGGGCCGGCGGCCGCTCGCGTACGTCGTGCCGAGCGGCGCGGGCGCCCTCGAACCGATGCGGCTGCGGGCCGCGTTGCGCTCGCGGCTGGCGCCGGAGCTGGTCCCGGCCGCGGTGACGGTCCTGGACGCGATGCCGCGCGGGGCCGACGGTGCCGTGGACCGGACCCGGCTGCCGGGCGCCCCGGCGGCCGCCGCGCCTGCCGAAGCCGCCGGTCCGCGCGAGCGCGCCGTACTGGCGGCGTTCGCCGAGCTGCTGGGCCGACGGCCCGCGCCGGACGCCGACTTCTTCCTGCTCGGCGGGCATTCACTACTGGCGGTACGGCTGGCAGACCGGCTGCGCGAACGGCTGGGACTGCCGTTGACGGGCCTGGACGTGATGGAGCACCGCAGCCCGCGGGCGATCGCGGCCCTGCTCGACGCCCGTGACCGGGAACGTGCGACGGCCCTGGCCGCGGTGCGCACCGCGGCCCCGCGCGGCGGCCGCCCCTCCGCGGCACGTACCGGAACGGTCCTGGTCACCGGCGCCACCGGGGGCGTGGGCGCCTTCGTCCTGCGCGAGCTGGCGGCCCGCGGCCGTCCCGTACGGGCGCTGGTGCGCCCCGAGTCGGCGCATCTGCTCGCGGCGGACGGCATCGAGGTGGCCGAGGGGGATCTCGGTGACCCGGACAGCCTGCGCGCGGCGGCCGCCGGCGCGGACGCGGTGATCCACGCCGCCTGCACCTTCACCTCGCCCGAGGTGGACCTCGCGGCGATGCGGGCCGTGCTGGACGGCTGGCGGCAGGGCTCCTTCGTCTTCGTCAGCAGCGTGGACGCCTACGGGCAGCCGCCGGTCACCGACGTCACCGAGGAGACGCCGCCGGCCGGGCCGTTCACCGCGTACGGGCGGGCCAAGCTGGACTGCGAGCGGATACTGCTGGCCGCCGCCGGGACCGGGGGGCGCGGCGGGGCCGCCGTGGTGCGGGTGCCGATCGTGTGGGGGCCGCACGCCAGACTGCGCGACCAGCTGCGCTGGGGCGCCACCGGCCAGTTCTTCCAGGCCGCGCGGAGCGGCGAACCGATCGAGCTGCCCGCGCGGGAGCGCGGCTGGTACGGCGCGCCCTGGGTGCACGCCGGGGCGCTGGCCCGTGCGCTGGTCAGCTGTGCGGAGCGGCCGGCCGGCGGCGTGGTGAACGCGGTCGGCGGCCATGTCGACTGGCGCGACTTCGCCACCGAGCTGATCCGCCTGCTCGGCGGCACCGGCGAGGTCCACGCCACGCACGCGGGTACGGGAGCGGACCCGGCGGCGGAGACCGGGCCGGCAGGGCCGGACTTCCTCCTGCACCACCGCCGCCGCTACCACCCTTCGCGGGCGCTCGCCGCCGAGTTGGCCGGGCGGCCGGGCGAGGACTGGCGGTCGGTGCTCGCCGCGATGCTGGAGCACTGACGGTCTCTTCCCGGTTTTTTCCCGCTTTTCCTCGCCTAGAGGTTGTCCCGTATGGGGTGTGAGTTATCCCGTGAGGGCCAGGTTGTGCAACCGGGCGATGCCGAGCATGGCCTGGTGAACTCCGTCGCC
>NZ_JBIRJY010000018.1:0-136215 GCF_044329785.1 Streptomyces sp. NPDC017529
GCCGGTCACGGCACCCGGCAAGCTCCTCCGGAGTCATCCCCCCAGCGAACTACCAACCGAAATCCCTGACCAGCCACCTAACAAAGTCCTACTAGTTGCTTGCATAACGGGCAGGTGTCGTCCTGGGCCCTGAGGATCGCGTTGACGCGCGGGCGAGACAGGTTGTGTCTGCGGTACTGCCTGTTGGCGTTGAGACACTGTGGACACGTCTTCCCTTTGGCCCCTTCATCGACCCGCCAGAACTTGTCGGCACACACCGCGCACGGTTCGAGGCTCTCGACCCATTCGTAGAACTCTTCGTCGGTTTCCCAATCCACAGGCGGAGGGTAGTGGGAGCCACTGACACTCAACGGCGGTGCGGCGTCCTGGCGGGACGCAGCGGTGGGCTCGGTTCCAGGCCGGCCCCGCCCTTCGCCAGCTAAAGCCCGGCCCGAAGCAAGGTGGGGGTCAAAGGCTGCAGCTACCAACCGTACTTGCTACTGAAGCGGCCGGTGGAGATGTGTTTCAGGGCGGCTGCGTGGTAGGGCACCGTGTGGTTCGGCGGCTCACTGATTGGAAACCAAGAGATGCCGCCACACTTGTCGGGCTCAGCGTTGTACGGTTCGCCGTCCCAGGAGTGGGCGCGGTAGAAGATGCCGAAGCGGGGGTCTTCTCCGGGGGCGCGGTGGTCGATGACGTGGGCGAGTTCGAGGTGTTCCGGGTCGACGCGTACGCCGATCTCTTCCCATCCCTCGCGGACGGTGCCGTGGTCGGTGGGTTCGTCTGCTTCGAGGTGGCCGGAGGGGACCTGCCATTGCCCGGAGGCATATCCGCCTTGGCGCAGGCTGAGCAGGACCCGGTTGTGGCGGATCAGCAGGAGGTGGACGTCGATGATCCGGCGGTGGCGCGGGACAGTGAGGGGTGCGGTCACGGTGAGGGCGTTTCTCGTGAGTCCGGTGAAGCCACCGATTATGGCGTGCGCGCGCGGGCTCGCCGAGTCTTTTGCGCCCTTCGGGGGAACAGGTCAGCCGGGCTCGGTGCGCAGGAAGGCTTCTGCCTGGTCGAGGCGGTGGCGGACTTCGCGCATCACTGAGCGTGTGAGCCGCGCGAGGAGGCTGTGCTGCACGGTGCGGGTCTTCTTGTCCCAGTTCCAGGTTCCGACGATCCGGCCGGCGAGGGTGATGACGGCGCGGACTTCGCCGATCGGGTTGAACACCTGGGCGTCTTGAGCAGCGTCGCGGTAGCGGTCGCGGGTGGCGAAGTATCCCTTCAAGCTGGGGTCTTCGAAGGCGAGCAGCCGTAGGTGATCCGCCGGTAGGGGCGACGCGCCACGGATGTGATCGATGTCCTCAGTGAGGGCGAGGAGTTCGCCGGGCAGACCTTCGACGCGCACGGGCGTGATGACGGGGCGCAGGATGGCCAGAGCCGGGGTGATCTCGGCTTGGCTGAGTCCCGTCCACCACAGCAGATCGGCGGTGGAGGCCGGTGCGTAGGCGTGGAGGTAGTGGCTGATGAGGCGGACGGTCGCGGCCGTGATGTCTGGGTGGGTGAGGCGGGTTGCCGGGTGGGCGTGCTCGATCAGTGCAAACTCGCGGTGTTCGCGGTGCAGGGAGGGAGAGGCGTTGCGGCAGGTGATCTGACCGGACTCCCAGGCCCACTTGATGCCTAGCCGTACCGCTTCGACCGCCGGTAGGGACTGGGCCTTGAGCATCCGGTCTTGCAGGTCGTGGTAGGCGAGCGGCCCGCCGGCCAGTGCTTCTTGGCACTGGGTGCTCGTTCTTTCCAGGTCCTTGCGGCTCAGGCCGTGGCGGCGGGCGGTGGCCAGGGTGGCGCCGAGGCGGAGGCGCAGCGTGGCGGTGTGGGCGTCGGATACGTAACCATGGGGCCACAGGTGCAGGGTGCGGCGGACGCAGCGGACTTTGATCAGGGTGCCGTGGGGTGAGAGGGCGCTGCGCAGGTCCTCGGCGCGGAACTCGGGCAGGCGGGTGTGGGCGGTGACGTAGGGGGTCAGCAGCCGGGCGGCGTGCAGGCCCGCCTGGGCGGTGGCGAGCGCGGCCAGGTCGGCGGGGCCGGGCTGGGGGCCCCAGCCGTGTCGGTTGGCGATCGCTGCTCGTTCGACGGCCGCCGGCAGCGTCAAGGTGGAGTGCACTGCGGATGCTCCTCTTGGGCTCGTCGGGGCGCCGGTGGCTACGGTGCCGTCGGGAGCATCCGAGCGTAGCGGGGAGCGATCAGGCGGGGGCGGCGCTTGTCGGGAGTTGGTGCCGGTCGGGCCACAGCTCGTCGACCATGGCGGCAAGCTGCTCGTAGCCGGCTTGCACTTCGGCGAACTGCTCCTCGGTGCCCCACCAGTGCGTGTCGTTGTGGTGGATGTGGTACTGCCCCCAGTCGCCGTTCCAGCCGGGCTGGCTGCTGGTGCCGTGCAGGTCGAATTCTTCGGGGTGGTCGTAGACGTAGGTGCCCGGCAGCGGCACGAAGCGGAACAGGGAGACCCGGTCGATGTCCGGGGCGATCTCGGTTAACAGGTCCATCGTTTCGGCTGTGGTGTGCCGGTCCTCGCCGGGGAAGCCGTGGATGAGGAACAGCTTGACGTTGATGCCCGCGGCGCGGCTGCCGCGTACGGCGCGGTGGATGTGTTCGGCGGTGATCTTCTTGCGCATCGCCTTGAGGATCTTGGGGCTGCCGGACTCCATGCCGTACTTGATCTCCATGCAGCCGGAGGCGGCCATGTCGGCGAGCAGCGGCTCATCGACGGTGTCCACGCGGGACAGGGCCGACCATTTGAGGCCGAGGCCGGTGATGTGGGTGCAGATGTCGCGGACCTTGTTCTTGTTGACGATGAAGTTGTCGTCGACGATGGCGAAGCCTTCGATGCCGTACCGGTCGATCATGTGCAGCAGTTCCTGGCGTGCGCTGGTGCCCGAGCGGTACTGGATGCGGGTTTGGGCGGCTGCGCAGAAGCGGCAGGGGAAGGGGCAGCCGCGGCTGAACATGACATGGGCCATGCGCAGGTCCGTGGTGCTGAGCCGGTCGCTCATGACGAGGTCGGCCTCGGGGAGCAGGTGCCGGGCCGGCAGCGGGAGCTGGTCGATGCTCTTGAGCAGCGTGCGTGGCCGGGTGCGGTGCGGGGCGCCGCCGCGCAGGTAGCAGACGCCGTCGATGTCCTCGAAGCGGCGGTCGGTGGCGTGGGTGAGCAGGTGGAGGAAGGTCTCTTCGCCTTCGCCGATGCCGACCGCGTCCGGTTCGATGTCCAGCAGGGTCTGCTCGGGGTAGAAGTTCGGGTGCACACCGCCGGCCAGGATCAGCGGATCGCTGCCGTAGTGGCTGTCGCGGCGGCAGTCGCGGATGACGCCGTAGGTGGCCGAGGAGGGGATGGTGAAGGCCACCGCTTCGAAGCCGGTGAAGTCGCGTACGTGGTCGCCGTCGGCGACCTTGAAGACGGTGACCTCATGTCCGGCCCGCTCGGCGACGGCGGCGAGGTAGAGCACGCCGAAGGGCGGGAATTCCCGCCGGTTCTCCTTGAAGCGCGCCAGGTCGAGGACTTCCGGATAGACCAGTGCTACACGCATGTTCCCTCCGCGGTTGGCGGGCGGGTGGGTTCGGGCCCCGTCAGCAGGTGAACGGGGCGGGGCCGGGCCGAGCGCGTGGTCGGCCGGCTCTTCTCGAATCGCGCGTGATGCTGTCGTACTGGTGGTGTGCGGCGGCTGCCGCTCGCCGAGCGGCGCCGTAAGCCCAAGGTGGTGGTGCTGGTGCCCGTCTACTGGGTGTCGGTGCGGGCCTGCCATTCGTCCTGGAGGATCGCGTACGTGATGGAGTCACGCCACGCTTCCCGGACGTGGACGTGCCCGCGGATGCGCCCTTCTTCGACCATGCCGGCCGCGAGGAGGGTCTTGGCGGACGCCTCGTTGCGCGGGGCCCGTGCCGCCCACACGCGGTGGAGGCCGAGTTCGGTGAAGGCCAGGTCGAGGGTCAGCCGTACGGTCTCCCGGCCGTAGCCGACACCCCAGGCATCAGGCCGCAGGGCGAAGCCCATGGTGGCGGCCTTCTGCTGGTGGGGGTCGGTGGCCAGGCGGGTGACGCCGATGAGGCCGCCGTCGTCCCCCTGCGTGACGACGGCGAGTACGTACTCCTGGCGTGGGCTGGCCGTTGCGGCGGCAATGCCGCGGGCGACGATTCCGCCCACCTCATCGCGCGTGCGCGGGGTGAAGCTGAGGTGTTCGGTGGCCGCCGGGCTACCGTAGATGGCGTGCACGGCGTCCACGTCGTCGATGGTCAGCTCGCGCAGTGCGAGTCGGGTGCTGTGGCAGGCGACCGGGTACATGACCGCGGATGCTACTCGCCGATCATCGGGGCAGCGCGAGGGGGCGCTGCCGCCCGTACATTTCGATCTCTTCGCACAGTTCGCGTGCGGCTACGGAGTCGCGTCCGTACCCGGTGTTCAGCTGGCCCGCGACGCGGTTGACGGAGTGGATGATGCCCGCGTTGCGCTGGCGCACGGGCAGGTCGAGAACGGGTCGGACGGCTTCCACGGCGCCGTCCACCTCGGCGGTGTACAGCCGGGCCAGGGCCAGGTTGGTCTGGGCGCCGGCGGCGTCACCGAAGGCCCAGTGCGGGTCGGTGGGGTCGCTGTAGCCGTGGACCGTCTCCTCGGCCTGCGCCACGAGCCTGGCATCCCCGTGGCCCAGGAGCGCCTTGGCCTCGACCTCGTAGTAGTCCTGCCGGATCTTGGGGAACTCCAGGAGGCCGCCCAGGGCGTCGAGCTCGTCGGGCTCGCAGAACTCGCGCAGTTCGGTGGCGCGGCGGTTAGCCTGGCGGACGGCTTCCTGGTCACCGAGCAGGGCGGCTGCGCGGGCTTCCAGGCTGGCCGCCCATACGGTGACGCTGCCGCGCTGCCCCTGGGCAGTGGTTGCGGCTGAGCGTGCGAAGTGCAGGGCCCGGGTGGGCTCGCCCGCCCAGTAGGTGATCAGGGATTTCAGGCCCGCGACCCAGGCTTCCATCGGCGTGTGGTCGGCCTTGGTGGCACAGACGCTGGCGGCGCGGGCGTGCATCATGGCCGAGGTGGGGTCGCCTAGGTCGTGGCATGCCTTGGCGTACATGCCGCTGGTCAGCGCCGACAGCAGGTACAGGTCCCGGGTCTGGGACGGCCGGGCACGGCCGCCTTCCAGGAGGGTGAACGTTTGCTCTTGGGTCTCGGTGAGGTCGTCGAGGACTTCCGCGAGGGGTACGCGGGTGTACCGCGCGGCGAGGTCGCGTACGCGGTCTTGGACGTAGCCCATGGTCTCCTCTCCGATCTGCCCGCGTTCTGCTCCTATCGCGAATTCCATTGCTCGCCGTGCTGCCATGGCTGCTTGTCGTCCCATCTGTCGTAGGTGTGCGCCGTCGTCGGTGCTGGTGTTCGTCGGTGCCGTGCCGTGCTGTCCGACGGGAGGTAACTGGTCGGGGGCTTGGGCCCACAGCTCATCGATCGAGTAGCCGAACAGGTGGACCAGGACCCGCCGGGCGTCACCGCGTGGGGTGTGGGTGCCGTAGTACCACCGCTCGAAGGTGGCGTCGGACAGCGTCAGGCCCCTGAGTGTCACGTTGTCTTCTACGGCGGCGACTTCCTGCGCTGCCCGCTGGAATCGCGACCGGAACGCCGGAAACGCCTTCCACTCGCGTTGATCGATCAGCGCACGGAACAGCGTGTGCATCCTGTGCCTCATCCCCTCGGCTCAGCACTTGCCTTTCGACGGTAGGACTACCCCTTCCCAACTCCCGGCAAAAAGCGGCCGTTTCTGAACTGTGAGGCGGAAATGAGGAAACCACGCTCCACGACCTCGACGCAGTGAGGGAGATGTGAGGTCAGCGTGCGGATGGATCTGCGTTTGACCGGCCGACAGGCTCATACCGTCTCGCCGAGACGGCTCCCAAGGCAGGGACTTACCAGGGTTTCCGCTCGTAGTCGTCTACCGCATCGCCCTGTACGGCTACCGCCGACCCGGGCCGCTGGCGAGACGCCTGAGCAAGCACGCCCACCCCCGGGGTGATGCTTCCCCGGCCTGCGCCACGTATTGGAGCGCACATGTTGTCCCCCGCGAGCACCACGGTTCGACCCGACGAAGGCGCGCATCCGACCAGACAGGTGGAGGCGGCTCGTTCGTTATTGGCAGGTCATTCCCTTTGGAATGCCGACCAGTTACGACGCGCCGTCGCCTGCCTGAAGGCCGGACGGGACGCTGACGTCCTAGCGGTCGCTGCACAGGCAGCCGATGCGGTGTTGGTGAAGGATGCGCCGTTGCTGCCGGACGCCGAGGTGCGTCGGCGCATCGTCGGCCTCAAACGGCACCTCCACGCCGTGACCAGCCTCCTGAACAACCGGGTCAGTGAGGATTCGCCGCAGGTCTTGCGGCTGCTCCTCAAGCGCGCCGAGCTCGTGCAGCAGGAGACGCCGGCCGGGCCGATGGGCCCGACGGTGCACATGCTGCATCTGGCCGAAGCGATCCAGCAGCAGGTGCGCTACCTGCGGGCGGGCCCCGACGCCTTGAACCGCTGCCCGGCCCCGCCCGCCGCCGTCACCGCGCGCCTGCCCCGGCACCGCACCGGGCCGGTCACCCCCCGGCCCCCGGCACCGCCCCGGGCCCACCGCCGGCGCGCGGGCTGTGCGCGCCGCGCCGCCGGGCTGCTGCGGCGGCACCCGGGCGCGGCCGTGCTGACGGCCGTGGTGTGTCTGCCGTCTCTGTACGGCCTGGGCGAGTTGGTCACCGTCCTGCGTGCTTGACGCCGGCCGGATCTCCGGCCTCTAGTGCAGCCCCTTCGCCGGGCCCCGTGGTCCATGCCTGCCCCGGCGAAGGGGCCCACCCCATCCGTTCCCTCGCCTCGAAAGAAGACATGACTTCCCACCTGCTTACGGCTAGGCGGCTAGCCGTTCCTACGGCTAGGCGGCTAGCCGTTCCTACGGCTAGGCGCCTAGCCACCCCCGTCCTGTTGTGGTCGGCGTGCCGCCCGGTGCCAGCCCGGCAGTACCTCGGGCGGGTGCGTATAGAGCGCACCCCCGCCGGGACGATATCCGTGCCGCTCTACGCCAGCGCACCCCTGCCCTCCACCGCCCCGGGGCCCCTTCGCACTCCAGGGGACGCGTCGTGAGCGGCATCGAAGTGAACGTCCGCGATGAAACCGGCTGGTCCGGCAGGCTGGCCCGGCTGGTGCGGCAGGTGCTGGCTGAGGCGGCGCCGCGGCTGGAGGAGATCACCGGCCTGGCCACGCCCACGGTCACCTTCCGGCTGGTGACGCCCCGCGTCTGGCGGAAGGAGGTGGTGGCCTACGTCGAGCGCGGCGTGCAGCAAGCGTTCGCCGGTTCCGAGGTCTACGAGCGGGAGCGGGAAGAAGCCGCGCAGAAAGTGGCGTCCTGGCGCAGGAAGGCGGCGTGGACCTGGCCGCTGCAGGAAGGCATGACGCTGACCGATCCGGGCGGGCGCCCGCAGACGCTCATCGCGCCGCGGGCTTTGCACCACACCGGGCTACGGCCTGATCGCCTGGCCCTGCACCGGTTTCTGGTGCACGAGTGTGTTCATCACGGGCAGATCCTCACCAGTCAGGGCGCGGTCGTACCGCCCCGCCTGTCGGTGCGCCGCTACGCCTGCGACGACCGGGCGGTGCCCGCCTTGTTCGAGGGGCACGCCGAATGGGCCGAACGCCGCTACACCAGCGAGACATTCGGCGGGCCGCCGGCCGCGAACGTCTTACGTCGCTCGTGGCGCTACCGGCTGCACCTGCGGATCATCCGCGAGCAGGACCGCCGAGCACAGCAACACACCACGACCGCGGCGGAACCGCCTGGGGCTGCCCTGGACCCCCGGGACGACGGGGCGCGGTTCGTCGCCGCGGCCATGGCCGGAGTCGGTGACATCGCGCGGTTCAACAAGGTCTGGCACGACCTGAGCCTGGTGCCGACCGCCGAAGAAATCCACCAGCCCGAGGCGTGGCTGCAACGCGTCGGCCTGTGAACCCGCACGCCTTGAGCCCCGTACTCCTTCAAGGACAGAGAACGAGCCGCCCATGACCATCCCGGCAATCGCACCAGCAGCACCAGACACCGGCGTTCCCTGGCCGCCGGGCCTCGTCCCGTACGTCACCCGCTGGAGCGCCGAGCACGAACTCCCCTCCGCCGTCGTGCCCGCCCGTGGCGGGGGCGGGATCGCCTTCGCGGATGAGCAGCTGCACGACCGGGACCGGCACGGTGTGCTGTGGGTCCGGCGCCAGGTGCACCAGGGCGGCGGGAGCCCATTGTTCTCCAAGGTGCACTCGGTGCGGCAGCGGTACGCGATGCGGCGCCTGCGCTGCCAGGCGTGCCGCCAGCCGGCCGACCGCAATGAGCAGGGGCTCTTGTGGCTGCTGGAAGACGGCCGCGCCGACCGGCCGGACTGGCCGGAAGGGGAGCTGACTGCCCACCCGCCCGTCTGCCGTGGCGGCTGCGTGGAGAAGGTCACCGAGCAGTGCCCGCACCTGCGGGACAACTGGGTCACCGTGCGCGTGCGCGAACCGCTCCTCGACGGCATCTTCGGACGGCTCTACCTCCCCGGCCGGCCCCTGCCCGTCCCGGCTACAGGGGTGACCCGGCTCTACGACGCCCCGGACGTGCGCTGGGTGCTGGCGTCCCAGCTCGTGGCCACCCTGGCCGACTGCACCATCGAGTCGGCCTGGGCTCAGCGCCCCTCCCCCACCACTGGCACGCGTCCCGGGCCCGCGCCGTCACGCACCGGTGTCCGACACGCTCGAAGGAGAAGGAGCCGATGACTCCGCCCCCGGTCGATCCCGCGCACGTCACTGCCCGGGAGAAGCAGCTGCTCACCCTCGTTGCGCAAGGCAAGTCCAACAAGCAAATCGCCGACGTGCTCTGCGTGGCCCCGACGAGCGTACGCACCTACCTGATCACGCTGCGCCACAAGCTCGGCGTCCGGGGGCACCGGGCGACGCTGGCCCGCGTCGCCTTCCGCCTCCGGTACGTGCATCCCGGCACGGCCGAAGGCGAGGCCCCCGCGCTGACCCGCGACGAACAGGGGCTGTTGCGGGACGTGGCCGACGGCCTGACGTTGAACGAGATCGCTGCCAAGAACGGCGAGAGCTACGACCAGGCCAAGGTCGGCGTAGCCCGGTTGCTCAGCAAGCTGGGGGCCGACGACCGCATAGAGGCGATGCGCATCTGCGAGCAGCACGGCCTCCTCAACGAGGACGCCGACGGCTGCGGTCCGCCCCGCACCGTCCGGCCCGAGAAGGCCGCCTGAGACAGCCGCTCGGTGCACCGGAGCGATCCTCCCTGGCCCACCGAGCGGCACCCACTTCCCCGTACACCACCACCCCTAGGAACACGATGCCCGAGCAGAACACCAGCGACCAGGACAACCAGAACGAGGACCAGGACCTCCCGTCGAAGGGGCTGGGCTGCATCGGCTGCGGCACCACCGAAGGCCACTGCACGGACCCCAACCGGCACGGCCTGATGTAACGGCCGCCTCCGTCGTGAGAGGACTGCTCATGTGTCAGCACCAGCCGCCCTGCCCGTCGGCCGAGGCAGCCGACCGGGACGCCGCCCACTTGGTCGCATCCCACCCGGAACAGGGCTGGAGCCTGTTGTGCAACGGTGTCGTGCACTTCGAGGACACCGGAGACCTGTTGCCCGACGGCCAAGTCATCCGCCCGTGCCGCCCGGGCCGCCGTGAAGTGGCAGGCAGTGTGACGTGACCTACCTCCTCAATCCCCGTTCGCGGCTTGTGGACGGAACAGTCTGGGAACCGTGCGAAGCACCCGCGGCTGCCCTAAGGGCCCCGCACACCATGGACGTGTCTCCGGCGATCAAGGGTGCTTTCTCGGGTATTCACCGCATCGATACCTGGTTCGGTGCCTGTCTTCTGCGGGCACTGGCCATGCACCTGATCGTCGCCGGCACCTGGAGGCATTCGGCCGAGCGCGGGCTGTACTGCGTGCGTGACCGCAGCGCGAAGCATGGGCTGTGCCATCAGATGGTGGTGGGGGCGACCGGGCTGCGCGCGTTCGAGTACCGCACCGGTCACAGGGCGGCGCGGTGCGGCCTTGCGGTGAACCCGCCGCCGGAGGGAGCGCGGTCGTGGCTTCCTCCGGCGCGCGGGGAATTGCCGCCTGCTGACAGCATCGTTCCGTGGCGCTACCTGTTGTCGTTCAGTTCGTCGCTGCCAGTGCGGATGAATGAAGACATGGTGAGCACCTACGTTCGGCTCGTCGGCGGCGGGAACTCCTCCGTGTCGATCGCCGATGCCTACGTGGCCACGGCGCATCGCGCGGCCGCTGCCGCTCGGCTAGCTCCCGACCAGGCGGGGCGCTACGAGGTCAGCGACGGTGACGGTCTCTTGTGGCAAGTGCTGGTCGACCGTCGCATTCACGAGAAGCCTCTCGTCAGGGGCGTCCGGCTTTCGGTGGGGCGGTTCAGGAAGCCCGTTCGGCGTATGCGCGCTCCGGGTGTTCCCTTCCGAGTGGGGGTCGCTGGTCGCCCGCCGCTTGTGGAAGGTCTCGAAGCGCAGCGGACGTGTTGATGGAGCCGGTGCTCGGCGCGAAACGCGAAGGCCCCGGTCCGTGGACTCGGGGCCTTCGCTACACCTCTTGGAAAGGGTGCTGCCAGACTAACAGTGCGCGATGACAGCCAGTCCAACCGCTCAGCGGCCCGGCGGGCTGCGACCGATGGTTCCTCTGAGGCTGGCCGGGTGCCCAAGGGATGGGCATGGTCCGTGTCGCCTGCATGTCTCCACTTTGAGCCCATGCGCCGGGGGCTCCGCAAGCAGGACCACACGTTAAGCGTATTCTGCTACTCCTGTGCCGGGTGGAGAGGAGACCGTTGTGGCGAAGCCGCTGCTGTTTGGCCGTAAAGAGATCGCGCGGGTGTACAACATCGCGCCGACAGCGGTCAGTGACCGCTGGGTGCCGGCGGGGATTTTGACGTACGAGGATGCGGCGATTGTCTCCGGCAAGCCGTTTTGGCCGGGTGGCCTCGTCGTAGATGTTGCGTTGCCACCCGGAGGCAAGGGCCGCCAGTTGGATGAGGGTCTGCTGGAGAAGGTGGTGGAGGAGCAGCAGGCGACTTCGCGCCCTAAGAAGAAGGGGGAGCTTCCTCCTTTGGTGGGGACGCAGGAGTATGGAGAGTTGTTCGGGGTCGGCGAGGTGGCCGCCGCCCAGGCAGCGACTCGGAGCACGGGGATGCTGCCGCCAGCGGACTACGTGCTTTCGGGCTCGCGCTTGTGGCTCCTGGAGACGGTGCTCGACGCCGCCGATGTGACGATGCAGAAGTCTCGAAAGTCGACTTGGCAGCTTCGGCAGGATGTGGCGGACGCGTTGCGGGCGGGGCGGTACGACGGGCCGGGTTCGTTCATCGCGAAGCGTGGCGTGGCCGCGAAGAAGGCGCTGCAGGAGCGGTAGGCAAAAGCAGGTGGCGGCGTCTGGTCGGGCGCCGCCACTGTTCCCGGAGTTGACCCCCACCCCAGGCATAGTAGAATTTATTCGACGAAGGAGGGGTGCGTTTGATCAGGCGCGCCCCATGCCGCAAAATAGGCCGCAGCTTTTGAACGGAGGGGAAGTATGGTTCCCGAACAGCTGGAACTGCCTGTTGCGCCCTTGCGGCACCCCAAGGCACTCGGCAGCGCCAGCATCCAGGATCGCTTCGAGTCGTTTCACCAGCTCAACCCGTGGATCTTGGACCAGTTGGAGGCGCTGACCTCCGACTGCGTCCAGCAAGGGATCGAACGCGTGGGCATCGGCATGCTGTTTGAGGTTCTGCGCTGGCAGTACGGCAGGGCGACCCGCGGCGAGCCATGGAAGCTGAACAACGACTACCGCTCCAGGTACGTGCGCAAGCTGATCGACCTGCACCCTGAGTGGGCACGCCTTTTCGAACTGCGGGGCCTTCGTACGGCCTGAAAATAGGCCGCCTCTTTTGATTCCTCTTGGACTGGAGCTACCGCATGAGCACCCCTACCGTTCCGAAGTTGCGCACCCGCAAGCCGACGGGCGCTATCCCTTGGCCGAAGATCTTGCTTGAAGGTGAAGAGAAGGCGGGCAAGAGCTTTCTGGCCGCTTCCTTCACCGGCTGCGACCGCACCGGTCAGGCGTACTGGCTGGAGCTCGGCGAGGACACCGCCGACGAATACGCCGCCGTGCCAGGGGCCGACTACCTGCTGATCGAGCACAACGGCACCTACCGCGACATCCTCGGCCAGATCGAAGCCGTGCACGCCGAAGCCAAGCGCGCCGCCTCCGCAGGCGAGCCCCCCGTCGTGCTGGTGATCGACTCGGTATCCCTGCTGTGGCGGATGCTCGTGAACTGGACGCAGGACCGCGGCCGGCGCAGCAAGACCGGGCAGAAGAAGCTGCGCTTCGACCCCGACGCGGAGATCAAGCCGGGCATGAACCTGTGGAACGACGCCACCGAACGATGGAACCGGGTGATGTACCTGGTTCGCACCATGCCCGGCATCGTGCTCCTCCTGGCGCGCGGCAAGGAAGTCCAGGCCGTCGACGGCGCGGGAGAACCCATACCGAACACGAAGACGTGGCGCGTCGAGGGCCAGAAGTCGCTGGCGTTCGACGCCACCGTGTGGGTGCGGCTGCTACGCGGAGACGATCACGCCTACGTGGTGGGCGCCCGCTCCCTGAAGTTCCAGGTCCCCCGCGAGGGCAAGCCCAAGGCGATGCCGAACTTCTCGGTCGAGTCGCTGGTGTTCGATCTCATGGGCTGCGGCCCCCACTCGGCGCCGCGCCAGGCCCCGCAGTTGACCGGGGACCTGGCTCAGCCGTGGATCACGGAAGTGGAGGAGACGGCCGAGAAGCACGGGATTCCGGGGCTCCAGAAGCTGTGGAAGAAGGTCGGGGCGGATAAGTCCTTGAGTCGGGACGAGGTCAATGTGGTCCGTCATGCGATCACCCAGCAGGTAGCGGCGTTGAAGAACCCGCCGAAGATCGAAGATCCGACCAGCGACGCGGCCAGGCTACGAGCTGCGGCCCTCGCCGAGCAGGACGAACAGGGCGAACCGGAGCCGGATCCGTTCGATGAGGCCCCCTACGCCCCCGCCGCCTGATCTTCCCTGTCTCGTTTCACGCTGGGCCCGCTCGTGCGGGCGGGCTCGGCGTGCCCTCTTGGAGAACCGCGTGACTGCAACACTGACCGAGCCCGCCCCGGTGTCGATCTGGGATGCCGCTACCGCCGTCGACGCCCGGCGCCCCCGGTCACAGCAACGACAGCTCGGCGCGTCCGACACCGTGTGCCAGCGCCGTGCCGGATACGTCGTACACCAGGTGCCGCCCACGGATGCGCCGGACAAGAAGGCCGCGATCCTCGGTACCTATATCCACGCCGGGCTGCTGGAGTCTGCTCGCACCGAGTACGGCTGGCTGGTGGAACGCACGGTCGCTGATGACCGGATCCGCGGGCACATCGACGTCGTACAGTTGGATGCCGCGACGGCCGCTCGGCTGCCGAAGCGGCACCGGCCTATCCAGCCGGCCGAGGTTCTGACGGTCGAGGACGTGAAGACGAAGTCGAGTCGCGTGTGGGACCGCGTCGTGCGGTACGGACCGACGGCTGCCGAGGTACGGCAGGTCCTGCTGTACGCCGATCTGCTGCGCACGGTCGGGTTCGCGGATGTGCCGGGGCAGCGGTACCTGCACCGGATAGGGCCGGTGGACGTGCAGCGGATCCGCTTTCGCTTCGTGTGTCGGGATACCGGCGAAGAACACATCGACGAGTTCGACTTCGATCCGTGGCTGGCGGACGAGGCCCGGTGGTGGGTGGACCGGGTGCTGGAAGCGGACACTCCCGAGGAACTGTCTCGTGATCACGATGGTCCGGGCTTGCCGACGAAGACGCTGTGCGATTTCTGCCCATGGGCGTCGGCGTGCTGGCCAGGGGCGGCTCCGGGCAGCCCGGTGCAGACGGTCTTGGTACACGATGACGAGGACCGGGCGGCTGCGCTGGCTGAGTACGTGCGCCACCGTGAGCGGGAGAGCGCGTCCCGGAAGCGCAAGGAAGTGCTTCGGGCGATGCTCGACGACTCGCCGGAGGGCGCCTACGGGGACAACACGCTGCGCTGGGGCGGTGGCAACCCGAAGGAGGAGCCCGACCTGGAGGCGCTCGTTGACCAGTTCGAGAACGCCGGTCTGACGGTGCCGCTGGTTCCTGACGTGAGCGCCATGGTGGCCGTAGCCCGTCGCGCCGGCGTGGCAGTGCCGATGCGTAACGCGGCAGGGCGGACGACTCCGCGCAGCATCAACGTCACGCGCACCTCAAGACGCCCCTGACGCCCTCTTCAGCGGCCCCGCACGAACGTGCGGGGCCCGCCTTTCCCCTTTGATCCTTTTGAGCCCTGTGCTGCCTTGGAGGCATGTTCCGTGACCATTCTGCGCCGACACCTGACCTCTGGGTTCACGGTGATGCCCAACGCGGCGGTGAACGATGAGCGGCTGAGTTTCCGGGCGCGGGGCATCCTGACGTGGCTGATATCGAAGCCGGACAACTGGGAAGTGCGGATCACGGCGATCGCGGCCGCGGGGAAAGAGGGCCGGGAGGCCGTGGCGGAGGCGGTGCGGGAGCTGAAGAGGCTCGGTTACTACCGGGTGGTGACCGACCGGGGTCCGGGTGGGCGGCTCTCACGCTTCACCGAGGTGTACGACACGGCGCAGGACTGGGCCGCTGAAGAGTACGAGCGGCTGGAGGCACGACGGTTGTCCAGGAAGCTGTCCAAGAAGCTGGAGTCCGAGGCGCAGTGCCCGTCGGGGACCGAAGACGGGTTTCCGGGGGTCGGTGCACCGGGGGTCGGTGCACCGGAGGCGGGTGCGTCGGGGGTTCTAAGTAGTAACCACAACCAACACCTTCAGAAAGAACTCCCCCCTACCCCCGCGGCTGTCGCCGCAGGGGGGCCAGTACCCACGGACGACGATGATCCAGTGGCCGCGGTGAAGGAGGCGCCGGGTCGGGCGTGTGCTGCTCATCCGGATGCTCCGGGGCGTTCGTGCCGAGGGTGCGGGACGAGTCCGCGCGCCCAGCGCGAGGCGGAGAAACGGGCAGAGAGGGAGCGGGTCAAACGGGCTGAGCGGTTGGCGAACGAGGACATGTTGGCGGAGGTTCGGCGCCGGCCGGGCGGGGACGGCTTGTCGGAGGTGGCCCGGCGCCGGATCGAAGAGATGCGTAGGGCGCGGCAGCAGGTGGTGGACCAGGGCTCTGGTGCGGGGGTGACATCGACCATGAAATAGGCCGTCGTTTATTATTCCGGTTGCACTGCTAGCCGACCGATTGACCACACCTAATACGAGCCTCACCCGATAAGGCCCAGCAAGCGCCAACCAGCCTTGCACCGCGAGCCCACACCGCACCCGAGGGGGTGCAACGCCAAAGCGAACGCTCAACCAGGCCACTTAATAGGCCGCTACTTTATAGAAGGGAGAGGCGTGGTGGACGCCTTCGTAACCGCATCGGACACCCCACGAGAGTGGGCCGACCTGAAGACAGAGCCCTCCGGAACCACGGCGGAGCTGAGGGACGAAGACCGACAGATGGCCGTACACGGGTTCTTCGCCCCGGCCGAGCTGCTGGAGTTCGTCGATCTCACCGACGCCAGCGCGCGCACCGCGTGGGCGGTACGCCACTTCAGGCTGCCGACAGCTCCCCGCCGGATACGGCGCGTGGAAGGCGAGCCTGACGCCGGGGCCTCAACCCGCTGGACCCCCGACCCGGCCGGGTTCACGTACGAGGTGCAAGCACCTTCGGGCACCCGCGCCGGACGCCTGTCGTGGACAGAAGTGCATGTCCAGGCCACCGAGCGACTGACCCCCGTGCGCTATGGAGCCCTGCGCCAAGCGGTCGAGGTCGAGCAGGCTCATGCGGCCGCATATACGACATGCCCCCTTCCGTACCGGACGGCCGAAGCGTGGAACGAGCTCTTCTACCGCTCGTGGTCGCGCCGTTCGGCCGCTCTGTCTCTGCGCTCAACGGCCGCGCTGAACGCCATCGTGCCCGCCGCCGTGGCCCACCCGTCCCTCTTCTGACGCCGCGAGGAATTTCCGTGATCACCCCCACCAAGCCGTCTACCTGGATCGACCTCGTACCGTGCGCCGCCAAGGATGGCTATGTGCCCGACGCTTCGCAGGTCGACTCGCCCAGCGACCTCATCGCCGCAAGCACTCCACTGATGCAGAACTGTGCGGACTCCTGCCCGTTCATCTCCCGGTGCTACGAGCGGGTGCGCCCGGAAGCCGGGCGGTTCGACGGCGTGTGCGCAGCCCGCGTGTGGATCAACGGAAGGGTGGTCGCGAAGGCCGAGGGCGCTCCGGCATTGGGCAAGCTCCCGTCCCGCGCGGGGAGTTGCGGCACTAGCGGAGGGGTGGCCGGGCACGGGCGAGTGGGGGAGCCTTTGTGTGGGGAGTGCCGGGAGGTGGCACTGCGCGCGCAGGTGCGCTCCGCCGGCCCAGCGAGCATCCGCAAGCGGTCACGAGGCAAGAGTTCCGTCGCGTCGGCCGCATGATCGAAGCGCGCGGCGGGTGAGGTACACACCCGGACGAGCCGCCTCTCCAGGCGCTGGGCTCGATCGTCCGTAATTGACACCCCTACTAAGCATAGTAGAATTTAGCTGTAACAGGGAGGGGAAACCCGCCTGATGAACGAAAGGACCCCCGTGAACGCGCCTACGCCCGACCCGCTGACCGTCCTGGCCACCGCCACCGACTACGGCCTCACCGAGCGCCAGGCCGAAGCCGCGCTCCTGCTGGCCGCGAACTACCTGGTCGACACCTGGCAGTTGCACGCAGACGCGATCGGCCAGGACCGCGCCGACGGATCGGCCATGGAGCGATGGGCCGAGCAATTCACTCCCTGTCAGCGCCGGGCCGTACTTGAAGAGTCCATCACCGTCGTCCTCGCCGCCGGCGCCGATTCCTCCCAGGTGCCCGGGTGCTCGTTCTCCGCCCCCCGGCTGCCCCGCGTCATGCGCACCAGTCGGCCCCGCGTGCACATCCGCTGACGACCACTGGCACGCAACGGCCCGCCCCGGCCGGGGCGGGCCGCGTCATACCCACTCGCCCGAAAGGAGAGGCAGACATGGGCTCCGTCGACTTCTACATCACCGCCTCCGGCCCCACCCTCGAAGCCGCCTTCAAGCAGGCACGCGAGGACGCCGCCGGGGAGCACGGCCACGGTGGCTACACCGGAACGATCGCCGAGAAACACGAGGTCACGCTCATCCATACGGTCCCGCTCACCGAAGACGACGCCATGAAGCACGCGTACGGCCTGATCGACATATGCGACCCGCGCGTGGACGACAAGTGGGGCCCGGCCGGGGCTCTGCCCATCCGTGCGGATGGTGAAAGCACCTGGCTCCTCTTCGGCTGGGCCTCCTACTGACACACCGCCGCTGGTTGCACCCGCAGCCGGCGGCCCGACACCTCTTGGAAGGACTTCACGCCCTGATGCTGCATAGACGCCTGCCGCTGCTGGCGGTTGCCGACGTGATCAGCAGTCTCGACCTGAATTCGCGGCAGGTCCGCCGCGCCACCACAGCCATGGAGCACATCGTGCAGCGGGCCTTCGCGCGGCGCACCAGCGCCAAACGCCACCTCAATTACGAAGAGTTCGCGGACACCGTGCCCGAATGCCACTGGACGCTGATGTTCGAAGTCTGCGCACTCATCCACCTCGAACGTTTCGCGGAGGCGTACGCACTGACCAGCGCAGCGCAAGCCCTTCACCCTTCCCCGGCGCCGACCGCTTCCCCGGCACTGAAGCACCGCTAATTGACCGAGCCGAAGAGGAATTACTCGTGACCGACCACGCATCCCTGCACCGCACCCTGATAACCACTTCCCGTTTCCTGGCTGATTTCTCTCACCCGGATCCGCACCTCGTGCTTGCCAACCACCGTGCCCTACTGCACTTGTGGGGACAGCTCTCCCCCACCCGCCGATGCCGGTTGCTGCTGGTGGCCTCATGGGCGGCACGCAACACTCAGGCCGTGCGGGGGACGTTCCACGAGGACCGCTTCGCCCACGAACTGATCGATGCCACGCGCAAGTGGACAGCCGACAAACCGGGCGGCTCCCTGGAACAGTTCTGCGACGGGGTGCATCCCGCCTTCCTTGCCTGCACCTGGCTGACCTGCAAGGCGAACAACGCGCTGTCCCTGCTGGTCTTCCTGTCCCTGGCCGTACTGCTGTCCGCGGGCGGCTCCGGGAGGCAGATGTGAAACCCGGCGACCCCGCCTGGTTGCGTTACGCCGATGGCCGCCACGTTCTCGACGCCGAGGGCCTGCCCGTGGCCTTCGAGATCACGGCCGTCGACGCACTCGCCGCCAGTACCTGGTACCGACTGACCACCGATCACCCAACTGCCAACGAGATCTTCAGCGGCTGGTACACCCGCCACCGCGTCACCCCTGTTTCGAGGCGGGGCACCGAGACCCCCCACAAGGGCCGCAAGCGATGGTCGAGAGACGACTTCCAGCGCGGTGACTTCGCGAAGTACCGCGGCACTTGGTACGAGGTGCTGCGGGTCAACAACCGGTCGGTGACGATCCCGCACCTTCACCTCCACGCCAGCGGTGGCGTCGTGCGGGCCGAGGATGTCCGGCCCGGCTGGACATGGACGGCGCCGTACGACGGACTCGCCGGCCGCATGCCTGCGGAGGGGATACGACAGCGCCAGAAGGCACCCGCCTCCTAGTTCCGTAACGGTGCGTAGTTGACCCACCCCGTAACGATAGTAGAATTTAGTTAACGGGTGAGGGGGCGCCACACTCCCTCACCCTTCACCACCTCAAGGAGACACCTGACCGTGCAGCTCGACATACATCCCGGCAATACCCGGCAGGGCAACCGCACCCTCGACCTCTACCTGGCCGCCCTCGCCCCCACGCCGCGCAACTTGATCTCGGCCATCGTCGCCTTCGCCCGCATCGACGAACTCGGCTGGGCCGCCCGCTCCGGCTACCCCGGCTCCGATGTCCAGTGGCCCGTCCAGTGCATGGTCTGCGGCTGGCAGGGCGAACGTTTCTACAGCCACCTGCGGCGCGCCAAGCCCCTCAAGCGCCACCAGAAGTGCGCACCCGTGTCCGACCACGCCCGAGCCCTCAGCGCCCTGAACTCGAACGCGGCGAGCACCTGCCCGTGCCGCACCCCTCACCCCACCAGGGAAGAAGACGTGGCCCGTCTGATCAAAATCGCCGACCACGCCTGGCGCGAGTCCGACACCCGCCGCCTCCTGGCCGCACTCAAGCACCTCCTCGACCCATGCCCCGCTACGGCGTCGCGCGCCGCAGCCGCCAAGGCGTACGCCACCACAGCCCAGAAGTGACCGGAACGGAAAGAGAACAGATGACCGCCCCGTACAAGCCCGGTGACCGCGTCTGCTTGGCGTACGACGCCCATGACGGCCCCGCCATCGTCTACAACCGCTTCGTGATCGAGGTCGGCCCCCGCGAGGAGTACGGCCACCGCGTATGGATCGACCTGCCGGAGGACGCCGTCGGCGGAACCATCGGCGCTTACCACACCAGCATCGCCAACTTCACCTTGATGGACATCCCTCTCCACCTCCAATCCCCTCTTCAGATCGTCGCCAACACTCACTGGCACGCCGACCACGCTGCCCCCGGATCGACACGCCCGACATGGCCACGCGGGCGCAACCATGCGCGCGTGGACGTTCCGCTTACCGACGACGAGCGGGAGAAGCACGCGGCGTTCGCTGCCCTCTACTCCGAGCACTGGATACGGCACGACCCCGCCGGCTTCGGCCTGTGGCTGTCACGCAAAGTCTCCGAAGCGTGGGGAGATGATCGATGAGGCAACCATTCCGGGAGTCCGAGCCGTCCCTCGGTGCGTGGCGCGTCGTCTTCCACGAGCCCACCCGCGACAGCGGCACTTCGTCGTACTTGCTGTCCTCCCGTACGGCCAGCACCGAAGCAGCCGCCAAGGCCATCGCGAGCCGGTGGCACCGAACGGCAGCCGCAGGTACAGCTGGGCAGCACCTCACTCAGATGGTGATCTGCGAGGTGACCTTCAGACCCGGCGCCTCGTGCCGGGGGTGCGCCTTGGCCTGGGCGGCTCATGCAGACGCTGGCATCGCCGAGCCGTCGGAGCTCCGGCTGATGATCGAGGAGTACGAAGCGAAAGTGGTCGGATTTGGCAATTCCGTGGCTGACGTGATCGCCTCCGCCAGCCCCGAAGGGGCCTGGGACGTGGAGCCCTACCGGGATACGTTCGGCCGGGTGAACTGGGCGGACGTTCGAGCCGATATCGGCAAGGCGGCGATGAGTACATTGCGGCAGACGCCCTACGGGCTGCTCTGGCTCGACCAGGGCTGACTACTGGGCTCGATCATTTGACCACACCGCCATCCATAGTAGAAGACGCATTACGTGGATGATCCTGTCACAGTGGCCCGCCTGATTCGGCGGGCCACCGCCCGATTGGAGAAACGCCATGCCTGACAGTGCCAGCGATCTCCGCGCGGGGAAGGCTCCGGCCCGTGCGACGATCACCGATCCGCCCTCGCTCGCCGCGCGCACTCCGGTACGGATGGAGCGCGCACGCCTGATAACGGTCGCCGCGGATGCCCGGCCAGCTGCGCGAGGGCGGTACGGGACTTGGCGCATGTGCATTCGCCGGCCCGAGGACGGCCTTGCGGAATGGCACTACTTGTTCTCCACGAAGCGCGCTCCTACGTTCAGCCAGGCCCACTGCTTGGCGTACGAGCTGCACTCCGATCTCATGGAGCGGCAGGGGCGGCCGCCGCTCGGCAAGGGTGTGGCGCTCGACGCCTGGACGTTCACCCCGGCCGTGCGATCGCGTGAGCGCGCGGTGACGCGGGCCGCCCTGATGGATTCGGCGGAGGCGGATCCGGACTTCAGCTGGTTAGCGCATTGACCCCACCCATACACATAGTAGAATTTAGCTATGAGGTTGAGGGGGAAACCTCCAACCCTGGCCCGTCCCGCACCCGCGGGGCGGGCCGCCGCATTTTCACCACCCCGACAGATTCGGACCCTCATGACGCAGCAGCTCGACCTCTTCGCCGACCTCCAGCCGGCCCCCATGGCGCCGCAGGCCAAAGCTCCGGCGACCTTCGCCGCAAAGCCCAGCCGCAGCACCACTCCGCCTTCACCCGCGCCGCGGCCAGCCAAGAAGCAGCCCAGCACACCGGCACACCCGCGCACCATCAGCGTCCGCCCCGCGAGCGACCCCCACGCCCAGGCCATGCAGATCGGCGAAGCCGTCGCCGGCGCCTGGCATCGGCAGCACGGCGGCAACCACACGCACGTACCGATCGGCATTGTGGCCGCCCTCGGCCTGATCGGCCAAAAGGACCCGAACGGGCCCGACCTCGCAACGCAGATCCTCAGCCTTAATGACACGAACCTGATCGGCATGTACCGCGAGATCTGGTCCACTCACTGGATCCAGCGCCCCGACCTCATCGACCGGGCCCGCATCCTCCACGAGTGGCTGAACGACACGGACGTCGACAAGAACCGCATATCCGCCGTCCGCGCCGTCACGGAAGCGGCCCTGAAGAACGGCCTGCTCACCCTGACCGGGTACACCGACCCCTACCTGCGCTCCATGACCGACGTGCTCTCGCCCGTGATGATGCTGCTGCGAAGCCGTGGCGCCCAACAGGGACTCGGCGAGTTCCACACCCCGGCTTCCGTCGCGGAAACCATGGCTGGCCTCATAGGCTTCAACGCCCTGGACACCCTGATGGCCGACACCGAGACCGGACGCCCGCAGCCAGGCCAGCACATTCACGACCCGGCCGGCGGCAGCGGCGGCCTGCTGCGCGCCGCAGCACAGAACCTCCGCGAAAGGAGCCTGGATCCCGCCGACTTCCAGTGGTCGATGTGCGATATCGACGAGATCGCTGCCGCCTGCGCCGCCGTCAACGCCATCATCTGGGGCCTCGGCCCCCGCGTCACGGTGGCTTGTGCCGACACCCTGGCCAACCCCAGGGCCATCGAGGACGCCGCCGTACACGCCCGAGCCGTGATCGAACACCGCAACTCCGTACTGGGCCAGGCGAAACTCGTTGCCGCCGTCGGGATGGCTCAGCGCCTCCTCGACCAGGCCCCGGAGTACGCCGCGTGAACGTGATCAGCTACGGCGGCGGAGTACAGAGCACTGCGCTCATGGTCTTGGCTGCCCGTCGCGAGATCCCTTACCACGCCCTGCTGTTCGCGAACGTGGGTGACGACAGCGAAGACCCGGCGACGCTGGAGTATGTACGGCATGTCGCGAGACCGTACGCGGCAGCCAGCGGCCTTGACCTGCACGTCCTGCATCGCACACTGCGCGCCGGCGGAACGGAGACACTGTGGGGCCGGATGATGCGCAAGGGCTCTCGCGCCCTACCCATACCCATCCGGATGTCCAACGGCGCTCCTGGCACGCGGGGCTGCACTCGGGACTTCAAAATCTGGGTCACCGGCAAGTGGCTCAAGGCGAATGGCGCGACACCCAGCAACCCGGCGACAGTCGCCGTCGGCATCTCGCTCGATGAGATCGCCCGGGCGACCAACCGGCGGGTCGAGCCGTACGAGCAGCTGGTCTACCCGCTGCTCGACCTCAAGCTCCGTCGGGTCGACTGCCAGCAGATCATCGCGGACGCAGGCCTGCCGATGCCGCCGAAGAGCGCCTGCTGGTTCTGCCCGCTGAAGTCGCTAGAGAACTGGAAGGAGATGCGTCGCGACCGTCCGGGGCTGTTCCTGCACGCCTGCTGCCTTGAGGAATCGCTGAACGAGACGCGGCAGTGGGGCGGCAAAGGCGACGCAGTGTTCCTTACCCGAACCGGCCGGCCTCTGCTCGAAGCGGTCGAGGCAACACAGGAGGAGTTGCCCTTTGATGTGGGCTGCGACTCCGGCTGGTGCATGACCTGACCCCCGACTGACCTGCACCTTCGCAGTTGACGCCCCCCTTAGCCATAGTAGAATTTAGTTACCGGGTTGAGGGAAAACCACAACCCCACACCTCTTGGAGAAACCCACCGTGACCACCGAAACCGCCCAGAACCCCGCCACCGACGCCGACCAGGACACCACCACCGAAGCCGACCAGGACACCACCACCGAAGCTGCCCCCTTCGAAATCTCCCTCATCGACCTCTACCTCCTGGCCGACCTGATCATCGAAAAGCTCGGCGACGGCTGGCACAAGGCCGACGACTCCATCGACCCAGAAACCATCCACTTCGCCCACCAGGACGGCCGCACCTTCGGCATCCGCCGCCTGTGGAACGGTTCCGCCGCCCAGACGTTCGCCCGCGGCCCCGAGAAGACCGGCCCGCACTACAACGCCGCCTGCCACTTCACCACCGTCGAAGCACCCCTCGACACCCTCCTCAACACCCTCCACCTGCGACTCTTCCCCGTCTTCCAAGGCCACCGTGCCAAGCTCCGCTACGACGGCACCCGCATCCCTGTCACCACCGCCGACAAGCCCGCGCCGCAGCAGCCCGCCCAGCCGGAGGCTCCCGCCGCGACAACCAGCGAGCCGGCCGCAGGGAAGACCACCGTGAAGAAGTCGCCCGCGAAGAAGGCCGCGCCGTCCAAGCCCGCGCCCAAGGCCGCCGCCAAGAAGCCCGCCCCGAAGCGGGCGGCGAAGAAGGCCCCGGCGACCGCGCGACCCAAGTCCGCCGCGGCGCAGCCCAAGCGCAAGGCCAAGCCGAAGGCCGTACCGGCCGCCGCCTGACCCACACGCGCAGGGGCGGGCGCCACCGCCCGCCCCTCTTCTCACCACGGAGCTCCCATGACAACCACGACCACCCTCACCGCACCGGACAGCACCGACACCATCGCCGCGCAGCCCGCCTTCGAAGGGCGCTTCGCCTGGGTCGATCCCTACGAACTCGTCGTCGACCCGTACAACCACCGCCAGCACCGCTCAGACGACGAGCCGGACGGAACCGAACCCGACGCCGACCTGATCGCCTCCGTGGAAGAGGTCGGCGTGCAGAGCCTGGTCCTCCTGCGTCCACAGACCGGGGACAACGAAGGCAAACTCGGCATCATCTTCGGGCAGCGTCGCTGCAAGGCAGCGATCATCGCCGCCGACAAGGCCAAGGACGAGGGCCGCACCTACATGCTCGTTCCCGCCTTGATCCGCGACGACCTTCGCGGCGTCGATGACGAGGCGCTGACCCTGTCAGTCATCGAGAACAAGCACCGCCGGGACGCGCACGCCCGCGACTACGTCGAAGCCGCCCGGCAACTGTCCCTGATGCCGCTGCCCCAAGCCGCAAAGGAACGTCACGCACGCGCGCTCGGCCTGTCCGCCGCCGAGCTCACCGCCGCCGACAAGGCATCGAAGCTCGACGACAAGAGCCTCAGCGCCGCGGTCGCTCACGACTTCGACCTGGTGGAGCTGGCCGATTTCCAGGAAGTCGCGCACATCAGCAACGCCCGCAGTCGCCTCGAAGCGGCGAAGGCCCGGGACCGCAACGACGGCGCAGGCACGCGCGGCCACTGGGCCCACGCACTCCAGTGCCTCAAGGACGAGGCGGCCGAGAAAGCCAAGCGCGCCCAGCTCAAGCAGGACCTCGCCGCCGCCGGCGTCACGGTAGTGGACTGGGACTGGCGGTGGCACGAGACTCCCATGCGCCCCCTCAAGGATCTGGTAACCCCCCTCGGAACAGCCATCACCGCCGACCAGCACGCCCGGTGCCCCGGACACGCCGCCACCCTCAACCCGTTCAAGCCCACGGTGACTTGGCTGTGCACCGACTGGCGAGCCCGCCAGCACAAGCTGAGCCCCGAAGCGTCCGGGTCGGCAGCACCGGACGCCGCGGAAATGGCGGAGAAGCGACGCAGGACCATCCGCTACAACGCGGCCTGGCGCCAAGCCCGCCCTGTACGGCAGGAGTTCATCGCGAATCTGTGCACCCGGCCCGGCGACGCGACCGACGAAATCTGGAAGTTCACCCTCAGCACCATCACCGGGACCTCCGCCATGTACTCCCAGTACATCGCACGCCACCGCACCGACCTCATCTCGGCCTTCCTGAAGATCAAAGACCCCAACCACGACAGCGAGCCGTGGCGGCGAGTCGAAGACCCCTTCGGGCCGCTCATCATCCGTACCGGAGCAACCGGACGCTGGAGGCTGCTCTTCGCCCAGGTCGCCGCGGTGTACGAGCATCAGGCCATGTCCGATCAGGCGTGGCGGAGCCCGGTCAGCAAGGACACCACCAACTGGCTGGCCTTCCTCCAGCGCCAGAAGTACGCACTCAGCGACATCGAAGCCGAAGTGCTCGACTCCGCACGTGAACGGCCGTCCAGTTCCGCTGCCTGACCAACTACAGCGCAGCACATCACCACACCCCGCCCACTGCAAACCCCCGGCCCCACCCTCGCCCATAGTAGAAGACCACCAAGAAGGCGGGGTGGTGCCGGGCCAGCCCGAAAGAACCATGCCTCAGCACCAGCGCACCCTCCTCGTCGGCGGCACCGCCGTAACCGTGCGAACCAGTAACCGCACCACCCTCGGCCTCGACGTCACGAAAGCGGGCGGCATCGTCGTCCGCGGCCCCCACCACACCACCGACGCCGAAGCAACCGCCCTCGTCGAACGCCGCCGCCGATGGATCTACCGACAGCTCAATCACCTCGCCGAGACCTCCCCCCACGCCCCCGTACGGCACCTCGCCGACGGGGAGCAGTTCACCCTCCTCGGCCGCCGGCACCGATTCCGCATCGTCCCCGACGACGCACTGACCACCCCCGCCACACGGCAGGAAGACACCGAATCAGGTGCCACCGTCCTCATGCGCCGCACCACATCCATAAACCTGGACAAAGCACGGCGAGAGCTCATCAATCTCCACGTCAAAACCACACAGGAATGGCTAAAAATCTACGGCCCGCATATCACCCGATACGCCAACACACCAGACATGACACTCAGCGCATCCTCCCGCCTCCGCACCACATGGGCCCGACACCACCCCGACCGCGGCCTCACCCTCCACTGGGCCACCGCCCAACTACCTACCCCCCTTCTCCGCGAACTCCTCCACCGCACCCTCAACCTCCACACCGTCGCCGACACCCACCAGCTCGACCGCGAGCTGCGCAACCTCTGGCTCGGCGACCTCACCCACCGCCCCCTCCTGCTCCCCCAGTCGGCCCCGAACGCCGCCTGCCCCGTCTGCTCCACACCTCCCGGCGCCCTGCACGCCGACCACTGCGACATCGCCCGCTGCGCCCTCACCGGCCGCCAGCGCGACACCTGTCACCCTGCAAACGTCTGCAACACCACCTGGACCGGCCAGTACCCCGGCATAGCCGAATGCACCGAATACGGCTTCTACTACCGCCACGGCCCCAACGGCTACGAACCCTGCAACGCCGACGACCCGGACGCTCACCACGACCTCAACCGCCTCTACGCCGAATGCCGCTGGGACATCGCCACCCAGCGCATGGTCCTCCCGGCATGATCTGACTCCACGAGAACCCTCGTCTGCCCGCATCTGACCTTGGGGGCGCGCGGCTTTCCTCAGTCGTCCGCGAATGCCCTCAAAAGGCACTGACACGGCGCGACTCTCAAGACCCAGCAGGCCGCCGGACCGCGCTTGCTAGCTCGACAGAGGCCCAGAAGAGCGGGGCCACGGCTCCCCCGCACCCGGATTTCGCGCTGTCCACGGTTTGTCCACGGACGGGCTTCAGAGAGCAAAAACGCCCCTCCGGAAGACCTTCCGGAGGGGCGTTCTCAGTGCGTTTTACCTGGTCAACCGTAGAGCCCCCTGTCGGATTCGAACCGACGACCTACGCTTTACAAGAGCGTTGCTCTGGCCAGCTGAGCTAAGGAGGCGTGCCTGGTGAAGTGTACCCAGGCAGGCAGCCTACCTGTGCGCGTTATCTCGTGACCCGCGGGCTACTGACACCGGGCGCCGCCGCGGGTACCGTCACGGTCAGTCCACAGCAGTGGACTACACCACTCCTTTTACTCGGATCGTCCGGCACGTTCCTGCCGGTGAAGGGACACCACCATGGCTACGGTCACGTACGACCAGGCAACCCGTATCTACCCGGGTTCCGAAAAGCCCGCCGTCGACAAGCTGGACATCGAGATCGAGGACGGCGAGTTCCTCGTCCTGGTCGGCCCCTCCGGGTGCGGGAAGTCCACGTCGCTGCGGATGCTGGCGGGGCTGGAGGACGTCAACGACGGCGCGATCCGGATCGGGGAGCGGGACGTCACCCACCTGCCGCCCAAGGACCGGGACATCGCCATGGTGTTCCAGAACTACGCCCTGTACCCGCACATGACCGTCGCCGACAACATGGGCTTCGCGCTCAAGATCGCGGGCGTCAACAAGGCGGAGATCCGGCAGAAGGTCGAGGACGCGGCGAAGATCCTGGACCTGACCGAGTACCTGGGGCGCAAGCCCAAGGCGCTCTCCGGTGGTCAGCGCCAGCGGGTGGCCATGGGTCGCGCCATCGTGCGTGAGCCGCAGGTGTTCCTCATGGACGAGCCGCTGTCCAACCTGGACGCGAAGCTGCGCGTGCAGACCCGTACGCAGATCGCCGGCCTGCAGCGGCGGCTCGGGATCACCACCGTGTACGTCACCCACGACCAGGTCGAGGCCATGACGATGGGCGACCGGGTCGCCGTCCTGAAGGACGGGCTGCTCCAGCAGATCGACTCGCCGCGCAGTATGTACGACCGGCCCAGCAACCTCTTCGTCGCGGGCTTCATCGGGTCGCCGGCGATGAACCTGGTCGAGGTGCCGATCACCGACGGCGGTGTGAAGTTCGGCAACAGTGTCGTGCCGGTCAGCCGCGAGGCGCTGGCTGCCGCCGCGGACAAGGGCGACCGTACGGTCACGGTCGGCGTCCGTCCCGAGCACTTCGACATCGTCGAGCAGAACGGCGGCGCGGCGAAGTCGCTCTCCAAGGAGGCGGCGGACGCCCCGGCGGGCCTCGCGGTCACCGTCAACGTCGTCGAGGAGCTCGGCGCCGACGGGTACGTCTACGGCTCCGCCACCGTAGGCGACGAGGCCAAGGACCTGGTCGTACGGGTCAACGGGCGGCAGGTGCCGGAGAAGGGCGCCCAGCTGCACGTCGTACCGCGGCCGGGTGAGACGCACGTGTTCTCCACCTCCACGGGCGAGCGGCTGAGCGACTGAGCAGGTTGGGCGGCTGAGCGGCGGCGCGGCGACTGGGCGGCGGCTGAGCGGTTCAGTGGCTGAGTGACCGCGTGGTTCGTACGGGCGGCGGTGTCGGTTCACAGGGGCCGGCGCCGCCGCTTCGCGTGCTGGGGGTGAGTGCCGTAACCGTCGTACGCAGCATGTCGACAAATACCCCGGCAGACCCGTCATTTCGATCCTGTACGTCAACATCACAAGCGATTCCCGAGCGAAAACATCCCTCGATTCGGTGACTAAATGTCGCCAAATCATCACTACTCGCTACCATCGCCCCGTGAACTCCGCAGCCCGCCGTATCGGCCGAACCCTCGCCCTTGTCCTTCCCGTCGTCCTCGTCCTGTCCGGGACACTCGCGGTCACCCGCGTCCCGTGGGCGTCGCCGGGGACGGACAAGCAGATGCTGACCGCGTCCTCCGGGAATGCCTCCACCAAGGCCGGTTCCCGGGCTCCGCAGGACGTGCTCCGCGACCGGCTCCTGGTGGAACTCCAGGACAAGAACCCCGGTGTCGCCCTCACCCACCTCCAGGAGGAGACCACCAAGCGCCCCTCGCTGGCCAAGCACTGCGTGGCCATCGCGCGTGCCCTGGGCCGTGCCGCGGTCGCCAAGTACGGCGGTGCCGCACACCGCGCGCAGGCCTGGTCACGGCCGGTCTGCGATACGTCGTTCGCCACCGGCGTCGCCTCCGTCCAGTGAGCCCGGCTCGCACCGCATAGGGTGCGAACCATGACAGCCCCGTACCCGCACCCCACGCAGGCCGTGGTCCTGGCCGGAGGCCAGGGTTCGCGACTCCGCCCGTACACCGACGACCGTCCCAAGCCGATGGTCGAGATCCCCGGCACCGGGACCCCGATCATCGGCCACCAGCTCGCCTGGCTGGCAGCGGAGGGCGTCACGGACGCGGTGGTCTCCTGCGGCCACCTCGCCGAGGTGCTCCAGGACTGGCTGTCCCAGGCGCAACTTCCCCTGAATGTCACGACCGTTGTCGAGACCGAGCCGCTCGGTCGCGGTGGCGGTCTCAAGTACGCCGCCGCCTCGCTGCCCCGGCCGGAAGAGCCCTGGTACGCGACCAACGGCGACATCTGGACCCGTTTCTCGCTGCGCGAGATGGCGGACTTCCACCATGAGCGCGGCGCGGACGCCACGCTCGCGCTGGCCAGGCCGCGCATTCCGTGGGGCGCCGTGGAGACCGACGAGTTCGGCCACGTCCTCGACTTCATCGAGTCGCCGCCCTCCCCTTATCTGATCAACGCGGGTGTCTACGTCTTCTCCGCCGCCTTCACCGGGCTGCTGCCCGCGCGCGGGGACCACGAGCGCACCACATTCCCCCGGCTGGCCCGCGAACGGCGGCTGGCCGGCTTCCCGCTGCCGAACGGCGCGTACTGGCGAGCCATCGACACGGCCAAGGACCTGACCGAGGCCGCCAAGGAACTCGGCGCGCGGAACGGCTGACCGCCCCGGCCAATCCCGGCCATCCCGGGCGCCCCGCCCACCCCCGCACCCCGCACAGCGGAACGCCCCCACAGCCTCAGCTGTGGGGGCGTTCCGCGTCTCGCACCACGGCCCCCAGGAACGCCTCAGCGCCCCTGGGAAGCCCCATCACCCCAGTAGCCCACCCAATGTGCTCCCGCGCCCCCGGGAGCCGCTGCTGGAGCCGCCCGAACTTCCGTCGCTCGTGCCGCCGTTGGTGCCGCCCGCGGTACCGCCGACCGCCGACGGCGCCTGCGGTGTGGTCGCCGGCACCCGGGCCGGTGCGGACTGCCGCGGGGGCGTGCCGCTGGACGAGCGGCCGGGCAGCTGCGCCGAACCGGACACGCTGCCGGTCGCGCGCGCCGTGCCGGGAGCCGGCGCCGTCGGGCTCTGCGACTTCGGGGAACCCGCCTTGCGCGAGGCGCCGGCCGACGGCTTGCCGGCCTGTTTCGGCTTCGTGCCGGGGCGCCCCGGGCCGTGCTGCGCCTTCGAGCCGCCGGGCTGCGACTGCTGCGGCAGCGGCGAGCCGGGCAGGTTGTTCGTCGCGGGCTCGCCGGGCTTGGGCACGGACGGTACGGAGGCGGACCGTACGGCGCCGCCCAGCAGCGAGCCGACCAGCAGCGTCAGGCCGGCGACCACGGCCGTCAGCACCGCGCCGCGGCGCAGCACCCGGCGCCGCAGGTCCCACAGCTCGACGCGCGGGCCGAGCCGCCGCCACGCCTCCCCCGTCAGCCGGGCGTCCACCGAGTAGACCGGCGCGCCCGCGATGACCAGCGGGCTCCAGGCGGCGAGGTAGATGATGTCCGGTGCGTCGTAGACCGGCACGGTGCGCCAGCTGACCGTCATCAGGAGGGCCGCGGAGAGCAGCGCGCCGAACGACGCGGCGACCCGCTGCCACAGCCCGCACATGGTCAGCACGCCGACCACGACCTGGAGGAAGGCCACGGTCAGCCCGGCCCCCACGGGATGCGAGAGCGCGAAGTCGCGCAGCGGCGCCACGAGCGTCCAGGGATCGAGCGACCGGAGCCACTTCACCATCGAGCCGCGCTCGCCGCCGTCGAAGTAGACGGGGTCGCAGAGCTTGCCCATGCCCGCGTACACGCTGATCAGGCCGAGGAAGACGCGCAGCGGCAGCAGGACGACGCCGAGGTTCATCCGGCGGCCCGGGTAGTAGGCGTGCTGCCGGACCGTGTCGCCGCCGCGCCGCTTGGGCCCGTCGCCGTACCGCTCGTACGCCGCCGGCTCCTCGTCCGCATACGGGGGCTCGTCGTCGTAGTGGTCGTAGGCGCCGGTGGTCGGCCGGACGCCCTTGAGCAGGGTGGTGTCCGCGTCCACGGGGCCGCGCTGGCCGATCACGGTCGAGGCCGGGCCGCCGGTTCCGGTGCCGGTTGCGGGCGGCTCCTCCTCGTCGATCCGGACTCTGGGCAGGACCTGCGTCGTGGTGCCGGCTTCCTCGCTCAGGTCGCCGGTGACGGTGGTCCGCCCCGAGTTCCGTACGGCGTGCAGGAGTTGGCTGGTGGCGGCGGTCGTGCCGCCCGGCGCGGTGCGGCCGCTCCACACCACGGGCGCGCGGCGCCTGCCGCCCGCCGGCTCCCGCACCACCGGGATGCGCGCGGTGTCGGCCATGGCGCCGCTTGTG
The DNA here is from genome assembly GCF_044329785.1 of Streptomyces sp. NPDC017529. NCBI lineage: Bacteria > Bacillati > Actinomycetota > Actinomycetes > Kitasatosporales > Streptomycetaceae > Streptomyces > Streptomyces sp. NPDC017529. Next base: position 31,264 of record NZ_JBIRJY010000018.1, read on the forward strand.
GCGGACGCGGCGAGCTGCACGCGGAAGCTGGCGTGATTGACAATGACCTGCGCGGGATCGCACGGCACCTTGACCGAGCTCAGGACCGGCTCGTCATCGAAGCCCGGCGAGCGTCCCCCCGTAGGTGTGCGGGGTGTTCTGGTGTCCACGCTCATCTAACCGAGTGACCCGCGTTTAAGACACTGCCTTGACCCCGCCGATCTGTCCGAGACCCGTCAAAGGATCACGGGAGCGAGGCCCGGCGTACCCGCGATCACCGCCTTGGCGGAGGCCCCGGGCACGCCGCCCGGGGCCGTCGGCTCCGCCGCCCGCACCGCCTCAGGCGCGCCGCCGCGCCGCCTCCCACAGCACCACGCCCGCCGCGACGCCCGCGTTCAGCGACTCGGCGCCGCCGGGCATCGGGATGCGTACGCGTACGTCGCAGGTCTCGCCGACCAGCCGCGACAGGCCCTTGCCCTCGCTGCCCACGACGATGACGACCGGGCCGTCCAGCGCCTCCAGGTCCTGCAGCTCCAGCTCGCCGTCGGCCGCCAGGCCCACGACGGTCATGCCCGCCTTCTGGTAGCCCTCCAGGGCACGCGTCAGGTTTGTGGCGCGGGCGACCGGCGTACGGGCCGCCGTGCCGGCCGAGGTCTTCCACGCGCCGGCCGTCATGCCGGCCGCGCGGCGCTCCGGCACGACGACACCGTGCCCGCCGAACGCGGCGACGGACCGCACCACGGCACCGAGGTTGCGCGGGTCGGTGACGCCGTCCAGCGCGACGATCAGCGGGTCCTCGCCGTCGTCGAAGGCGGCGGCCGCCAGGTCCTCGGGGTGCGCGTACTCGTACGGCGGCACCTGGAGGACGAGGCCCTGGTGGTTGAGGCCGTTGGTCATCCGGTCCAGTTCGGGCCGCGGCGCCTCCATCAGGTTGATGTTGCCGCGGTCGGCGGCGAGCTGGAGCGCCTCGCGCACCCGCTCGTCGTTCTCGATGAACTGCTGCACGTACAGCGTCGTCGCGGGCACACCGTCGCGCAGCGCCTCGAAGACCGGGTTACGGCCGACGACCAGCTCCGAGGTGCCCTTGGCGCCGCCGCGGCGCGGGGCCGGGCGCCGGTTGGCCGCCTGCTTGGCCTTCGCGTTGGCGAGGCGGTTCTTCACATGTCCCTTGCGCGCGGACGCGGGCGGGGTCGGGCCCTTGCCTTCCAGGCCCCGGCGCCGCTGGCCGCCACTGCCGACCTGCATGCCCTTCTTGTTGGACGTGCGGCGGTTCCTGCGCTGGCTGTTGCCGGCCATGGGTCACCTGTCTCTTCACTGCTCTCGACGTCTCGCGACGTGGAGTGGATACGTACGTACGGATGTCTGTCTGATGTGTGTCTGCAAGAAGTGTCGCCCGGAGGCCGCCGGTACTGCCAACCGGCACCCGCCGGTACGGGCACCCGGGCACCGCGCGGTACGGCGGCCCGCTGCCCTGCGGCACCGGGAACGGCCTCGGCCGGCCCCGGTCACCGGCTTCGGCCGGGCTCCGGGGACGGCCGGGGCCGGTGGTTCAGGACAAGGACCAGCGCGGGCCCGAGGGGGTGTCCTCGATGGCCAGGCCGGACTGCTGGAGCTGGTCGCGGATGGCGTCGGCGGTCGCGTAGTCCTTACGGGCGCGGGCCGCCTGGCGCTGTTCGAGGACCAGCCGGACCAGCGAGTCGACGACGCCGTGCAGGTCCTCGCCGCGGTCCGTGTCACCGCCCGCCCACTGGTCGTCCAGCGGGTCCAGGCCCAGCACGCCGAGCATGGCGCGGACCTCCGCCAGGCGAGCGACCGCCGATTCCTTGTCGTCGGCCGTCAGCGCGGAGTTCCCCTGGCGGACGGTGGTGTGCACGATGGCGAGCGCCTGCGGGACGCCCAGGTCGTCGTCCATCGCCTCGGCGAAGGCCGGCGGCACCTCGGCGGCGGGCTCGACGGTCCCGGCCTTCTCCACCACTCGCTGGACGAAGCCCTCGATCCGCGCGAACGCGGACTCGGCCTCGCGCAGCGCTTCCTCGCTGTACTCGATCATCGAACGGTAGTGCGGCGTGCCCAGGTAGTAGCGCAGCACGATCGGCCGCCAGCGCTTGACCATGTCGGAGACCAGCACCGAGTTGTCCAGCGACTTGGACATCTTCTCGCCGCTCATGGTGACCCACGCGTTGTGGCACCAGTAGGCGGCGAAGTCGTCACCGTACGCCTTGGCCTGCGCGATCTCGTTGTCGTGGTGCGGGAAGATCAGGTCGACGCCGCCGCCGTGGATGTCGAAGGCGGTGCCCAGGTACTTGTGCGCCATCGCCGAGCACTCCAGGTGCCAGCCGGGACGGCCGCGGCCCCACGGGGTCTCCCAGCTCGGCTCGCCCGGCTTCGCCGCCTTCCACATGGCGAAGTCGCGCGGGTCGCGCTTGCCGGTCTCGTTGTCGCCGGAGGGCTGGAGCAGGTTGTCCAGCTCGTGCTTGGAAAGCTCCAGGTAGCCCGGGAAGGAGCGCACGTCGAAGTAGACATTGCCGTCCGCCGCGTAGGCGTGGCCGCGCTCGATCAGGCCTCGCATCATCTCGATCATCTCGGGGACGTGGCCGGTGGCGCGCGGCTCGTACGTCGGGCGCAGGCAGCCGAGGGTGTCGTACGCCGTGTTGAAGGCGACCTCGTTCGCGTAGCCGATGGACCACCACGGGCGGCCCTGCTCGCCGGCCTTCTTGATGATCTTGTCGTCGATGTCCGTCACGTTGCGGACGAACGTCACGTCGTAGCCGCGGTGCAGGAACCAGCGGCGCATGATGTCGAAGTTCAGCCCCGACCTGATGTGCCCGATGTGCGGGGCGGCCTGCACGGTCGCGCCACACAGGTAGATCGAGACACAGCCCGGCGTGAGCGGGGTGAAATCACGGATCTGCCGGGCGCTGGTGTCGTACAGGCGAATAGTCACGCGTCAAGGGTAGTCGGAATCAGGCAGTGCCCCGCGACCCCCGGGGGAACGGGAGTCGGAAGCGTGACACTCGGCGCGGCGCGGGGCGGCTCAGAGGCGGCCGACCACCTTGTGCGGGGTGACCCGCACGACGACCCGCTCCCCGTTGTCCGGCACGCCGGGGTCGAACTCCGCGTACGCCATCCCGGTGTACTTGCGCGACAGCTCGCCGATCAGCTCACGGCCGCCCTCGGTGACCAGCTCGGCCGAGCCGCGTATCCCGGAGTAGGTGTACGGCGCGCCGGACGGCCGCACCAGCACCGTCACGCGGGGGTCGCGCCGCGGGTTCTGCACCTTGCGGCAGCCGTCGGTGGTGCAGAAGAGCACGTCGTCGCCGTCCCGCTTCACCCGGACCGGGGACAGATGGGGGCTGCCGTCGGGCTGGACCGTCGCCGTGGTCACGAAGACCGGACCGTCGAGGACGTTCTTCGAGTCGTCGGACAGGGCGGCTGGCACGGTGCGTCCTTCCTGCGAGCGGGCGGAACGGCGGGGCGGCGGGTTACCGGCTACGGCCGACCCGCGTTCCCGCACTTCCCAACTCCCGCGCGCGGCACGGTGTTCCCGTACCGCGCGGCCCATCTCGCCGGAGCCGATTCACCCCGCCTGCCGCTTGGACACAGCTGGACACAGCCTCTTGGACGCGGGTCCTTGCACGGCTCTTACCTCGCCGGCAGCACCAACGCCGTGGCGACCGCCGCCAGGCCCTCCGCGCGGCCCGTCAGGCCCAGGCCGTCCGAGGTGGTGCCGGACACCGAGACCGGCGCGCCGGCCGCTTCCGACAGGACCTTCTGGGCCTCGGCGCGCCGCTTGCCGATCTTCGGGCGTACGCCGATGACCTGCACCGCGATGTTGCCGACCACGAAGCCCTCGGCCCGTACGATGCGGGCCGCCTCGGACAGCAGCGTCACCCCTGACGCGCCGGACCACTCCGGGCGGTCGGTGCCGAAGTGTGCGCCGAGGTCGCCGACACCGGCGGCCGAGAAGAGCGCGTCACAGGCCGCGTGCGCGACCACGTCGCCGTCGCTGTGCCCGGCGAGGCCGTACCCGTCGCTCGCCGCGTCGTCCCACAGGAGGCCGGCCACCCACAGTTCGCGCCCCTTCTCGAAGGCGTGCACATCGGTGCCGATGCCCACCAGCGGCATCATCTGCAACTGCGGCTCATACATACCCATCGGTGGCCCTCCTGCGGGCGAGTACGGCTTCGGCCAGCACGAGATCCAGCGGCCGGGTCACCTTGAACGCTTCTTCGTGTCCCGGCACCACCACGACGGGCGCGCCGAGCTGCTCGACCATCCCGGCGTCGTCGGTCGCGCCGTCACCCTGAAGGGCGACCGTCTCGTGCGCCTTGACGAGGGTCGCCCGGTCGAAGCCCTGCGGCGTCTGTACGGCGCGCAGCCGGGCGCGCTCCGGCGTGCCCACCACGGGCTCCGGCTCGCCGGCCGACGCGCCGGTGCGCGGCTCGACCTGCTTGACGGTGTCGGCGAGCGGCAGCGCCGGCACCACGGCCGGGGCGCCGGCCCGTACGGCGGCGATCACCGAGTCGACGGTGTCGGCGGGCACCAGCGGCCGGGCCGCGTCGTGTACCAGCACCACGTCGATGTGCTCGGGCAGCGCGGCCAGCCCGTGGCGTACGGACTCCTGGCGGGTGTCGCCGCCGGGCACGACCACCAGGTCGGTGCGCTCGGACAGGGGGTACTGGTCCAGCAGATTGCGGACCTCGGTGGCACCGTCCGGCGGGGCGACGACCACGACGACGGAGACGGCGCGGGAGGCGGCCATCGCGCGCACGGCGTGGACGAGCATGGGCGTGCCGCCCAGCGCTCGGAGCGCCTTGGGGGCGCCCGGGCCCAGCCGCACGCCGCGTCCGGCGGCGGGGATCACCGCGGCGGTGCGGGGGCGGGGCGTGCCGGAGGGACCGGCGGAATCTGGGGATACGTCTGACATCGGTTGCTCCGGAACCCGGGGAGTCCCCGGAATTAGCGCAGACAGGTTTGTTTCCTGAGCCGACATGGGTATGGCCGCAGTGTGCCGGGCGCGACGCCCCGATCCGGACCCTTCCGTGACACCCGGTCGGGACAGCTGCCCGAGCCCGGCACGCCATAAGCCGGCGAGACGGATGATCTGGTCGGGGACGAGCACGGGGGCGGTCACCACGGGGAAAGATCACAAAGTTCGGTAGAGCCGCACGGCTTCCGCATGCCTACGTAGGGCCATTCCGCGTAGGGCTGTGCTGCGCAGGACCGGCCGTCGTAGTGCCATGCGTTCCCAGGACCCTGCGTCGCGTTCGTAGGGCCCTGCGGCACGGCATGCGCGTGCGGGCACGCCGCCAGATATGCCGCAGCGCCCGGCAACTGACCGCTCCTGGCCGGAGCCGGCCGCCACTCGGGCACCGCGGCATGCACTGCGTCGTCAGGACGCGAGAACCTCGTCGAGCAGGGCCTCGGCCTTGTCCTCGTTGGTGTTCTCCGCGAGGGCGAGTTCGCTCACCAGGATCTGGCGGGCCTTGGCGAGCATCCGTTTCTCACCGGCGGACAGCCCGCGCTCACGCTCACGACGCCACAGGTCGCGTACCACCTCGGCGACCTTGATGACGTCGCCCGATGCGAGCTTCTCCAGGTTTGCCTTGTAGCGACGGGACCAGTTCGTCGGCTCTTCGGCGTACGGTGCGCGGAGCACCTCGAAGACCCGGTCCAGCCCGTCCTGGCCGACCACATCGCGTACGCCGACGAACTCCGCATTGTCCGCTGGCACACGAACAGTCAAGTCGCCCTGGGCGACCTTCAGCACCAAGTAGGTCTTGTCCACGCCTTTGATCTGGCGAGTTTCGATGGCCTCGATCAGCGCGGCCCCGTGATGGGGATAGACCACGGTGTCGCCAACCTTGAACGTCATGTGACAGGTACCCCTTCCGTGGCTATCCATGCTAACACGGGAACGGGCTGTTCTGAATGGCGTTTTCGCAGGTCAGGGCATATCTCGGGGCTTGACAACAACGGCCGGAACGTGCTTCGAGGGGCCTCCGGACGCAGGAATTCGCAGGTCGGAGGCGCTTCTCGCGCGGGGCGAAACACGTACGTCACACCCCAGGAAGGGCCCGACGGAGCGACCGTACGTCCCGTTTTGCCGGAATCTGGATGTCGCACTTCCGCTACTCCGTTCGGTTCCCGGAGGACAGGTGTCCGTCGTTTCGTTAATTGATCACTGCCCGTCGCCTGCCGTACGTGATCAATTCCGGGAAGCCGGCACTTTCCCTGCGAATGCCGATTTGCCTCCGGGGAAACAGACCGGGCTTCACCCGAACGGCCGCCCGTCGGATATTCGGGATTCCTCGGGCCGCGCACCGTGATCATCGTGATCTTCCGGGTACGACCATGGATCTCTCGCGGATCTCTCGTGGACCTCCCGTGGACCTCCCGTGGATCTGCCGCGCATCCCGCGGTGACGGCCGCGCACCTCCCGGGCAGCGGGCACGGCGTGCGGCAAACGGACGTACGGCGGCGGGCGGCCGTGGCGCGCGGGGAGGCCGCCGAGGCAGATGTGACGAGGGTGTGATCGTCCTGGGGGCGGGTCGGGTGCGGCGGCCCGGGGGCGGCTCGGTAACCTAGCGGCGCTGACACACCCTTAGGGCGGCTTTACGCGGACGTCGACACGGCGGCCGCGCGAGGGCCGCCCAGCCGCCCATCCGCGACCGGGCTCGAAGTTCGGCCGCCGTAGTTCGTCCAAGGAGATGCCGCCGCCGTGAGCCGCAGCCTTCGACGCGGCGTCCTCGCCGCCACCGTTCTCACGCTCTCGATCGCCACGCTCTCCGCGTGCGGAGCCGGGAACGACGCCCAGACGCTCCAGGTCAAGCCCGACAACGCCGCTACCAGCGTCGGCGACCTCAAGATCCAGAACGCCTCCGTCGTCACCCAGCCCGACCTGAAGGCCAAGGGCCCGGCCGTGGTGACCGCGACGGTGTTCAACAACGGCAGCAAGGACCAGACGCTGCAGTCCATCAAGGTCAACGGCTCGAACACGGACGCGAAGCTGACGCCCGCCAAGGGCTCGGGGCCGATCGTGGTCCCGGCCGGCGGCTCGCTCGTGATCGGCGGCAAGGGCAACGCCTCCGCCGTGCTGGACAGCGGCCGTGAGGCCGTACAGGACGGCAACGCGCAGCCCCTGACGTTCGACTTCAGCGAGGCCGGCAAGGTCCAGCTGCGGGCGTTCGTCGTCCCGGCCAAGAGCTACTTCAAGGACTACGGTCCGAGCGAGGTGCCGTCGCCCTCCGCCTCGGCCGGCGCCCCGTCCGGCTCGGCGTCCCCCAGCGGCACCCCGGGCGCTCCGGGCGGCCAGGGCAGCCCGTCGGGCAGCGCCACGCCCTCCGGCAATGCCACGCCGTCCGGCAACGCCACGCCCTCCGGCGAAACCGGCCGCTGACGCAGGCCGCGCGGCGGAAGCCAGCAGCACAGCGAGCGCCGTGCGGCCGGAGAGCACTCCTCCGGCCGCACGGCGCTCGTCTGCGCTCACACACACGCTCGCGCGATCAACCGACGTGCGCCTCGGCGGCCGAGGTCCTGCGCCCTCGCGACCGGTCGGCCCACGCCCTCGACGGCGTACGGCGTACGACTTACGGCTCGAACTTGTACCCCAGGCCGCGGACCGTGACCAGGTAGCGCGGCGCGCCCGGGTCCGGCTCGATCTTGGCCCGGAGCCGCTTGACGTGGACGTCCAGCGTCTTGGTGTCGCCCACGTAGTCGGCGCCCCACACGCGGTCGATCAGCTGCATACGGGTCAGCACCCGGCCCGCGTTGCGCAGCAGCATCTCCAGCAGGTCGAACTCCTTCAGCGGCAGGTCGACCTTGCCGCCGGAGACCGTGACGACGTGGCGGTCGACGTCCATCCGCACCGGGCCCGCCTCCAGCGCCTGCGGCGTGACCTCCTCGGGCTCCCCCCGGCGGCGCAGCACCGCGCGGATCCGGGCGACCAGCTCGCGGGAGGAGAAGGGCTTGGTGACGTAGTCGTCGGCTCCTATTTCCAGGCCGACCACCTTGTCGATCTCGCTGTCCTTGGCGGTCACCATGATGACCGGGACGTTGGAGCGGCCGCGCAGCTGACGGCAGACCTCGGTGCCGGGCAGGCCCGGCAGCATCAGGTCCAGCAGGACCAGGTCGGCGCCGTTGCGCTCGAACTCGTCCAGGCCGTCGGGGCCGGTGGCCGCGATGGCGACCTCGAAGCCCTCCTTGCGGAGCATGTACGACAGGGCGTCACTGAACGATTCCTCGTCCTCGACGACGAGCACTCGGGTCACGGAAGGACCTCCGGGGCAGGGTGAGCAGGGAGCGGATCGTTGAAGGTCTCATAGGGGCGGTCCTCGTCGTCGAGGCCCTCCGCTGACGGGTCGGAGGCGGTACGCGCGCGGTCGCGCACGGCGCCGGCCTCCGGAAGACGCAGGGTGAAGGTGGAGCCCTGTCCCTCAGCGCTCCATACCGTGACCTCCCCGCCGTGCGAGGCGGCCACGTGCTTGACGATGGCGAGGCCGAGGCCGGTGCCACCGGTGGCGCGCGAGCGCGCCGGGTCCACGCGGTAGAACCGCTCGAAGACGCGGTCCCGGTCCTTCTCCGATATCCCGATGCCCTGGTCGGTCACCGCGATCTCGATCAGGTCGCCGCCGTGCGCCTGGACCCGGCGGCCCGCGATACCGACCCGGGTGCGGGCCGGTGAGTAGTTGACGGCGTTCTCCACGAGATTGCCGAGCGCGGCGGCGAGCTGGCCGCGGTTTCCCCATACGTGCAGGTCGGCGGTGCCGCCGGCGGCCATGGTGATCTGTTTCGTGCCCGCCTGCTGGCGGCAGCGGTCGATCGCCTCGGCGACCAGCTCGTCGACCCGGACCGGCTCGGCGTCCTCCAGCGGGTCGTCGTTCTGCACCCGGGAGAGGTCGATCAGCTCCTGGACGAGGTTGGTCAGGCGGGTGGCCTCGTTCTGCATGCGCCCCGCGAAGCGCTCGACGGCCTCGGGGTCGTCACTGGCGTCCATGACGGCCTCGGACAGCAAGGACAGCGCGCCGACCGGGGTCTTCAGCTCATGGCTGACGTTGGCGACGAAGTCGCGCCGTACCGCCTCTATGCGCCGGGCCTCGGTCAGGTCCTCGACCAGCAGCAGGACCAGCCGCGAGCCGAGGGGCGCGACCCGCGCCGAGACCGCCAGGGCGTCGCCGCCCCGGCCCGTGCCCCGGCGCGGCAGGTCCAGCTCGACCTGGCGTATCTCGCCGTCGCGGCGGGTGTCGCGGGCCATTTGCAGCATCGGCTCGACGGCCAGCTTCCCACCGCGTACGAGCCCGAGGGCGTACGCGGCCGAGCTGGCCTTGACCACCGCGTCCGCCTCGTCCAGGACGACGGCCGAGGAGCGCAGCACGGACAGGACCGTGTCCACACCGGGCGGCAGCACCGCGTCGGTGTGCAGGGACGTACGCGTGGGCTTGGCCTGTTCCCTCTCGCTCCAGCGGAACGCCAGCATGGCGAAGACGCCGGTGCACAATCCGGCGATCGCTGCCACTGCGGCGACGGCCGCGTCCACGTTCATGACTCCAGGTTATGCGCCGGGTATGACAGTTCCCCAGCCGTTCGAGGGCCTGCTCGAACATACGTCGCCCAGAGTTCACCTTGGTGTCGGTGCCGGTTCACTCCGGATGGCAGAACCGGTCGCGTTCCGGCCGGATCGTGGGAGCGTGGGGTTTTCCGGCCCCCACGACAGCACCACCTCGACAACACCACCTCGACACCACCTCGAAGCGAGAGAAGGTCACTGATGCGGGACGCGTACCACGAGGAGCTGGATTCGATCGGCGAGGGCCTCGTCGAGATGGCCCGGCTCGTCGGCTCCGCGATCGGGCGCGCCACGACGGCGATACTCGACGCGGACCTGAAACTCGCCGAGGCCGTCATCGCCGCCGACGAGAAGGTCGACGACCTTCAGCGGGACCTGGAGGCACGCGCGATAGCCCTCCTCGCCCGCCAGCAGCCGGTCGCCACCGACCTGCGGATCGTCGTCACCTCCCTACGTATGAGCGCCGACCTGGAACGCTCCGGCGACCTGGCCCAGCACGTGGCCAAGCTGGCCCGGCTGCGCTTCCCGGAGACGGCCGTGCCGCGGGACCTGCACGCCACGATCCTGGAGATGGGCCAGCTGGCACAGCGCCTGATGGCCAAGGCCGCCGAGGTCATCATCACCAAGGACGTCGACCTGGCGCTCCAGCTGGAGCAGGACGACGACGCCATGGACCTCCTCCACCGCGCCCTCTTCCAGCACCTCATGGACGACCGCTGGAAGCACGGCATCGAGACGGCCGTGGACGTGACGCTGCTGGGCCGCTACTACGAGCGGTTCGCCGACCACGCGGTGTCCGTCGCCAAGCGCGTCGTCTACCTGGTCACCGGCGAGCACGCGGACGAGATCGCTCCGCCCACACCGGTGGAGGGCGCGTAAGGGCGCCCGCCGCCGCACGGCACGGCACGCACTCCCCCGTACGGCGGCGTGCCGTGCCTCCACGCGCCGTTGATGCGCCTCGCCCGGCAGGCATCCAATGGACAGCGAACGACGCGAACACCATTCGGACGGCCCTCTCCCCGAGGAGGCAGAACATGACGCGTTCCACTGTCCCCACCCCGGCCGACCAGCCCCCCCGCCTGAGCGACTGCGCCTGCGGCCCCGGCTGCCAATGCGGCTGCCAATCCGGCGGCTCCTGCCAGTGCGGAGGCGGCTGCGGCTGACCCACCGGACGAGGAACGGGGCCGCGTCCGCGGCTCACACGGGCCCCGCCCGGCATGCTGCCGGCGGGGCCCCAGAGTTACTTTTCTGCCCCTTGTTTCTTGCCGGCTTTCTTGTGAGGAATGCACGCGGACCGAATGCTCATTGCCGAGTCGGCAGACGACCTCCCCGATTCAGCACTGTCCAGCTTTGCTCACAAGGATGGCTTGACCGCTGGCTAGCCAGCTAGTGATCCCTCATCGATACCCTCTCACCCCTCTTGCCACGAGAACTATTAGCAAATAACCGATGATTAGGAATACGCGAAAGGCCGCACCCCTCCTGGGTAGGGAGGAGCGTGAAGGGCAAGTTCAATCCCGTCAGTACCTATTGTCAGCTGCGTCTCGGCAAATCCCCCCTCCCGCATCCCCGCACATGCTTGACTATTTGCCTTCCATCTGCCCATCGAGGTCACGAAAACCACTCAGAATCCGCCCAACAGCCTTCATTTCCTTTTGAGGGTCAGGACGGACCTGCATTTTAGCGCCCTTATGGGCGGCATCCCCGCGGGCGGTAGCCCAGGCGTCTATGTCGCTTATCCATGCAGTGTCAAGCTCCTCTTCAAGTAAGCCGATTGGCAGCAACATGCGCAGTAGATTCTTCTCTTTGATACCGTGGTTTTGATTGCGCACGAAACGATGCAAGTCGCTTCTCGCTTCTTCCACTCGCGCAGAAAGGGTAGGGTACTTCCGCCTCTTCGAGGTAGCCTCACTGAGTGATCCGGGGATCGCCGGCGCGGATTCCCTGTACGCCACTGCGGCCAGCAAACTCACCGAGACTTCACCGCTCGCCCTCCATTTCGCTACCGCCTCGTCGATCACTTCAAGCACGCGATCTTCTATGAACGATTCAAACTCTGCGTGCGCTAGCACCCGAAAGGCTCGCGTGTGCTCATAGACGAAATCCTCGTACAACCCTGTGGGGTCAAAATCGACCGGCAGAAAACAATTGCGCAGTTCGAATATTCTCTTTTCAAGCTCCTCGAAGCGGGATGACGGCATCTCGACTCCTAGGGCACCAGGCGATTCTCGCGCAATTCAGGAATGCGCACCTTTATCCCGATAGCCTCGCCGAGAGCTTCCCCCCAAAGGGAGAGGCGGCGATAGGTAGCCAAGGGGGTTTTTGTGGTGGTTTGGATGGACTCAACGAATCGCTGGTCATTATCACACAGACCCCGAAATGCACTTTCAATGGCCTCGGCATGAGACCCGATCTTCGCCCGGACGGAATCTTCGGAGAAGTAGTAAGTCATGACATCGAAGACCGCACGATTGAACCGCCCCTCGTATTTCCCGTGCGCCCAACGATAAAAAGCGTTATCGCCAAACACGTCGAATGTCGCCTCGATGGCACGATTGCAGTCCTCACCAACTCCCCTGATGCGGGCCTCCTCCTTCGGCCACTGCGCGTTGAGGACGTTGACGGTATCATCCAGGAATTTTTTCAGATTCCCAGTGTACTCGTCGAGCATATATCTGAAGCCGAAGTAACGAAGAAGTATCTCGACGTCTCGCATTCGAAAGTCAGGCTTGTCAATCCGCAATGCGTAGCGCAGCCATTCACTCTCCGAGGCGCAATCGTCCAGGAAGTCGGTAAACTTTCCCGGATGCAGCGCCTGCCTCAGCTCCTGCGGCGACAGCTTGACGCTTCCAGTGTTAAGGCGCAAAAATACAAGATTCAGGAAGTCTTCATTCGGCCATCGCCGCACCACTACAGTGCGGATCGTCTCATTCAAAAGAGAATTCAGATCGTCCACGTATTCATCATCGTCCTCCATCTTCTTGAGGGTCGCAAGTCGGAGATCTTCGCGGACCTCCATCCCTGTGAGAGAGAAACCCTTGAAAGACTCCTCTTCCTCTGACGCGGCAAAGGAAGATCCTGCGGCGAACTGACGCAACGCGAGAAGGCGTTGCTTACCATCCAGCACTATGAACTTTCCGCGCCGATTCTTATCCTCTGCGAGTACGATCTGCGGAATCGGAAGCCCTAGAATCAACGATTCAATAAAGCGACTCTTCCTAGGTTTATTCCACGCATCTCGCCGCTGAAATCGCGGATTTAGCTGAATGTTCCCTCGCCGCAATTGGCTCAGGATTGTTTCCGCTGTCCAGTCGGTATCCGTGACGACGGCACGCGTAACCTCTTCTGAGGTCACTGCCTCTGTTGCGTCATCCTCTTCACCGTCAGCGTCGTCCCACTCGGGTTCGCTGTAAGTGGCCATGCTGCTTCACACCTCGCTAGGGACACGTTTAGTACGCCCATGCCTGGGGCTCAGCTTGGCAGACACATCCGTCTGACCGCTGCCGATTCATGGATCTTAGAGAGGCGTTGTCCCGCCTGCCCCCGTGCCCTAGACGTGTAGGTCGGCGGAGCAGGGTGGGGCTGGCGGTCTGCTCGGCCTGAGACCGATCGTGATCAGGACCGCGTACACGGTTGCCAACTCGGGCAGGCTACGGATCTGCCTGTGATGCACACGAGCTGCTGTGATTCACGCCCCAGGGGGCTATAGCGTTGACCCTTCCGAGTCCTACGGTGCTCCGCTACATGGCCCTGATACTCGATCTTCGGGTACATGCTCGTACCTCCGCCGTCTGTGGCAACAGGGTGACGGCTTACGGGGCGCCTACGAAGGGCGGGGGTAACTGCCGGGCTCCAGACCGCTGGCCATGTGCTGAAGCACTCCCGAGCTCGGCTCGCTGACGCTCCAGTTCGGCGTCCTCACCAGGGCAAGTACTCGCCTATCGCTTGCCGATGCCCCGCTGTCGCGAGTGTGGCCAGCGTGGAGACGCATTACCAGCGGGGCCTCCAGCGCACCGACACGCGTGACCTCCAAATCGACTGGCACTGCGCTCCCTATGGGTGCTCGGCAAGTCGTGAGTATTCCCGGTCTAGATCACGCTTTCGTGACAGGTCCGCACTGGGGAGGTATGGCAGCCCGCGCTTGCTGCGGCCGGGGTCGCCCCGGTGTCCCGGCCATATGCCGCTTCCGGGAGGTCAAAACGCACGCGCCTGCAGCACTTCTATGCTTCGGTGCTCTCGGACGCCGGGGAGAACATCAAGGCATTCACCGAGTACCTGGGCCAATCAGCCCCAGGGCTGACGCTCCGGATATACGCCCACCTGCTGCTATTCAGTCAGGAGCGCGCCCGGTAAGGCTGTGGCGGTCGTCATTGATGCGGCCAGCCAAGGACATTCCGTACCTGATCGCCCAGAGGCGGGCCCAGGGCAGTGCCAAGCCCCCTCCCCGCGGCAAAGTCGCAGGTAGGGGGCTTACCGCTACGGGCTTACTTCTTCTTGCCCTGGTTCTTTACTGCCTCGATGGCGGCCTTGGCGGCTTCGGGGTCGAGGTAGGTGCCGCCCGGGTTGACCGGGTGGAAGTCGGCGTCGAGTTCGTAGGTGAGGGGGATGCCGGTGGGGATGTTCAGGCCGGCGATGTCGGCGTCGGAGATGCCGTCGAGGTGCTTGACCAGGGCGCGGAGCGAGTTGCCGTGGGCGGCGACCAGGACGGTGCGGCCGGCGGCCAGGTCGGGGACGATGCTGTCGTACCAGTACGGCAGCATGCGGACGACGACGTCCTTGAGGCACTCGGTGCGCGGGCGCAGCTCGCTGGGGATGACCGCGTAGCGCGGGTCGTCGATCTGGGAGAACTCGGCGTCGTCCGCGAGGGCGGGCGGCGGGGTGTCGTACGAGCGGCGCCAGAGCATGAACTGCTCCTCGCCGAACTCGGCGAGCGTCTGCGCCTTGTCCTTGCCCTGGAGCGCACCGTAGTGGCGCTCGTTCAGGCGCCAGCTGCGGTGTACCGGGATCCAGTGGCGGTCGGCGGCCTCCAGGGCGAGCTGCGCGGTGCGGATGGCGCGCTTCTGGACGGAGGTGTGCAGTACGTCGGGGAGCAGGCCGGCGTCCTTGAGCAGCTCACCGCCGCGGACCGCCTCCTTCTCGCCCTTCTCGTTGAGGTTGACGTCCACCCAGCCGGTGAACAGGTTCTTCGCGTTCCACTCGCTCTCGCCGTGGCGAAGGAGGATCAGCTTGTACGGTGCGTCGGCCATGCCTTCGAGCGTAATCCACTTTCGGCCATGGCCTCGCCGCGGCATCCGTGATCTTCGTGGAGGCCGGTCCGGCGATAGGGGTGCTGGCACGATCGCGCGGCGCGGGTGGGGTGGGGAGGCTGGTGGTGACATCGCAGCCACCGGAGCCACCGGGGGCGATCGGACGGGGAGAGATGGAATGGCGTACTCGCGGCGGGCTTGGTTGGGGGCGGGGCTGGCGGCCGTGGCTGGGGTGGTCCTCGCGGCACCAGCGATGGGAAGAGTGGGGGAAACGGAGGAAGGGGAGAGGGGTGGGGCGGGGGCGGTTCGGATGGTGTTGCCCGCGCCGACCGGGAAATACCAAGTCGGCTTGGCGGGCTTGCGCTTGGTGGATGGCAAGCGTCGCGATCCCTGGGTGGCGGAGCGGGCGCAGCGGGAATTGATGGTGAGTGTTCGGTACCCGGCGCGGGGGGCTGACGGGTATCCGCGGGCGCCTCAGATGTTGCCGGGGGAGGCGGCCGGGTTCGAGGAGCGGAGTAATTTCTCGGAGGCCGTTCCCAAGGGGATGGCTGACTGGGGGGCCACCCGTACTCACGCGCGTCTGCGTGCGCCCGTGGCGCGGCATGGTGGGCGGGGCTTCCCTGTGGTCCTCTACTCCCCCGGCGCCGCGGACCCGCGCTCGCTCGGCAGCACGCTCTGTGACGAGCTGGCCTCCCGTGGGTACGTCGTCGTCAGCATCGATCACACGTACGAGGCGCCGGCGGTGCAATTCCCGGGCGGGCGGGTCGCGTACAGCCGGATGTGGGAGGAGGCGGGGAAGGCGAAGAATCCCGAGCAGGTCACTGCACTGTTGAAGAAGTTGACGGCGGTGCGGGTGGCCGATACTCGGTTCGTTCTGGATGAGCTGGCGCGGGGCGCGGTGCTGCCGCAGTCGCTTCGAGGGGTGCTGGACCTGCGGGCGGTGGGAATGTTCGGTCACTCGGGGGGCGGGTTCACGGCAGCGCAGGCCATGCATGACGACCGCCGGATCAGGGCCGCGGCGAATCTGGACGGCGTGATGGGCTATACGCAGCGCGACGACGACCCGGCCCATCCGTCCACCGTCGGTACGGACGGGCTGGACCGGCCGCTGCTCCTGATGGGCAAGGAGGGCGACAACCACCACACGGTCGCGTCCTGGAAGGCGGTGTGGGAGAACAGTTCGGGGTGGCACCGGGATCTCACCCTGACCGGTTCCGGGCACGCGAGCTTCACGGACGCACAGTCGCTGGTGCCGCAGCTGGCCCGGAAAGCGGGACTGCCGCGCGCGACTGTCGAGAAGCTGGTGGGTACGGTCGCGCCGGACCGTTCGGTCGCCGCTCAGCGGGCGTATGTGGCGGCCTTCTTCGACCGGTGGCTGCGGGGGCGGGACAGCGGGTTGCTGGACGGGCCGTCCGCCCGCTTTCCCGAGGTGCGGTTTGTGGGGTGAGGGATGGTTGCCGGGGAGGGAAGTCCGCTACGCCGACGCTATGCCGATGGGCGCCGGGTCAGGTGGCTGAATGCTTCCAGGTTGCGGGTGGACTCTCCCCGGGAGACCCGCCACTCGTACTCCTTGCGGATGGCGGAGGCGAAGCCCATTTCCAGGAGGGTGTTGAAGCTGCCGTCGGCGTTCTCCAGGACCGTGCCCAGGATGCGGTCGAGTTCGTCGGGGGTGACGGCCGCGAGCGGCAGCTTGCCGACGAGGTAGATGTCGCCGAGTTTGTCGATGGCGTAACTCACCCCGTAGAGGCGGGTGTTGCGCTCCAGCAGCCAGCGGTGCACGGCCTCGTGGTTCTCGTCCGGGTGGCGGACGACGAAGGCGTTGATGGAGAGGGAGTGCTTGCCGACGACCAGGGAGCAGGTCGTGGAGAGCTTGCGGGTGCCGGGCAGGGTGACGACGTACGTGCCGTCGGCGGGCGATTCCCACGTCAGGCCCGCGTCGCCGAGAGCCGTCTCGATCACCTGTCGCGCTGTGTCCTCAGCCATGGGGTGATCGTAGGTGACGGCGCCGTTCCTGCATCGCGGCGGTGTACACCTCGGCGGTCGCGGCCGCCGCGGTGTCCCAGCCGAAGGACCTGGCGTGCCGGGCGGCGGCCCCGCCCATGCGGCCGGCCAGCGACGTGTCCCGGGCGAAGCGGCCGAGGGCGCGGGCGTAGTCGGCCGGGTCGTGGCCGTCGATCAGGAAGCCGCTGACGCCGTCGCGTACGGCCACCGGAAGACCGCCGACGGAGGCGGCGACGACCGGGGTCCCGCTCGCCTGGGCCTCGATGGCGACCAGGCCGAACGATTCGCTGTAGGACGGCATGACCAGTACGGACGCGGCGCGGTACCAGTCGGCGAGCTGCTCCTGGCCGACCGGCGGGCGGAAGCGTACGACGTCGGTGATGCCCAGCCGCGCTGCCAGCTTCTGGAGGCCCTCGGGCTTGGCCAGGCCGCTGCCGCTGGGGCCGCCGACGACGGGTACGACCAGGCGCGACCGGAGTGCCGGGTCCTCGTCCAGGAGGACGGCGACGGCGCGGAGCAGGATGTCGGGGGCCTTGAGCGGCTGTATGCGGCCGGCGAAGAGCGGGATCAGGGCGTCCTGGGGCAGGTCCAGGCGGGCTCGGGCCGCGGCGCGCGAGGCGGAGGGGTCCTCGTCGGAGGCGGGGCCGGAAGCGGGAGTGCCGGGGGCCACGGGCCGGAAGCGGTCCAGGTTGACGCCCGGGTGCACCACGGCGACCTTGTCCGGCCCGGCCTCGTAGTGGCGTACCAGCTCCCCCGCCTCCTCCGCGGTGTTCGCGATCAGCCGGTCGGCGGCGCGCACGATCTGGGTCTCGCCGATGACGCGCGCGGCGGGTTCGGGGGTGTCGCCGGCGGCCAGGGCGGCGTTCTTGACCTTGGCCATGGTGTGCATGGCGTGGACGAGCGGTACGCCCCAGCGCTCGGCGGCGAGCCAGCCGACGTGCCCGGAGAGCCAGTAGTGGGAGTGCACCAGGTCGTAGTAGCCGGGGCGGTGGCCCGCCCATGCCTGCATGACGCCGTGCGTGAAGGCGCAGAGCTGAGCGGGCAGCTCCTCCTTGGCCAGGCCCTCGTACGGGCCCGCGTCCACGTGCCGTACGAGGACGCCGGGCGCCAGTTCGACGGCGGGCGGCAGGGTACCGGTGGTGGCGCGGGTGAAGATCTCCACCTCGATGTTGAGGGAGGCGAGCTTCTTGGCCAGCTCGACGATGTAGACGTTCATGCCGCCGGCGTCGCCGGTGCCCGGCTGGTGCAGCGGGGAGGTGTGCACGCTCAGCATCGCGACCCTGCGGGGGCGGCGGGTGCCGCCGGGCAGGCGCAGCCCGGACCGCCCCGGAAACGGACCGTAGGAACGGCTGCGGCGCCTGGACACGTATTGGCTCACTGCGGGCTACCTCCTAGCCGGTACGGCCTTGGCCGGGGCGTGCGGCGCCTCCGAAAGCCCGTAACAACGGAATGGCGGCATCCATTTCCCTCCGGGCCCGCTCTCTCCTCACTTTGCCAAAGCGTGACCTTGGACGGGGGCGGGAGGGCGGGAGGGGTGTGGGGAGGTGGAGAGGGGTGTGAGGAGGTGGGGTGGAGTGTGAGGGGGCTGGGAGGCGTGGGAAGGGTGAGCGGTACGGCCGGGGGCGGGGAGGCGGGCGGGTCTGCCGGGGCTCGTGGGCGCATAGGGTCAAGGCATGGCCCGCAGCACCCCCGCCCCCTCCTCCCCGCCTTCCCGCCCCCTCGGGAACGCGACCCGCGGGACCACCAACCCCAACCGGCTGCGCCGCATGGACCGCTGGATCGCCGCCACGCATGCCGCCGCGCTGCGGCGCGGCCCCGCCCCCGTCGCCGTGGACCTCGGTTACGGGGCCGCGCCCTGGACCGCCGTGGAGCTGCTGGCCCGGCTGCGTACGGTCCGGGCCGACGTCAGCGTGGTCGGCATCGAGATCGATCCGGCGCGGGTCGCCGCCGCGGCCCCGTACGAGTGCCCTGGGCTGGTCTTCGTGCACGGCGGCTTCGAGGTGCCGCTGCCGGGGCGGGCCGCGCCCGTGCTGATCCGCGCGGCGAACGTGCTGCGCCAGTACGACGAGGACGAGGTGGCCGCCGTGTGGGCGCGGCTGTGCGCGCGGCTGGCGCCGGACGGGCTGCTGGTGGAGGGCACCTGCGACGAGATCGGGCGGCGGCACGTGTGGGTGGCGCTGGGCCCCGAGGGGCCCCGTACGGTCACCTTCGCGGCCCGGCTCGGCCAGCTGGAAACCCCGTCCGACCTGGCGGAACGGCTGCCGAAGGCGTTGATCCACCGCAATGTGCCGGGGCAGCCCGTGCACGCGTTCCTGCGCGATTTCGACCGGGCGTGGGCCGCGGCGGCACCGTACGCGTCGCTGGGCGCGCGGCAGCGGTGGATGCGCAGCGTGCTCGCCCTGAGTACGGCGTGGCCGCTCGCCGACGGGCCCCGGCGGTGGCGGCAGGGCGAGGTCACCGTCCGGTGGGACGCGGTCGCGCCGGTGTGAGTGCCCGCCCCCGCCCCGCCCCATTTGTGTGTCGGTTCAGGAATCCTCCGGCCGTATGGCGGACGGACGCGGGCCGGCAGTTCCCCTCAGACGGCCTCGCTCGTTGAGCGATTGCTGATCTTGTTGAGCAGTTCGGCAGTTCGGAGTAGTCCGGCAATTCGGAGTAGTTCGGCAGTTGAGCTGCGGCAACAAGGCGGTGCGCTCCGAAGCGTTCCGCTTCGGTCCGTCCGAGAAGAGGAGGAACTTGTGCGACGAATGAGTACTGTCCTGGCTTTGGCCGTGGCTGCCGGTGGACTCGGCGCGTCGGCGGTGACCGCCCCAGCCGCTTCCGCCGCCCCCGTCCAGGGACCCCCGTTCCCGTACGCCGACTGTCTCGCCGCCACGAAGAAGAAGGGGGAGAGCCCGTCTTACAGGAAGTGGCACTGTGACCAGCTGGTCAAGAAGGGTTGGGTCAAGCCGCCGAACCGCTGACCTGCGCTTGTCAGGAGCCCCCGGCGGCGGCATGCCTGTGGCCCCGCCGGGGCGGGGCCACAGGAGCTGCCTGGCACGACAGGCTCACGCCCGTCCCGCGACCGGTGTCCGATCCCGCTCCCCTTCTCCCTCCCCTCCCCCCTCGCCCTCGCCCCCGCCCTCGCCTGCGAGTTCGCGCAGCTTGCGGGAGGTCGGTGAGTCGCGTGGCGCCGTGTACGTACACAGCGTCTGGCCCGCCTCCTGGGGAAGCCGGAAACTCTCGTAACAGAGCACGAGTTCGCCGACTTGCGGATGGAGCACGCGCTTGGTGCCGCTGCAACGTTCCTGCACGGACTGTGCCTCCCACAGCCTCCGGAAGTCCGCGCTGCTGTCGAGCAGTTCGCCGATGACGCAGCGCAGCCGCGGGTCCTCCGGGCTGCGCCCCGCCTCGGCCCGCAGGTTGCCGACCATGCTCTCCGCGATCAGCTCCCAGTCCGGGTGGAGGGCGCGGGCGGACGGGTGGAGGAAGACCAGGAGGGCGGCGTTGCGCCGCTCGGGCTCGATCGCGTCGTAGTCGAAGCCGATACGGGCGGCGAGGCGGTTCCAGGCGAGGACGTCCAGGCCGCGGCCCTGAATGAAGGCGGGGACGGTTGCGTCCATGGCGTCCAGCAGGTGCCGGATCTCGGGCCGTACGCGCTGGACCGGCCGCGGGTGCGACTGGCGTCGCGGCCCGGCGACGTTGCGCAGGTAGCGGGCTTCGGCGGAGGTCAGCCGCAGGGCGCGTTCGATGGCGCTGAGCACCGGTTCCGAGATGGCGTGGGCGCGGCCCTGTTCGATGCGCGTGTAGTAGTCGACGCTGATGCCCGCCAGCCGCGCGACCTCCTCGCGCCGCAGGCCACGCACGCGCCGCCGGGTCAGGCCCTCCGGCAGACCGAGTTCGGCCGGGTCCAGCGCGGCACGGCGCGCCTTGAGGAACGCTCTGATCTCGGGTTCCGGGTGCACCACCATCGCACCAGTATGCGGCGGGGCGGCCGGGCGGAGGCCCGCGTCCGACAGGGTGGTTCCGCCAGACCCAGGTCGCGGCGGGCCTGGTGTGCGGCGAGGGCGGACAGCAGGCTGGGGGCATCACGCCGCCAACGGCTCGTACCGGTTCCGTACGGATTCGCACACACCGCGTACGTACTCCCTACGCACTCCCCGTGCACTCCTGTACGGGGGCCCGGCGGCGGCACCGACGGAAAGAGAAGGCTCAAAACTCATGCAGCGCAGAATTCTTGGCGGCACCGGCATCTCGGTCAGCGAGTACGCACTCGGCGCGATGATGTTCGGCGCCTGGGGAAACAAGGACCACGACGAGAGCGTGCGGATCGTCCACCGCGCGCTGGACGCCGGCATCAACTTCATCGACACGGCGGACGTGTACGCGGGCGGCGAGAGCGAGGAGATCGTCGGCAAGGCGCTCAAGGGGCGGCGCGAAGACGTCGTCCTGGCCACGAAGTTCTTCAACCCGATGGGGCCGGACGCCAACCACGGCGGCAGCTCGCGGCGCTGGATCGTGCGGGCGGTGGAAGACAGCCTGCGGCGGCTCGGCACCGACTACATCGACCTCTACCAGGCACACCGCCCCGACCCCGCGACCGACAT
Organism: Streptomyces sp. NPDC017529; assembly: GCF_044329785.1. Taxonomy (NCBI): domain Bacteria; kingdom Bacillati; phylum Actinomycetota; class Actinomycetes; order Kitasatosporales; family Streptomycetaceae; genus Streptomyces; species Streptomyces sp. NPDC017529. Next base: position 52,638 of record NZ_JBIRJY010000018.1, read on the forward strand.
CGACGAAACGCTGTCCGCCCTCTCCGATCTCGTGCGGTCAGGAAAGGTACGGGCGGTGGGCAGTTCCACCTTCCCCGCCGAGCAGATCGTCGAAGCGCAGTGGGTGGCCGAGCGCCGCGGTCACGTGCGCTTCCGCAGCGAGCAGCCGCCGTACTCGATGCTGGCGCGCGGCATCGAAGCGGCGGTCCTGCCGACGGCGCAGCGCTACGGGATGGGCGTACTGACCTGGGGCCCGCTCAGTGCGGGCTGGCTGTCCGGACGCGACCTGTCGGCCAGCGGGCGGGCCGCCCTGGAGAACGCCAAGTTCGACCTGTCGGTCCCGGAGAACGCGCGCAAGGCGGAGGCGGTCACCGAGCTGGCGAAGGTGGCGTCCGAGGCGGGCCTGACCCTGCCGAACCTGGCGACCGCCTTCGCACGGTCACACCCCGCCGTCACGTCCGTGATCATCGGCCCGCGCACCCTCGACCAGCTCGACAGCCTGCTGGACGGCGCCGAAGTCACCCTCGACGCACACGTACTGGACCGGATCGACGCGATCGTGCCGCCGGGCACGGACCTGAACAAGGCCGACAGCTACTACACGCCGCCGGCCGTCGCCGACGCGAGCCTGCGGCGGCGCTGAGCCGGGCCCTGGCCAGGCCGGGGCGGAGGTCGGCGGTGCCGGGGCGGAGTGGCGCGGGCCGGGTACACGGTGGCGATGCCGGAGCGCGGCGGGTCCGAAGCGGCTGGTACCGCCGCGCCCCGGCCGCCCCTCACCGGGATATCTGCGCGCGCGAACTGCCGCCGGTGATCTCGATCTTGCGCGGCTTGGCCTGCTCGGCAACCGGGATGCGCAGCGTCAGGACACCGTTCTCGTACGAGGCGTCCACCCGCTCACTGTCGAGCGACTCACCGAGGAACAACTGCCGGCTGAACTTGCCGGCGGTGCGCTCGCTCGCGATCAGCTCGGCGCCCTCCGGGGCCGTGGCACCGCGCTCGGCGCGGACGGTGAGCACGTTGCGCTCGATGTCCAGGTCGATGGCCTGCGGGTCGACTCCCGGCAGATCGAAGTGGATCACGAACTCGTCGCCGGACCGGTAGGCGTCCATGGGCAGCGCCGCCGGGCGGGCCGTCGTCCCGAACACCTGCTGGGTGAGGCGGTCCATCTCGCGGAACGGATCGGTGCGCATGAGCATCACGGGTCATCTCCTTCCGAAGGCAGTGGATGCGATGCCCTACGCCCTCCGTTATAGCCCCACGCAGAGAAGTTGACAAGCCCCGACTCAGGTTGTCTGCCAGTGGGGCGCCCTACCCGCCCCGCGACCACAACCACGCACGACGCCCCCTCCAGCCGGCTGGAGGGGGCGTTGACGGAGAGTGGCGGCCGGTCAGGCCGCCATGGTCTTGGCGAGTCCGACGAAGGCGGACCAAGCCGCCACCGGGACCACCAGGCACGGCCCGTCGGGGACCTTGCTGTCACGCACGGGCACGACGCCGGGGAAATCGAGGGCTATCTCGATGCAGTTGCCGCCGTTGTTTCCGCTGTAGCTGCTCTTGAGCCACGTCGCCGCGCCGAGATCGGTGATGTTCATGCTGGCGGTACCCTTCCATGATTCTGCTGATCAGAGCGGCCGAATCCGGGGCTGACAGGGCGTCCGCCCTCAACACATCATAGGACCGGGAGTGCTTGGCGACGGCAGCCGGAGCGTCGTTGAAATGGCCTCGATCCAGGCTCTCCGAGTACACCCACTCGTGTCCGTCCGGCATCGTGATCAAGGTGACCGGAGTATTGGGCCGGACGATAGGGGTCCCGGAGTCGAACATCGCAACTTGGATGACGATATTGGGGCGTTCGCTCATGGCCAGCAGATGCGCGCATTGCTCACCCATGACGTGAGGTGCCCCTACAGCCGTCCGTAGGGAGCTTTCGTCCAGCACGGCGATCAACAGCGGCCCCTGTGGGTTCATGAACCGCTGCTGTCGGCTCAGTCGAGCGGCTACGCGCCCCTCAAGAGCCTCCCCGGAGTCAACTTGTGAGAACAGCGCTCGCGCATAGCCTTCGGTCTGGAGCAGTCCGGGAATCACCTGGGCCTGGTACTCCCGCAGCGCCACCGCCTCCGCGTCCATGTCGGCCCGGCGTTGGAACCAGTCCGGGTGTTCGACTTCCGGGTACCAATCGATCCGTCGCCACAGCCGCAGCAGCGCGCCGCCGGTCGACAGAATCTGGTCGCATGTCGTGACGAACGGCTCGTCCGGCACCCGGCTTCCCGACTCGACGCGGGTCACCAGTGTGCGGTCACAGTGCAACTGCCGGGCCAGGTCCGCCTGTCTGAGCCCCGCCGCTTCCCGCTGGTGCGTCAGCAGTTCCCCGAACACCTGCGCTGCACTACTGGCTTGCCCGCATTGCGCGTTACGCCTTCGCACGGCCCTCCTCATGTGCCAGTTACCGGGTGGCACCTATCACGCATTGTGAGCGCATCGCGCGTCCGAAATCCTGGGATCGCCGGAAAAGGGTCACCAGGAGGACGGGCGAATGCTGAGCGCAGAGGAAAACGCAAGGTCGTTCGAGGCCATGGAACTTGCCAGGGCCCGGGAGCGGGTGAGTCTCACCGTCCACGACCCTTACGTGATCGAAGAAGTGGCGAAATGCGTGCACTGCCGGTGCCTCGTCCTCTGGGTGGACGAGACGGGGATCTGCGTCTTCTGCAAGCAGCCTCTGAGGCACAAGGAAAACGAAGGAGACCGCGAGAATGGGTAACTAGAACGAGGACGCGTGGTCCGGAAGGCGGTCAGCCTGAGCACGTAGGGGTGACCGCCCAGTTTCACGACGGATCAATGATCTTCGCCGCCGTGGCACTCCCGCTCGGCCGCGTACAGCGCCTTCAACAGGGCATCGACCATTTCCCTGTCCCTGCCCTGTGTCAAAACTCTTCGGGCCTGCGCAGGTGGCAGCCACAACAGACGGTCCACCTCGTTGTTCGGCGCGAAGGTTCCGCCGGTGGCTTCGGCAGCCCAGTAGCGAACCTCCTTGGGGCGCCCGTTCACGAGGTAATGAACGGTTGGCATCTCCGGGCCGGGGCGGCAACTCATGCCGGTCTCTTCTGCCACCTCGCGAACTGCTCCGGCGAGCCAATCCTCGCCGCGCTTGAGCTTCCCTTTGGGGAAGGACCAGTCTGCCCACTTCGGTCGATGGACCAGAGCGAGTTCGACGTCATCACCAGAGGCGGCGCGCCGCCAGAGTACGCACCCGGCCGCGCGGGTCACCCACCCGTCCGCTCGGATTTCCTTTTGTGTCTCCGCCATGTCAGTGCCCCTTCCGCACCGCCGGGCCCTGCTCGGGCGGCTGGCCGTGGAGCCATATCCGGCCGAACACGAAGCGGGCGGCTTCGACTTCGTGCCGCTGGTCGGCGTGGAGTACGCCGAGTGCGTACGCGGTGGCCGGGGCGATCCGTGGCGTACGGGCCGCGGCGGCGGTCGCGGCGGCGGCCTCGGCGGCGTCGCGGTGCCGTTCCAGGGCGCGGCAGGCCTCGTCCAGGCGCGGGTCGGCGTCGTCCGGGTCGGTCACCTCCTGGGCGTACCGGCTCAGCCGGGCGAGCAGCCGTACCTGGTGCCAGGGCGCGTCCTGGCGGGAGTCGGAGGCCAGCGCGTCGGCGTTGTACGGATGTGCGGCGCGGGCGAGCGGCAGTGCCGCGACGGCCTCCGCGAGCCGCCGGTGGGCCTGCTCGGCCAGCGGTGGCAGCACCTCCGTCGCGGGCTGGTCCGCTGCGGCGGTGAGCGGCGCCTCGGAGGCGAGTACGGCTACGGCGTCGGCGACGGCGTGGAAGCGGGAGGAGCCGAGGGCCTGGAGGGCGGCGGAGTGGGCGCGCGTACGGGCGAGGGTGATCTGCCGCTCCAGAAGGGCGCCGGCCCGCGCGGCCCCGGCGGAGAGGGTGGCGGCGGCCTCGCCGAGGTCCGCCTGGTCCGGACCGGAGGAAACAGAATTGGCGGTGGGGGCCGAATGGGCGGTGGGAGCGGAATTGGCGGTGCGGGTGGAGTTCCTTGCCTGGCCGGCGCCGGGCTCGCGCTCGCCCCGCCCCGTGAGCCGCTGAAGCGCTCCCATCAGCCGGTCCAGCCGGGCCGTGCCGGCGTGTTCGCGGGCCAGTGTGCCCGAGAGCCAGGCGAGTTCGCCGCGCAGGTGGTCGGCCCACTTCTCGTCCGCGAGGGGGCGGAAGGTGTGCAGCGCGCCGCCGATCCGGCGGGAGGCGGAGCGCAGGTGGCGGGCCGCTTCGCGGGCGCCCTCCGCGTCGGGGCCGCTGTCTCGGTGCGCGCGCAGGCTGCGCAGGAACTCGGTGGACTGGTGGTGCAGGTAGGCGGCCAGTACCTCGCCCGCGGTGTGTCCGGTAAGCGGGGAGCCGCTGGGCACGCCCGGCCGTCCCTGGCCGCCGGGCCAGGCCGACGGGCCGGGGCGTGCCGGCCCCTCGGCCAGTGCGGCAGGCGCGCCACCGGGACCTGCGGGCTCGTAACGCGGTGGGGGGAAGTCATGTCGCTGGGCCACGCCGGCGCCTCCGGGCGTCTATGAGCATTTCCTGTACGTTGCGCAGCGGCGCGCCGTCCGCGTCGGCCGCGTGCCGGGTCCAGTTGCCGTCCGGGCCCAGGTGCCAGGACGAGGTGGTGTCCGACGTGCCGGTCTCCAGCAGGCGGTTGAGCGCGGCGCGGTGGGCCGGGTCGGTGACCCGTACCAGCGCCTCGATCCGCCGGTCCAGGTTGCGGTGCATCATGTCGGCGCTGCCGAGCCACACTTCGGGCTCGCCGCCGTTGCCGAAGGCGAAGACCCGGGAGTGTTCGAGGAACCGGCCGAGGACGCTGCGGACCCTGATGTTCTCGCTGAGCCCTTCGACGCCTGGCCGCAGGGCACAGATGCCGCGTACCCACACGTCGACCGGTACACCGGCCTGTGACGCGCGGTACAACGCGTCCACGACGGCCTCGTCGACCATCGAGTTGACCTTGACGCGTACGTAGGCGGGCCGTCCGGCGCGGTGGTGCGCGATCTCCTTGGTGATGCGCTGGACGAGGCCGTCACGCAGGGACTTCGGGGCGACCAGCAGGCGCCGGTAGGTCTCCCGCCGGGAGTAGCCGCTGAGCCGGTTGAAGAGGTCGGAGAGGTCCGCGCCGACCTGCGGGTCGGCGGTCAGCAGCCCAAGGTCCTCGTACAGCCGGGCCGTCTTGGGGTGGTAGTTCCCCGTCCCCACATGTGAGTAGCGGCGCAGCATCTCGCCTTCCTGGCGGACGACGAGCGACAGTTTGCAGTGCGTCTTGAGCCCCACCAGCCCGTACACGACATGGCAGCCCGCTTCCTCCAACTTGCGTGCCCATTTGATGTTGGCCTGTTCGTCGAAGCGCGCCTTGATCTCGACGAGGACGAGCACCTGCTTACCGGACTCGGCCGCGTCTATGAGCGCGTCGACGATCGGCGAGTCGCCCGAGGTCCGGTAGAGGGTTTGCTTGATGGCCAGTACGTCGGGGTCGGCGGCGGCCTGCTCCAGGAACGCCTGTACGGAGGTGGAGAACGAGTCGTACGGGTGGTGGAGCAGTACGTCGCGGGTGCGCAGCGCGGCGAAGATGTCGGGCGCCGAGGCCGATTCGACCTCGGCGAGGTCGCGGTGGGTGCCCGCGACGAACTTGGGGTATTTCAGCTCGGGGCGGTCCAGGGCGCCGATTCCGAAGAGTCCGGTCAGGTCCAGCGGGCCCGGCAGCGGGTAGACCTCGGAGTCGGAGACCTTCAGCTCCTGGACGAGCAGGTCCAGTACGGCCGGGTCGATGGACTCCTCGACCTCCAGGCGGACCGGCGGCCCGAAGCGGCGCCGCATCAGTTCCTTCTCCAGCGCCTGGAGCAGGTTCTCCGCGTCGTCCTCCTCGACTTCCAGGTCCTCGTTGCGGGTCACCCGGAACATGTGGTGCGCCCGCACCTCCATTCCGGGGAACAGCTCCTCCAGGTGCGCGGCGATCACGTCCTCGATGGGCACGTACCGCTGCGGCGCGGCCTCCAGGAAGCGGGACAGCAGCGGCGGCACCTTGACCCGCGCGAAGTGGTCGTGGCCGCTGACCGGGTTGCGTACGACGACGGCCAGGTTCAGGGAGAGGCCGGAGATGTACGGGAACGGGTGGGCGGGGTCGACGGCGAGCGGGGTGAGGACCGGGAAGATCTGCTGACGGAACAGGGTGAAGAGGCGGGCCTGCTCCTTCTCGGTCAGGTCGGGCCAGCGGATGAGGTGGATGCCCTGGTCGGCCAGCTCGGGGGCGACGTCCTGCTGGTAACAGGCGGCGTGCCGGGCCATGAGTTCGCGCGAGCGGGTCCAGATGAGGTCCAGCACCTCGCGGGGCTGGAGGCCGGAGGCGGAGCGGGTGGCGACGCCGGTCGCGATGCGCCGCTTCAGGCCCGCCACCCTGACCATGAAGAACTCGTCGAGGTTGCTCGCGAAGATCGCCAGGAAGTTGGCCCGTTCGAGTAGCGGGGTGGCCGGGTCCTCGGCCAGCTCCAGGACCCGTTCGTTGAACGCCAGCCAGCTGCGTTCGCGGTCCAGGAAGCGGTTGGGCGGCAGCTCCCTGCCGTCTTCGCCCGCCGCGCCGTCGTCCTCGTAGTCGTCCAGGTCGGCGTCGAGGTCGGGTTCCAGCTCGGGCACCGGCACGGCGACCGCGTGCGGCCGGTGCGCGGCTATGGAGCCCACCGAAGGCTGCGCGTTCGGCGGCTGGGGGGACGCCGTGCGGGACGACGTCTCGGTCCGGTCCGTGGCCTGGGCGCTCGGCTGCTGGGTCATGGCCTTATTCTTCCGCGCCGGGGCCTTCGTCAGCCCGTCGGACGGAGTCGGTACGGGACGCAGGCGGCGGCCGGCGGCATTCGGGACAGCGGGCTGCATTCAGCGATGCTCGCAAGCGACGTTGAATCACCGGTAACGCGGACATGGCGGCCAGGCAAGCGGGCCGCTACTCCCCGGTGTTTACGTTCCCGTGTCTTGTGTTTTCGGGGGCGCGCCTCGGGGCGCAAAAGGGGGCGCGCGAAGTACACGTAAAGCGCCCCCGGAGGTCCGTACACCCACCAGCCCCAGCAGTCTCAGCGGCGCCGCAGCACCCGGTACGCGATCAGCGTCAGGGCCGGGAGCAGCACCAGCGCCACCCCCGCGACCATCGCCGACTCGGTCCACGCCAGGGGCCAGTGGTGGCTGACGGGGTGATTGTCGATGTAGGCGCCCACCACTTTGTGCCCGCTCAGACACGACGCGTAGCCCTCGCCGGCGGGACAGGTCCCGTCCGGCAGCCGGTCGCCCGACGCGGTCAGCAGGCCGCCGCCCTGGTACCAGGAAGAGTCCGGCAGCTCGGAGGCGTCGGTGCTGCCCGAGGCGGACCACGTGGTCACGGTCGGCATCAGGTGGGGGCGTACGGCGTCGAAGGCGTACGACATCAGGGCCGTGAGCACGGCGGTGAGCGCCATCGCGGGCACCGTGCGCCGTACCACCAGCCCGCCCAGCACGCCCGTCGTGAACGCCAGCAGGCAGTACGCGACCGGGACCGGGCCGAGCGCGTTGAAGGCGGACGTCGCGTACCAGTACGTGCCGGAGACCTCGTCGACGGCGGGCCGCAGACACCAGGTGACCAGCGCGGCCAGGGCCGACGACGCCACCAGCACGATCCCGGCGGGCACCGCGCACTTCGCGGCCAGCCACCGCACCGGGCTCACCGCCTGCGTCCAGGCCAGCCTGGCCGTACCGTGCTCCAGCTCGCGGGCGATCAGCGGCGCGCCCAGGAGCATGCCGGTCACCACGGGCAGGAACAGCATGCCCGTGGTCATCAGGCCGATCGGCCCTCCGTAGGCGGCGCGGAAGGCGGCGACGGCGTCCTGCGTGCCCGCGCAGGCCGCGAGCCGGGAAATCTCGGAGCAGCCCGCGATGTGATGGCTGTCGATGTAGTCGGCCATCCGGGCGCGCAGCAGTACGGCACCGGCCGCGCAGACGAGGACGAGCGCCGTGAGCAGCCGGACGGCCCACCGGTGCTGGCGCCAGACCAGCCAGGTCGCGCCGCGCAGCGGGCTCCGCCAGATGCGCCGGGAGTGCGCGCTGCCGGACCCGGTCGTCCGCGTGCTCACGTCAGGCTCGACCGTTCGGCTGGGCGGGGCCCCGCCGAGCGGGGTTCGGCGCTCGGGGCGATCAGCTCGGGCGCGTTGGGTACCCGCAGGTAGGAGAGCAGCAGCTCTTCGAGGGTGGGGTCGGCGGCCGTCCACGGCCCCGCGACCGGGCCCTGGCGCCGGACGAGGGCGGTGAGCTGCCGGCCGGTGACCCGGGACTCGATCACGGTGTGCGCGGCGATCTCCGGCGGCAGGCCGGCCCCGGCGGCCCCGGTGGCTCCGGCGGCCCCGGCGGCTCCGGCGCCCGGATACGGGCCGGTCAGAAGCGTGTGGGCGCCGATCACGTCATCGGCCTCCCCGGCCACCCGTACCCGGCCGTCCGCGAGGACGAGCACGTAGTCGCAGACACCGTCGAGTTCGGCGAGGACGTGCGAGGACAGCACGATGGTGGTGCCGTGCTCGGCGGCCTGGGCCATCAGCAGGCCCACGATCTCATGGCGTACGAGGGGGTCGAGGTCGGCCAGCGGCTCGTCCAGCAGCATCAGTTCGGGCCGCCTGCCGAAGACGAGGGCCAGCGCGACACGGGTGCGCCGGCCGGACGACAGCGTGCCGACGCGCACGTCGAGGGGCACGTCCCCGCCCCGTACGATCCGCTCCGCCGTCTCGCGGCACCACCGGCCCCGGTTCAACTCGTAGCCCATGCGCAGGGTCTCGGCGACGGTCAGCCGCGGATACAGCGGCTTGTCCTGGGTGAGGATGGCGACATGGGCGCGGCCGTGCGGGGTGGCCGGGTCGACGCCGAAGACCGACACGGTGCCCTCGGTCGGCCGGTGCAGCCCGGCGGCCAGGGCGAACAGGGTGCTCTTGCCGGCGCCGTTGGGGCCGACCAGGGCGCAGACCCGGCCGGCCGGCAGCCGGAAGGTGCAGTTCCGCAGGGCCCAGTCGCGGCGGAACCGCAGCCCGAGGCCGACCGCCTCGATGGCGGTGTGCCCCGCGATCCGGCTGGCCGGATCGCTCCTGCCCCGCAGCACGCTCCCGCGTCCCTCCCCGTCTCAGGCCCCGTCAGTTCCACTAGCGAAGTAGTGGAAGCGTGATCCACACGTGTGACGCCTGTCAACCCGCGTCCACGGGCGGCAGGGTACCGGGCCGCTTCGGCACGGCCGTGGGGTGCCCGGTGGTCCGGCCGGACCGGGCACCTGGCCGTGCCGGGCGCCGTCACATCTCCGTGCGGTACATCAAGTCCGTCTCGTGCGTGGTGAAACCGAGCCGCTCGTAGACCGTCACGGCGGGCCCGTTGTCCGCGTCCACGTACAGCATCGCCGTCGGCACGCCCTGCCCCGCCAGGTGCCGCAGGCCGATCGCGGTGAGGGCCTTGCCGAGCCCGCCGCCCTGCGCGTCCGGCCGGACGCCGACCACGTACACCTCGCCCAGGCCCTCGTCGGCGTGGACCTTGGTCCAGTGGAAGCCGACCAGCCGGCCGTCCTGCTCCGCGAGGAAGAAGCCCTTGGGGTCGAACCACGGCTCCGCCTTGCGGTCGTCCAGGTCGCGCTGGGTCAGCGACCCCTGCTCGGGGTGGTGGGCGAAGGCGGCCGCGTTCGCCTCCAGCCAGGCCGCGTCGTCCGTACCCGGCTGGAAGCTCCGTACGGTGACGCCCTCCGGAAGCGTCGGTTCCGCCAGCTCCAGTCCGCTCAGCGGGCGCCGCATCTGCCGCAGCTCGCGGAAGAGCGTCATGCCGAGCGTCTGCGCGAGGTGGCGGGCCGCCGCGTGGCCGCCGTGCGCCCAGACCCGCAGCCGGCGGCCCGACTGCTCCATCAGCCCGGTGCCCAGCGCACGGCCGTGCCCGTGTCCCCGGTGGCTCGGATGCACGACCAGCTCGGCGGCCGGCGCCTCCACGGGGTCGGCGTCCTCCAGCTGTGCGTACCCGGCGAGCTGCCCGGCCTCGTCGTCCGGGCCGCCCGGTACGTACAGCAGCAGGTGCCGTACGCCCTCGCGCCGCCCGCCGCGCAGCTGGAGCCGCCCCTGTTCGGACACGGCGGGCTGCCCGTCCACCGCCGCGGCCTGCTCGATCAGTGCGAGGACGGCGGCGGCCGCGTCCGGCGGCAGCTCGTCCGCCACCGCGATCCGGCGGCCCGTCCGGTCCATGTCCTGTGCTGCGTCAGTCATGCCTCGAAGCGTACGACCCGGGGGCCGGTACACCCGATGCACACCGGTCCGTAACCCGGTACCCCCTGTTCCGCTACGCGCGTTGACCGTAGGCTGCGTCCGCTCGACACCAGCCAGCATGCCCGGACGCCGGCCCGCATGCCCGGACGCCGGTCCCAGGCCCGGACGCCGGCCGGCAAGCCGGGCCCCAGCCCACAAGGGGGACCCACCTCATGTCACCGAGACCGCAGCGGCGGCGCACGACGCGCCGGCTGACGGCGGGAGCGGCCGTGCTCGCCGCCGCCGTCGGCATCACGGCCGCCGCGCCCGCCGGCGCCGAATCCACCGCCACGGCCGGCGGGAGCCACTCCTCCCGCACCGTCGACGTCCAGCTGCTCTCCTTCAACGACCTCCACGGCAACCTCGAACCCCCGCAGGGCTCGTCCGGCACCGTCGAGGAACTCCAGGCCGACGGCAGCCGCAAAAAGGTCGAAGCGGGCGGTGTCGAGTACCTGGCCAACGCGCTCCGCACGGCACGCAAGGGACACCCGTACTCGGTGACCGCGGCGGCCGGCGACATGGTCGGCGCCAGCCCGCTGCTGTCCGGGCTCTTCCACGACGAGCCGACCATCGAGGCTATGAACAAGCTCGGCCTGGACGTCACCTCCGTCGGCAACCACGAGTTCGACGAGGGCCGCGCCGAGCTGGCCCGTCTCCAAAAGGGCGGCTGCCACCCCACGGACGGCTGCTACGAGAAGGGCAAGCGCTTCAAGGGCGCGGACTTCCCCTACCTCGCCGCGAACGTCACCGACCAGAAGACCGGCCGCCCGATCCTCAAGCCGTACACCGTCTGGAAGCACAAGGGCGTCAAGATCGGCTTCATCGGCGTCACGCTGGAGGGCACCCCCGACGTCGTCAGCGCCAACGGCGTCAAGGGCCTGAAGTTCCACGACGAGGCCGAGACCATCGACAAGTACGCCAAGGAGCTGGACCGGCAGGGCGTGAAGTCGATCGTCGCGCTGGTCCACGAGGGCGGCATGCCGGCCTCCACCGCGTACAACCACGACTGCGACAGCCCCGGGCCGGGCTCCGGCATCTCCGGACCGATAGCCGAGATCGCCAAGAAGGTCACGCCCAAGGTGGACGCGCTGGTCACCGGCCACACCCACCAGGCGTACGCGTGCACCATCCCGGACCCGTCCGGCATGCCGCGCACCGTCACCTCGGCCGCGTCCTTCGGCAAGCTCTACACGGACACGACGCTCACCTACGACCGCCGCACCAAGGACATCGTCCGTACGTCGGTGAAGTCGCCCAGCGCGCGCAACCACGTCGTCAACCGCACCCAGCCCAAGGCCGCGGACATGACCGCGCTCATCCAGCGCTGGAACAAGCTGGCCGCGCCGGTCGCCAACAAGCCCGTCGGCTACATCTCCGCCGACATTCCGGGCCGCGGCTCCGCGTCCCCGGAGACACCGCTCGGCGACCTGATCTCCGACGCGCAGCTGGAGGCCACCAGGGCCGCCGACAAGGGCGGCGCGCAGCTCGCCCTGATGAACCCCGGCGGAGTCCGCTCCGACCTGGCGTACAAGGCGTCCGGCAGCGAGGGCGACGGCGTCGTCACGTACGGCGAAGCCTTCACCGTGCAACCCTTCACCAACATGACCAACGTCGTGGACCTCACCGGCGCACAGGTCCTCACCGCGCTCCAGCAGCAGGTCAGCGGCGCGAACGCGGCGTCACCGAAGATCCTCCAGGTGTCGCGGGGGCTGACCTACACCCTGGACCTGACCAAGGCGGGCGCCGACCGCGTCGTCAAGGACTCGGTCCGCCTCGACGGCGCGCCGCTCGACCCCGCGAAGACCTACCGCGTGGCCATGAACGAGTTCCTGGCCGGCGGCGGCGACGGCTTCACCGTCCTCAAGGAGGGCAAGAACAAGTACGTCGGGCCGTCCGACCTGGACGCGCTCACCGCGTACCTGACGGCCCACTCCTCGCCCGCCGCGCCGCTCGCGCCGCCCAAGGCGGACCGGATCACGGTGGTGAAGTAACACCCGCCGGTACGTCGTCAGTTCTCCCGGACCGCCGCCACGAAACCGATGCCCAGGTTGGTCGTCGGATACGTGTCGGCGGTCAGGTAATCCGGACCCAGCTGGTACCGCACCGTCTGGTCGAACCGCTTCCGCACGTCTTCCTCGACCTTCATGGTCTCTTTCGAGCACCGGGCGTCGGAAGTGGGTTCGGCGTGCGAGAACGTGATGGTCTCAGCACCGACGTCGGCCTTGCCCCGGTAGTCGTTACAACCGAAATTCCCGTGGAAGGTGCCGTCCCCGTCGAGGGTGAAATACACCTTCCCCCGGACCGGGGCGTCGCGGTCGACGGGCCACTCCTCGTCCATCCAATTCAGCTTCGCGATCTCCCACTTGCTGCCGACGAACGGTACGGGGCGGCCCTTGCGGAGCACCAGCTTCGAACCGTGCTCGTTGGTCAGGTTCACCCAGGCGTAGTTCGTGGTGACTTTCAGCCGGCCGTTGAGGATCCGCTGTACGTCCTTCTCGTAATCCTGGCGCGCCGGGTCACACTTCTCCTCGTTGCCTCCGCCCTCGCCCTCGCCCTCGCCCGGCAAGGTTTTCCGGTCGCTCACCGTCACCCGATCACCCTTGATGTCGGCCTTCGCCCGGAACGCATGGCACCCGAAATTGCCGGACGCCTGCCCGGCACCGTCGAATTTCACCCAGGCCGCTCCGCGCGGCGCCCGCTTCAACCCGCCGCCCTTGTCGGCCACCTCCCAGATGTTCCAGTGCGGGCCGGCCAGCGGCAGCGGATTCTCGTCGGTGGGCGAAGAAGCGGGCGATGCCGCCGTGCGCTCGCCCGCGCCCGGCCTCTTCTGCGCCCCACAAGCCGACAGCGCGGCAACCAGTGCCACGGCTCCGGCACAGGTCAGAACACCGCCTGTTCTTCTTCGCCACAACACCACGAGCCCCGCTTCTCCCGGTTCGACTCCTACGCCTCGCCCACCAGCCTCTCAATCCGTGTCACACACACGGAACCGGGGGCCCGGGGGATGTCCGGAACGTACAGAGCGCCGCCCCGCCCCCACCCGCTACCTTCGCTCCCCCGACCGCCCTCCGTTTCCCACGAAAGGCACGGCCGATGACACCAATCACCAACCGCTTCCGCCGCCCCCGGCTGCGGCTGGCCGCCCTCGCGCTGAGCGCCGCGCTGCTCGGCGCCGGCACGCCGACCGCGTACGCGGCACTCACCGACGAGTCGCGCCCCTTCACGGCCACCGCCTCATCGCCAAAGGCCGCCGAGGGCCGCCCCTACATCGAGACCAGCCTCCTGTTCGGCACCGCCCGCCCCAACGGCGGCCCCCCGGTCACCGAGAAGGAATTGCACGCCTTCGTGGACGAGTTCGTCACCCCGCGCTTCCCCGACGGTCTCACCGTCCAGGACGGCTACGGCCAGTACCGCGACTCCCACGGCACGATCGAACGCGAGCGCTCGTACGAACTGATCCTGCTCTACCCCACCTCCGAGGCCGGCCCCAACGACCCCAAGATCGAGCAGATCCGTACCGCCTACATGAAGCGCTTCGGCCAGGAATCGGTGGCCCGCATCGACGACCGTGCACGGGTGGACTTCTAGGGGTCGCAGCCTCGAACCACCGCCGGGAAGACCCCGTAAATCCGCCGGCTTTACTTTCCCGTTGCTGTTTGCCTGCTCAGTTTGTGGCGTCCTTATCGGCTCCTTGACAGGCCAGGCCCGCCGACCGCCCCGCTCCATCATTAGCGTGTTCGACAGAACCAGTGCGACCGCGACGGGGAGCGAGGCATGGCGCACAACCATTAGCCTCCAGGGCCTGCGCGAACAGCTCGCCGGATACGCGGCCGGGCTGGACCACAACGCCGCGAGCTATGAGCACACCGACGCGTGGCGGGAGATGGCCAACGACCTGCGGACGGCGGGACGCGACCTCGACCGGCAGGTCGACGACCTCGGCGAGGCCCCCACTCATGTTCACCCCGGGGTGAACATGAGCTAAGGTGGCTGCCGTCCCGCCGGGCGCGCGAGCGCGCACCCTCGTGCCCGACCCGCTCGGCCGGCCGGACGCCCACCAGCCGCGACAGCAGTGAGATCGAGGGGCAATGCCGACTCTGGGAATCATCGGGAGCGGAAACATCGGCGCGGCGGTCGCACGCCTGGCGGTGGCGGCCGGCATCCCGGTCTTGCTGGCCAACTCCCGCGGCCCTGAAAGCCTCGGCCGCCTCGTCTTCGAGCTGGGCCCGCTGTCCGCGGCGGGCACGGTCGAAGAGGCGGCCCAGGCCGGCGGCCCGGTCGTGACGTCCGTACCGCTGACCGCCGTCCCCGCCCTGCCCGCGGACGCCCTACGGGGCCGGACCGTGCTGGACACCAGTAACTACTACCCGCGCCGGGACGGCCGGATCGCGCCCCTCGACTCCGAGGAACTGACCACCAGTGAACTTGTCCAGCAGCACCTGCCCGGAGCGCACCTGGTCAAGGCGTTCAACAACATCCTGGCCCACCACATCCCCCAACTCGCCCTGCCCACCGGCGCACCGGACCGCTCCGCGCTGCCTCTCGCCGGTGACGACGCCCACGCGAAGAGGATGGCGGCTGACCTGATCGACCGGCTCGGGTTCGACACGGTCGACGCCGGACCGCTGAGCGAGAGCTGGCGGTTCGAGCCGGAATCCGCCGCGTACACCCGGCTGTACGCGGCCGACCCCGACCTGCCGCGAGCCCGCCTCCTCGAATCCCTCGCCGTCCCCGTACCGGCCGAGGGCCTCCGCACCGCCCTCCACCGCGCCCATCGCGTACGCGTAGCCGACCGCACGTTCTAACGCGCGCCGCCTCCGCCCTACTTCACCTTGTCCTCCGCGAGCGCGTGCGCCACCAGAGCGTTGGCATGCCCGTGCCCCATCCCGTGCTCGGCCTTGAGCCAGCCGACCAGCTCCATGTGCTTGCTCAGCGGCGAAGCACGGACGAGCCCCTTCCACTCGGCTATCGGCCGCCCGTACTTCTTCTCGATCGACGGAAAGTAACTGGCCGGGCCCTTCACGGTTTCTGTCATGTTGGTGAGTCTGACATCCACCACTGACAACGCCCTTGGACCTTGGGGCCAGCCCCCGCTCCCCTACCCGCGCCCGCCGAGGCGCCCCGCCTTCACCTGGCATATGAGGCGACGCAGGCCTTGGGGGGTGGCCCTGAGAACCGTGTCCGGCGCCTCGCTCTCCACCAGACTGACGCCTCCGCCGCGCTCGTCCGCAGCCACGAACAGGCAGTTCGCCCCCTCGCCGCTGAACGACGACTTCTGCCAGACGCCCTTTTCCATGAGCCCCTCTCACAGTTCGCGGGCGACGCCGTGGATCAAGTCCCTGGACTTGTCCGGTGTGAGGGCGCACCCTTCCATTCGGTCGAGCACCGACCGGTACTTGTCCAACTGGGCCGCTGCGTCCAGGAACTCCTGCCCGTGATCCGCGTCGAGCTGAACCGTGTCGAGCTGCGGTACCGACGCGGATACGTACACGATGGGTTGGCCCGAGCCAGGGAACGATCCCCCTCCGAACGGGATGACCACGATGGTGACGTGGCCACTCGCCCCCATCTCATTCAGGTGCTCCAGCTGCGCGCGAGCTGTGTCCCGTCCCCCGAACGCCATACGCAGGGCCGCCTCGTGCAGAATCACCGTCACCGGCGTGGGCCGGTCGCCGTGAAGAATGGCCTGCCGCTTGATCCGGTGTGAAACGCGGTGTTCGACCTCGTACGCCGCCAGTTTCGGTACAACCTCGCTGAAGATCGCGCGGGCATGAGCCGTGGTCTGGAGAAGGCCGGGCATGTGGACGACGGAAGCGACCCGCAACCCCATGGCGTGATGTTCGAGTTCCGCCAAATCCAGCAGGCTAACGGGCAACAGGTCGCGGTACTCCTCCCACCACCCACGAGTACGGCCTCCCGTCATGGCGGCCATCGAGGCGATGAGGCGTTCGTCCGCGCACGCGTAGTTATGGGCCATGACGCGCACTCGCTCGGGCCCCACGGCGTATCTGCCCGACTCGATGTTGCTGATGCGTGACTGGTTGACGCCGAGCATCGCGGCGGCTGCCGTCGTGGACAACCCGGACCTCTCCCGCAGCTTGCGCAGTTCGGCCCCGAGACGCCGCTGCCGCAGCGTCGGCGCAGTACTTGACGGCACCGGCTCCCCTTTCCGCAACGCGAGTCACCCACACAGGGGAAATTGGCCTTCATTTCGCCAGCCCGGCGGAATATAGGCCACCGTCGACACTAGCGTGTGAACCACGTCACCACCATCTCCTCCTGACGGGAGACTGCCATGCCCACCGTATCCTCGCCCCAACACTGGGCGTACACCCTGCAACCGCCCCGCTCACCCGGGGCTCCCCGTGTCGCGCGGGCCATGTTGCGTGCCGCGCTCGACCACCACGGGTTCGGGGAACTCGGCGAGACGGCCGAGCTGTTGACCAGTGAGCTGGTCACGAACTCTTATCTGCACACCGACGGGCCGTCCTCCCTGCGGGTGCGGCACGTGCGCGGTGACCGGCTTCGCGTCAGCGTGTGGGATACCGGCCCTACTATCCCGCCGCCCTTCGACCGGCCTGTCGATCTGCTCGACGGGCTCGGCGCCGCGTGGGACGCGGAGAACGGGCGCGGGCTGCTGCTCGTTCGGCTCTGTGCGGCCAACTGGGGCGGTTACCCGATCGGGGCGGAGTTGTTCGGGATGGAGGGCAAGTTGCTCTGGTTTGAGCTGGTGACGGGGTGGGAGGCGTTCGACGTCGCGGCATGAGGCGTGGGGACTTCCCCCGGGCGGGGGAGGTGGGCGCTACTGCGGGTGGTTACTGGAGCGTCGGGGGTAGGGGCCGTCGTCGTCTTGGCAATGGTGCGGCCCTGGGGTGGGCGGTTCCCGGTGTGGATGGTTCCGCTGCCCTGGTGGTTTGGGGCGGGGCTGCTCGTCGTACGGGGTGTGCCCGGCCTCGTCGAGAAGGTGACGACGGCGACCGGGCTCACCCCGTGCGGCCTGCTCGGCCAGGGGGCGGAGTTGGCCGATATCGGGTCGGGCGCGTTCTGGACCGGTGCGGCCGCCGGGTGGGTCAGCGGAAGTCCGCGGCGTGGTCCCGGGCCCACTGTTCGAAGGTGCGGGCCGGGCGGCCGGTGACGTGCCGGACGGTGTCCGTGACAGGGGCCGCCGTGCCGACGGTGGTGGCGAAGAGGCGGAAGAGTTCGAGCAGGGTCTCCTTCGGGACGGACGGCGTCGCGCGTTCTTCGGCCGCCTGCTCCTCGGATATGGATTCCACGCGCGTCGGGCGGCCGATGACCCGGCCGATGACGGCGACCTGCTCCTCCCTGGTGAGGGACTCCGGCCCGGTGACCACGTACGCCTTGCCGATATGCGCGCCGGTGCGGTCCAGGAGGGCCGCGGCGGCGACGGCGGCGAGGTCGTCCTCGTGTACGGCGGAGGTGGTGGCCCCGGGGTGCGGGTCGCGGACCACGCCGCCCTCCCGGATCTCCTGGGTCCACTGGAGCGCGTTGGCGGCGTACGCGCCGCCGCGCACGAAGGTCCACTCCAGGCCGGAGGCGCGTACCGCGCTCTCCACGGCGCCGTGCATCCGGGCGAGGAAGTTGTCGTCGCCCTCCGGGTCGTCGGTGACGGCGATCGAGGAGTTGAGGACGATCCGGCGTATCCCGGCCCGCACCGCGGCCTCGACGACGGTGGCGGCCGCGCCGCCTCCGCCCGCCGCCAGGTTGAGGAAGAGCGCGTCGGCGCCGCGCAGCGCCGGTTCCAGCGAGGCCGGGTCGGTCAGGTCGGCGCGCACCACCTCGGCGCCGGCCGGCAGCGCGGCGCGGTCGGGGTCGCGGGTCAGCGCGCGTACCGGGGCGCCCTCCGCGAGCAGCTGCCCGACCAGACTGCGGCCGATGTTGCCGGTGGCTCCGGTTACTACGATCATCGCTGCACCCTTCAGGAGAGGTAGTACGTCGTATCGGGAGAGGCCGTACGTCGTAGGTCGACTGACTTTGGTCAACATCTGGGGGCGTACGGAATTCCCGGCAGCGGCAGGGCGCCGCGCGCACACCGACCCACGCACCCGCGGGTTTTGGCCAAGCGGAGACCGGGCGGGCGGGACAAGCCCGCGTATACCTCACTTACCACCGGTAGGACTTGCGTTCGAGGGTCGTAAGCATGGTGGGATGTCCTGATGCGCCTCCCCACACGCATACCCTCACCCTCGAAATCCGTCCCCCCACCAGGAACTCGGACACCGGCACAACCAGCAGCAGCGGAACGGCGATCCCCCACCGCAGCCGCACATGACGAACAGGGCAGTACGGGCGATATGGGCGGCATCGGCGGAAACCGCGGCGTTGAAGGAAACGACGGCGTCGGCGGCTCGGACGGCGACGGGCCCGATACCCGGCGGTTCGAGAAGGTCAACCCGTACGCGGACCTGGCCGCGCTCGCCGACCCCGAGCCGGAGCCCGAAGCGGGCACCGCGACCGGCCCGGCCCCGCTGACCCGGCGTACGTACCTCAACGAGCGCGACGACAGCGACGACCCGCTGGGCCTGGGCCTGCGCTCCGACGAGGACGACGCCGACGGCGCCTGGACGCCGCCCGACCACCGCCGCCGCAAGCGCGGGATCAGCCGGTTCGCTGCGGTGTCGAAGACGGTGAAGCTGCTGGTCGCGGTGGTGGTGCTGGTGGCGTTCCTGGCGCTGTCCGACCGGTTCGCGGTGCTGTACGCGCAGCACGAGGCCGAGGAGAAGCTGAAGGAATCGCTGCACCTGAACGCCAACCCGGAAGTCGACATCAAGGGCTTCCCCTTCCTGACGCAGGTGCTCGGCAAGCGGCTGGAGCAGGTGGACGTCACCGTTCCCGACCTGGCGGCCGACCGGGTGTCACTGGCCAAGGTCGAGGCGAGCGCGAAGGACATCCGGCTCGACGGCGACCTGCCCGACTCCGTCAAGGGCGCGACGGTCGGCTCGATGCGGGGCACCGTGCTGCTGTCGTTCGACGACATGAACCGGGAACTGGGTGCCTCACAGGTCAAGTTCAGCGAGCTGGGCCCGAACTCGGTGCGGGCGGTCGGCCGGCTGCCCATCGCCGGGCACGAGCTGCGCGTACAGGCCGAGGCGCACATCCGGCAGGCCGGTGACCGCGGGATCTCCACCGACATCGGCAACATGCGCCTGGACATCGCGGACGTGGCCGTCTACCGCCCGGGGACCGGTGCGGAAGAGGGCCTGCGGCTGACCCGCAAGGCCGCGGCCGAGGTGAGCCGGCAGGCCGCCAAGGTGAAGTCGCTGCTGGGCGTGCCGGCCATCGCGGAACGCATCGGCATCCCGCGGCAGACCATCGACGAAGCCCTGCGCAACGAGAAGAAGCTGCACGAGCTGACCGGGGCGCCGCGCTTCATCGAGCAGCTGATGAAGGTCAACCTCGTCGATGTGGTGGCCGACCACCCGTGGCTGCTCCAGAAGGTGGGCATCGACCCGGACATCCTGGGCGCGCTGACCGGGCTGACCAAGCCGCAGCTGGCCGACCAGCTGTCGCTGTCCTTCCGGCTGCCCAAGACGCCCGGCGACGTACGGCTGCGGCACATCTCCGTCGAGGAGGACGGGATCCGGGCGGAGCTTTCCGGGTCCCAGCTGCCGATCGGCAGCACCGCGAAGGGGAAGGGGGAGGGGAAGTAGGCGCATCCCCTCCGGGGCCCCTGGGCTGCCGCTACGCCACCGGCAGCCCGGGCGGCGGTACGGACGCCCCCGGCAGGCTCAGCACGGCCTCCGCGCCGCCGCCCGCCGCGGCGCGCAGCTCCACGGTGCCGCCCGCCTGGTACGCCGTACGCGCCACGATCGACAGCCCGAGTCCGCTGCCCGGCAGGCTGCGCGCGGACGGCGACCGCCAGAAGCGTTCGAAGACGTGCGGGAGGTCCTCCTCGGAGATGCCGGGCCCGTGATCGCGTACCCGCAGCTCGCCCTGGCGCAGGGCGACCTCGACCGCGCCGTCCTCCGGGCTGAACTTGACCGCGTTGTCCAGCAGGTTGACCACCGCGCGCTCCAGCGCGGCGGGTTCGCCCCGTACGTACCAGGGGTCCAGCGCGGCGGTGATGTCCAGCGACGGGCCGCGCAGCCGGGCTCTGCGCAGGGCCGAGTCCACGACCTCGTGCAGCGGGACCACCTGGACGCCGGCCGGGCCGCCGGGCCCCGTGTCGGGCGTCCTGGACAGTTCCTGGAGGTCGCCGATGAGCGCCGCCAGCTCCCCCATCTGCGCCTTCACCGATGCCAGCAGCGCCTCCCGGTCGGCGGCCGGGATCTGCCGGCCGGACTGCTCGCTGCGTACCAGCAGGTCGATGTTGGTGCGCAGCGAGGTCAACGGCGTCCGCAGCTCGTGCCCCGCGTCGGCGATCAGCTGCTGCTGGAGGTCGCGGGAGGAGGCGAGGGCCGCGGTCATGGAGTTGAAGGACCGCGAGAGGCGGGCGATCTCGTCCTCCCCCTCGGTGGGGATGCGGATCGTCAAGTCCTCCGTACGGGCTACGTGTTCCACGGCTTCGGTGAGCCGGTCCACCGGCTTCAGGGCGGCGCGGGCAACCCACAGGCCCGCGGTCGCGGCGCCCAGCACGCCGATCCCGGTGACGATCAGCAGGATCAGGGCGAGCTGGTTGAGGGGGTCGGTGACCTGCGCCATGGGCGACGCGATGGAGATCGCGACCTGGTTGCCGTGCGCGTCGGTGATCGGCCCCCGGTACGCGCGGGTGATGACCCGCATCTCCTTGCCGTCGTTGGCCCGGGTGGTGTGGGTGGCCTCCTCGATCTGCCCCTTGGCGACCGCCATGTCCGATTCCTGTGCCGGGATGCGGGTCTTCTCCCACGAGGTGCAGACGGTGCCGTCGGCCGTCACGATCTGGATCGTGTACGGGGTGGGCAGTTGCAGCCGCGCGTCACCCGGCAGGGGGCTGTTGCACTTGGTGCGCAGGGCGTCCACGTACTGGGCGGGGATGTCCTTCGCCTGCTGGCTCAGCGTCTCGTCGAGCTGCTCGGTGAGCCGGTCCCGGGTGACCAGCCAGCAGGCGGCGGCCGAGGCGGCCACGGCGATCGCCACGGCGACCGCCGTGAGCATGGCCAGCCGGGAGCGCAACGGGAGCTGCCGGTAGCGGTGCACGACGCGGTCCTTCAGGCCGGGGCGCGGCGCCGTACCGTCGTCGGGAGAAGGACCACCGGTGCCCGGAGCGTGAACGTCGGTCATTCCCCGCCGCCCTCGGTCCGCAGGACGTAGCCGACGCCGCGCACCGTGTGCACGAGCCGTGGCTCGCCGCCGGCCTCCGTCTTGCGGCGCAGGTACATCACGTATACGTCCAGGGAGTTGGACGTCGGCTCGAAGTCGAAGCCCCAGACGGCCTTGAGGATCTGCTCGCGGGTGAGCACCTGGCGCGGGTGCGCCAGGAACATCTCCAGCAGCGTGAACTCGGTACGGGTCAGCTCGACCTTCCGTGCCCCGCGGGTCACCTCCCGCGTCGCCAGGTCCATCCGCAGGTCGGCGAAGGTCAGCGCGTCGCCCTCGGCCGGCTGCGCGCCGGCCGCCGCCGCGTACGAGCTGCGGCGCAGCAGCGCGCGGATACGGGCCAGCAGTTCGTCCAGCTCGAAGGGTTTGACGAGGTAGTCGTCGGCGCCCGCGTCCAGCCCGGTGACCCGGTCGCCGACCGTGTCGCGGGCGGTCAGCATCAGGATCGGTACGGTCACGCCGCTCGCCCGCAGCCGCCGGGCGGCCGTCAGACCGTCCATGCGGGGCATCAGCACGTCCAGGACGATCAGTTCCGGATCGTAGGAGGCGACCTTCTCGACCGCGTCCAGGCCGTCGACGGCCTGCTCGGTTCCGTACCCCTCGAAGGCGAGGGAGCGTTGCAGCGCCTCGCGGACGGCCGGCTCGTCGTCGACGATCAGGATGCGGGCGGGCTGATCACCGTGCTCGGCGGGGCTCATGGATGTGACTACCTCGGATGTGAAGGGGGGTGGCGGGCCGGGGATTCCGCGGTCCTGCCCGTCAGCCTCGCATGTCCGCGGCCGGGGCACGCCGCTCGGCACGGACCTGGTGCTGCTCCGCGCGGTGTCCGGCACGCGCGCCGTGGAGCCGGGGTGGGCGGTCGCCGCCGGTCACCTACGGGTGACCGCGGACCTGGGCGGCCGGGCCTGGCCGGTCGCGGCGGCCCGCTTGGGGCGGGGGCGGGTGGCCGCCGCGACCTCCGTGGGCCGCTCGGCGCGGGCGTGCTCCACCTTGGCGCAGGCCCGTGCCAGGGCGAGGGCCAGGTCCAGGTCGGCGGGGCCGGTACGGATGTCGGCGCCGTGGTCGACGGTACCGACGGCCGTGCTGCGCCGTTCGCCGCCCGCGCTCCAGGCGACGGCGGCCGCGAGGGCGCGGCGGGCGCGGTGGGCCGGGACGGTGATCTTGCTGGCCATGGGGGCCTCCTCGGCGTGAGGTTCGGGCGGGAGGGGAGGCGGGGAGGAGCGGGGGTGGTGGTTGCGGGAAGGGAGGATCCGGGGCGGGGCCTCCAGAAGACCGGACTCGTGAAGCCTGCGGCCTCTGAGGCGGTGACCACTCGGGCGTGGCTCGGAAGCGTGGCCGTTCGAGCCGGGCGTTCGCCTCAGGTGTTGTTGCTGCCACCGGCCCGCAGGTTGGCGAGGTCGGCCTTGACGGTGTTGATCGGGATGGCGAAGCCGAGGCCGACGCTCCCGGCCGAGCTGCTGCCCTGACCGGTACCCGGCGAGTACATCGCGGAGTTGATGCCGACGACCTGGCCGTTCATGTCGATCAGCGCGCCGCCGGAGTTGCCGGGGTTGAGCGCCGCGTCGGTCTGGATGGCCTTGTACGTGGTCTTCGACTGGCCGGTGTCGCCGTTGTACTGTTCGCCGCCGAACTCGAACGGCCATTGCGGACCGCCCCGCGGGTCCCGCTGTCCTTCCTTCTCCTCGCCGTCGTCCTTGGGGACCGTCACATCGCGCTTGAGGGCGGAGACGATGCCGCTGGTGACGGAGCCGGTGAGACCTTCGGGCGAGCCGATGGCGACGACCTCGTCGCCGACCGCGAGCTTGTCGGAGTTGCCGAGCGAGGCGGTGGGCAGGTTCTTGGCGCCCCTGACCTTGAGCAGCGCCAGGTCCTTGTCCGGGTCGGTGCCCACGACGTCGGCCTTCTTTTTGGTGCCGTCGCTGAAGGTGACGTCCACCGAAGACGCGCCGGCCACCACGTGGTTGTTGGTGACGATCTCGCCGTCGGGGGTGATGACCACGCCGGAGCCGGTGGACTTGCCGCTCGTCGTCTGCGCCGAGATCTCCGTTATGGCGGGGCTGACGGCCTTGGCCACCGCGGCGACGCTGCCGCCCTTGGCGGCGCCCGCGTTCACGACCGGTGTGGTGGTGTTGGCCTGCGGCTGGTCGGTGGCGCTGCCGATGAGCGCGGCGCTGCCGCCGCCGATGAGGCCGGAGGCGAGGGCCACGGCCGCGATGAGCGCGACGGGGCGGCGGGCCCGGCGGCGGGGCGCGGGCCCGCCGGCGCTCTCGGGGCCGCCGGGACCGCCGGGGCCGTCGGAGCCGCCGAAGCCCGCGGCGCCGGGCCCTGCGGGGCCGGCCGCCGGCTGCTGCGCGCCGTGCGGCGGGTGCGGCGGAGGGGGCGGGTAGCCCGCGCCACTCGTCCCGGACTGCGCCTGCTGCCCCTGGACGTAACCCTGGTTCTGAGGTGTTTCGTCGCCGCTTCGGCGGTAGCTTTCGGTCATGTACCCGACTGTGCGAGCCCACCATGAGAACCGTCTGAGAACGCCCTGAGAGGCCCGACAGAAGTCGGTATGCCCGGTGTAAGGAAGATCAGCTACGGGGCGCGTGCTCGACGCTCGGCACCGCGCCGGCGGCGGCCGGGCCGCAGCCGCACGACCCCCGGACCACCAGCCGCGCCGGGAACAGCCGCAGCCGCTCGCGCCGCGACCCGACCACCCGCAGGCCGTCGTCCAGCACCAGGTCGACCGCGGCCCGCGCCATCGCCTCGCGGTCGGAGGCGACCGTGGTCAGCGGCGGGTCGGTCAGCGCCGCTTCCTTGACGTCGTCGAACCCGGCCACCGCCAGCTGGCCCGGCACGTCGATGCGCAGTTCGCGGGCGGCCCGCAGGACGCCGATCGCCTGGTCGTCGGTCGCGCACATGATGGCCGGCGGCCGGTCGGGGCCGGCGAGCAGGTCCAGGGCGACCTTGTAGGCGTCGTAACGGTTGTACGGCGCCTGGAAATAACGCCCTTCGAGGGACTTGCCGGACTCTTCCATGGCCCGCCGCCAGCCCTCCAGGTGGTCGGTGACCGGGTCGCCGGACTTCGGCGTCTCCTCCGTACCGCCGAGGAAGGCGACGTACGGGTGGCCGTGCTCCAGCAGGTGCCGGGTCGCCAGCTGCGCGCCGCCGACGTCGTCCGTCATCACGGCCACGTCGTCGATCGCGTCGGGGCGCCGGTGCAGCAGGACGACCCGGGCGTCCCAGGCGTCGATCTCGGCGGCGGCGTGCTCGCTGGGCCCCTGGCTGATCAGGATCAGGCCGGCCACCCGCATCCCCAAGAAAGCGCGCAAATAGTGCACTTCACGCTCGTCGAGGTAGTCGGCGTTGCCGACCAGGACCATCTTCCCGCGCTCGGCGGCAGCCTGCTCGACGGCGTGTGCCATCTCCGCGAAGAACGGCTGCCGGGTGTCCGGCACGATCAGGCCTATGAGGTCCGTGCGCCGCGACGCCATCGCCTGCGCGACCCGGTCCGGGCGGTACCCCAGCTCCTTGATCGCGGCGAGTACCCGCTCGCGCGTGGCCGGGGCGACCGGCCTCGGCCCGTTGTTGATGACGTAACTCACCACGGCGGTCGAGGTACCCGCCAGTTTTGCCACATCATCCCGCGTCACCTTGGCCACGCGCGGCAGTCTACGCGGGTGGTTCTACCTCTTGGCAGGCCGAGCCGCGGCGGCCTCGATCCCGGCACCGGCGCGCGAGGGCGCGTCCCGGCGCGCGCCGGGGCCCGCGCCGTTCTCCGTACCGCCGCCGCTCCCGGCCCGCCCGCCGCTCTTGCCCGGCGCTTCCTTGCCCTCCGCGGCACGCTCGGACTTCTCCGGCTTCTCCGGCGTGACGAAGCGGTAGCCGACGTTGCGCACGGTGCCGATCAGCGACTCGTGCTCGGGGCCCAGCTTCGCGCGAAGCCGCCGCACGTGTACGTCGACCGTGCGCGTACCGCCGAAGTAGTCGTAGCCCCACACCTCTTGCAGCAGCTGGGCGCGGGTGAAGACCCGGCCGGGGTGCTGCGCCAGGTACTTGAGCAGCTCGAACTCCTTGAAGGTCAGGTCCAGGACCCGGCCCTTGAGCTTGGCGCTGTAGGTCGCCTCGTCCACCGACAGGTCGCCGTTGCGGATCTCCATCGGGCTGTCGTCGACGCCGATCTGCTGGCGGCCCATGGCCAGCCGCAGCCGGGCCTCGACCTCGGCCGGGCCCGCGGTGTCCAGCAGGACGTCGTCGATGCCCCAGTCCGCCGTGACGGCGGCCAGACCTCCCTCGGTCACCACCAGCACGAGGGGACAGCCGGGCCCGGTGGACCGCAGCAGCTGGCACAGCGACCGTACGTGCGGCAGGTCACGCCGCCCGTCGATCAGTATGACGTCGGCGCCGGGGGTGTCCACCAGGGCCGGTCCCTCGGCGGGGGCGACCCGGACGCTGTGCAGCAGCAGGCCGAGCGCGGGAAGCACCTCCGTCGAGGGCTGGAGTGCGTTGGTCAGGAGCAGCAGCGAGCTCATCGCCGACCACCCGCCCGGGTCCCGGCCAGCCGTTTGCTGCCCTTCGTGTCCTGCACGCTTCGCTCGCCCATTACGTCGGTTCCTCCTCGGTCCCTGCGAGGACGCATTGCGGCACTGCTTCGTACGGGGGCGGATCCGTGGCCACCGAGGGGCCCTGTGGAGCGCCGGTGTGCTCATCCGCGCGTGAACGCGGTCCAAAGCACAAAAGGACCCGGGGGCAACGCTGCCCGGATCCTTCTTGCCCAGCAGAATAGCCCACATGACTTCCGGACCCGAGGCCGATTTTGCGCGATCTTGTGTTCCGTCGATCACAACGAGTGGCCGGCGCACGGCCTTGTTGACGGAGGACGGGGTCCGGATCGACGCCGCGTACACACCTCCGCGCGCCCCCTCGGGCGACCTGGCCATCGTGCTCGCGCACGGCTTCACCGGTGCGCTGGAACGGCCCGCGCTGCGCCGGGCCGCCGGGGTGTTCGCCCAGCGTGCGGCCGTGATCACATTCTCGTTCCGGGGGCACGGCAGGTCCGGCGGCCGGTCCACGGTCGGCGACCGCGAGGTGCTGGACCTGGCCGCGGCGGTCCGCTGGGCGCGGGCGCTGGGCCACCGCAGGGTCGCGACCGTCGGATTCTCCATGGGCGGCTCGGTCGTCCTGCGGCACGCTGCGCTGTTCGGAGGGGCGCGCGGGGGGCGCACGGATGCGCACACCGACATGGTGGTGTCGGTGAGTGCTCCCGCGCGGTGGTTCTACCGGGGTACGGCCTCGATGCGCAGGCTGCACTGGGTGGTGACGCGTCCCACGGGACGCCTGGTGTCCCGGCTGGGGCTCAAGACGCGCATCCACCCCGAGGACTGGGACCCCGTACCGCTGTCCCCCGTCGCCGCCGTCCCGCGCATCGCCCCCACCCCGCTGCTCGTCGTGCACGGCGACCGCGACCCGTACTTCCCGCTGGACCATCCGCGGATGCTCGCCGCTGCCGCCGACCCGGACACCAGCGACCTGTGGCTGGAGCACGGCTTCGGCCACGCGGAGAACGCGGCCCCCGAGGCGCTGCTCACCCGGATCGGCGACTGGCTGGCGCAGCGGGCATGAGAGCGGCCCGCACCCGGGTGGGTGCGGGCCGCCGCCCGGTGGCCCGGCTCCTACCGTCCCCCGGTCACTCCGCCTCCGCCAGCGGCTCCGCGAACTGGGCCGCGTACAGCCTCGCGTAGGCGCCGTCCGCCGCCAGCAGCGCGTCGTGCGTGCCCTGCTCGACGATGGCGCCGGACTCCATGACCAGGATCAGGTCCGCGTCGCGGATGGTGGACAGCCGGTGCGCGATCACGAAGCTGGTGCGGCCGGTGCGCAGCTGGGCCATGGCGTGCTGGATGAGCACCTCGGTACGGGTGTCGACCGAGCTGGTGGCCTCGTCCAGGACCAGGATCGCCGGCTCGGCGAGGAAGGCCCTGGCGATGGTGATCAGCTGCTTCTCGCCCACCGAGACGTTGGCGCCCTCGTCGTCGATGACGGTGTCGTACCCGTCGGGGAGGGTGCGTACGAAGCGGTCCACGTGGGTGGCCTTCGCCGCCTCGATGATCTTGTCCATCGAGGTGCCCTCGGGGGCGCCGTAGGCGATGTTCTCGGCGATGGTGCCGCCGAAGAGCCAGGTGTCCTGGAGGACCATGCCGATGTTGGAGCGCAGCTCCTCGCGGCTCATCGCCTTGATGTCCACGCCGTCCAGGGTGATCCGGCCGCCGCGCACCTCGTAGAAGCGCATCAGCAGGTTGACCAGCGTGGTCTTGCCGGCGCCCGTCGGGCCGACGATCGCGACCGTCTGGCCCGGGTGGACGGCCAGCGACAGGTCGTCGATGAGCGGCTTGTCGTCCTCGTAGCGGAAGGCGACGTCCTCGAAGACGACATGGCCGCTGACGTGCTCGGGGCGCTGCGGCCTGGCGTCGTCCGGCTCCTGCTCGTCGGCGTCCAGCAGCTCGAAGACGCGCTCGGCCGAGGCAACGCCGGACTGCACCAGGTTGGCCATCGAGGCAACCTGGGTCAGCGGCTGGCTGAACTGGCGGGAGTACTGGATGAACGCCTGCACGTCGCCGATGGACAGCGCGCCGGACGCGACGCGCAGGCCGCCGACCACCGCCACCAGCACGTAGTTCAGGTTGCCGATGAACATCATCGCGGGCTGGATGATCCCGGAGATGAACTGGGCCTTGAAGCCCGCCTCGTACAGCGCGTCGTTCTGCTTGCGGAACAGCTCGGCGGACTCCTTCTGGCGGCCGAAGACCTTGACCAGGGAGTGGCCGGTGTACATCTCCTCGATGTGCGCGTTGAGCTTGCCGGTGGTCTTCCACTGCTGGACGAACTGGGGCTGCGCCCGCTTGCCGACCTTGGTGGCGACGACGACCGAGACCGGCACCGTGATCAGCGCGACCAGGGCCAGCAGCGGCGAGATCCAGAACATCATCGCCAGCACGCCGACGATGGTCAGCAGCGAGGCGACGATCTGGCTCAGGGTCTGCTGGAGCGTCTGGGCGATGTTGTCGATGTCGTTGGTGGCGCGGGAGAGGACCTCGCCGCGCGGCTGCTTGTCGAAGTAGCGCAGCGGCAGCCGCGCGAGCTTCTCCTCCACCTGCTCGCGCATCCGGAAGACGGTCCGCTGGACGACGCGGGTGGCGATCCTGGCCTGTACGAAGCCGAAGAGGGAGGCGCCCACGTAGATCAGGAAGACCCACAGCAGGACCACGCCGACGGCGTCGAAGTCGATGCCCCGGCCCGGTACGACCGGCATCGTGCCGAGCATGTCGGCCAGCCCGTTCTCGCCCTGCGCGCGCAGGTGCGCGACGGCCTCCGCCTTGCTGATGCCGCCGGGCAGCTGCCTGCCGACGATGCCCGCCATGATCAGGTCGGTGGCGTGGCCGAGGACCTTCGGGGCCAGCACGGACAGCGCGACGCTCAGCACGCCGAGCGTCAGCGCCACCCACATGACCGCGCGGTCGGGCCGCATCTGCCGCAGCAGCCGCAGACCCGACCCCTTGAAGTCCATGACCTTCTCGGTGGGCTGGCCGCCCATCATGCGCGCGGGCCCGGCGGCCGGCGCAGGCCCGCGCCGCTGCGGGGCCTGTTGGCTGCTCACGCCGCCTCCTGCTCGGTCAGCTGGGAGAGCACGATCTCCCGGTAGGTCTCGTTGTCCGCCATCAGCTCGGCGTGCGTGCCGGTGCCGACCACCCGGCCCTCGTCCAGGACGACGATGCGGTCGGCGCCGCGGATGGTGGAGACGCGCTGGGCGACGATCACGACCGTGGCCCGGTCCGTCTCCCGGGCCAGCGCGGCCCGCAGCGCGGCGTCCGTGGCGTAGTCCAGGGCGGAGAAGGAGTCGTCGAAGAGGTAGATCTCGGGCTTGCGTACCAGCGCCCGCGCGATGGCCAGCCGCTGCCGCTGCCCGCCGGAGACGTTGCCGCCGCCCTGGGCGATCGGCGCGTCCAGGCCGCCCTCCATCCGTTCGACGAAGTCGCGGGCCTGCGCGGTCTCCAGCGCGTGCCACAGCTCCTCGTCGGTCGCTTCGGGGTTGCCGTAGCGCAGGTTGGTGGCCACGGTCCCGGAGAAGAGGTACGGCTTCTGGGGTACGAGGCCGATGGTCTTGGCCAGCGTCTCGGGGGCGAGGGTGCGCACATCCACGCCGTCCACCAGCACCGCGCCGTCCGTCGCGTCGAACAGCCGCGGCACCAGGCCGAGGAGGGTGGACTTGCCGCTGCCCGTCGAGCCGATGACGGCGGTGGTCTCGCCGGGGCGCGCGGTCAGCGAGATGTCCTTGAGGACCGGCTCCTCGGCGCCGGGGAAGCGGAACCCGACACCGCGCAGTTCCAGTTCCCCGTGCCGGCGCAGCTCGGTGACCGGCGCCTTCGGCGGGGTGACGCTGGTGTCGGTGGCCAGCACCTCCTGGATGCGCTCGGCGCAGACCTCGGCGCGCGGCAGCATCATCACCATGAACGTCGCCATCATGATCGACATGAGGATGTACATCAGATAGCTGAGGAAGGCGGTCAGCGCGCCGATCTGCATCCCGCCGCTGTCGATGCGGTGCCCGCCGAACCAGACGACGGCCACGCTGGAGACGTTCACGACGAGCATGACCAGCGGGAACATCAGCGACATCAGCCGGCCGGCGCGCAGCGACACGTCGTACAGGTCGCGGTTGGCGCCGGCGAAGCGCTCGCGCTCGTACCCGTCCCTGACGAAGGCGCGGATGACCCGTATGCCGGTGATCTGCTCGCGCAGCACCCGGTTGACGGTGTCGATGCGCTCCTGCACCCCGCGGAAGAGCGGGCGCATGCGCCGGACGACCAGCGACACGAGGACCGCCAGGACCGGCACGATGACCAGGATCAGGCCGGACAGCGGCACGTCCTGGTTCAGGGCCATCACGACGCCGCCGACGCACATGATGGGCGCCGCGACCATCATCGTGAACGTCATCAGGACCAGCATCTGGACCTGCTGTACGTCGTTGGTGGTACGGGTGATCAGGGACGGCGCGCCGAACCTGCCCACCTCGCGGGCGGAGAAGGACTGCACCCGGTCGAAGACCGCCGCCCGGATGTCACGGCCCAGTGCCATGGCCGTGCGGGCGCCGAAGTAGACGGCGCCGATCGAGCAGACGATCTGCAGCAGGGTCACGGCGGTCATGACGCCGCCGAGGCTCAATATGTAGCCCATGTCCCCTTTGACGACACCGTTGTCGATGATGTCGGCGTTGAGGGTGGGCAGGTAGAGGGTGGCCAGCGTCTGGACGAGCTGGAGCAGCACGATCAGGGATATCGGGCGCATGTGGGGCCGCAGATGCGCCCGCGCCAATCGGACCAACACCTTTCGAGCCTATGCGAGCTGATTCGCGCGGCAATCGAATTTCCCCCCGTCACTCGAACGGAGCTGGAGGTTTTGCCAGAACTTGTCCGGACCGGCGTCCCGACTCGCCCCGAACGGGACCGGCCTTCGCGTGCGCCATCATGGAGGCATCTGACGACTCACGACGATTCACGATGAAGAGGCCGCCGTGACAACAACTGGCACCGTGCGTTACTGGGCCGCGGCGAAGGCCGCCGCCGGCACCGCCGAGGAGCCGTACGCGGCGGCGACGCTCGCCGAGGCACTGGCCGCGGCGCGCGAGCGGCACGCCGCGAACCCGGAGTTCGCCCGCGTCCTGACGCGCAGCTCGTTCCTGGTCGACGGCGATCCGGTCGGCAGCCGCGACCACGCGGCGGTACGGCTGGCCGAGGGCGGCACCGTCGAGGTCCTGCCGCCGTTCGCGGGAGGATGAGCGAGAACATGAGCGAGAACCAGCCGCAGAATCCGTACGGGTCCTACGGGCCGTACGACCCGCAGGACCCGCACCGGCAGCAGCGGGCCCCCCAGGACGCCCACGATCCGTACCGGTCCGCCGACCCCTACGAGACGCCCGGGTCGTACGAGACCGGCGGTACGTACGGGTCCCAGCCCGCGCAGCCGTACGGCAGTTACGAGGGCACGTACGGACAGCAGCAGCCCCCCGCGCAGCAGCCGCAGCAGCAGTCCTACGGCCACCAGGCATACGGACAGCAGGCCTACGGTCAGCAGTCGTACGGGCAGCAGGCATACGGCCACCAGCAGCAGGGCTACGACACCTACGGGCAGCCGCAGCAGACCTCCTGGCCCTCCGCAGCCGGACAACAACAACAGCAGCAGCATCCGGGGCAGTACGGGCAGGGCTCGTACGGAGCCGACGCCTACGCCCCGGCCAACGGCGGCCAGGACGATCCGCAGACGCAGATCTGGACCGCGCCGACCTGGGACACCAGCGCCCAGCTCCCCGTCGTGAACGGGCCGGGCGCCGCAACGCCCGACCCGTCCGCCGCCGAGACGTCCTACCTGCCGAAGCAGAGCCCCGCGCCGGCCGCCACCCGGAACCCGCAGCCGCAGCCGCAGCCGCACACCGGCGCCCAGCCCGCGCAGGAACCCGAACCCGCCCCCGACCTGTCGCGGCTCGCGCCCAACCAGCGCGCCCGCGCCGAGGGCCGCTCGCCGATCATCCCGCCCGGCCTCAAGCCCGCCGCGGTCACCGCCGTGCTGGCCCTGCTCCTCGCGCTCGCCGCCCCGCTGCCCCGCGTGGGCCTGATGGTGCCGGTGGTGCTCCTCCAGGCCGTCACCGCCGCCGGCTGGTTCCGCCTCAACGGCATGTGGCCGGCCCGGCAGGGCATCGCGCTCGCCTTCCTGGCGGGCGTGACCACCGACATCGCGCTACTGGCCACGGACCGCGACCAGGCGCCCACGGTCGCCATCGGCACGCTCGGCGTCTGGTGCCTGTTCGTCCTCGTCCTACAGCTGCGCAACCGCAGCAGCGCCGACGAACGCATGTACGCGCTGACCGCCGGTCTCACCTCGACCGCGCTCGCGGTCATGGCGTCGGGCCAGCTGGCCGCCGCGGCCGACGCGGTCACGGTCGGCGCCATCGCGGTGGCCGTGGCGACCCTCGCCCGCGCCCTGCCGCTGCCCCCCGCCGCCTCCCTCGTCGTCGCCCTGCTCGGCGGCGCGGGCGCGGGCATCGCGGCCGGCCAGCTCACCGGCCTCGGCGCGGCGGGCGCCCTGCTGGGCCTGGTCGCCGGCGGCTGCGCCCTGATCGGCCTCCGCGTCGCCAGCTACGACTACCCCTCCCGCTTCGTCCACATGACCGCGGGCGTAGCTCTCCCCCTGGCCCTCGCCTCCCCCGCCGTCTACGTCCTGGGGCGCGCCCTGACCTGACCGATCCAGCCTGTCCGGCCGCGGGCCGCCTGCCCGGCCGCAGGCCCGCGGAACAACACCGGCCCCCCTGGGCCGGTTAGGCTCGCAGGCGCAACATCAAGGTCTGAACCGGAAAAACCGGGCCGAATTCGGCCCCACGCCTGGGGGTAGTGGTTCGATGCGCGCACTGCGAGTGCTGCTGGTGATCGTCGTGATATTCGGCGGCCTGTTCGTCGCCGCCGACCGGGTGGCCGTGAACATCGCCGAGGACAAGGCCGCGGACAAGATCCGCAGCAGCCAGGGCCTGGACCGGACGCCGGAGGTGTCGATCACCGGCTTCCCGTTCCTGACCCAGGTCGCGAGCCGCAGGCTGGACCGGGTGGACGCCAAGATCGACGGCCTGAACGCGACCGCCGAGGGCCGCACGCTGCGCATCGAGCAGATGTCGGCGCAGTTCCACGACGTGAAGCTGACCAGCGACTACACCTCGATCGAGAGCGCGGCCAGCGCCACCGGCGAGGCCCGTATCTCGTACGCGGACCTGACCGCCGCCTCGGGCAAGAACGTGAAGGTGAGCTACGGCGGCGAGAAGAACGGCAAGAGCCAGGTGAAGATCTCCCCGAACCTGCCGAACCTGCCGATGCTCAACGCGCTGGAGATCACCGGCACCGTGAGCATAGTGAACGGCGACACCGTCCAGCTGCGCGCCGACAAGCTGCCGGACCTGTGCTCGCGGCTGTCCGCCTGCCGGGACCAGGTCCGCGGGGAGACCGACCACCGGTGGAAGCTGAACCGGCTGCCCGGCAGCCTGAAGCTGGACAAGGTCGTTTCGACGCGGGACGGCATCTCGATCTCGGCCAGCGGCACGGACGTCAAGATTTCCGGCTGATCCGGCGCCCGGCCGGGGCACCCCCCACCCCCGGCCGGCGGCATCGGTACGAATCACCACGAACCACCCGGCCGTCCATACGCTGAGACATCCCGTCCCGCACGCCAGTCCCCCACCGGCCCGCGGGCCGCCGCGGCCCGGCCGGCAGGCCGCCCGCACCCCCTCCTCGTATCGCCATGCGGACCCACGCGTCTCAGCATCCGACACGCCGGTGACACGTCCCACCGCGCCTCCCTACGATCGGTCGCATGCAGAGCTCTCTGAGCGGTTCCCGTTCGCGGGGACAGGCGAATCTCACGAAGCGGCGGGCAGTCGATCTGTGCCGCGTCGCCGCCATGCTCTGTCGCACTGCCTGACGGGCGGCCTCTTCCCCCCGCCCCCGCCCGGCCCGCCGAGGCCACCCTGCCCTTCCCCACGCAGCGCCGCGTCCCCCGCCCGCAGCGCGCACCGGCGTACGCGTGCCCCGTAACTGCCCCGGAGGAGAACAACATGAGCCGTAGCGACGTCCTGGTGGACGCCGACTGGGTCGAGGCCCACATCGACGACCCGAAGGTGGTCATCGTCGAGGTCGACGAGGACACCTCGGCCTACGACAAGAACCACATCAAGAACGCCGTCCGCATCGACTGGCAGAAGGACCTCCAGGACCCGGTGCGGCGCGACTTCGTCGACCAGGCGGGCTTCGAGAAGCTGCTGTCCGAGAAGGGCATCGCCAACGACGACACGGTCGTCCTCTACGGCGGCAACAACAACTGGTTCGCCTCGTACGCGTACTGGTACTTCAAGCTGTACGGCCACGGCAGCGTCAAGCTGCTCGACGGCGGCCGCAAGAAGTGGGAGCTGGACTCGCGCGACCTGGTCGACGGCTCGCAGGTGCCGAACCGCCCGCAGACCCAGTACAAGGCGAAGGCCCAGGACACCTCCATCCGCGCCTTCCGTGACGACGTCGTCGCCGCGATCGGCAACCTGAACCTGGTCGACGTGCGCTCCCCCGACGAGTTCAGCGGCAAGCTGCTCGCCCCCGCGCACCTCCCGCAGGAGCAGTCGCAGCGCCCCGGCCACGTGCCGAGCGCCCGCAACATCCCGTGGTCGAAGAACGCCAACGACGACGGCACCTTCAAGTCGGACGACGAGCTCAAGGCCCTGTACGAGACCGAGAACGTGGACCTGGCGAAGGACACCATCGCCTACTGCCGCATCGGCGAGCGCTCCGCGCTCACCTGGTTCGTGCTGCACGAGCTGCTCGGCCAGAGCAACGTCAAGAACTACGACGGCTCCTGGACCGAGTACGGCTCGCTGGTCGGCGTGCCGATCGAGCTCGGCGCCGCGAAGTAAGCGCACCGCCTCCCCGTACCCCTCAACCCACCAAGGAAGTACCCATATGTGTGGAGCACAGGCCGGCGGCCCGGACGCTTCGACGATCAAGCCGGGCGAGACCACCATCCAGGGCAGCGTGACCCGCGACGGCCAGCCCGTCACCGGGTACGTGCGGCTGCTGGACAGCACCGGCGAGTTCACCGCCGAGGTCCCCACCTCGGCGACCGGGCAGTTCCGCTTCTACGCGGCCGAGGGCACCTGGACGCTGCGCGCCCTGGTCCCGGGCGCGACCGCGGACCGCACCGTCGTCGCGCAGCACGGCGGGCTCGCGGAGGTCGCCATCGCCGTCTGACGGCGACACCCATACGTACGCACGTACGGCCGCCGGGCCGCACCCCAGGGGTTTGGACGCCTTGGCTGGGGGTGCGGCCCGCCGCGCTTCCCAGCGGCCGCGGGCCGACCTACGGTGGAGTCATGTACGCGCACCAGCGTCCGCCCGCGCAGCGCCGGCACCGCCGGTACTTCGCCCTGATGGGCGTCTGCATCGCCCTGTTCGTGCTGGCGTGGGGCGTGGTCCGGCTGTGGTCCGTGCCGGCGGCCGTGGCGATGTGCGTGGTCGCCATGGTCATCCCGCCGTTCGCGGCGATCGTCGGCAACCGCAGGGAGCCGGGCGAACGCTGGTGGGACGAGTCCGGCGACCCGGAGTCCGACCGCTGGTGGCGCGAGATCGACGACCACGGCCCCGGCCGCCGCTGAGAGCCGGTGCCGGCCGGGAACCGGCTCAGTAGACCAGCGCCTGCACCCCGTCCGGCACGACCTCGCTGACGAACACCTGCGCCCCGGCGATCCGGGCGCCCTCGATGAGGTCCTTCTCCTCGATGCCGCGGCGCGCCGCGCACTGCGTGCACACGGTGATGGTGCCGCCGCCCGCCGTGATCGAGTCGATCAGGTCCGGCAGCGGCGCCGCGTGCGGCAGCTCGAACTCCGCAGCCCGCCCCGGCAGCGCGAACCACGCCGACTCCCCGGTCAGCCACAGCGAGACCTGCACCCCGCTCGCCACGGCGACCGCCGCCACCGTGAACGCCTGGGAACAGCGCTCGGGAGCGTCGGCCCCCGCCGTCACCTTGATCACCAGCTTCTTCGCCATACGGCCACTCTAGGGCGCGCGGCGGACCTCACAGCGCTGCCCTGAGCCACGCCGACTAGACTCGCTCCCGGTCCGTAATACCTCACTCCGTCCGAGGAGCGCGCTCGTGCTTGAGGCAGTCTTCACCACCCTGCTCGTCCTGGTAGCCGTCGGCGTCGTCGCTTTCGCCGGGCTGACCTGGAAGAAGCTGTACCAGGGCCAGCGCTAGAGACCAGAAACCTCCCCTAATACAGATCGCCTGAGCTCATGATCGAGATCCCGTCCGACCTGAACCCGGCCCTCGTGCCCCTCGCCTTCCTGCTCGGCAACTGGGAGGGCGCGGGCGTCGCGGACTTCCCCGGTACCGAGAAGTGCAACTTCGGCCAGGAGGTCACCTTCACGCACGACGGCCGCGACTTCCTCGAATACACCTCGCACAGCTGGGTGCTGGACGGTGAGGGCAAGAAGGTCGCGCCGCTGGAGACCGAGGCCGGCTACTGGCGCATCGACAAGGACCGCAAGGTCGAGGTCGTGATGATCCGCGACGGTGGCGTCGCGGAGGTCTGGTACGGCGAGCTGGCCGACCAGAAGCCGCAGATCGACCTGGCCACCGACGCCGTCGCGCGCACCGCCGCCTCGGGCCCGTACAGCGGCGGCAAGCGCCTGTACGGGTACGTGAACAGCGACCTGATGTGGGTAGGCGAGAAGACCACCCCCGAGGTGCCGCTGCGCCCGTACATGTCCGCGCACCTGAAGAAGGTCGTCGACCCCAGTGAGTGGGCCAAGGACCTCAAGGACCTGCCGGACGACGGCATCGCTTTCTTCAAGTAACAGCCGTCTTCCCAGCAACGACAGACGCAGAGCGCCCCGCGGGGAAAGTCCGGTGAGAGTCCGGCGCTGACCCGCAACGGTGAGCGGAAACCTCCTTCCGCCAGCCCGATCGCCCGCGGGGGCGCCCGTTCCGACAACTCGCCGTGGACTGCGAGGGGACGCCGCCGCCGGCCTCGCGCCTCGGACCACGGCCCCTTCCCGTACGGACGCGGCCCGAGCCGAAGGCGCTGGTCCCTTGGCCGCCCCCGCCCGTACCGCCGCTCCCCCGGCCCCAGCGACGGCGCCGCGCCGCCCAGCGCCGCTGCGTACCGGCCCGCTGGCCGCCGGGCTCGCCGCCGCCCTGCTCGGCTCGCTGCTGTGCGGCGTCGGCCTCGGCGCCTCCGGCGTCGGCTGGGGCGACGTGCTGCGCTACCTCGGCGCGGGCCTGAGCGGCGGCACCATCTCCGCCGACGAGGTCTCCGCCTACACCATCGTCTGGGAGCTGCGCTTCCCCCGCGCCGTGCTGGCCGCCGTCGTGGGCGCCGGGCTCTCCGCGATCGGCGTCGCCGTCCAGGCGCTGGTGCGCAACGCGCTCGCCGACCCCTTCGTGCTCGGCGTCTCCTCCGGCGCCGCGGTCGGCGCCAACGCCGTCCTGCTCTTCGGGTCGCTGGCCGCGCTCGGCGTGTGGGCGCTGTCCACCGCCGCCTTCTGCTCGGCGCTGCTGGCGATGGCGCTGGTGTACGCGGCGGCCCGCAGCGCGCACGGGCTGACGCCGCTGCGGCTGGTCCTGACCGGCTCCGCCATGTACTACGGCTTCTCCGCCCTCTCCACCCTGATGGTGTTCGCCGCCGACCGCGGCGAGGCCGCGCGGTCCGCGATGATGTGGCTGCTCGGCAGCCTCAGCGGAGCGGGCTGGGGCTCGGTGCCGATCGCCGCGGCCGCGGTGGCCGCCGCGCTGGTCTACCTGGTGGCCTCGGCGGGCCGCCTCAACGCGCTGGCCATGGGCGACGAGTCGGCCGCCGCGCTCGGCGTGGACCCGGGGCGGCTGCGCCGGGAGCTGTTCGTGGTGACGGCGGGCGTCACCGGCGCGGTGGTCGCGGTCAGCGGGGCGATCGGGTTCGTCGGGCTGATGGTGCCGCACGTGACGCGGATGCTGGTGGGCGCCGGGCACCGGCGGGTGCTGGCCGTGGCGCCGCTGCTGGGCGCGGTGCTGCTGGTGTGGGTGGACATTCTGAGCCGGGTGCTGCTGGCGCCCGTGGAACTGCCCGTCGGAGTGATCACCGCCGTCATCGGCGTGCCCTGCTTCGTCCTGCTGATGCGGCGCCGCGGCTACTCCTTCGGAGGCGGTGCGTGATGCGGATCGACATCGACGCGGTGTCCGTGGACGTGGCCGGCGCCCGGCTCGTGCACGACATCACCCTGCACGCCGGCAGCGGCCGGGTCGTCGGGCTGGTCGGGCCCAACGGCAGCGGCAAGTCCACCCTGCTGCGCTGCGCCTACCGGGCACTGCGCCCGGCCGCCGGCACCGTGCGGCTGGACGGCGCCGACCTGCACGCCATGGGCGTACGCGAGGGGGCCCGGCAGCTGGCCGCGCTGCCGCAGGAGTCGGCGACCGAGTTCGGTTTCACGGCCGCCGAGGTCGTCGCGATGGGGCGGCTGCCGCACCAGCGCGGCTCGGGGCGGCCGAGCGCCGCCGACACCCGGTTGTGCGAGGAGGCCCTCGCGCGGTCCGGCGCCGCCCACCTGGCCGAGCGCTCGTTCCTGAGCCTGTCCGGCGGCGAGAAGCAGCGGGTGCTGATCGCCCGCGCGCTGGCCCAGGAGCCGAAGGTGCTGGTGCTGGACGAGCCGACCAACCACCTGGACATCGCGCAGCAGTTGGAGCTGCTGGCGCTGGTGCGGGACAGCGGGCTGACGGTGCTGACCGCGCTGCACGACCTGAACCTGGCCGCCGGGCACTGCGACGAGCTGTACGTCATCTCCGGCGGCCGCATCGTCGCCTCCGGCGCCCCGCACGACGTGCTGGACACCGAGCTGCTGGCCGAGGTGTTCGGGGTGCGCGCGCACCGCGTACCGCATCCCGAGACCGGCGCCGTACAGCTGCTCTTCGACCGCCTGCCCGCCCGTACCGACCCGCCGACCACCCCGTGAGGACCCCCATGCGCACCCGCCACCGCTCCGCCGCCCTGCTCACCGCCCTCGCGCTCGCCGCGCTCACCGGCTGCGGCGCGCAGGTCGCCGAGGGCGGGAAGGACGGCAAGGACGGCTCGGCCGAGGCGTCGGGCGCCGGATCGGGGCACTACCCGGTCACGGTCGAGAACTGCGGTACGAAGACGACGTACGACAAGGCGCCGCGGCGCGTGGTCACCAACGACATCGGAATCGCCGACATCATGTTCGCGCTCGGTCTGGAGGACCACATGGCCGGGTACGTCACGCCGGAGTACCGGGGCGACATCGACGCCGTCGCCTGGAAGGACGCGTACGCCAAGGTGCCGTGGCTGTCCAAGAAGGCGATCACCAAGGAGATCGCCCTGGACGCCAGGGCCGACCTGGTCTTCGCGGGCTGGAACTACGGCTTCGGCGAGGACAGCGGCGTCACGCCCGCGTCCCTGGAGAAGCTCGGCATCGGCAGCTACGTGCTCACCGAGTCCTGCCGCAACGGGACCGACGGCGGCCGGGACCGCGCCCGCGGCGTGATGCCGCCGCTGGACGCGCTCTACACCGACCTGCGGACCCTCGGGAAGATCTTCGACGTCGAGGACCGGGCCGAGGCGCTGGTCACCAAGTACCGCAAGCAGGTCGCCGACGCGCAGGCCAAGGCGCCCGCGGAGGGCGAGCGGCCCTCCGTCTTCCTCTACGACGGCGGCCAGGACAAGCCCCTGACCTCGGGCCGCTTCGCCGGGCCGCACGACATCATCACCAAGGCCGGCGGCGACCACGTCATGAAGGACCTCAAGGACTCCTGGACCACGGTCGGGTGGGAGACGGTGGTCGAGCGCGACCCCGACGTGATCGTGATCAACGATTACGGCACGCCGACCGCCGAGCAGAAGAAGTCGTTCCTCAAGTCGTACGCGCCACTGAAGAACGTCTCGGCGATCAAGAACGACCGCATTTACGTCATGGATTACGCCGATCTGGTGGAGAGCCCGCGCAACCCCGCGGCCGTCACCGCGCTCTCCGGCTACCTGCGCGGCGTACGCACCGGCTGACCGCCCTCCTACACTGGGAGCGTGGTGACCACCGACTGGCAGAGTGACCTCCGCAAGCGCGGCTACCGGCTGACCCCGCAGCGCCAGCTCGTACTGGAGGCCGTGGACAAGCTGGAGCACGCCACCCCCGACGACATCCTCACCGAGGTGCGCAGGACGGCGGGCGGCGTGAACATCTCCACGGTCTACCGGACCCTGGAACTGCTGGAGGAGCTGAACCTGGTCAGCCATGCCCACCTCGG
The DNA here is from genome assembly GCF_044329785.1 of Streptomyces sp. NPDC017529. Taxonomy (NCBI): domain Bacteria; kingdom Bacillati; phylum Actinomycetota; class Actinomycetes; order Kitasatosporales; family Streptomycetaceae; genus Streptomyces; species Streptomyces sp. NPDC017529. The sequence continues at coordinate 93,013 of NZ_JBIRJY010000018.1, forward strand.
GCACGGCGCCCCCACGTACCACCTCGCCGACCGGCACCACCACATCCATTTGGTGTGCCGGGACTGCACGGACGTGATCGAGGCCGACCTGTCGATCGCCGAACCGTTCACGACGACGCTCAGGGAAACGTTCGGCTTCGACACGGACCTGAAGCACTTCGCGATCTTCGGTCGCTGTGCGGCCTGCGGCGAGAAGGACACCGCGCCGGCGCCGGACGGCGGCCCGCACGCGGAGGGCGGGTCGGGGCCCGTTTCGTAGCCGGTCGTACGCTTGGGGTATGCCGCGCCAACGTGAAGCCAGTCCGCTGCTGTCGCTGCCCGGTGCCGTTCCGGCCGAGGCCCCCGACGAAGGTGTCGCCGCACACTACGGCGACCTGTTCCGTGAGCAACGCGCCCTCGCGGACGGCCGCGGCCTGGTCGACCTCTCGCACCGCGGCGTGGTCACCGTCAGCGGCCCCGAGCGGCTGAGCTGGCTGCACCTGCTGCTGACCCAGCACGTCAGCGAACTCGCGCCGGGACACGCCACCGAGGCCCTGATCCTCTCCGCCAACGGCCACATCGAGCACGCCCTCTACCTCGTCGACGACGGGGAGACGACCTGGCTGCACACCGAGCCGGGTACCGAGGAGGCGCTGATCGCCTACCTGGAGAGCATGAAGTTCTTCTACCGGGTCGAGGTCGCCGACCGTACGGACGACTACGCGGTCGTCCACCTGCCGGCCGGCTCGATCGCCGAGGCCCCGAAGGACGCGGTCGTACGGGAGACCCCGCACGGCCGGGACCTGTTCCTGCCCCGCGGTGAACTGGAGGCCTTCGCGGCGGCCAACGGCCCCGCCGTCGGCACCCTGGCCCTGGAGGCGCTGCGCGTCGAGGCGCACCGGCCGCGGCTGGGCATGGAGACCGACCACCGCACCATCCCCCACGAGCTGGGCTGGCTCGGCACCGCCGTGCACCTCCAGAAGGGCTGCTACCGCGGCCAGGAGACCGTGGCCCGCGTCCACAACCTGGGGAAGCCGCCGCGCCGCCTGGTCTTCCTGCACCTGGACGGCAGCGAGGTGCACCTGCCTCCGCACGGCGCGCCCGTACGCCTCGCCGCCGACGGCGCGGAGGGCCGCCAGCTCGGCTTCGTCACCACCTCGGCCCGCCACCACGAACTCGGCCCCATCGCCCTGGCCCTCGTCAAGCGCAACGTGCCCGTCGACGCGGAGCTGCTGGCGGAGACCACGGCGGCGGCGCAGGAGGTCGTGGTCGAGCCGTAGCGCCGGCTTCCGGGGCTCAGACCTCCAGGAGCACCGTGAACGGGCCGTCGTTCGTCAGGGACACCTTCATGTCCGCGCCGAAGCGGCCCGTGTGCACCTCGGCGCCCAGCTCGCGGAGCCGGTCGACGACCGCGTCGACGAGGGGTTCGGCCACCGGCCCGGGGGCCGCCGCGTTCCAGGTGGGCCTGCGGCCCTTGCGGGCGTCACCATAGAGAGTGAACTGGCTGACCACCAGCAGCCCCGCTCCGGTGTCCGAACAGGACTTCTCGCCGTCCAGGATGCGCACCGACCACAGCTTCCCGGCGAGCTGCGCCGCCTTCGCCGGGGTGTCGTCGTGCGTGACCCCGACCAGCACGCACAGCCCCTCACCGACGATCTCACCGACCGTCTCGCCGTCCACCTCGACGCGTGCGCCGTCGACCCTCTGCACCACAGCTCGCATACAGGCCATGATGCACGGCGCGCCCGGGACCCTGACAGCCGTACCCTCCCGGGGCCGTTCGGGTGCCATGGCCATGGCTGGCCCTGCGGGCGGCACGCGCAGGGTGGCACGATGCGTGCACGCGGTGCGTTTCACGGACAACCTGCCCGTGCGACCGCACCGGACGAGGGGACGGAACGACTCATGAGCACTGCCGGTTCCGGGCAGACACCCGGTCCCGTACCGACCGCCCGTACGGCGCCGACGGCGGCCCGTACGACCACGCAGGCCCAGGCACACCCCGGGCCCGCCCGCACGGAGGACGGCCCCATGTCCCAGGCCGGCACGGCACCGCACCGGGCCCCGCTGCAACGCGACCGCTTCCGCCCGGGACCGCCGCCCGACCTGCTCCGGCTGAGCCTGCCCGATCTGCGGGTCCTGCGCCGCTCCGCGCAGCGGGAGGAGGCCGACCTGAGCTATGTGCGGCGCCTGCTCCAGGGCCGGATCGACATCCTGCGCGCCGAGAGCAGCCGCCGTACGGCCCCGCACTCCCCGCTGCTGGACCGCCTCCCGGAGATCCTGACGGACGGGCCGTCGCGGCACCGCTCCTCGGCCCGCCATGTGACGCTCGGCATGCCGCACAGCGAGGAGTACCGCCAGCTGGCGGAGCAGATGCTCGGCGAGGTGGAGCTGTCCGACCTCACGGCCCGTACGGACCAGGAGCTGCACGACGCCATGGGGCGGCTCGTCCGGTACGAGCAGCAGGTGTCGCGGGCCCGCCAGTCCCTCCAGCGGACGGCCGACGATTGCAGTGCCGAGATCGCCCGCAGGTACCGTGAAGGCGAAGCACAAGTAGACGACCTGCTCTCCTGACCCACCGGCCGCACGGCTCCGGGGAGGGGCGCGGGTCACTCCCCGGAAGGCCGCCGATGAGCTCCACCACCCTTACCGACGGGCCCGCCCCGGCCGGTACAGCCCCCGTCCTCGCCGAGGTCGTGCGTTCGGGGTTCGTCGAGGGCCGGCACCGCGGCTCGCTGGTGGTGCTGGCGGCGGACGGCAGCGTGCAGACCGCGCTCGGCGATGTGACCTCCCCGGTCTTCCCGCGCTCCGCCAACAAGCCGATGCAGGCCGCGGCCATCCTGCGGGCCGGCCTCGACCTGTCGGGCGAGCGGCTGGCGCTGGCCGCGGCCAGCCACTCCGGCGAAAGCTTTCACCTCGACCTGGTGCAGAAGATGCTCAGCGAGCACAACCTCCCCGCCGAGCTGGTGCGCACCCCGCCGGACCTGCCGCTGGACCCGGCCGAGGCGGAGACGTACCTGGCCTCCGGGCGGGTGCGCGACCGGCTGACGATGAACTGCTCCGGCAAGCACACCGCGATGCTCGCCGCCTGCGCCGCCAACGGCTGGCCGATGGACTCCTACCTCCACCCGGACCACCCGCTCCAGCAGCTCGCCCTGGAGGAGGTGCGCTCCGCGAGCGGCGAGCGCGTCGAGCACATCGGCACGGACGGCTGCGGAGCGCCGCTGATGGCGATCTCCCTGACCGGCCTGGCCCGCTCCTTCCGGCACTTCGTGCTGGCCGGCGAAGGCACGCCGGAGCGGCGCGTGGCCGACGCGATGCGCGCGCACCCGGAGTACGTGGCCGGCACCCGCCGCCCGGACACCTGGCTGATGCAGGCGCTGCCCGGCGTGCTGTCGAAGATGGGCGCCGAGGCCGTGCAGGCGGTGGCGCTGCCGGACGGGCGGGCGCTGGCGTTCAAGGTGGAGGACGGCGCGACCCGCACGCTCGGCCCGATACTCGGGCGGGTGCTGCGCCGGATGGGCGTCGAGTCGCCGGTGCTGGCGCGCATCGAGGAGGCGCCGCTGCTGGGCGGGGCCGAGCGCGTGGGAGCGATACGCGCGGCCTTCTGAGACGCCCGGCTCCCGAGCGCCCGCCGTACGGGAAATTCCCGCGACGGCAGGACAGGGCCATGGCTACCGTACGGTCATGGGCATCGAGGTGCGTAAGGTCGGCGAGGCGGAGTTTCCCGGTTGGCTGCGGGGCGTGAAGGTGGGCTTCCTGCGGCCGCCGGTGGTCCCCGACGAGGAGATCGAGCACCGCCGCGGCTCCTATGACCCGGACCGCACCCAGGGCGCGTACGACAACGGCCGCTGGGTCGCCACGTTCCACAGCTTCTCGCAGGAGCTGACCGTCGTCGGCGGCGCCCGGGTGCCCGCCGACGCCGTCTCGGCCGTGACGGTCTCCCCCACCCACCGGCGGCGCGGCCTGCTCAGCCGGATGATGGAGAACGACCTGCGGGCGGCGAAGGAGCGCGGCGACGCCCTCGCCACGCTGATCGCCGCGGAGTACCCGATCTACGGGCGGTACGGCTTCGGGCCGGCCACCTGGTGCACCGAATGGCACATCGAGGTGGCGCGCGCCGCGCTGGACCCGCGCCACGCGGGCCCGGACGACGGCGGCCGGGTCGACTTCGCCGACGCGGCGGAGGTGCTGGAGGTCGGCCCCCCGCTGCACGAACGGTTCCGCGCCGGGCAGCCCGGCGCGATCGACCTGCCGGACGTCTGGTGGCGGACCCATACCGGTGCCGTCACGCTCCCGCACCACCCCGCCAAGGACCGCTTCCACGCCGTCTACCGGTCCGCGTCCGGCGAGGTCGAGGGCCTGGTGTCGTACCGCGTGGACGACAAGTGGGAGCGCAAGCTGCCGCAGAACACGCTGACCGTCGACCGGCTGGCCGCGACCACCGCCGCCGCCGAGCGGGCCCTGTGGCGGTTCCTGTGCTCGATCGACTGGGTCATGCACGTCGAGACGGGGTTGCGCGGCCCGGACGACCTGCTGCCGTACTACCTCGGCGACCCGCGCGCGGCACAGATCCGGCATCAAGCCGACTACCTGTGGATCCGGCCGCTGGACATCCCGCGGCTGCTGGAGGCCCGTACCTACCCGGCGGCCGGCTCGCTCGTCCTGGAGATCCGGGACAAGGCGGGGCTGGCCGACGGGCGGTTCCTGCTGGAGGCCGGGCCGGAGGGCGCCACTTGCGCGCGTACGGAGCGCAGCGCGGAACTCACGCTGGACGTCGGTGACTTCGCGGCCCTCTACCTGGGCGACGAGTCCGCGGTACGGCTCGGCGCGCTGGGCCGCGTGGCCGAGGAGCGGCCCGGGGCCCTGGCGACCGCCGACCTCCTGCTACGCACGCCGCGCCGGCCGTGGTGTCCGGACATGTTCTGAAGGACCGCGCGGCCGCCAAACGCCCGGCGCGCGCCAGGGGCCGCGCGGCGGCGCGCTGCATAAGGTGGCGGGGACAGCAAAGGTCCAGGCGGGCGTTGCAGGACACCGCCCCACCAGCAGAGCAGGAGGCCGGCGACCATGAGTGACGCGAACCCCGAGCCGCAGGGTCCCGAGACGACCGAGCACGCGCACGACCCCGAGGTGCTGCACCTCGCGGCCAAGGTCTTCGACCTGGCCCGGCACGGCGACACGGACACGCTCGCCGCGTACGTGGACGCGGGCGTACCCGCCAACCTCACCAACGACAAGGGCGACTCCCTGGTGATGCTGGCCGCCTACCACGGCCACGCCGACGCCGTCTCGGTCCTCCTGGCACGCGGAGCCGACGCGGACCGGCCGAACGACCGGGGCCAGACACCCCTGGCCGGAGCCGTCTTCAAGGGCGAGGACGAGGTGGTACGGGTCCTGACCGCCCACGGCGCCGACCCGGCCGCCGGCACCCCGTCGGCCGTCGAAACGGCCCGGATGTTCCAGAAGACGGATCTCCTCACGCTCTTCGGGGCCCAGTGACGCGCTGAGGCCGGTCGCGCGGCGGATCCGGTGACATGGTGAGGGCCGCCCGGGAGGGCGGCCCTCACCCGTACCGGAGCGGCGGACCGGGGTGAGCCCAGGGCCACGCATTGACATGAAGTTTGGTTGAGGTTTTAGCGTCTCGTCCTGAAGCCGACCACGGCTCCACCCCACCGCCTTCAGGAGGCCCCGCCATGCCCCAGCGCCCCTTCACTCTCGCCGTCATCGTCGGCAGCACCCGGGAGGGCCGGTTCGCCCCCGTCGTCACGAACTGGTTCACCGAGCACGCCGGCCGGCGCGACGACCTCGTCGTCGACGTCATCGACCTCGACGAGATCCGACCCTACGAACTGCGGTACGGCAGCGAGGAGATGGCCTCCTACGCCAAGCGCGTCGGCGCGGCGGACGCCTTCGTCGTCATCACCCCCGAGTACAACCACTCCTTCCCCGCCCCCCTCAAGCACGCCGTCGACCTGCTGCGCGAGCAGTGGCAGGCCAAGCCGGTCGGCTTCGTGTCGTACGGCGGGATCTCCGGCGGCCTGCGCGCCGTCGAGCAACTGCGCCTGGTGTTCGCGGAGTTGCACGCCACGACGGTGCGCGAAACGGTCAGCTTCGCGATGGCCGGCGGGCTCTTCGACGGCGAGGGGCGGCTGCGCGAGCCCGCGGACGCCGACCGGGCCGCGACCGTGCTGCTGGACCAGCTGGCCTGGTGGGCCCAGGCGCTGCGCGAGGCCCGCGAGGCCCGCCCGTACGCGGGCTGACCCCCGCCCCGCGCGAGCGCGGTCCCGTACGGGGGTCGGGCCCGCGCTGCGCGCGGCGGGCGGGCCGGCACCCACCGGCGGGCACCGGGCCGCCGAGCAGCCCGGTCACGCCGGGGAAGCCGCCCGCTCCTCCGCGTGCCGCTCCCTGGCAGCGGCCAGCGACCGGTCGAAGTCGCGCTGGGTGGCGTCACACCAGTGCATGAGATCGGCCAGCACCCGCTGGAGCGTCTCGCTCGGACTCGCCCGCCAGCCCTCCTCGGAGAGCGTGTACGTCTCCAGTGCCACGCCCGCGCGCGCCACCCGTTCGTCGTTCCCGGCCATGCCGTCCCCTTCCGTCGCCGTCGCACCCACCGTACCAATGCAACCGCATCGAAAAAGCCACGGCAACCGGATTCCGCTCCTCCGCCTCCGCCCCCGCTCACTCCCGGTCGGGTATCCAGTTGCCGTGGAACCCGACCGGCACCCGGACCGGCAGGTGCACGCGCGCGACCGGCTCACCCGTGAAGTCCTGGGCCGCGAGGATGACGAGGTCCGTGGCGTCGCGGTCCGGGTTGAACACGTACGCCATCAGCCAGCCCTCGTCCTCCTCCGCGTCCGGCCCCGCCGGCACGAACACCGCCTCGCCGACGCCGCCCTGCGGCGAGAAACGCCGCAGCTCACTGCTCCCCCGCTCCAGGTCGTACTTGACCAGCCCCACCCCCGTCCGCTCGATCCCCGGAAACCGCACGGCCCCCGCGTCCGCGTCGTCCGACTCCAGTACCGCGTAGCCGTACCGGTGCCACAGCGTCAGCCGCCGCGGATCCACCCGCGGCAGCTCCACCGGCCGGTCGTCCACCGGCTCGCGCCGGACCCGGCCCGCCCGCAGATCGACGGTCCAGCGCTCCAGCACGGGCGGCGACCCGTCAGGGCCCGTACGACCCTTCGCGAACAGCCGCTCGTACCGCGCGAGATGCACGACGATCCGGCCCGCGTCGTCCTCCGCCTCGTACGCGTTCATCGGGTGGAAGACGAAGCACGGCTCCACCTCCAGCCACCGCACGTCCGCCGCGCCGCCCTCCCGCGGCAGCACCCCCAGCCGGGCCGGGCGGTGCGCGTCCCACACGTACGGGAACGACGGGCCGACCCCGACGGCGCCCGGGTTGAAGACCACCGGCAGGTCGTACAGCAGCACGTGACGCTCGGTCAGCGAGAAGTCGTGCATCATCGGCCGCCCGTCGACGGGCACGTTCACGCGCCGCCGTATCCGGCCGTCGGTCCCGGCAACCAGGTACTGCACGTACGGCCACGCCCAGCAGTACGCGACGCAGTGCAGCTCGTCGGTGTCGGGATCGATCGTGGTGTGCGCGGCGAGCCCGCCCGGCAGCGTGCCGGCGAAGTCGAAAGGGCCCACCGTGTCCAGCTCGCCGTCCAGCTCGTACGGCAGCGCCCCGCCCTCGACCAGCGCCAGACAGCGCCCGGCGAACCGGGTGATGTGCGTGTTCGGCGCGAAGTCCATGTCCATGTGCCGCGGCCCGTGCAGGATCTTCTCGCCCAGCCGCAGCGCCATCGCGTCGGACCGCACCCAGCGGTTGCGGTACCACTCGGCCCGCCCGCCGCGCAGCCGCACACCGTGCAGCATCCCGTCGCCGCTGAACCAGTGGTACGCCGCCGGGTCCTCCACCCCCAGCGGATTCGGCCCGTTGCGCACATAGCGCCCGTCCAACTCCTCCGGAATCCGGCCGGTCACGGCCATGTCGTACGCGGTGATCTCCTCCCGCACCGGAGCGAACAGACCCCGCATGTACGGATTCACGGCACCCGCCATCGCCGCCCACCTTCCCGGCTGCCGCCCGCGGTGGCCCCCCGGCCACCACCTCCCGCTGCGGCACCCCGCTCCCACCCTCCAGCCGGGGCCCCGCCACGTCGAGACCCGGCGCCGCACCGGCGGGCGTACGGGGCCTCGTGCACGCCCCCTTCCGGCGTGCCCGGCCAGCGCTCCGGCACCTGCGCCCCGCACCCGCATTCGGGTAAGGTGACCAGCTCAAGCAGTGGACGACCAAGGAGGTGAGACCCATTACCGCTGTACCAGGCTGGGTGCTCTCACCTCACGGCTGCACGGTCCCTCAGAGGTAGGAAGACCGCGAGAGCGCCCTTCGGCACACCCCGAAAGGCCCACCGCGATGTCGCTCCCTTCTTCACCTTCCGCCCTCTCCGCTCCCGCCGTCTCCACCCTCGTCACCCGGCTGCGCGCCGCAGGCTGTGTCTTCGCCGAGGACGAGGCGGAACTGCTCCTCACCACGGCCCGCACACCGTCCGACCTCACCGCCATGGCGGACCGGCGGATCGCCGGCCAGCCGCTCGAACACGTCCTGGGATGGGCCGAGTTCTGCGGACGGCGGATCGCCGTGGACCCCGGCGTCTTCGTACCCCGCCGCCGCACCGAATTCCTCGTCCACCAGGCCGCCGCGCTCGCCCGCGCCGTACCCCGCAGGCGCCCGGTCGTCGTCGACCTGTGCTGCGGCACGGGCGCCGTGGGCGCGGCACTGGCAGCGGAGCTGGGCAGCCCAGCCAGCCGCGAAGCCGCCTCCCCCCAGGCCGGGATCGAACTCCACGCGGCCGACATCGAACCCGCCGCCGTACGCTGCGCCCGCCGCAACATCCCGCCCGCCACCGGACGGGTCCACGAGGGCGACCTCTACGCCCCCCTGCCACCCGCCCTGCGCGGCCGCGTCGACATCCTCGTCGTCAACGCCCCCTACGTACCGACCGAAGCGATCGGCCTGCTGCCCTCGGAAGCCCGCGACCACGAACCGCGCGTGGCGCTCGACGGCGGCGCGGACGGCCTGGACGTGCAGCGCCGGGTCGCGGCCGACGCGTACCGGTGGCTCGCCCCCGGCGGCCACCTCCTCATCGAAACCAGCGAACGCCAGGCCCCCCGGACCCTCGCCGCCTTCCGCCGCCACGGCCTCGTCCCCCGCCTCGCCACGGACGACGACCTCTGCGCCACGGTCGCCATAGGCACCAGACCGACCGCGTCCGCCCGGCCCGCCACGGCGGAACCGGCTTGACCTTGACGTCGGCTACTTAGCGGCGCTGAACCAGCCCCTGGACCTGACCACCCGCCGGGCAGCTTCTAGCGGCGCAGCGCCTCCGCGCCTGCGTACCGGGCGCTGTCGCCCAGATGCTCCTCGATGCGGATGAGCTGGTTGTACTTCGCGGTGCGGTCGGAGCGGGACAGCGATCCGGTCTTGATCTGGCCGCACCCCGTGGCCACCGCCAGGTCCGCGATCGTCGTGTCCTCCGTCTCCCCCGAGCGGTGCGACATGACGACCGTGTAGCCCGCGCGGTGGGCGGCGTCGACGGTGGCCAGGGCCTCCGTCAGGGTGCCGATCTGGTTGACCTTCACCAGGATCGAGTTGGCGACACCGGAGCCGATGCCCTCGCGCAGGATGGCCTCGTTCGTGCAGAACACGTCGTCACCGGTGAGCTGGCAGCGCGCTCCGACCCGTGCGGTCAGGTCCCGCCACCCTGCCAGGTCGTCCTCGGCCATCGGGTCCTCGATCGACACGATGGGGTAGGCGTCGATCAGCTTGGCCAGGTAGTCGGCGTTCTCGGCGGGTGTCCGCCGCACCCCCTCCCCCGTGTAGTCGTAGACGCCGTCGCGGAAGAACTCGGACGACGCCGGGTCCATGACCAGCCCGATGTCCGTGCCCGGCCGGTACCCCGTGCGCTCGACGGCGGCCACCACGAAGTCGAGGGCCTCCTCGGCGGTACGCAGCGCGGGCGCGAAGCCGCCCTCGTCGCCCACGCCCGTGGAGTGCCCGGCGGCGAGGAGGTCGCGGCGCAGGGTGTGGAAGATCTCGGACCCCATCCGCACGGCCTCGGCGAAGCTCTCCGCGCCGATCGGGGCGATCATGAACTCCTGGAAGTCCAGGGGGTTGTCGGCGTGCGCGCCCCCGTTGACGATGTTCATCATCGGTACGGGCAGCAGCCGGGCGCCGGAGCCGCCGAGGTAGCGGTAGAGCGGCAGGCGGTGGGCGGCTGCCGCGGCCTTGGCGGTGGCCAGGGAGACCCCGAGGATCGCGTTGGCGCCGAGCCTGGACTTGGCGGGGGTGCCGTCCGTGGCGACGAGGACGGCGTCGAGGCCGGCCTGGTCCTCGGCCTCACGACCGGTGACGGCGGCTGCGAGTTCGGTGTTGACGTTGCGTACCGCCTGGTCGACGCCCTTGCCGTGCCAGCGGGCCGGATCACCGTCGCGGAGTTCGACGGCCTCGCGGGCACCGGTCGAAGCGCCGGAGGGGACCGCGGCCCGGCCGATGGCTCCGTCCGCCAGTTCCACGTCCACTTCGACGGTGGGATTGCCCCTGCTGTCGAGGACGCGGCGGCCGGTGACGGAGGTGATGGCGGTCATGAGAGCCCTTCCCGTTGTCGCATACGTGCCGGGGCTCGACTGCGGCGACGGTGACGCTGGACCCGACGCCGAAAACTCTACAGCACTGCTGCACAGTCTCGCTGTTCAGCCGCACTGTTCAGCACGGCTGCGCAGAACCCCTGCACAGTCACACCGCGTTAAAATTCGGTATGCCCCTTCCGGAATCCGCCGCCATCGCCGCCGAACTGCGCACCGCGATGGGCAAGCTCACGCGGCGCGTGAAGCTGGAGGACCAGATGCCGCACGGCCAGGTGGCCGTCCTCGGCGCACTGGACCGCAGCGGCGCGATGACGACCAGCGAACTGGCGGCCGACCAGCGAGTGCGCCCGCAGTCCATGGCCCGGGCCGTCGGGCTGCTCATGGAGCAGGGACTGATCACACGCCGGGCACACCCGACCGACGGCCGCAAGAGCCTGGTCGAACTCTCCTCCGCGGGACAGGCGCTGCTGGAGGAGGAGCGGGGACGCAGGGCAGATTGGCTCGCGCGGGCGATCGAGGCCGAACTGACCGGCGAGGAACGGGAGTTGCTGGCACGGGGGGTCGAACTGGTGGAGCGGCTCGCGGCGCACTAGCCGGACAGCCGGTAACCATGTGAAGGCGGCGCCGACCGAGTGCCCTGGCGGGGCCTCAGTCGCTTTGGGCGACCGGCCCGGGCTCGGCGGTGTCGAGCGCGTCGAGTACCGCGTCGCCGTTCGCCCTCGCCCACTCGGTCAGCGTGTGGATCGGCTCGATCAGCGTCGCTCCCAGCGGGGTGAGTTCGTACTCGACGCGGGGTGGCACCTCGGCGTAGGCGTGGCGGCGGACGAGTCCGTGCGCCTCAAGCCGTCGGAGCGTCTGGGCGGTCGAGCTGATCGCCGACAAGTGGACGGTGGCCGTGCTCTACGGCCCTAGCCTGGATTCGCCCCTCCTTCCCTCCCGAAGCAAGGAGAGTCATGCGAGTCATCACCCAGCAGATGCTCGGCGGCCCCGAAGTGCTCACCGTCGAGGACGCGCCCGAGCCCCGCCCCCTCCCGACCGAGGTGCTCGTCCGCGTCAAGGCGATCGGGCTGAACCCGCTGGAGGCCCGCCTGCGCGCCGGCGAGTTCCCGCTGATCGGCCGGCCGCCGTTCATCCTCGGCTGGGACATCAGCGGCGTGGTCGAGGAGGGGTCGCTGACGTATCGGTTCAGGCCCGGTGACGAGGTGTTCGGGATGCCGCTGTTCCCGCGGGCGGCGAACGCGTACGCCGAGGTCGTGTCGGCGCCGGCGTTGCACCTGGCACCCAAGCCGGCGTCGCTCTCGCACGTCGAGGCGGCGGCGCTGCCGGTCGTCGGGCTGACGGCGTGGCAGGGCCTCGTCGACCTCGCCGGCGTGACCGAGGGCGACCGCGTCCTGGTCCACGGCGGTGGCGGCGGGGTAGGCCACGTCGCGATCCAGATAGCGAAGGCGCTCGGCGCGCAGGTGATCGCGACCGCCGGCGGGAGCAAGCGGGAGTTCGTCGAGGGGTGCGGCGCCGACGAGGTGATCGACTACACGGCGGTCGACTTCACGGAAGCGGTCCGCGACGTCGACGTCGTGCTCGACACGATCGGCGGCGACACCGCCGAGCGGTCGCTCGCCGTGCTCCGCCCGGGCGGCCACCTGGTGACGGCGGTCGCCGAGGACGATCCGGCGCTCATCGCCACGTACGAGGCGGCCGGCCTGCGCTTCAGCGGCATCGCGGTCGACCCCGACCCGGTCGCCCTGCGAGGTCTCGCCGCACTCGTCGAACAGGGCAGGCTCCGGGTCCACGTGCAGGAAACGTTCCCGTTCGAGCGCATCGCCGACGCACACCGGTTGCTCGACGCCGGCCACCTCCGGGGCAAGCTCGTCCTCACCGTCTGATCCTGTCCTGTCCCAGATAAGTGTGGGCGGGGTGAGGCTCTGACCTGCGGCGCCTACGGTTGAGTGGGACAGGTCGGCCGTCAATGTCCCGCTTATCCGTAGGCAGCCGCCTCCAGGGTGCTCATCGCGGAAGTCCACTGGTCGGCGCGGAGGTGCCGGGCCCGCCGAGGCCCGGCGGCAAGAAGTCGGGGAACCTTCCCCGCTTGCAAGTCCTCCCCGCCTCCCTGGGGACGTCGCCGAGTTCGCCAGTCTGCTCGCGCCCGGCGACGCCCGACGTTTGCGGCGGTCAGGCCGTATGGGAACGGGTAGAGGTGATCACGACGGATGTGTAGGGCATGGTGGCGTGGCCGCCGAGCTTGTCGATCGCGGACCCGGCGCTGTCCAGGACGTCCGCCATTTTGTCTGCGGGGAGCTGGGTGAGGCCGCCGAAGGTGGGGAGCTGGTCGAGCCACTCCTCTCGGGAGTAGGTGCGTTCCCAGGTGAAGCGCCACTGTTCCGGCTCGCTGAACCTGCCGGTCTGCCGGATGCCGTCGGCGATTTTCGCGAACAGTGGCTGGTAGGCGTCCACGGCCGAGCCTCTCAGCAGGCCGGGGTTGAACGGGGAATCGGGGGCGACTCGTTGGAGTGTTTCGGCGAGGGCGTCGATCACCTGGGCCGGGAGCTGGGGGACGTGGTGGAAGGGGGCGAGTCGGCCGCCGGGCCGGAGCACCTGGGCTGCCTTGGCCGCGCCGGCGACGGGGTCCACCCAGTGCCAGGCGGTGCCGGCGATGACCGCGTCGAACTGCCGCCCGGCCGGCTGCCAGTCCTCGAATCTGGCGACCTCGACCTCGACACGGCTGTGTCGCGCGAAGGCGGCCATCCGCTCGTCGGGCTCGACACCGAGCACCGTGCAGCCGGCCGCCTGGAATTGCCGGGCCTCGATGCCGGTCCCGGCTCCGACGTCGAGGATGCGCCGACCGGGGCTTGCCGCGACGATCCTGTCCACCAGGGCGTCAGGATATGGCGGTCGGGCGCGGTCGTAGCGTTCGGCGTCCGCTCCGAACGACTCGGCCGTCTGCCGGTGGCGGTGGGGCTCGGGGCCGGACTTGTCCGGCTGTCCCTGCGATAAAGTGGGCATGCGCCCACACTAATGGGCGGTTGCCCACTTGTTAAGACGGGGCGGCGCAGAAAGGGAGACAATGCCGTCAGGGGTGCACATCCACAACGTGCGCGGCCAGTTGTTCGAAGCTGCCGAGCGCGTCCTGCTTCGGGACGGTCCCGACGCGTTGACCAGCCGGGCCGTCACGGAGGAGGCGAACTGCGCCAAGGGTGTGCTGCACCGGCACTTCACCGACTTCGACGCTTTCCTGGCAGAACTGGTCCTCGACCGCGCCCGCGGCATCGAGGACCGGACCACGACATTGCGCGCGGCCGCCGGGACCGGGAGCGTGGTGGGCAACCTTGCCGACGCGCTGCAGGACCTGTTCGGGCCGGTCACGGTAGCGATCGTCGCGCTCATCACCTTCCGTGACGGCCTCCGCGCCCGGCTGCGCGAGGCCGGTCTGACCGGCATCCCGCTGGCCGTGCACGGCGCCGCCATGATCGCCGCATACCTCACTGCCGAGCGGGAGTTGGGGCGTCTGGCCGGTAACGCCGACATCGACACGCTCGCCCCCACCCTCGTCGGGGCCGGGCACCTGCTGTTCGCCGATCGGACAAGCGCCCCACCGCAGGGCGCCGCCGTCCGCAAGATGGTGACCACCGTCATCGCCGGCGCCTTGCGACCACCCCAGTCGTGACCCGAGCGCCCAGGTCGCGTGTCGCCCCGGCCACCCCTGCCCCTGGATCTGGCAGGCCTCCGTATCTGCCCCAGGCTAAGCACTTGGACGTTGCCGAGGTCCGGCTGCTGGAGCTGAGTGCGGGCAAGTCGGATCACCAGCCGCATGGGGACAAGGCGCGGGTCCCCGCCAATCCGGTTGGGCATCCCACCTGCTTCAGCCTGCGCTGATTGCCGGATTCGCGAGGCCCTCGACCTGTCTGGCAGTGGCCTCGATGGTTGTGCTGAGCCATGTGCGGCTGGTGCCTCGCAGGGGCGCTTGCAGCGGGAAGCGGCGGTGGAATTCGGCGATGGCCCGGGTGACGACGAGGAGATCGTCACTGAGGATCGATCGCCTCCAGTGACCTGCTGCGAACAGGCTGATCAGCGTGTCGTGTTCGGGGTATCCAGCGGCTTCCAGCCATGGGGCCTTTTTGTCCGGTTCGACGGTGGGTGCCCTGACCACGACACGAGCCCGGTGTGACCACCTCGAAGTCCTTGCCGGACAGCAGATGGGCCGGCATCACCACGCTCGGTGACAGTGCCCCGTCGACCAGCCGGACCGCGGTACCCTCCAGCGCGGCCACCGTATGCAGCCGCCCGTCGAAGCGGACCACATCACCCGCTCGCAACAGCCTCGGACGCGACGGCATCCCCACCCCCTTCCCGCACCACCGCGAGGCGCACCCGCGAGTCTGCCGGCAACAGGCCGGACTCAAGATCCGCGGCCAGGACACGGCGCCAGAGCAGGTGGAAGAGCACCGGCAGCACCGCGATCTGGTCACCCACCCGCAGAGCCCCAGCCAGCAGCCCGCCGCCGTCACGGCGAACTTGGCGACGTCATCCGGCTCAATGTGCTCGTCCGGACGCACGTCCACCACCAAGCCCGTGCCGTCGGGGCGGCGGGCGAAGAAGTCCGGCGTGTGCCGCACCCTCTTCCCGTCCGACCCGGCCCACGACAGCCGGAACGGTTGCGAAGCCATACCCGTCACCAGCGGATCGAAGTCGAGCAGCATCAAGTGGTCGCGCTCCAGCCACGACTCGTATCCCACATGGCCACCACAGGTCGCCGACCAGTACCAGCCGCACCAGTTGCCCTGACCTCGGAAGGCCGGGAACCGGCGCTCAGGCCGTACGGACTCGAACCGGACCGGCCACAGGTGTCCCAAGGCTCCCGGATGCCGACCGCATTGACGTACTCCAGCTCGACGTCCTCCGCCGATACCTCGCGCACAACCATCCGGGCCTTCGGTACGACGCCGACCAGCCACTTCGACCGTAGAAGCGCCCCGACCGCCGGACCTACACATGAACGGGACCGTCCGCACATGCCTACAGAAGAGTGGGACTGCCTACACATCGCAGGGACAGGACACGTCTGATCCCGACGCGATCACCCGCCCCGCACCACTATTGCTAGCACCCGCTTGCAATAGTTAGCACGATGGCGCACCATCGGGGTATGGCATCACTCAACGTCGGCAACCTCGGCGAGTTCCTGCGGGAGCAGCGGCGTCACGCGCAGCTGAGTCTCCGGCAGCTCGCCGATGCCGCCGGGGTGTCCAATCCGTATCTCAGCCAGATCGAGCGCGGGCTGCGCAAGCCGAGCGCGGACATCCTGCAGCAGCTGGCCAAGGCGCTGCGGATCTCCGCCGAGACGCTCTACGTGCAGGCCGGGATCCTCGACGAGCGGAAGGTCGACGGGGTCGAGGTGCACAGCGCGATCCTCACCGACCCGTCGCTGACCGAGCAGCAGAAGCAGGTGCTGCTCCAGATCTACGAGTCCTTCCGCAAGGAGAACGGGTACGAGAGCGGGCGCGAGAGTGCGAGCGCGCGTACGAACGAGCGCGCTCCGGACGCCCGAGAGGCCGACGGCGACCCGCACGCCACCTGAGCGACCGACCACCAATTCCAGGAGGAACCACGCCATGGCCATCACCGACGACCTCCGCAAGGCTGTTACCGACCCGACCCCGCTGTACGCCCTGGCCGGCGGTGTGGATCTCGTCGCCGAGAAGGCCAGGGAGATCCCGGGCCTGGTCGAGAAGATCCGCCAGGAGGCCCCGAAGCGGATCGAGGCCGTCCGCAACACCGACCCGAAGGTCGTGCAGGACCGCGTCACCAAGGAGGCGAAGGAAGCCCAGGAGCGCCTCACCCGGCTGCTGGGCTCGCTCGACGCCGACTTCAAGAAGCTCAGCCAGCAGGCGCAGGACGCCGCGCTGCAGGGTGTGGGCCTGGCGGCCGAGGCCGCTGTGAAGGTGCGCGAGGGCTACGACGAGCTGGCCGAGCGCGGTCGCGGCGCGGTGCAGACCTGGCGCAGCGAGACCGCCGAGGCGACCGAGGACCTCGCGGTCGCGATCGAGCCGGAGCCGAAGCAGGAGCCCGTGACGGAGCCCAAGGCCGAGGGCCTGACCGGCACCGACGCGGAGACGCCCGCCGCGGCCAAGAAGTCCGCGCCCGCGAAGAAGACGACGGCGAAGAAGACGACGCCGCCCAGCGAGAACACCAAGTAGCGAGAAAACGAAGTAACGCCCCGACGGGCGGGCGGGCCGGGCACGCCACGCGTGTCCGGCCCGTTCTCCGGGTACGGTGGGGCGGCGACGGACCGAGTCGAACGGGTGGTGGCAGCAGCGTGCTGATCTACGGGTTCCAGAACGTGCTGAGCTGGGTGCAGCTGGCTCTGAACGTATACGCGGCCATCATGCTCGTCGACGCGGCCGTACGGCGGGAGGACGCCTACCGGGCGGCCGGCAAGCAGACCAAGGGCATGTGGCTGATCTTCCTGGTGCTCGCCACCGCGCTGCTGTTCCTGCTGCCGCTGATGTCGTTCCTGCCGATCATCGGGCTGATCGCCGTGATCGTCTACACGGTGGACGTGCGGCCCGCGCTCAAGGCGGTCACCGGCGGCCGGGGCCCGCGGCGCGGCGGGTCGAGTTCGGACGGGCCGTACGGGCCGTTCAACGGCGGCCGGTAGAAGGAAGCCGACGCGTCAGTTCTGTACGCGCCCTCGGTCCAGCAGGAGGACGGCCACGTCGTCCGTCAGTTCGCCGCCGTTGAGGTCCCGCACCTCGGTGACGGCGGCGTCGAGCAGCGCTTCGCCCCGTAGTCCGTCCGCCATCCGACGGCCCACCAGTTCGGCCATGCCTTCCTGGCCGAGGCGCTGGTTGCCGTTGCCGACCCGGCCTTCGATCAGGCCGTCCGTGTACATCATCAGGCTCCAGGAGCCGCCCAGTACGACCTGGCGGCGCGGCCAGCGGGCGCGCGGCAGCAGGCCGAGCGCCGGGCCGCCGTCCTCGTACGGGAGCAGCCTTGGCGCCCCGCCCGACCGGGCGAGCAGCGGCGCGGGGTGGCCGGCCAGGCACACGCCGGCGTGCCGGCCGTCCGGGGCGATGTCCACCAGGCACAACGTCGCGAAGATCTCGTCGTTGTCGCGCTCGTGCTCCAGGACCTTCTGGAGCGTGGACAGGAGCTCGTCGCCGCAGAGCCCGGCGAAGGTCAACGTGCGCCAGGCGATGCGCAGTTCGACGCCGAGCGCGGCCTCGTCGGGGCCGTGGCCGCAGACGTCGCCGATCATCGCGTGGACGGTGCCGTCGGCGGTGCGGACCGTGTCGTAGAAGTCGCCGCCGAGCAGCGCGCGGCTGCGGCCGGGCCGGTAGCGGGCCGCGAAGCGCAGGTCGGAGCCTTCCAGGAGCGGGGTGGGCAGCAGGCCGCGCTCCAGCCGGCGGTTCTCCTGGGCCAGCATCCGCGACTCGGTGAGCTGGCGCTGCGCGAGGTCGGCGCGCTTGCGCTCGACCGCGTAGCGCACCGCCCGGCTCAGTACCGCGCCGTCCAGCTCGTCGCGGAAGAGGTAGTCCTGCGCGCCGACCCGTACCGCCTCGGCGGCCCGCTCGGCGTCGGTCTCGGCGGTCAGCGCCAGGACGGCGTGGGCGGGGGCCATCCGCAGCACCGCGCGCAGGGTGCCCAGCTCGTCGCGGCCGCCGCCTTCCTCCGGTACGTCCCGGTCGGCCCGCTCGTCCGGTACGGCGGGCGCCAGGTCGAGCAGGATGCAGTGCACGTCGTCGGTGAGCAGCCGTTCCGCCTCGGTGAGGTTGCGGGCCGTACGGACGCGGACCCGGCGCCCTTCCCAGTCCCGCATCTCGGGCACGGAGCTGGTGGGGTCCTCGCCGATGAGCAGCAGGGTCAGTCCGGCGTCGGTCTGGGCCGGCTCCGCCGTCCGCTGACGCGGTATGGGTACGGACATGCTCTGCTTCCTTCCCTCCCCCCGAGGGTGCGAGGGCCCGCCGAACGGCGCGCCACCGTGCCCGGTCCGCGCCGCCCGGCGGTCGGTCCGGACAGTGCGCCACCGGGCACCGAGAGGCGACCCTAGCGGTAGCGCCGAGCGTTGCGGAATGGTCAGCGGCACACCGCCCGTGTCATATGCCACAACCCACAAGGCATTTGACCTGGGAAAGGAGGAATGCGGAATGACGAACATCACCTCGACGGACGCCGGTTGGCCAGCTACCCGCAGTGACGAAAAGCACGCGCACATCACGCTGCGCAGGAGCACGCGGACGGCCGGGCGCCCGGTGCCATGAGCCGGGACACACGTGACCCGCGCCTCGCGTGCCCCGGCTCACAGCCATTCCGGCCGGCCACTTGTCCGGCCGGTTACTTGTCCGGCCGCACCACTCCGAGAATCGGCATCGACCCGGCTCCGGTGATGGTGATCTGCCGTCCGGGCCGCGGCGCGTGCACGATCGCGCCGTCTCCGATGTACATGCCGACATGGCTCGCGTCGGTGTAATAGATGATCAGGTCGCCGGGGCGCATGTCCTTGACGTCCACGCGCGGCAATTGGCGCCACTGTTCCTGTGACGTCCGCGGGACCGGGTGGCCGCCCGCCTGCCAGGCACGCATCGTCAGCCCCGAGCAGTCGAACGTGTCCGGGCCCTCGGCGCCCCACACGTAATCCTTGCCGATCTGCGAAGTCGCGTACGCGATCGCTTTCTTGCCGTCCGCCGAGGCGTGCGCGGCGAGGTCTTTCAGAATCCCGGAATCGAGCCACTTCTGCTGTTCCTGGAGGGCCCGCGCGTCCTCCAGCTGCTTCAGCCGCTCCTTTTCCTCGGACTCCAGCTTCGACTCCAGCAGCTGCGCGGCCTCGATCTTTTTACGGATGTCGAGCTGCGCGGTCTCCTTCTTCTTGCGGTTCTCCTCAAGCCGCTCCCAGCGGTCGGTCGCGTCCTGTGAATAGCCTTCCCAGACGGATTTGGTACGCGCGAGTTCGCCGATGACGCTCTTGGCGGACTGCTGCCCCTTGCGTACCAGCGTGGCGTTGTCGAGGAAACGCTCGGGGTCGTTGTTCAGCATCAGCCGGGCCTCGGGGGGAATGCCGCCGCCCCGGTACTGGGCGCTGGCCAGCGCGCCCGCCTGGCGCTTGAGCTCGTCCATCCGGCGCTGCGTCCGGTCGACGGCCTGCGCCAGCTTGACGATCTCCTTCTGCTGGAGTTCGACCTGTTCCTTCGCCGCGTTGTACGCCTCGGTCGCCTGCTCGGCCTTCCGGTACAGGCCGTCGATCTCCTCGCGCACTTCCTCCAGGCGCTTTCCGGACACGGTCGGCCCGGGATCGGCGTACGCGGCCGAGGCCGTACCGCCGAGGATTCCCGTCACGCCCAGCACCACCGCCGTGGCGGCCACCACGCCGCCCCGCAGCCCCCGCAGCCCCCGTACGCCGCGTTTGCCGTACCCGTCACGATCACCCCGCCCTGCCCCCTGCCGCCCCACCAGCCACCTCCGGTCGTTCCGCACCGATTCGTGCACCTCTATAGGCGCGGATGCTGCCATACCGGCGGGTAATCCGACAGGGCGGCGCGGCGGATTCCGAGACTTGTGCGAACCGCCCCCATCCGACGGCCGAGGTTCACCTCGCGTTCACTCTCCTCCATCGGCGGCTTCACCTGATCTGCCTAATTTCGGCCGTACCAAGCGGTGCGCCACTCCTTCGAGGCGAGGGCGGCGCGGCATTGCCGGAACTCCGGGCCACCACCCCGGCGGCCCTTGTTCCACCGCTTCGGCCGCCGCACAGTGACCACAAGGCCGCCCACCCGGCGGCCACCCTCGTCTCCACCCCGCACGCCGAAAAAGCGGCGCGCCCCAGGAAGGAACTCTCGACAGTGAAGCAGCAGCAGCGCAAGAACCGGGTTCGCGCCCTCGCCGTTGGCGCTCTCGCCGTCACCGGTGCCCTGGCCCTGACGGCGTGCGGCTCCGACGACACCAGCGGCGCGGGCGGGTCGGCCTCCGCCGCGAAGACCGGCAACATCAAGTGCGAGGGCAAGGGCAAGCTGCTCGCCTCCGGCTCGTCCGCGCAGAAGAACGCCATGGACGCCTGGGTGCAGGCCTACTCCAGCGCCTGCAAGGACACCGAGATCAACTACCAGCCCACCGGCTCCGGCGCCGGCATCACCACCTTCCTCCAGGGGCAGACCGCCTTCGCGGGCTCCGACTCGGCGCTCAAGCCCGAGGAGGTCGAGAAGTCCAAGAAGATCTGCCAGGGCGGCCAGGCGATCAACCTGCCCATGGTCGGCGGCCCCATCGCGGTCGGCTACAACGTGCCCGGCGTGGACAACCTCGTCCTGGACGCGGCGACCCTCGCCAAGATCTTCGACACGGAGATCACCAACTGGAACGACGAGGCGATCAAGCGGCTCAACCCCGACGCCAAGCTGCCGGACCTCAAGATCCAGGCGTTCCACCGCTCCGACGACTCCGGCACCACCGACAACTTCACCAAGTACCTCAAGGGCGCGGCGCCCGACGCCTGGAAGCACGAGCCGGGCAAGACCTGGCAGGGCAAGGGCGGCCAGGCCGCTTCCGGCTCGGCCGGCGTCTCCTCGCAGGTCAAGCAGACCAGCGGCGCGATCTCCTACTTCGAGCTGTCCTACGCGACGGCCGGCAAGCTCGACACGGTCAAGCTGAACACCGGCGCCAAGGACCCGGTCGAGGCCACCGTCGACAACGCGTCCAAGGCCATCGCCGAGGCCAAGCAGGTCGGCAAGGGCAGCGACCTGGCCCTGAAGCTGAACTACACCACCAAGGCCGAGGGCGCCTACCCGATCACCCTGGTGACGTACGAGATCGCCTGCGACAAGGGCAACAAGAAGGAGACCCTGCCCGCCACCAAGTCCTTCCTGACCTACATCGCCGGCAAGGACGGCCAGAACGTCCTGAAGGACCTGGGCTACGCGCCGCTGCCGACCGAGATCGCCGACAAGGTCCGCACGGCCGTCGCCGCGCTCTCCTGACCCACCGGGCGGGGGGGGCCCCCCCCCCCCCCCCCCCCCCCCCCCCCGTCCGGTGCACCGCCGCGCCAGGAGCCCCCGCCGGGTTCCGCAGACCGGAGAATCCATGAACTCAGCACCCTCGATACCCAGCGCTCCACCGCCATCCGCGCACCCCGCCGCCCCGTCGGTGTCGGGCAAGGCGGTCCGCCCCGGTGACCGGATCTTCCTCGGTCTGTCCCGCGGCTCGGGCATCGCCCTCCTGGTGATCATGGCCGCCATCGCGGCCTTCCTCACCGTCCGCTCCGTGATCGCCATCTCCGGGGACCACGCGAACTTCCTGACCTACTTCGACTGGAGCGCCTCCGGCACCGAGCCGAAGTTCGGCATCGCCGTCCTCGCCTTCGGCACCGTCGTCAGCTCGGTGATCGCGATGGTCATCGCGGTCCCGGTCGCGGTCGGCATCGCGCTGTTCATCTCGCACTACGCGCCGCGCAAGCTGGCCTCCCCGCTCGGCTACGTCATCGACCTGCTCGCCGCCGTGCCCAGCATCATCTACGGCCTGTGGGGCGCCTTGTTCCTGGTACCGCACCTGACCGGCTTCTACAGCTGGCTGGACGACTTCCTCGGCTGGACCGGGATCTTCTCCTACTCCGACGAGGCCGCCCGCTCGCTGTTCACCGTCGGCATCCTGCTCGCGATCATGATCCTGCCGATCGTGACCAGCGTCAGCCGCGAGGTCTTCCTCCAGGCGCCGAAGATGCACGAGGAGGCCGCGCTCGCGCTCGGCGCGACCCGCTGGGAAGTCATCCGGATGTCCGTACTGCCCTTCGGCCGCTCCGGCGTCATCAGCGCCTCGATGCTGGGCCTGGGCCGCGCGCTCGGCGAGACGATGGCCGTGGCCACCGTCCTGTCGCCCAGCTTCCTGATCGGCGCCAGCCTGCTGAACCCGGGCGGCGGCACCTTCGCGCAGAACATCGCCAGCAAGTTCAGCGAGGCCGACGAGTTCGGGCAGGACGCCCTGATCGCCTCCGGCCTCGTCCTCTTCGTCATCACCCTGCTCGTCAACGGCGCGGCCCGCCTGATCATCGCCCGCCGCAAGGAGTACTCGGGGGCCAACGCATGAGCAACACGGTCACCGCACGGCGCCCCGTCGCCGACAGCGCGCCGCTCCCGGTCTCGCTCAAACAGCCCCGGCTGCCCCGCTGGGCCCCGGCGGCCCTCGCCGTGGGCGCCGCCGCCGCGGGCTGCGGCATCGGCCTCGTGGCCGGCCTGGAGAGCCGTATCCAGTGGGGCCTGATCGCCGCGCTGCTGTTCATCTTCGGCACGTACGTGCTCGCCGCAGCCGTCGAAGGCACCCGGCAGGCCAAGGACCGCCTCGCCACCAGCCTCGTCTGGATCTGCTTCCTGCTCGCCGTGATCCCGCTCGCCTCCCTCATCTGGGAGACCGTCGCGCGCGGCCTGAAGGTCCTGGACGGCTACTTCCTCGGCCACTCCATGGGCACCCTGCCCGACGCGATGCCCGGTGGCGGCATCTACCACGCGATCGTCGGCACCCTCCAGCAGGTGGGCCTGGCGACCCTGATCGCCGCGCCGATCGGCCTGCTCACCGCGATCTACCTCGTCGAGTACGGGCGCGGCAGGCTGGCCAAGGCCGTCACCTTCTTCGTCGACGTCATGACCGGCATCCCCTCGATCGTGGCCGGCCTGTTCGTCCTGTCGGTGTGGATCCTGATCCTCGGCTTCGGCCCGTCCGGCTTCGCCGGTTCCATGGCCCTGGCGATCCTGATGATGCCGGTGGTCGTGCGCTCCACCGAGGAGATGCTCAAGCTGGTGCCGAACGAGCTGCGCGAGGCGTCGCTGGCGCTCGGCGTGCCGAAGTGGCGCACCATCGTCAAGGTGGTCCTGCCGACCTCGATCGGCGGCATCGCCACCGGCGTGATGCTGGCCATCGCCCGTATCACCGGTGAGACCGCGCCCGTGCTCCTGCTGGTCTGGGGCGCGAAGACGATCAACAACAACCCCTTCGAGGGCGCCCAGCAGTCGCTGCCGCTGTACGTGTTCCAGCAGTGGCAGCAGGGCTCCGACGCCTCGTACGACCGTGCGTGGGCCGCGGCGCTCGTCCTGATCGCCTTCGTCATGATCCTCAACCTGGTGGCCCGCGGCATCGCCCGCTGGAAGGCCCCCAAGACCGGCCGCTGACCCCAGCGACACGAAAGAAGCAGTGATTTCCATGGCCAAGCGAATCGACGTCAGCGGCCTCTCCGCCTACTACGGCAGCCACAAGGCCATCGACGACATCTCCATGACCGTCGAGCCCCGCTCGGTGACCGCCTTCATCGGCCCCTCCGGCTGCGGCAAGTCGACGTTCCTGCGCACCCTGAACCGGATGCACGAGGTCACCCCCGGCGGCCGCGTCGAGGGCAAGGTGCTGCTGGACGACGAGAACCTGTACGGCAGCGGCGTGGACCCGGTGGCGGTACGCCGCACCATCGGCATGGTCTTCCAGCGCCCGAACCCGTTCCCCACCATGTCGATCTTCGACAACGTCGCGGCGGGCCTGCGCCTGAACGGCTCGTACAAGAAGTCCGAGCTGAGCGCGATCGTGGAGAAGTCCCTCAAGGGCGCCAACCTCTGGAACGAGGTCAAGGACCGGCTCAACAAGCCGGGCTCCGGCCTGTCCGGCGGCCAGCAGCAACGGTTGTGCATCGCCCGCGCCATCGCGGTCGAGCCGCAGGTCCTGCTGATGGACGAGCCCTGCTCGGCGCTCGACCCGATCTCCACCCTCGCCATCGAGGACCTGATCGGCGAGCTGAAGGAGCGCTTCACCATCGTCATCGTGACGCACAACATGCAGCAGGCGGCGCGCGTCTCGGACCGTACGGCCTTCTTCAACCTGGCGGCGGTCGGACAGCCCGGCAAGCTGGTCGAGATCGACGAGACCGAGCGGATCTTCTCCAACCCGTCGGTCCAGGCCACGGAGGACTACATCTCCGGCCGCTTCGGCTGAGCGCCTGCCCTTCGCGTCCTGCGGTGCTGCATGGCGGTGCCACCGCAAGGACGAGGGCCCGCCCTCCGGTGCCGGAGGGCGGGCCCACAAGTACGCGCGGCCCGTGAGCCGCACCCGTCACGCGAACACGAGGTGGACGCACCAGTAGCTCAGGGCGGCCACCGCCGCGCCGGCGGGCATGGTGATGAACCAGCCCATGACGATGTTCTTGGCGACGCCCCAGCGCACCGCCCGGGTGCCCTTCGTCGAGCCCACACCCATGATCGCCGAGGTGATCACGTGGGTGGTGGAGATCGGCGCGTGGAACATGAACGAGGCGGTGTACATGACGGACGCCGCGGTCGTCTCGGCCGCGAAGCCCTGCGGCGGGTCCAGCTCGATGATCCGCCGGCCGAGCGTCCGCATGATGCGCCAGCCGCCCGCGTACGTGCCCAGCGACAGGGTCAGCGCACAGGCGATCTTCACCCAGACCGGGATGGCGTCGCCCGCGGTCTGCACATCCGCGATGACCAGCGCCATCACCACGATGCCCATGGTCTTCTGGGCGTCCTGCAGGCCGTGCCCGAGCGCCATGCCGGCCGCCGAGACCGTCTGCGCTATGCGGAAGCCCCGCTTCGCCTTGTGCGGGTTGGACTTCCGGAACAGCCACATGATCACGACCATCACGAGATAGCCGAGGACCAGGCCGATCAGGGGCGAGAGGAACATCGGGACGACGACCTTCTCGATGACGCCCGACCAGTAGACGGTCGTACCGCCCGCCAGCGCCGCGCCCACCATGCCGCCGAAGAGCGCGTGCGAGGACGAGGACGGCAGCCCGAAGTACCAGGTCACCAGGTTCCAGACCACCGCGCCGACCAGGGCGGCGAAGAGGATGCCCATCCCCTTGGACCCTTCGGGCGTGGAGATCAGCCCCTCACTGACCGTCTTGGCGACCCCGCTGCCCAGGAAGGCGCCGGCGAGGTTCATCACCGCGGCCATCGCGAGCGCCGCCCGCGGGGTCAGGGCCCGCGTGGAGACCGAGGTCGCGATGGCGTTCGCGGAGTCGTGGAAGCCGTTCGTGTACGTAAAACCGAGCGCGACCCCGATGGTCACGATGAGCGCGAAGGTGTCCACCGGAGGTCAGGACTCCTTGACGGCGATCGTCTCGACCGTATTGGCGACATGCTCGAAGGCGTCGGCCGCCTCTTCCAGGATGTCCACGATCTGCTTGAGCTTGAGCACCTCGATGGCGTCGTACTTGCCGTTGAACAGGTGCGCGAGCAGCTTGCGGTGGATCTGGTCGGCCTGGTTCTCCAGGCGGTTGACCTCGATCCAGTACTCGGTGAGGTTGGACATCGTCCGCAGGTTGGGCATGGCCTCGGCGGTCAGTTCCGCCGCCCGCGCCAGGACCTCGATCTGCTGCTCGACACCCTTGGGCAGCTCCTCGATGCTGTAGAGGACGACCAGGTCGACGGCCTCCTCCATGAAGTCCATGATGTCGTCGAGCTTCGAGGCGAGGTTGTAGATGTCCTCGCGGTCGAACGGCGTGATGAACGAGGAGTTCAGCTGGTGGAAGATCGCGTGGGTCGCGTCGTCCCCCGCGTGCTCCGCCGCCCGCATCCTCTCGGCGATCTCTGTCCGCGCGGAGGCGTCCGCCCCGAGCAGTTCCATCAGGAGCTTGGAGCCCGTGACGATGTTGTCCGCGGACGCGGCGAACATGTCGTAGAAGCTCGTCTCCCTGGGGGTCAGACGAAAGCGCACGTGAAATCCTCGGGGTGCATCGGATTCGGTCGAGATGATGCTAGGCGCATCATCCAGCCACAGCTAACCGGCATTCATTCAGTGTCGCCCATCGGGCAGCATGCTCTGCACGGGGTACCGCCCGAGCCGGCAAATTTCTGTACCATATACCCACTAGGGGTATATGAAACGCCTACGTATCACGGGAGATGGCCATGACGACCACGGACGCCGACACCAACGGCACCACCGCAGCCGCCGCGGCCTGCCACACCGGGGCCCCGGAAACCGGCCCCCAGGGCAACCCGGACGCCGTCACCGATCACGATCTGGGCATCCACGGTTACGCGAAGCAGAAGGACGCGCACATCAAGAGGCTGCGCCGGATCGAGGGCCAGATCCGCGGCCTCCAGCGCATGCTGGAAGAAGATGTGTACTGCATCGACATACTCACCCAGGTCTCGGCGAGCACGAAGGGCCTGCAGTCCTTCGGCCTCCAGCTCCTGGAGGAGCACCTGCGGCACTGCGTCGCCGATGCCGCCGTCAAGGGCCCCGAGGCCATCGACGAGAAGGTCAAGGAAGCCACCAGGGCGATCGAGCGGATGCTGCGCACCTGAGAGCGACCGCCGGACGCGCGGGTGCCGCGCACCGCCACGCCCGGCGCCGCCGCCCTGTCACCTGCAATTCCCGGGCCCCGGGTCCGGTCGCACCCGGTCCGCGTCCACGTCCAGCACCTCGTCGATACGGTCCGAGCTGAGCCGATCCTCGCTCGCGGCGGCCGCCGCGATCATCAACTCACCAGTCAGGTCGATCTCGACGAGGGCTACGTGGTCCTGAACGGTAGCGTTGCGGTGTCCGGCCACGTACAACACCTCCTCCTTCGAGCGCCTCCCCACTCTCTGGTGGTTACCGCCCAGAGTAGGTACCGGCGCACGCTCCGCGCATGGCACGGATGGACCATTTCCGCCAGTTCGCACGGGCCGTGGTCACGTGCCTCGGACACGGCTCCCCCTCCCTGCCGCGGCCCGCGGGCCGCGGGCCTCAGCCGTCCGTGGCCGCGACCTTGCCCGTGTAGATGTCCCGCTCGTCCGGCAGACGGACCGGGACCGGCGCCCCGAACCCGTACAGCGTGGTGGTGGAGGTCACCGACGTACCGCCCGTCGTGCCGTTGGCGAAGCGGAAGCGCTGGCGCACCTTGCGCAGCCGCCCCGCGTCGTCCAGGTACGCGTCGAACGGCACCACGTCGGTGGTGAAGCCTTTCTCCGCCGCGGTCAGCGCGGGCCGGTACGCGGCGGACGCCGCCCGCGCCGCCGCCCCGAGGTCCGTCGTACCGCTGAAGTGCCGGACCGGGACGCCGTCGAGCCGCTCCCTGCCCTCGTACGACACCTCCCGCACGCCGCGCAGCAGTTCGGCGGCGGCCATCGGGTCGGTCGCGCCGCCGGTGACCAGATTGCCGTCCGCCAGCGAGACGGTGTCCACCCGCACCCACTTGCCGGCCGGGACGCCCGCCCCGCGGTTCTTCATGTAGAGCGCGCCGGGCGTGAGGATCTCGGTGATGGTGCGGTGCGCGCTCCGCCCGTCGCCGGTGTCCGGGAGCTGCACGCTCAGCTGCCCGGTCCGCCTGCGGTAGTCGTGCCCGCCCGCGCCCTTGATGGCGACCCTGGTGCCGCCGCTGGCGGTCTCCAGGTCCGTGCGCACCCGGGAGGAGCCGGCCCTGACCAGCGCGTCGGCGCTGTCGCGCAGCGCTGCGGCGTAGTCCGTACGACCGCCCGAGGAGCCGGCGGCGGAGGGCCGCGCCCCTGGGGGCTGCCGGGCGCCCGGCGGGCGGGCCGGGTCGGTGAAGGGCAGCCCGGCCGCCGACCCGCCCACCGGGCCGTCTGCGAAGCGGCCGGCCGAGGCGTGGTCGTCGGCCGCCGCCCCGTTCGAGGAGCAGCCCGTCGTGAGCAGTCCGACCGCCAGGCCCACCCCGCACGCGACGGCCGCGACAGCGCCGCCTCGTCTGTCCTGCACCACCATCGCGTACGAGCCCCCTCGGCCGCTCTGCTCGTGAAGTTGCGGACCGGGATGTTCCGGATGTCCCGGACCAACACGACCCGTTTCGTTCAACGACCGTTCAGGGCGCTTCGTCACGCCCGTACACCCTGGGCGCGTAGCGTGGCCGTGTGCGCGACCGAGCCTCCCAAGAGCCGACACGGCAGCCTTCGGGGCCGCCCGAACACCGGACCACCACCACCGAACGCGGGTCCTTCTGCCTCGCCCACTGCTCCTGCGGCTGGCGCGGACCGGCCCGGCGGGCCCGCTCCCAGGCCCGTACGGACGCGGAGAAACACCACCCGGCGGGCTGACCGGGAACCGCGCACCCGGCGCGCGCACAGGCCCGCCGCACCCTCCCGCCCCGGGGCCCGCCCCGGAGCCCGTCAGCATGCCCCTGGAACCTCCCCCGGCCCCCATCCCATCTGGATAGGGGGAAGTCAATCCACGGTTCGAGGGCCCCAAAGGGCTCCAAAAGGGGCAGTTCACAATGAAGCGGCGCACGATACTGGCGGCCGGCGGCGGACTCACGGCCACCGCCGCCTGGACCACCGCCTGCGGCAGCAACTCCGGCCACGCCAACCCCCCGGGCTCCGGCACGGCGTCCGGCGGCGTGGGCCTGAACGCCGCCTCGCAAACCGGCAAACCCCCGGCCGACAAGGCATCTTGGGACGCACTGCGCAAAAGCCTCGACGGCAAGCTCATCCGCGCCGGCGAAGCCTCGTACGACACCGCCCGGCGCCTCTACAACACCCGCTACGACAACCTGAGGCCCGCGGCCGTCGCGTACGTGCGCCACCCGGCCGACATAGCCGAGTGCCTCTCCTTCGCCCGCCGCTACAACGCCCCCGTCGCGATACGCAACGGGGGTCATTCATATGCCGGTTGGTCCAGCGGCAACGGCAAGCTCATCGTCGACGTGTCCGCCCTGAACCAGGTCTCCGCGCCGTCCGGCGGCAGCACCCGCATCGGCGCCGGCGCCAAGCTCATCGAGGTCTACGAGGGCCTGGGCAAGCACAACGCCACCATCCCCGGCGGCTCCTGCCCCACCGTCGGCATCTCCGGCCTCACCCTCGGCGGCGGCCACGGCGTCGCCTCCCGCGCGTACGGCCTGACCTGCGACAGCCTCGTCGGCGCCACCCTCGTCACCGCCGACGGCAAGACCGTCGAGTGCGACGCCAAGCGCAACAGCGACCTCTTCTGGGCACTGCGCGGCGCCGGCAACGCGAACTTCGGCGTCGTCACCGAACTCCGCTTCCGCACGCACGCGGCCCCCCGCTCGGTCATGGCCTACCTGTCGTGGCCCTGGAGCAAGGCCACCGCCGTGCTGCGCTCCTGGCAGGAATGGGGCCCCACCCAGCCCGACGAAATATGGTCGTCCCTGCACCTGGACGCCCACCCCGGCGGCACACCGACCGTCTCCGTCGCCGCCTTCTCCCTCGGCTCCTACGGCGATCTCCAGAACGCCGTCGACAAGCTGGCCGACCGCGCGGGCGGCCCCGGCCCCGCGAAGACGGTGCGGCTCACCCCGACCTCGTACCTCGACGCGATGGAGTCGTACGCGGGCTGCTCCTCGAAGACCACCGAGCAGTGCCACCTGCCGGGCTCCGTCCCCGGGCGCAGCGCCTCGGGCAAACTCGCCCGCGAGACCTACGCCGCCCGCTCCGACTTCTACGACCGCTCGCTCGACGCCGCCGGCATGCGCGCCCTCCTGGGCCAGATCGAGGCCGCGAGCCGCAAGGGCGTCGCGGGCAACGCGTCACTGACCGCGCTGGGCGGTGCGATCAACCGGGTCGGCCCCACGGACACCGCCTTCGTGCACCGGCGCTCCCGCTTCCTCGCCCAGTACCTCGCCTCCTGGAAGGCGGGCGGCACCAGCTCCGCGCAGAGCGCCTGGCTGACGAGCATCCACGGCGCGATGCGGCGCTACGCCTCGGGCGCGGCGTACCAGAACTACACGGACCCGGCCCTGACCGACTGGAAGAAGTCCTACTACGGGCCCGCCGTCGGCCGCCTCACGAAGCTCAAGCAGCAGTACGACCCGAACGGGCTGTTCAGGACGTTCCCGCAGGCGCTGTAGCAGCCGCAACAGCCGGCGGCGCCCGGACATGCGCCGGGGGAGAACCGCGGCCCCTTCCGGCCGCCCGGTTCTCCCCCGGCGCTCGCTGCTGCCGTGCCCCGGCTACCGGTGGCCGGTCACGCCGCCAGGTCCTCGTCGCGCTCCGTGCGGGACACCGGCACGGCCGTCACCGGTTCGGAGACGGCGCGGCCCGCGGGTCCGCCGACCCGTACGAGCCACCAGCCGGACGAGCGCCCGACCGCCGTCGCGGCCGGGATCAGCCCCGCCTGGGCCACCGGCGCCAGCAGCAGCGCCACGGCCGTGCCCAGCGCGAAGCCGCCGATGACGTCCGTCGGGTAGTGCACGCCCATGTAGACCCGGCAGAACCCTTCCAGCAGGGCCAGCCCGATCCCGATCAGCCCGTACTTCCGGTGGGCGATGAACAGGCCCACGCCGACCGCCATGGTCAGCGTCGCGTGATCGCTCACGAACGAGAAGTCGGTCTTGCCCGGGACCAGGACCGCCAGCCCCGCGTGGTCCTTGAACGGCCTGGGCCGCTCCACGATCGCCCGGATCGGGAAGTTGGCCAGCAGCGCGACGCCCGCGGCCAGCGGCGCCCAGACCAGGCCCGCCACCGCGGCCGGCGCGTCCGGCCGCTTCCGCGCGCCCCACCAGGCGATCAGGCAGAGCACGGCGAGCGCGGCGATGATGCCGTACTCGCCGGCGTACTCCATGGCGCGGTTGAGCCAGTGCGGCGCGTCCTTCGCGAGGCCGTTGATGCCGTCGAGCACGTCCACATCGGGGTTCGACCCGTCCATTGCGAGTCCAGCCATCTGCCGCGGCCCCTTACCTTTCGCGCGCGCGAGCGCCGTGTGAGTGCTGCCAACCCCCGTGGTCGTCGGGCGTGGCCGAATCCTCACGGCCCCGCCATGTCTCCACGCCAAGGAAACGCCATGCCCGCCGGAGCCGTTCCGTACTCCACCGGATGATCACCAGGACGTTATCGAAGAGTGACTCGTGTCCGCAGTTCAGGGCACTATGTTCACGCAGGGTTCGCGCTGGGCAGCGCTTTCGCGCCATCTTCGGTGACGCGTGTCGCACCGATGTAGTCCGGCGAGTCGATCTTGTCGAACCGGATCACCGCGCCCGTGTACGGCGCATTGATCATGTACCCGCCACCCACGTAGATCCCCACGTGGTGGATCGACCGCGGATCGGTCAGATCGTTCGCGAAGAACACCAGGTCCCCGGGGAGCAACTCGTTCCGCTGGGGATGCGGCCCGGCGTTCCACTGGTCGTTGGCGACGCGCGGCAGCTCGATCCCCACCGAGTGGTACGCGGCCTTCGTCAGCCCCGAACAGTCGAACCGCCCGTCCTGCTCCGGCGTACCGTTCCCGCCCCACAGGTACGGCTTGCCCAGCTGCTCCTGGGCGTAATAGATGGCGGAGGCGGCCTGCCGGGACGGCGCCACCCGGCCCACCGGCGCCTCGAAGCTCTTGGCGAGGGTCGTGATGATCTTCACGTAGTTCCGGGTCTCACTGATCGCCGGCACCCCGCCGGCCTTGATGACCCGGTACGCGCCCGCGTTGTACGCGGCCAGCATGTTGTGCGTCGGGTTCCCCGGCACGTCCTTCACGTACTTCGCCAGCTCGCAGTCGTACGACGCCGCCGACGGGATCGCGTCCGCCGGGTCCCAGACATCCCTCTTGCCGTCCCCGTTCCCGTCGATCCCGTGCGACGCCCACGTGCCGGGAATGAACTGGGCTATCCCCTGCGCCGCCGCGGCACTCTGCGCCCGGGGGTTCCAGCCACTCTCCTGATAGAGCTGCGCGGCAAGCAGCGCGGGGTTGATGGCGGAACAAAGGTTGCCCCACTTCTGCACCAGCGGCTGGTACGAAGCCGGTACGGCCCCCTTCGCCAGCCCGACCGCCCGGCCCGCCCCGCCGGCCAGACCCGCGGCGGCCGTGTACGTGCCCACCACGAGCAGCGCGAGAAAACAGAGCACCAGCCCGACCCCGAGCCCACCGGCCACCCAGTATTTGCGCACCCCCCAACCCTCCCCCATTCGGGCCCGTTTCACCGGCGTTTCCGGCATGTACCTCACCACACGGCCACCCCGGCCCGGTACGCCCGGCTCACTCCCCCAACTCGAACCACACCGACTTCCCGCGCCCCGGCCCGTGCCGGCACACGCCCCACTCGTCGGCGCACACCCCGACCAGGTACAGCCCCCGCCCGCCGACCGAATCCCCCACCGAGTCCCCCCGCGACCACTGCCGCACCGGCAGCCCCGGCGCCCCGTCGTGCACCAGCACCCGCAGCGTCGCCGGTTCGGGCCACTCCCCGTACACCGTCACCGGCTCCGCACACCCGCTGCTACGGCAGGCATGGACGGCGTTCGTCACCACCTCGGACGTCAACAGCAGCGCGGTGTCAGCCATCCCGCCCCGCCCCGCCGAGCGCAACGCCGTACCGACCGCGTCCCTGGCCGTACGGACCCAGCCCGGATCAGGCGGAAAGACGAGCGAGAAGTCACAGAACGTGTGCGGCCGGTGCGCGGCCTGGGTGCTGGGACACATGGCGTGGCCTCCTGCGGTCACGGTGCCGGGCCGCGCCAGAGGGGCGCGGGGTGGGCTTGTGCCGTCGAAGCTAGGGACGAGGTTGAGGCAGTTGCAACCGAGACCCTGGAAACTCCCTCGGACGAGTGGCAGCCCTCCTCATCCGTGGCTCCTCCCCCTGAGGCCGCGTCAGACTGCGGCGGACACCGAGGAGGAACCCATGGCTCCCAGAACCCAGCCCACCGAGCGCCAGCGGCGCATCGGCGCCGAACTGCGCAAGCTCCGGCTCGCCGCGGGCCTCTCCGGCGACCAAGCCGCCGCCCTGATCGACGCCGACCGCCAGCGCGTGAGCCACATCGAAAGCGGACGGGTCGACGTCCCCCGCAACGGTCTCTACAACCTTCTGCGCTCCTACGGCTGCGCCGAGGGGCCGCTGTTCGAGGCACTGATGGCGATGGCCCACGACCGAGGGAAGGGATGGTGGGACGAGTACCGGGACGTCATGGGCAGACGGGCCCTGGATCTGGCGGAACTGGAAGCGCGCTCCACCGCCATCCGTATGCACGAGACATCAGTCGTACCGGGCATGCTGCAGACCGCCGATTACGCCCGCGCGCTGTGCGTCATGGCCGAGGGATCAGACCGCAACGAGGCCATCGACCGCTACGTTGACTTCCGCATCGCACGCCAGCACATCATCGGGCCGGAGTCGGGCACGCCGTACCACGCGGTGATTCACGAGAGCGCGCTGCACACGCTGGTCGGCAGCGCGGGCATCATGCGCAAGCAGTTGCGCAGGCTGATCGAGGTCGCGCGCCTGCCTCACGTGACCATCCAGGTGTTTCCCTTCACCGCAGGCGGCTTCGCCGCGTATAGCCGACTGTTCTCCCTGTTCAGCGGCCCGGCTCCGGAACTCGACACCGTACGCCTGGAACAGCCGCTCGGCCCGGCCCTGCTCCACGACCGGCAGTACGTCGACAAGTACTCCACGATCTTCGCCAAGCTGTCCGAACTGGCTCTGTCGCGTATTGACCCCGAGACCAGGCCCGAGTCTCATGAGGGCCGGGATTCCCTGACCTTGATCCACCACCTCATGTACACGATGTAGTAAGGAACCGCCATGCCGCAGCTCGTCTGGCGCAAGTCCTCATACAGTGCGCACCCACAAGACGACTGCGTAGAGGTGGCCGCGAGCCCGGACGGCCCGGTCCTCTACCGCGAGAGCGACCGGCCCGGGGAGGTCGCCCACGCCACCCGCCACGCCTGGGCCGCGTTCCTCC
Organism: Streptomyces sp. NPDC017529; assembly: GCF_044329785.1. NCBI lineage: Bacteria > Bacillati > Actinomycetota > Actinomycetes > Kitasatosporales > Streptomycetaceae > Streptomyces > Streptomyces sp. NPDC017529. Next base: position 127,236 of record NZ_JBIRJY010000018.1, read on the forward strand.
GGGCCGTAAAGTCCTCCGCGTACGAGTGAGTGCACGAGGCCATCGCCCGGCTACCGGGCCCGACGGAGGAACCCATGCCGACCACCCCCGCCCCCGCCCCCACTCCCCCTGAAAACCTCAACTGGCAGAAGGCCACGGACGACGAGAGCGCGCCCGAGTACATCGAGGTCGCCTTCGGGGACGACGACCACGTCTACCTGCGGACGAACATCGAGCCCGACAACGTCGTCACCACGACGCGTACGAAGTGGGACGCGTTCGTGCTCGGTGTGAAGGCCGGCGAGTTCGACCACTTCGTGGGACTTTAACGATTATTGCCCGGCGTAACCGTACGTGGTACACACGGTGACGACGACGGACTCCCGGGGCACCGCTCACCCCCGTGCGCACGCGATCCCCACGAGATCCGTCAAAGAAAGCCGCCAAGTCGACATCTCATGGCGGTTTTGTCAGCGAAGATAGGTGCTGGCTCGTGCCATGCGGCACGGGGGCACAACTACCCAAAAGGGGCGGTGAGTTCATTCATGCACTTGGCGGCCGAAAAGGGCGACATCACCACCATCATTGGCGGAATCGCCCCGGACTGGGGCCCGTTCGGGACCCTGGGCAACGAAGCCCGCGTGATGATCGAAGTAGTCATGGCAGTAGCGATTCTGCTGTGCCTCGGCATCGCGATCTGGGGCGCGGCCAAGCAGCGCATCGGCGCCACCGCACTCCGCGACACGTTCAGCGCCGAGCAGGGCAAGGGCCTCATCGTCGCCGGACTGACCGGCGTCTTCATCATCGGCTCACTGGGCACGCTGTTCACGATCGTGTACGGAATGGCGGTGTAGCCCGCCCGGCCCGCGCGGGCGCACACGCCGCGCCGGCGCCCGCGCCGCCCCCGCCGGGCCCATCCCTCCAGCCCCGCCCGCCGCACACCGGCACCGCCGTGCTCCCATCACCTCCGCCGAGCACGGCGGCACGGCCCCAGCCGCCCCCTGCACACCTCGCCTCCCCAGCAGCCCCACCCCCACCGCACGAGAGCACCAGCTGATGCCCGCTCACCCCGACAGCCCAGCCTCCGCTTTACGCCACTCCGCCCCGCGACGGGCTGATTGGGCCGCCCGCCGGATGGGGACACATGGGCTTGGCGGGGACGGAGCGGCGGACGCGGCAAACGGGGCGGTCGCAGATGCCGCCACGTCCCCCATTCGCCTCTCCCGCCCAGCACCTGAGGTCCCGTCACGGTGAGATGTACTCGTACCACTGCGCCCGAGCCGCTGCCCGCGCGGCTACGGTCATATACGGGCGGCAAAACGACGGCAGTGACGGCTATGTCGGTTGAGGGGGCACAGGCGCGATGAGTCTCAGCGATGGCGGTGGGTACGGCGGTGGCGAACCCGGCGGCCCGGACACGGGCGGCCAGACCCGCACCACACTCCCGGACGGCGGCGACACCTACGGGGCCGGCCGCCGCCCCCGAACGGGCTTCTCCAGCCGGAACCTGGTCACGGTCGTCGGCGTGGTCGTCCTCCTGATCGCGGCCATCGCCTTCGCGAACCGGGGCGGCGGCGAGCCGAGCGGCGCCGACGGCGCCGCGAAGGACACCGACACCCAGGCGACCGCCCCCACCGGCACCAAGCCGGTCACGGGCAAGAACGGCGGCATCGCGACAGGCTTCGCAAAAACGGAACAGGGGGCGCAGTCGGCGGCGGCGAATTACTCGGTGGCGCTGGGTTCCGAGGGAATGTTCAAGGCTGACAGCCGGCACGCCATAGTGGACCGGGTCTACACGACGGACGCGGCGGCCCGCCTCAAGGGCTCGCAGGACAAAGCGTACTCGGCAGACTTCTTGCGCAAACTGGGCCTCGATGCGGCCGGCAACGCCCCCAAGGGCATGTCCTTCATCTCGCGCACGATCCCCGTCGGCACGAAGGTCGAGCAGTTCGGCGACGACAAGGCCAAGGTCGCAGTCTGGTACACGGGGCTGATCGGCATGGCCGGTCCCGGCTCCACCGACCCGGTCCGTACGGACTGGCAGACCTGGACGTTCGAGCTGTCCTGGTCGGGCGGCGACTGGAAGATCACCGACGACGCGCAGAAGAGCGGCCCCGCGCCGGTCGCCGGGGACGTTCCGGCTGCCGGTGCGGGAGAGATCAGCAAGGCGGTCAAGGATTACGGAGGGTTCACGTATGCCAGGTAGTCCGCACCGCCCACGGCACCGAGCCCTGTGGGTCGTGTCCGCTTGGGCGGGCATCCAGACCGCGGTCTTCATGCTCGCCGCCCGAGCCGCGGCGGCTCCGACACCACCGCCCGCTTCTCCGTCCTCATCGCCGTCGCCGTCGCCGAGCAAGAGCAATGACCCCTGTGACCTGCTGATCGGCTCGGCGAAGGACTACTGCCAGAAGGATGCTGACGGCGCCTCCGCCCCCAAATCCCCCGGTGGTCTCACCGACAACAACCCCCTCGACCCCCTCACCTCCCTCGCCAAGGGGTGTGCCAACGCCGCTGCCTGGATTGTCGACAAGCTCTCCGAGGCCGTTAAGGCGACGTCGCAGGTCGACTTCACCAATGCCGCGTTCCTGAAGCAGTACGCCGTCGTCTTCGCCGCCTCGACCGTGCTGACGCTCGTGCTGTGGCTGCTCGCCGTCGCCAAGCGGGCCGTGCGTGGCGTGCGGCTGACGGAGGCGATCAGCGAGGCGGTCGGGTTTCTGTGGCTGACCGTGCTGGCTTCCGCTTTCACGCCGCTGATCCTGTACACCGTCGTGTCCGCGACCGACGGCATCACCGAGATCATCGCCAAGGGCACCGGCGCGCAGACCGATACGTTCTTCGGCGCGTTCTCGGCGGCGTTGAAGAAGGACACGGACATCGGCGGCGGGCCGATCATGCTGATCGTGGTCTCGCTCGTCTCGGTGCTGGCCGCCGGTGTGCTGTGGCTGGAGCTGGTGATCAGGGCGGCACTGCTCTATGTGGGCGCGCTGCTCGGTACGGTCGTCTACGCGGGGCTGGTCGACAAGAACATGTGGGGGCACGTCCGGCGCTGGGCGGGCATCATGATCGCTGTGATCCTGGTGAAGCCGGTCATCGTGGTCGTGCTGGGCGTCGCCGGCGCGCTGACGGCCGGTGGCGGGCCGAACGCCTTCTCGGCCGTCGTCTCGGGCCTCGCGATCATTCTGCTCGCCATCTTCGCGAGCGCGGTGATCTACCGTTTCGTCCCCGGCTTCGGCGACGAGCTGGCCTCGGCCCGTACGAACAAGAAGCAGGCCACCGAGGGCTCGCAGGCCGCTGCCGTGATCTCCTCGCCCGCGGCGCTGGTGTCCCAGGGCATCAAGACGCACAGTTCCCGCAGGTCCGGCGGGGGCGGCGGGCAGGAGCAGGGCGGCGGCCAGGCCCGGCCCGCGGACGCGGTGTCCGGCGGTGTGGCCGCCCACGGCAGCCGCGGTGGCGGCTCCGGCGGCCGCGTCCCGGCGCCCGCCTCGCCCGCGTCCCGTTCGTATCCGTCCTCCGGCCCGGGTTCGGGCTCGTCAGACAACGCCCGTTCCGGCAAGACTCCAGGAGGTGACGGGCGTTGACGGCCCAGTCCCACCCGATCACGCCCCGCCGTACCTATCTGATCGGCCGCGCCCGCCCGAACGCCATCGTCGGCAAGAACCGTGAGACCGGCGAGATCGCGTTGATCATCGCGGGCGCGTTCGTCGGCATGGTGTGCGGCCTGCTGGTGCCGGTGCTGTCCCTGCGGATCATCACTCTGACCGGTTTCCCGCTGCTGGCGATCGCCGCTGTCTATTTCCCGTACCGCGGCCGTACGTTCTACAAGTGGTTCGAGATCAACCGCAGCTACCGGCGTACGCTCCGCCGGGGCACGGCGTACCGCTCCGGCGCCACCGAGGCCGGTGTCCGCCTGGACGGCCGGGAGGTCGAGATCGGCCCACCGCCCGGCATCGGGCGCATCGGCTGGCTGTCCGCGCCGTTCGGCCCGGACGAGATCGCCGTCCTGCTGCACGCCGACCGCCGTACGGTCACCGCCGCCATCGAGATCGAGGGCCCGGGCGTCGGGCTGCGCGACAGCGAGGACCAGGAGGCGCTGGTCGAACGGTTCGGCACGCTGCTGAAGCACGTCGCCAACGGGGACGGCTTCGTCACCCGCCTCCAGATGCTGGCCCGTACGCTCCCCGCCGACCCGGACGCGCACGCCAAGGACGTCGCCCAGCGCGGAAACCCGGACTCCCCCGACTGGCTCCAGGACTCCTACGACCAACTCCAGTCGATGGTCTCCACCTCCTCCGAGCAGCACCGCGCCTACCTCGTCGCGTGCATGCACTACACCCGCGAACTGGCTGCCGAGGCCCACACGATGGCGCGCGCCGCCCAGATGCACCGCGGCGGCCTGATCCGCAAGAAGCTGGACCGGGACGCTGGGCTCGCCGTCGTCATGGCGCGCGAGCTGACCGACATCTGCGCGCGGCTGGCCGAGGCCGACATCCGGGTCCGCCAGCCGCTGGGGCAGAGCCGGCTGTCCTCCCTGGTGCACTCCATGTACGACCCGGACCACCCGATCGACCACATCCAGGCGATGACCAAGCGCAACGCCTGGCCGGCCGAGCTGGACGCCATGGAGCCGACATACCTCCAGGCCAAGACCCGCGAGTCGGCCACCCGCGCGCCGTGGTGCCACTCCACGGCGTGGATCAAGGAGTGGCCGCTGACCCCGGTCGGCGTCAACTTCCTGGCACCGTTGCTTGTGCACACTCCCGACGTCATCCGTACGGTGGCGGTCTGCATGGACCTGGAGCCCACGGAGATCGCGATCGAGCGGATGCTGACGGAGAAGACGAACGACGACGCGGAGGCCAGCCGGGCCGCCAAGATGAACCGGGTGGTCGACCCGCGCGACGTGGCCCACCACGGCCGCGTGGACCAGCGCGGCGAGGACCTGGCCTCGGGCGCGGCGGGCGTCAACCTCGTCGGCTACATCACCGTCTCCTCCCGCTCCCCCGAGGCACTGGCCCGCGACAAGCGCACCATCCGCGCCTCGGCGGGCAAGAGTTACCTCAAGCTGGAGTGGTGCGACCGGGAACACCACCGGGCCTTCGTCAACACGCTGCCGTTCGCGACCGGGATCCGCCGCTAAGCCGCTGGGAGGCGCGTACGTCATGGCCATGCTCGATCCGCTCGCAGCGCTCACCGAGGCGTTCACCAGTTTCCTGTTCGGGAAGGTGGAGACGACGCGGCTTCCGGTACGGACCTCCACCGGCCAGGCCCAGGCCGTCTACCTGCCGACCGCCGCACCGGGCCTGGGCGACTCCGGCGTGATCATCGGCCGCGAGGTCTACAGCGGCAAGGGCTACATCTACGACCCCTTCCAGCTGTACGGCCAGCAGCTGCCCGCCCCGCACTGGCTCGTCCTCGGCGAGTCCGGCAACGGCAAGTCGGCGCTGGAGAAGACGTACGTGCTGCGGCAGCTGCGGTTCCGCGACCGGCAGGTCGTCGTCCTGGACGCGCAGGGCGAGGACGGCGTCGGCGAGTGGAACCTCATCGCCGAGCAACTGGGCATCACCCCCATCCGCCTGGACCCCACCGCCGCCCTCAACGGCGGCATCCGCCTCAACCCCCTCGACCCCTCGATCACCACGACCGGCCAGCTGGCCCTGCTCCGCACGATCATCGAGGTCGCCATGGGGCGCGGCCTGGACGAGCGCTCCGGCTTCGCCCTCAAGGTGGCACACGCGTACGTCAACGAGACGATCACCAACCGCCAGCCCGTACTGACCGACATCGTCGAGCAGCTGCGCCACCCGGAGGAGGAGTCGGCGGAGGCGATGAACGTCGACATAGACGACGTACGGGCCTGGGGCCTGGACGTGGCGCTGGTGCTCGACCGGCTCGTCGACGGCGACCTGCGGGGCATGTTCGACGGCCCGACCACCGCCGGCATCGACCTCGACGCGCCGCTCATCGTCTTCGACCTCTCGCACATCGACCGCAACTCGATCGCGATGCCGATCCTGATGGCCATCGTCGGCGTGTGGCTGGAACACACCTGGATCCGCCCCGACAGGAAGAAACGGATCTTCCTCGTCGAGGAGGCCTGGCACATCATCAACTCGCCTTTCGTGGCGCAGCTCTTCCAGCGGCTGCTGAAGTTCGGGCGGCGCCTCGGCCTGTCCTTCGTCGCCGTCGTCCACCACCTCAGCGACGTGGTCGACGGCGCGGCCGCCAAGGAAGCCGCGGCGATCCTGAAGATGGCCTCCACCCGCACGATCTACGCGCAGAAGACCGACGAGGCCCGGGCCACCGGCGCGGTCCTCGGCCTGCCGCGCTGGGCGGTCGAGATCATCCCGACGCTCACGCCCGGCATCGCGGTGTGGGACGTCAACGGCAACGTCCAGGTCGTCAAACACCTGATCACCGAGGCGGAACGGCCGCTGGTCTACACCGACCGGGCGATGACCGAGAGCTCCGCCACGATGCTGACGAACGAAGCGCTCGCGATCGGCCGCGCGGCCGACGCGGAGGCCGAACGGCGGGCCGAAGAGCTGGCGATGCAGCGGCAGTTCCGGGACGAGTCGAGCGAGACGGTGGCGTGACGCGGGGATACGGCGACGGGCAGGGACACGGCGGTACGGACGGCCAGGCCGGCGGCCGGGGCCGGGGCGTCCCCGACTCGCTCCTGATAGGCGTGCTCGTCTTCCTCCTCAGCCTGACGGTGCTGACGTGGACGGCGACCGGCCTGGCCGGCCTCTTCGCACACGGCGCCTGGCCGGACGGCGTGACCTTCCCCCGTACGCCGCTGGCCCTGCGCAGCCTCATAGGCGCCCCACACGACCTCCCCGCCGCCTGGCCGGACACCCCCGCAGGACAACTCTCCGGATACGGACTGTTCTGGGGCATCGTCATCAGCGAACTGCTGGTGCTGGTGGTCCTCACGGTCTTCGCCATGGGAACGATCGCCCGCTACCGGGTCGTACGCGCCAACCGGAAGGCCCGGGCCGGGGAACCGAGCGCGGCGGCGGCCACGGCGCCCGCGGACGGCCCGTCAGCGGCCCCCACATCGCAGGCGGCTCCCGCGGCAGCCACCGCCTCCGTACCACCGCCCAATCCGGCACCCGTGGCTCCGGCGCCATATCCGTCTCCGGCCGCCACGGATACCGCGCCTGCCGGGGCCGCCCCCGGTACGCACGAAACAGCCGCCCCGGCCGCCCCCGCCACCATCCCCGCGCCGGCGCCACCCGCACCTCCCGGCCTCGGCCCTCGCGTCCACTACGGCACCGACCGCCGCCACGCCGGCACCCTCGCCGCGGCCGCCATCACCTCCGCCGAGGGCCCCCTCGTCGTCGCCACCACCGACCCCGCCCTCTGGTCCGACACCAAGGACGCCCGCGCCAAGCTGGGCCCGCTGCTGACCTACGACCCGCAGCACCTCCTGGACACCCCGGCCCGGATGCGCTGGTCGCCCACGTCGGGCTGCGAGGACATCGGTACCGCCGCCGCCCGCGCGGCCGCGCTGCTCGCGCCCGTACGCCCCTCCAGCAGCCTCGACTCGGCGGTGGCGGACGCCGCCACGACCCTGCTGCGCTGCTGGCTGCACGCCGCCGCCGTGGACGGCCGGCCCTTCCGCCAGCTGCACCGCTGGGCGCACGCGAGCGGCGCCGCGCAGGAGCCCGTACGCATCCTGCGGACGAACCCGAAGTCCTCCGCGGGGCAGGCGGGCGAGCTGGAGTCCGTACTGACCGCACACGCGGAACGCCGCGAAATGGCTCAGGAGCTGGTCTCCCGCACCCTGGCGTCCCTGTCCTCGATCCACATCCGGGACGCCTGCAATCCGGCACGATCCGATGCCCTTCTTCTCGAATCTTTCATCGACGAAGGGGGAACGCTCTACGTGGTAGGGGAATCCATCGAGGATCCGCGAACCACTCCGGGTGCGATGCCGCTGCTCACCGCACTCCTCTCCAACGTGGTCGAGCGCGGCCGCCGCATGGCCGAACGGTCATCTGACGGTCGGCTCGACCCACCACTCACGCTCGTCCTGGACGACATCGCGGCGCTCGCGCCGTTCCCCGCGCTACCCGGCCTCCTCGAAACCGGTGCCGGGCAGGGGCTGTTGGTCCTGGCCACGCTGCGCTCCGAGGAACAGGCCCGCGCCCGCTGGCCGCACCGGCCACTACCGGCCTGACCGCCGCTACGCCCGCTCCAACGCCATTTCCCGCTCGATGGCCGAGCCGTCCATCGGATCGGCCATCGTACGGCCGGTCTCGACGAAGCCCAGCGACCGGTAGAGCGCCGCGGCCCGCGCGTTCTCCTCGTGCACCCACAGCCGTACGCGCTCCACCGCCGGCTCCGAGCGGCTCCACGCCCACTGCACCGCCGCCGCGAACAGCTCACGCGCCAGGCCCGTGCCGCGGTGCTCCGGACGTACGTACACGCCGACGATGTGCGCCCACGGCGCCTCACCGCCCCGCTCGGTCGCCCCCTCCTTCTCGACGAGTACGACCACCATGCCGCCCCAACCGCCGTCGGGCGCCTCACCGATGAACGTCACCGGGTCCCGGTCCTCGTCACTCCTGCCGGCCCGCCGCTGCCACACCTCGTCGGGGTACGCCGCGACCTTCTCGAAGGACTCGTTGAACGCGATACGCGCGGCCGGGTCGGCCAGTGCCGCCAGCCTCAGCTCCCTGAGCCGCTTCCACTCGTCCGCCTTCACCCGCCTGATCAGATAACCCATCGGCCCAGCATCGCAGCAGCCCCTCCCCCTGGCCACAAGCAATTCACCCTCCACACGCGTCACTTGCCGGCGGCTCCGGCGTCCCGGCCACCCTTCCGGGTGACCTGGCCACACGGCCACGCTGACTCACCGGTCAGACATCCCGTCGAAAAGCGTCCGCAAAGTGTCCGGAAACGCGGAAAGCCCCGCACCATACGGTGCGGGGCTTCCCACTCACAATTTGTTCGGCGGCGTCCTACTCTCCCACAGGGTCCCCCCTGCAGTACCATC
>NZ_JBIRJY010000019.1:0-84103 GCF_044329785.1 Streptomyces sp. NPDC017529
CACCGCAACCCGACCACCACGCCCCACACCCACACCAGACAAATAGCCGGCCAACCGACCCGACGCCGCCCACAACTCCCCATACGACAGAGACGTTCCCGCACCCGAAACCGCCACCGCATCCGGCCTACAGGCCACCTGGGCAGCGATCAGCTCAGGCACCGAGACCGCCGACACCGGCCTCGTCGCGCCGCTTCCCGCCTCCACCACCCGCGCCTGCTCGCCGACACCCAGCAAACCCACCCGGCCCACACGCACCGCCGGGTCCGCCGCGATCTGCTCCAGTACCCGCACCAACCGTTCCAGGAGCGAGCCGGCGAAAGCACGGTCGTACACGTCCGGCCGGTAGTCGAGCTTGCAGGTCATACGGTCACCGGGGACAACGCTCAGGCCCAGTGGGTAGTGGCTGACGTCCGCCCAGTCCGAGGCGCTGGCCGAGAGGCCGCCGAGGCCGTCCGGCAGTGACGTCCAACCCGGGTAGTTCTGGTAGACCATGAGCGTGTCGAAACGCGCGCCGGGGCCACCGAGTTTCTGCAGTTCGGGCAGGCCCAGGTGCTGGTGGGGCAACAAGGCGGCTTGTCGCCTCTGCAAGTCCTGGAGCAGGTCCCGCACCGGCTGCGCGCCGTCCAACCGCACGCGTACCGGCAGCGTGTTGATGAACAGGCCCACCATGCTCTCCACGTCGGGCAGTTCGGGTGGGCGGCCTGCTACGGTCGCGCCGAACACCACGTCCGTACGGCCGGTCAGCCGCGCCAGCACCAGCGCCCACGCGCCCTGGAGCACGGTGTTGGGGGTCAGGCCGTGCGTGCGGGCCAGTTCCGCCAGTGCGCGGGTCACTTCTTCCGGCACATCGGCGTGGAGGCGTTCGGGGACTGCCGGGCCTCGCGCCGGTGCGGTAGGTGCCACCAGTGTCGGTTCCTCGGTTCCGGCCAGCTCCGCCCGCCAGGCATCCTGGGCGGCCTGCTGGTCCTGCTGGCCCAGCCATGCCAGATACTCCCGGTATGAAGCCGTCCGCGGCAGCTCCGAATCGTCGCCTCCCGCCGCGTAGATCTCGAAGAGTTCCCGGTGCAGGACCGAAAGGGACCAGCCGTCGGTGAGGATGTGGTGGCTGTGGACGATGAGCCGGTGCCGTTCGTCGCCCAGCCGGATCAGCAGCAGTCCCCACAGCGGAGCCTTGGTCAGGTCGATCCGTGCCTGCCGTTCGCGGTCGATCAGCTCCTCTACCGCGGCCGATGCCGTGTCCCCGGACAGGCGGGAGACGTCCGCCTCTCGCCAAGGGAGTACCACTTCTCGTGCGACGACCTGTACGGCCTCTCCGGACGCGCTGCGGTGGAAGCTCGCCCGCAGTGCGGCGTGACGGGCCATCAGGGCCTGCCAGGATGCCCGTAGCCGGCCGGTGTCCAGTGGACCGTTCAGCGTCAGCGACCACCACACGTCGTAGACGTCGGGACCCTGCTCGTCGAATGCGGACTGGAACAGCAGCCCTTTCTGCAAGGGCGACAGCGGCCATATGTCCGCCGGCCCCGGCACCGCCGCCGTCAGCTCCGCAACGTCCTGCCGTGTCAGGTCCAGGAGCGGGAAATCGGTGGGCACGTGTCCGCCCGCGCCAGGGGCGCCGGTGTGTTCGGCCAGGCCGTCGAGCAGCTCCAGCCAGGACCGGCCGAGCGCCTCCGCCGTGGCTTCGTCCAGCGTCCCTTCGGGCCAGCGCAGTGCGAGACTCAGTTCCGGGCCGTCCGGAGTGTCCCTGGTCACGGCCTCCGCTTCCAGTGCGTAAGGGGTGGTCGTGTCCGGGGTGACGGCTTCGCCGGCCGCGGTGCTTCCGGCCGGTTCCCGGGCTGCGGCCAGGGCGTTGGGAATGCCGCCGTCGGCGCGCCGGTCCAAGTGGCGGAAGAGGACCTGTGCTGCCGGGTGCTCCGCGAGCACTCGTCCCGTACCCGGGTTGTGGTGACGCAGCAGCCCGTAGCCCAGTCCGTCGCCCGGCACCGCCCGCACTTGCTCCTTGACGGTCTTCAGCAGTTCGCCGGCTGCCGGGCCGCCGGCCAGGGCCTCGTCCAGTTCGATACCGTCCGCGCACAGCCTGACCGGGTGCACTTCGGTGAACCGGCCCACGGTCCGTGACAGGTCCGCCCCTTCGTACGGCTCACGGCCATGCCCTTCGACGTCCAGGAGGATTTCGGGGGCGGGGTCCGACCACTGGCGGGTGAGTGCGCCCGCCAGGGCGGCAAGCAGCACCTCGCGCACACCGCAGTGGAAGGCCGCCGGCGTCCGGTCCGTCAGCGCCTTCGTCCGGTGCGCTGCCACCGTCCAGGTCTTCCGCTGCGCGACCACCGTGTGCCGACGTGCTCCGGCCGGTGTGCCTGGCAGCCGCGCAGCGCCGTCCAGCAGCGCCGTCCAGTCGGCCAGCTCCTTGATGCGGCTCTCGTGCGTTGCCTGTGCGGCCAGCAGGCCGGCCCACCGCCGGAAGGACGTGCCCACCGGGTCGAGTGCCGGGCTCCGGCCGGCCGCCGCGGCCTCGCAGGCAGCCTTCAGGTCCGGTACGAGGATGTGCCAGGAGGCCTCGTCCACCACCAGGTGATGAGCGACCATAGCGAGTCGGCCGTCCCGGTCGGGTCCGGTGTCCAGCCATACGGCCTGCACCATGATCCCCGCAGCCGGAGCCAACCGGTCTGCGGCCTCGCGCGCGGCCCGGTCCGCTGTGTCGTCCAGAGCGTCGGCCGCGACATCGCGCGCGTCGATCCGCGTCAGCAAGGCCGCCGCGCCCGGCGTGCCGCCTCCGTCCACGGTCAGCGCCTGCTCCCCCGGCACCGCCCGTGACCGCAGGATCTCGTGTGTCTCCAGTACTGCGGCGAGTCCAGCCAGCAGCGCTTCCCCTGTCCAGGCTGCCGGAGTGCCGACAACCACCCACTGTGCGAAACGATCACGAGGCCCCCGCTCGTCCCGTGACCGCATGAAGGGTGTCCAGGGGATGCGGCCGCCCGTGTCCTCAGCCGCGTGCGAGGCGAGTTCCGCGGCTCCGGCCGCCTCCGCCAGCCGTTCGGGCGTCCTGAGCTCGAAGACCTGCTGGAGCGTCAGTGGGAGCCCGGCGCGGCGGGCCCGTGACGCCAGTTGGACCACGATGATGGAGTCGCCGCCCAGTTCGAAGAAGCTGTCCTCGGCCCCGACGTGTGCCAGCCCCAGCACCTCGGCGAACAGCGCGCACAGGACCTCTTCGGCCGCCGTACGCGGCGCCCGGCCGGTGGACCGGCCGGCGAAGTCGGGCTCGGGCAGGGCTCTGCGGTCGACCTTGCCGTGCGCGGTGAGCGGCAGCCGGTCCAACGGCACCAGCGCCGCGGGAACCATGTACTCCGGCAGCCTTCCGGCGAGGTGCGCGTGCAGCGCGGCGAGCACCTCGCCGGTGCCGCGGCTCGCCGCAGGGTCGTTGGCCCACTCCGACAGTACGGTTGCCGTGCCGCCGGGTACGGGCCGCACCTGGCCGGGTACGGCGGGCTCGTAGAGGTCCACGGGGGCGGCGGAGGCGGCCAGGTCCGACCGGACGAAGACGACGTCCACGGCGTCGGGAGCCTCGGCGGACCAGGTGACTCCCACCCAATAGCCCAACCGTTCACCCAGCTCGTGGAAGTCTTCGGCCTCGACGGACGCCACCGGCCTGCCCGCTCCGCCCGGCAGCCCGTTACCGTTCCGCGAGCCGCCCGAGCCACCCGAGCCACCCGGGCGGGCCTGCGGGCTCTCCACGGGGCCGTCGCCGCGTACGGTGGCGGCCAAGGCGACCTCGTGCGCCGTCCGGCTGTTGGGCACCCCAGTCAGCCGCAACCGGTCGGGCCGTCCGCCGCCGAGGCGTTCCGCGAGCACCGCGAGTTCGCCGCTCCTCCCCGTCCAGGCGTACCGGGGCGCGTCGGACACCGGCAGGACCGCGGCCCCTGCCTTGTGCAGCGTCACGTCGTACCGGTACCGGGTCAGCTCGTTGTGGTGCCACCCCCGTTTGATGCGGATATCCGTTCCGGCGATGCCCGTCAGCCGTCCGGCCAGCGCGACGAAGAATTCCGGGTCGACCAGCAGTTCCTTCTCCAACACCACGCTGCGCTCCACGGCGCGGCGCAGCGCGGCCAGATCGCCGGGGTCCGCGGCGCGGCCCGCCTCGACCGCGGTGTTCAAAGCCCGGTGCAGACGCCGGTTGCGGACGTCGCCGACGAACAGCGCTCCACCCGGGGCCAGTAGCCGGACCAGCCGCTCCAACACGTCCTGGAGGTACGCCGGACCGGGAAAGAACTGTGCGACGGAGTTGAGGACGATCGTGTCGAAGAAACCTTCCGGCAGCCCGTCGGTCTCATGGGCCGCCATGACACGCAGTTCGACGCGCCCGGCCAGCTCGGGGAGGCGGTCCACCTGCCGCTGCAACCGCTCGACGACGGGGGCCGAGAAGTCCGTGCCCCAGTAGACGGAGCACTCCGGAGCCAGCTGGGACAGCAGGAGGCCAGCCCCCATCCCGACTTCCAGGACCCGGCGCGGGCGCAGTGCCCGGATCCGCTCCACGGTGTGCGCACGCCAGTCACGCATCTGCGGCAGCGGGATCGGCCGGCCGTCGTAACTGCTGTTCCAGCCGGTGAAGTCCTCCCCGAAGGCGGTGGCGCGCATGGTGCTGTATACCGAGTCGTACAGCCGGTGCCATTCACCGATCTGTTCCTGTTCCGCCCTCTCGTCCCGCTCGCGTGCGGCGGTGTCCGGGACCACGTAACCGATCAGGCGGCGCTCGCCGCCGCGTCCCCCGCTCGCCACCACGACGGCCTGCCCGACCGACGGGTGTCCGGCCAGGACCGCTTCCACCTCCCCCGGCTCCACGCGATAACCACGGATCTTCACCTGCTCGTCCGCGCGGCCGACAAAGACCAACTCACCGTCACCGGTCCAGCGCACCAGATCCCCGGTCCGATACATCCGCCCACCAAAAGCACCGAACGGGCAGGCCACGAACCGCTCGGCCGACAACCCCGGGCGATCCAGATAGCCCCGCGCCAAACCGGCACCCGCGATATACAACTCACCCGTCACCCCCGGCGGAACGGGCCGAAGAAACGCATCCAGGACATACACCCGGCGCCCCGCCAACGGACGACCCAACGGCAACACCCCACCCAACTCATCCCCCGGCCGCAACACATGCCACAACACACACAACGTGCCCTCGGTCGGCCCGTACAAATGCCGGACAACCACCCCCGGACACGCCCCCCGCACCCGCGCCACCGCACCAACCGGCACCACATCCCCACCCGTCAACACCTCACGCAAACCCGCAAAACACCCCGGCGACTCCTCCGCCAACACCCGAAACAACCCCGCCGTCACATGCACCGCCGACACCCCAGCCCCCACCACCGCCCGAATCCGCCCCGCACCCACCAACCCCACACCAGCAACCACCACACACCCACCCACAGCCAACGGCACCCACACCTCAAACAAAGAAACGTCAAAAGCATGCCGCGCATGCAACAACACCGCATCCCCCGACCCCACACCCCAACCACGCTCACCCACCAAAGCCACCACACTGCCGTGCGGCACCATCACCCCCTTCGGCACCCCCGACGACCCAGACGTATACATCACATACGCCAAATCCTCCCCACCCAAAAGCACCGGCTCCGCCACCGGACAGACAGCCACCTCCGCCGCCACCCGCGAGTCATCCACCACCACAAGCCGCCCCGACGCCCCCACCGGAACAATCGCCCGCGTCGCCCCCGTACACACCACCGCCACCGGCTCCGCATCGGCCAGCACAAACCCCACCCGCTCCACCGGATACCCCACATCCACCGGAACGTAAGCAGCCCCCGCCCTCCACACCGCCAGCAGCGCCACCACCAACTCAACCGACCGCTCCATCACCACCGCAACCCGGTCACCACGCCCCACGCCCACACCAGCCAAATAGCCGGCCAACCGACCCGACGCCGCCCACAACTCCCCATACGTCAAAGAACGCCGGCCATCCGTCACCGCCACCGCACCGGGCGCATCCTCCACCCGCCGCGAAATCAGCTCAGGCACCGAGGAACACGACGCCCCCTCCCCCTCCCCCTTCGCAGTAGCACTCCAACCAGACACCACCACCGCCCCACGCTCCCGCGCATCCAGTACGTCGATCCGGCCCACCGGGGTCATGGGGTCTGCGACGGCCCGTTCCAGGAAGTTCACGAGGGAACGGTGGGTTGCTCGGGCCCACGCGTGGTCGTAGCGGCCGGGGTCGGCTTCGAGGCTGACCCGGATACGGCCGCCGTCCGACGCCGAAGGCCCGTGCATCCGCACGGAGAGGTCCTCGACGGGCCGTGTGGGCAATTCCCGCAGTAGCCCCGGGTGCGTACCGAATCGCAGCGGCCTGCCGGCCGGTGTGACGCTCACCAGCGGGCCGAACTGCCTGCGGTCCGCCGGCCAGTCGAGGTCGCGGCGCAGCCATTCGCCGCGGAAACGCCGGTGATCCAGCAGGTCGCCGATCTCCTCGTCGGCCCGCCGGGCCAGCTCGGCGAAGCCGAGACCGGGCGGTACGGGCAGTCGTAGCGGCAGCACGTTCGCCATCGGGCACGGTGTACGCCGGGCCGACGCGCTGGCGCGGCCGTCGGTGGGGATGCCCAGGATCGCCTCGTCCGCCCCGGTCGTCCGGCACAAGGTGGCGGCCAGGGCGGCGACGGCGAAAGCGCGCCGGCTCGCCCCGGTGCGAGCTACCGCGGCTCGCAGAGCGGCGCCGGTTTCCGGGAGGAGGCAGTCACTCTCGCTCAGGTCGGCTTCGGCCTCCGGCAGGCATTGCCCAGGGGCCTGGGCCGGGGCGGGGCGGTCCGCGAAGCGGTCGAGCCAGTACTGGCGGTCGTCTGTGTACTGTTCCGATGACCGGTAGGCCGCTTCCTGCCTCAACAGTTCTTCGAGTGGAGCGTATTCGGGAGAACCGTAGGGTGCGTCGCGTGACATCGCTCCATAAAGGGACGCGACCCGGCGCGCCAGCAGCACCGCCCCGGAATGGTCCATCAGCAGCCGGTGGTACCGCTGATACCAGATGTGACGGCCGGGCCCCAAAGCGAAGAGGACATGCGAATCGGTGCCCAGCACGCTCGCCTCGGCCTGCATTCGCGCCAAGGCGGCTTGCCTCGGATCACTTTCGGCTTGGAGGTCGATACGCGGCAGGCTCCATTCCGATACCGGTTCACGAGCGATCACCTGGGCAGGGCTCTGACCGCGTTCCGTGATTCGCATCCGCAGTATTTCGGTTTCGGCTATCGCTTGCCGCAATGCCCGTTCGAAGACGGTTGTGTCCAGGGGGCCGGAGATTTCGATGTACTGCCTGATGTCGTACGCGCGAGGTGCGGGGTCCCCACGTTGAGCCGACCGAATCCCCTCCTGGCTTGCGAACAGGGGCAGAGTGGGATTCGTCCGACCGTTCATGCTTCCCCCTTCGCGGGCAGCCCGCAGCTCACCAAGCACTTCGGAATTCTGTGACAGCCCGACGAATTCGCCGTCGATGTCTTCCACCCTGCGCGCCTGGGTGAGCGGGGTCAAACGTCACCACTTGGACAGACACCCTGTATTCAACGCGCCGACGGAATCGGTACGACACCCGTCCAACCGGCTGCCTGACCCTTTGGACAGCGCACCGGACCGCACCGGACCGCACCGGACCTTCGGCCGGTCGGCGGGCCGAGGCCCGGGGCGGTCCGCGACCGCCCTTGTCAGTCTCCGGCGGTATGAGGTATGGCGGACGCGAATGTTCCCTACGCCGTAGGTTTACGGGCTTCGGCACGTACCGCTGAGGTTTCTGCGGAAATTGCGGCTCTGGTGGGACGGCCTGACTGCGCGGGTCCCGTTACTGTCCTCGCAACCGAATCGGCGCAGACTCCCCGATAAAGGAGTGCGAGAATGAGCGTACGTCCGATGAGAACGCTGGCAGCGCTGGCCACGGCCACTGCTACTGCCGGTGCGTGCCTGATGGCGGTGCCGAATACCGCAACCGCGGCGCCGACCACCGCGCCCAGTGCCACCGGGAAGAAGCCGCTCTCCGTCGTCCACGTGCCCGGTGACAAGGCGAAGGCCGGAAGCACGGACAGCGCTGCCGCGTCGTCGTGCCCCATCAAGGTGCACGGCTACGCCGGCAAGCGCGTCTGCGGATTCGATTACTTCTACTACGACTGGGGCGGCGGCAACCACGAGTACTTCGTCGTCGGCACCAACTATTCCGTCTTCCACGCCTGGCGCGGCAGCGGCGGTTGGAAGCCGCTCGGCGGCAAGGCACGCAAGACCGCCCCGAACGGCGCCTACGCCACGAGCCCCACCGGCGTCGCGACGATCGGCACGGACAACCGCTGCTGGTGGCGGCCCAGGGGCAACGGCAGCTGGCCCGGCAGCTGGCGCCGCTGCTGACTCTCCCTGGCCCGGCTCGCGGTCACGGACGGCACAGGGCGGTCTTGTGATCGCGGGCCGGGCGCCGGGGCGCCCCGTTCGCGGGGCCGGGGTTCAGTGCTTGCGGGGCTGGTTGAAGCGCAGCATGTTGCCGGAGGGGTCGCGGAAGGCGCAGTCGCGCACGCCGTACGGCTGGTCGACCGGCTCCTGCAGCACCTCGCCGCCGGCGGCGCGGATGCGTTCGAAGGTGGCGTCGCAGTCGTCGGTCTGGAAGATGACGCCGCGCAGCATGCCCTTGGCCAGCAGTTCCGCCATGGCCTGCCGGTCGGCGGGCGAGGCGTTCGGGTCCGCGAGGGGCGGTTCGAGGACGATGTCCACGTCGGGCTGGGTGGGCGAGCCGACGGTCACCCAGCGCATTCCCTCGAACGCGACGTCGTTGCGCACCTCGAATCCGAGAACGTCCCGGTAGAAGGCGAGCGCCTTGTCGTGGTCGTCGACGGCGATGAAGCAAGCGGAAAGGTTGATGTTCATGGGGACAACGCTACGGACGCCGGCCGGGTCCGGCTTCTCCATTCCTGACCGGTCGCGTGTGGATCTTGGCGATGCAGGGCGGGATGGCGGCGCTCTCGTCGTGGCTGCGGGCCCGGTACGCGCTGGGTGTCTCGCCGACCAGCTCGGTGAACCGCGAGCTGAACGAGCCCAGTGAGGTACAGCCGACCTCGAAGCAGACCTCCGTCACCGACAGGTCGCCCCGCCGCAGCAGCGCCTTGGCCCGCTCGATCCGGCGCGTCATCAGGTAGCTGTACGGCGTCTCCCCGAAGGCTTCGCGGAAGCTGCGGGAGAAGTGGCCCGGCGACATGAGGGCGGTGCGCGCCAGCGCCGGGACGTCGAGCGGCTGCGCGTAGTCGCGGTCCATCTGGTCGCGGGTCCGGCGCAGCCGGACGAGGTCCTCCAGTCTCACGTGATCACGATCCCATACCCGGCAGGGCGGCACTACCTGCGGACGGCACTACTCGGGGGGCACTACTTGCGGGCGACTCCGCCGTACATGGCGATGTCGCGGTCCTCGACCTGCTCCTGGTCCGCGTCGGGCCGCCAGTGGTGGACCTGGGTCAGCCCGGGGTCCACCAGTTCCAGCCCGTCGAAGAGCGCTTCGGCCTCGGCCCGGGTGCGCAGCTTCATGGGCATGCCCCGGAGCGCGTACTCGTCGGCGACCCGGCCGACCTCGCGCGGCGCGAAGTCGGCGGTTCCGATGGTCATGGCCACGAAGCTGCCCGCCGGCAGCGGCTCCAGGAGGCGGCGCACCAGGCTGTGGTCGTCGGGCGGGAGGATGAAGTGGAGGATTCCGATGATCATCAGGCCGACCGGCTGCCGCAGGTCCAGCAGCTCCTGGAACTGCTCGGAGCCGATGATGGCCTCGGGGTCGCGCATGTCGGCGTCGACGTAGGCGGTCCGGCCCTGGGCGGAGCCGGTCAGCAGCGCCCGCGCGTGGGTCAGCACGATCGGGTCGTTGTCGACGTACACGGCCCGTGCGTCGGGGCGGGCCTGCTGGACCACTTCGTGCAGGTTCGGGGAGGTGGGGAGGCCGGTGCCGATGTCCAGGAACTGCCCGACGCCTTCCTCGCGGGCCAGGTACCGGGCCGCGCGGTGCATGAACTTGCGGTTGGCCCGCATGTGGACGGGCAGCGCGGGCCACTCCCGGCACATTGCGTCGCCGGCCTCGCGGTCCACGGCGTAATGGTCCTTGCCGCCGAGGATGTAGTCGTACACGCGTGCCGAGTGCGCCGTACCGGTGTCGATCCGGTCCACCGGGTAGCCCTGTTCCAACTCCCTTGCCCCCTCCGGTCGTACCGGTACCGCGATGGTCCGGTTTCAGAGGGATTCTAAGCGGTATCCGATCAACTCTGATCGCACGCCCCCGGCTTACGGGAACGCTGCTTGCCGCGGGCCGGGGACGGGTCCGCGGCAAGCGGCGTTCCGGCGGGCGGTCAGCCGCTTTCCAGCACCAGTTGCAGTTCGACTTCCTGGTCGCCCGACACCGCGCCTTCCGAATGGACGGAGAACGCGCTGGTCAGCACCTCCCGCAGCCGGTCGACCGCCAGGTGGCTGCCCTGGAGGTTCGCGGTGACGGAGGCGGACAGTGACGCGGCGCCGGT
This sequence comes from Streptomyces sp. NPDC017529, assembly GCF_044329785.1. Lineage (NCBI taxonomy): Bacteria > Bacillati > Actinomycetota > Actinomycetes > Kitasatosporales > Streptomycetaceae > Streptomyces > Streptomyces sp. NPDC017529. The sequence continues at coordinate 10,542 of NZ_JBIRJY010000019.1, forward strand.
CTCGCCGCGTACTTCGGAGGTCTCGAAGGTCTCGGTCCAGACGGTCGGGTGCCCCGCCTGTTTCGGCTGGTCGTGCGGGGTGTCGCCGTCCGCGCGGTCGGACGCGAAGCAGGCCCGCAGCGTGCTGAACACGGCCTCGGCGTCGGCCGGGGACTGGGCGCTGAGCACCACTTGCGCCGGCTCGTCGTTGTGGGGTGTGCGGTTCATCTGGGCTGTGTCCTCTCCGCGCTGTGCGATGGGGTGGTCGGGGTGCCGGGGTCCGGCGGGTGGGTGCGGCGGGCCTCCTTGGCCGCCCGTTGGGGTACGACGGTGTACTTGGGGTCCTCGGCGGAGGCGATGCCGGCCGCGAAGACCCCGAAGCGGGTGCACGCGGAGCCGGCGAGCAGGGCCAGCCCGCTCGCGGCGGCCAGCGGGCGTGAGCGGCCCCCGGACAGCGCCCCGCCGGCGGCACCGATCGCGGTGAGCGCGCTCGCCGCGCGGAGCAGCCGTCCGGCGCGGCCCTCGCGGTAGGTCTCCGCGACCATGCCCAGGCGCCGTTCGGCGGCCTTGGTCACGGCGCTCTCGGCGACCGTGGCCAGGACGGCGGCGCAGCGCGCCGGCCCGGTTTCCCTGGTGGGGCCGACGACGAGGGCCATCCCGGAGGCGGCCGCCGTCGCGGAGGCCGCGAACAGGTAGGGGAGTTCGCGGTGGGCTCCGTGCCAGGCGGGGACCGCGGTGTCCGCGGCGAGGACCGCGGTGTACGAGGCGACGGCAGGCCCGAGGAGCGCGGCGGCGCCGGTGGCCGCCGCTCCCGCCCTGGGCAGCCGGCCGGTGACCGCGGAGGCGGCCGCGGCGCCCGCCGCGGGCCCGTATCCGGCCAGTAGCCAGGAGCCGACGCTCATCGGCGAGGTCGGCTTGAGGACCCGCAGCATGTTGCCGAACCGCTCCGGTCTGCCGAGGTCGTTGACGAGCGCGGCGGTGGACAGGGAGACCGCCGCTAGGGAGGAGATCTTCATCGCGGTGGCGGTGGTGGTGCGGCCCGTCGCGTGGGCACCCGCCGCCAGGACCGATCCGGCTCCGGCGAGGCCGCCCAGGAAGAAGTACCCGGCGATGTCCCTTGCGCGCCAGGCGGGTGCCTTGATGACCGGCCTGCCGTAGTACGAGGCGAAGTCGGCGGGCGGCGACATGAGTTGCTCACCCCGCGAGCCCCTGAAGCCATGTGCGCCACGCGACGCGCGCGAGCCACGGGGCCCCCGCTCCGCATCGGAGCCGTTCATCGCCACCCCTTCCGTCCGGTCGGCCTGGCCGGGCGCGCCAGCGCGGCCGCGGCGAACGACAGCGCGAGGCCGCCGGCCAGCGAGAGCGCCGCGGCGCCCGCGTGCTTCCACATGGCGGGCAGGTCGCGGGTGGTGACGACGGGGTCCGGGGGCAGCCCGTACACCTCGGGTTCGTCCAGGAGCAGGAAGAAGGCGCCGTCGCCGCCGACGCCGTCCGTCGGCTCGTGCCCGTACAGCCGCGCGTCGGTGACGCCCGCCTCGTGGAGCTGCTCGACGCGGAGCGCCGCCCGTTCGCGGAGTTCGTCCAGGGGGCCGTACTGGATGGACTCGGTCGGGCACGCCTTGGCGCAGGCGGGTTCCTGCCCGGCGCCGAGCCGGTCGTAGCACATCGTGCACTTGAAGGCGCGGCCGTCGGCGGGGCGCTGCTCGATGACGCCGTACGGGCAGGCGGGGACGCAGTAGCCGCAGCCGTTGCAGATGTCCTCCTGGACGACGACGGTGCCGAACTCGGTGCGGAAGAGCGAGCCGGTGGGGCAGACGTCCAGGCACGCGGCGTGGGTGCAGTGCTTGCAGACGTCGGAGGACATCAGCCAGCGGAGGTCACCGCCGGAGCCGCCGGCAGCACCGGTGCCGTCCCGCGCGTCCGCGAGCGGCAGTTCCGTTCGCCCCTCGGGAGCCGGCCGCGGCTGTTCGACGAACGCCACGTGCCGCCAGGTCGAGGCGCCGAGGCCCTGCGTGTTGTCATAGCTCATCCCGGTGAGGGCCAGCCCGTCTTCCGGGATCGCGTTCCACTCCTTGCACGCGACCTCGCACGCCTTGCAGCCGATGCACACGGACGTGTCGGTGAAGAAGCCGGCGCGGGGCGGCGCGTCGGGGTGGCCCGCGTCGCCTGCCGGGTCCGGTTCGACGCCGCTGAGCAGGTGGTCCGTCATGCGCGGGTCTCCGTTCCCGTGGTCTCGTCGATGCCGGCGCGTTCGCGGTAGGCGGCGACCAGCTGGGGCAGGTCGGGGCCGCGTGGCCGGCGGCCCGGCCGGATGTCGGCGGTCAGCGCCTTGTCCTCCTGGATGTGGGCGTTGGGGTCGAGGGCGATGGCGACGAGTTCGTTGGCGGCGTCGCCGGTCACCACGCCGTTGGGTCCCCAGTGGAAGGGCAGGCCGATCTGGTGGACCGTGCGGCCCTGCACGGTCAGGGGTTTGATCCGTTCCGTCACCATGACCCGGGCCTCGACGGCGTTGCGCGCGGTGATGATGGTGGCCCAGCCCATGTGCTCCAGGCCGCGTTCGGCGGCGAGCTGCGGGGAGATTTCGCAGAAGAACTCCGGCTGGAGTTCGGCGAGGTAGGGCGACCAGCGGCTCATACCGCCCGCGGTGAAGTGCTCGGTGAGCCGGTGGGTGGTGACGACGTACGGGTAGACGTCGGCGCCCGGTTCGTCGCCGCTCGGGTGGTAGCGGTTGCCCTCGCGCGGGTGGATGCGGCGGACCGGCGAGCGCGGGGTGGACGGGTACAGGGCGTTGCCGAACGGGGAGTCCTGCGGCTCGTAGTGGGTGGGCAGCGGCCCGTCCACCAGGCCGGCAGGCGCGTACAGCCAGCCTTTGCCGTCCGCCTGCATGATGAACGGGTCGTCGCCGCGCAGCGCGTCGGGGCCGCTCGCGCCGTCGGGGGGTTCGTAGTCCGGGGCGCGGTCGGGGACGAAGTCCGGTACGTCGTGGCCGGTCCACTTGCCCTCGGCCTCGTCCCACCACACGTACGCCTTGCGTTCGCTCCACGGTGTGCCGTCCGGGGCGGCCGAGGCGCGGTTGTAGAGGATGCGGCGGTTGGCGGGCCAGGCCCAGGCCCATTCCTTGGCCACCCAGTCCTGTTCGGTGTGCGGCTTCCTGCGGGCCGCCTGGTTGACGCCGTCCGCGTACACGCCGCAGTAGATCCAGCAGCCGCACCTGGTGGAGCCGTCGTCCTTGAGCTCGGTGTACGCGGACAGCGGGGCGCCGTCCGGGCCGTGCCCGTTGATCTCGGCGAGGACTGCGTCGGCGACCGGCTCCTCCAGCGGCCCCTGCACCGGGTAGTCCCAGGTCAGGTCCTGTACGGGCCGGTCCATGGGGTCGGTGGAGGCGGCCAGTTTCGCCTTGATGCGGCGGCCGAGGTGGTACATGAACCACAGGTCGCTGCGTGCGTCGCCCTCGGGTTCGACGGCCGTGTGGTGCCACTGCACCCAGCGGTTGGTGTTGGTGAAGGAGCCGGACTTCTCGGTGTGTGAGGCGGCCGGGAAGAAGAACACCTCGGTACCGATGTCCTCGGTCCGCAGTTCGCCGGTCTCGATCTCCGGGCCGTCCTGCCACCAGGTCGCCGACTCGATGAGCGAGAAGTCCCGTACGACCAGCCATTCCAGGTTGGCCATGCCCAGGCGCTGGAGGCGGGTGTTGGCGGATCCCACGGCGGGGTTCTCCCCCATGAGGAAGTAGCCCTTGCAGGCGCCGTCGAGCTGCGCCATGACGGTCTCGTACGTGGCGTGCGCGCCGGTCAGCCGGGGCAGGTGGCCGAAGCAGTAGTCGTTGCCGGCGGTGGCCGCGTCGCCGTAGTACGCCTTGAGCAGGCTGACGAAGTAGGCGCGCATGTCGCCCCAGAAGCCCTTGTCGGTACGGATCGCCTCGACGAACGTGTCCAGGTCTTCGTGGGCGTGGGCGTGCGGCATCGGCAGGTAGCCGGGCAGCAGGTTGAAGAGGGTGGGGATGTCGCTGGAGCCCTGGATGGAGGCGTGGCCGCGCAGGGCCTGGATGCCGCCGCCGGGGCGGCCGATGTTGCCGAGGAGCAGTTGCAGGACGCTCGCGGCCCGGATGTACTGCGCGCCGACCGAGTGCTGGGTCCAGCCCACGGCGTAGGCGAAGGCGCTGGTGCGGTCCCGGCCCGAGTTGGCGGTCAGGTCCTCGCACACCCGCAGGAACGTCTCCTGCGGTACGCCGCAGATCCGCTCGACCATCTCGGGGGTGTAGCGGGCGTAATGGCGCTTGAGGATCTGGTAGACGCAGCGCGGGTGCCGCAGCGTCTCGTCGCGCGGCGCCCGGTGGCCGGCGGGCGGGCCGCCGGAGCCGTGCGACTCGGAGCCGCCGGCCTCCTGGACGCGGGCCTCGTACTGCTCGTCCACCTCGCCCGACGGGGCCTGGACGTCGACACCCTCGTACTGCCAGCTCATGGGGTCGTAGTGGTGTTCGGCCTCCTCCAGGCCCGAGAAGACGCCGTCCAGGTCCTCGGTGTCCCGGAACTCCTCGCTGACCAGCGTGGCGGCGTTGGTGTAGTTCAGGACGTACTCGCGGAAGTCCTTCCCCTCGGTCAGGACATGGTTGACGATCCCGCCGAGGAAGGCGATGTCGCTGCCGGCGCGGATGGGTACGTGCAGGTCGGCCAGGGCGCTGGTACGCGTGTAGCGCGGGTCGACGTGGATGACCCGGGCGCCGCGCGCCTTGGCCTCCATCACCCACTGGAAGCCGACGGGGTGGGCCTCGGCGAAGTTGGAGCCCTGGATGACGATGCAGTCCGCGTGCTGGAGGTCCTGCATGAAGGTGGTCGCGCCGCCCCGTCCGAAGGAGGTACCGAGACCGGCGACGGTGGAGCTGTGGCAGACCCGGGCCTGGTTCTCCACCTGGACCACGCCGAGGCCGGTCAGCAGCTTCTTGATCAGGTAGTTCTCCTCGTTGTCGAGAGTGGCGCCGCCCAGGCTCGCGATGCCCAGGGTGCGCGCCGTGTAGAGCCCTTCGGCGGTCTCCCACTCCCAGGTGCGGCGGCGCGTCTCGACGACCCGGTCGGCGACCATGTCCATGGCCGTCTCCAGGTCCAGCGGCTCCCAGTCGGTGGCGTACGGGCGCCGGTAGAGGACCTGGTGACGGCGGGACGGGCCGGTGGTGAGCTGGAGGGTCGCCGCCCCCTTCGGGCACAGCCGGCCCCGGCTGACGGGCGAGTCCGGGTCGCCCTCGATCTGGACGACCTTCTCGTCCTTGACGTACACCTGCTGGCCGCAGCCGACCGCGCAGTACGGGCAGACCGAGCGCACCATCCGGTCGGCGCCGTCGGTGCGCGGACGCAGCCGTTCGGTGTACGGCGACATCGCGGCGCGGCCACGGCCCAGCGGATCGCCGCCGGTCAGCTGCCGGTACACGGGCCAGTCGCGAACCCGTTTGCGCACGCCCATCGTCTCCTCCAGCGCGTCTGCGGTCTGCCACGGCGGGTGGCCCCGGGGGCGGGTGCCTTCTCAAGGCTCGCCCGTCGGCGTCCCGGCTGCTAGCGGGGACGGCCGGCGGTGCACCGGCGCGCGGCACGTCGGTGCCGCCGGTGTCCGGCCGGCGGCGCGAGGGCGGGTTCCCCGCGGTGGGCGGCGAAAACCCGTCCGGGCAGGGAAAGATCCACCAGCCCGCGGCCCGGCCCGTACCGCCGGGGCGCGCCTGCCCGGTGCCGTACGGGTGAGCGCGCCACCGGCGCAATCGAACGGTGCGGTGATTGACCCGTCCGGGCCCGGGGAACCCCTCGCCCATGGCTGCCGATCACACCCAGGCCCCTGTACTGGAAGCGTTGGCCCGCTACCGGCGGGCCGAGGAAGTGTCCTTCACACCGCCCGGCCACAAGCAGGCGCGCGGCGCCGACCCGCAGGTACGCGAGGTGCTGGGCGACGCGGTCTTCCACAGCGATCTGCTCGCGTCCGGCGGGCTGGACGACCGGCTCGGCCGGGGCCGGGTGCTGGAGCGGGCCGAAGCGCTCATGGCCGAAGCGGTGCACGCCTCGCACACGTTCTTCTCCACGTGCGGCAGTTCCCTGTCCGTCAAGGCGGCGATGCTGTCGGTCGCGGGCCCGCACGAGAAACTGCTGGTCGGCCGGGACGCGCACAAGTCCGTGGTGTCGGGCCTGATCCTGTCCGGGGTGGAGCCCGTCTGGCTGGACCCGCAGTGGGACGCGCAGCGCCGGATCGCCCATCCGCCGTCGGCCGCGGCCTTCGAGCGGGCGTTCGGGGAGCATCCCGATGCCCGCGGCGCGCTGGTGACCAGCCCGACACCGTACGGCGGCTGCGCCGACCTGAGCGCGCTGGCCGAGGTGTGCCACCGGCGCTCCCGCCCGCTGATTGTGGACGAGGCGTGGGGAGCCCACCTGCCCTTCCACCCGGACCTGCCGTCCTGGGCGATGGACGCCGGCGCCGACGTCTGCGTGACGAGCATCCACAAGATGGGCAGCGGCTTGGAACAGGGCTCCGTGTTCCACCTCCAAGGCGACCTGATCCGGCCGACCGTGCTGAAATCGCGCGCGGACCTGTTCGGCACGACCAGCCCCTCGGTGCTGCTGTACGCGGGGCTCGACGGCTGGCGGCGGCAGATGGCCCTGCACGGCCGGGACCTGCTCGGCCGGGCCCTGGAGCTGGCGGCGCGGGTGCGTGCCGCCATCGAAGACATCGACGGACTGCACGTCAACGACCGGGCCGACTTCTGCGGCCCCGGCCTGGCCCACGACTTCGACCCGCTGCCCGTGGTGATCGACGTCAGCGGGCTGGGCACGTCCGGCTACCGGGCAGCGGACTGGCTGCGCGAACACCACGCCGTCGACGCCCACCTCGCCGACCACCGCAGGATCAGCGCCCAGCTCACCCACGCGGACGACGACAAGACCGCCGGCGTGCTGCTGGACGCCCTGCACGACCTGTCGCGGCACGCGCCGGACCTGCGCCCGGTCCCCGAGGTCGAGGTGCCGGCGCCGGACGAACTCCGCCTGGAGCAGGTCTGCCTGCCGCGCGACGCGTACTTCGGCCCGGTCGAGGACGTACCGGCGAGCGCGGCGGCCGGCCGGATCACCGCCGAGATGCTGACGCCCTATCCGCCGGGCATCCCCGCCGCGCTGCCCGGCGAACGGCTCGACGGGCCCGTGGTGCGGTACCTGACGAGCGGCGTGCGGGCCGGGATGAACGTGCCCGACGCGGCCGACCCGGAACTGGGCACGATCCGGGTGCTCGTCGAAGGGACGCGCTGACATGGGTGCGGCCGGCACGGCGGTCGTCGTGATCGACATGATCAACACCTACGAACACGAGGACGCCGACCAGCTGCTGCCGTCCGTACGCGCGTCGCTGCCCGGCATCCTCAGGGTGATCGAACGGGCCCGCGCCGACGACTCGGGCATCGAAGTCATCTACGTCAACGACAACTTCGGCCGGTGGCGTTCGCACCACGACGAGATCCTCAGCCCGGCGCTCCGCGGCCCGCACGCCGACCTGGTGGAGCCGATCCGGCCCGACGACGCGTCCCTGTTCGTGGTCAAGGCCCGGCATTCCATCTTCTACGAGACGCCACTTGAGTACCTGCTCGGCCAGCACGGCATCCACCGCATCGTGCTCTGCGGCCAGGTGACCGAACAGTGCGTCCTGTACTCGGCGCTCGACGCCCACATCCGCCACCTCGACGTCACCGTGCCGCGCGACGCGGTGGCGCACATCCACGCCGATCTCGCCGACGCCGCCCTGCGCATGATGGAGCGGAACATGGGGGCCGATGTGACGGACTCCAGGGCGGAGGGGTTGTTCGGCTGACGGTGTGCCGGTCACGCATCCGGCCGGTCAGGCGCGATCCCCGCAACCGAAGGGGTCCACACCTCTAGAGGCCCCCAATACCTCCAATGGTCGATATGTCGATTTAGGAGTACTTTGGGAGGTGGCATCGGGGGCATCACCGGTTTTGGTGATGACACTCTTCGAGGGAGCGAATGATGCTTGCCCAGACTCTCCAGACCACCGGCCTCACACTCGACAAGGAAGCGCTCGGGTGGGTGGCGGCCCAGCCCGAAGCGCCGCTCAGCGACGCGCCGGTCCCCTCGCCGGAAGCCGTCGCCGGCGGCGCAGGCGTCCTGCTGCTGGGCCTCCTCCTCTCGCCCAAGGAACCCAAGGAAACGAAGCGCCGGTGACCACCGAGCGCTCACGCACCGCCCACAGCGAATCGGCCGACCAGTTGGCCCGTCGCGCCCTCGGCACCCTGCGCGGTGCCGGGGGCGCCACTGTGGCCGCGGACCATGTCGAAGCCTCGGGCACGGAATCCGGCGGCGACCCGGCCGTGGCGCTGGGCGCGGTCCGCATCGTGGGAGCGGATGTGCTCGCGCCATATGTACTGACCGGTCAGATCCCATCGGCCGGTGAGACATCCGCCATCGGCCTGGCACTGAGTGCCTTGCCGCCGGCCGAGCCGCCTCCCCCGGCACCGCCCGAAGGGCCCGAGGCGGCCTGGACGATGGCCTGGGTCGACTGGGGCCTCTGCACGGTCCTGGCACGCATCGACCCCGTCGGCGCACCCGTACGGCCGGCGGCCCTTCCCCAAGGCCCTCCCCCGTGCGACGACGACGCGCCGCGGCGCATGCCGCTCACCACATCCGACCCCGAAGCCGCGGGCAGTGGCATACGGGAGGGCTGGGTGCCCTGGTCCACACGCATGGGAAAGCTGGCCTCGCTCGCCCTGCCGGGACTGGACGGGCCCGTGCACGCCGCCGCCAAGTCCGGCGTTCTGGCGCTGGCCCGCGGTGCCGCCCGGGCCACACTCCGGCGCGACTTCCCGACCGCCGCGCGCATCACCCGCTGGCTGGCCTGGCTGCACGCCGAAGGAGTCGCCGTGCCCTTCGACCCCGCGCCCCTGACGGAACACATCACCCTGCTCGGCGGCAGCGACCGCGCGGCCCTGGACACCGCGATCGCCCGCCGGCTGCTCGGCCTGGAGCCCGTATGAGCACCGCCCCGGCGCGTACCGCGCACGACATCAGCTCCCGCGCCCTGGCCTGGCTGCACGCCCACCGCGAATACGGGGCGCTCTCCGACATCCCCCGCGCCGACCTCCTCGACGACGGCGACGCCTACAAGGGGATCGGCGAAACGGCGCTCGCCGCGTCCCTGGTCCTGCGCAGCGGCGTCGCCGGTACGAACGAACTCGCCCTCGCCCGCGAACTGCTGGAGTACTGCTGGCAGCAACTGGGCGAAGGCTCGCTCCTGTACGAGCGGCTGCTGCGGCATCCCCTCAAGACCGACCCCATCGAGACGTACGCCCACTTCGCCCGCGGCGGTTACCAGCTCCCGCAGTTGGACCGGCTGATCGCCCACACCGTCACGCTGCGGTCCACACATGCCGTGGAACACGTACCCAACCGGCGGCTCGCGGTGGCCAACGCCGTACGCGTCGTGGGGTTCGACCACGGCCCCGGAGCACACGACTGGGCGGGCCTGACCCGGGACACATGGCTCGGCGCCCTGCCCGAACCCTGGCACATCGACTGGCTGACCGCATACGCCGTCACCCACACCGTCTTCCACCTCACCGACTGGGGGCGGCTGCCCGACGGGGTGCCCGCGGACCTCGCGGACCACCTCACCAGGTGGCTGCCGGTGTGGACCGACGTCTGGGCGGAGACCGGCCACTGGGACCTCATGGCCGAGCTGATGATCATCGGCACCTGTCTGCCCGAGCCGCGCACCGAGGCCGGCGACTGGCAGCGGCTGGCCGCCGTCCAGCACGACGACGGGCTGGTACCCCGCGACGACCAGCCCGTGGAGGGTGACGCGGCCGAGCGCTACGAGGCCCACCAGCACCCCACCATCGTGGCCGTCGTCGCGGGGACCACCGCCCTCGTCCGGGCGCTGGACGCACCGGCGCGGCCCGGTACGTGATGACCGGCACGCCGGCCGCGGCCCGCGCCGGGGAACCCGCCCCGGTGCGCGCCGCGCTCGAAGCGCTGCTGTCGGCGGCCCCCGGCGCGAGCGCCGTCGCCGTCGGCCTGTACCGGGGCGGGCAGCGGTCCTTCGCCGTCCGGGGCAGCACCGCGTTCGAGGGCGGCGTGCCGGTCGAGCCGTCCACCCGTTTCGAAATCGGCTCGGTCACCAAGACGTTCACCGCCTTGCTCTTCGCCGAGCTGGCCGCCCGGGGCGACGCGGGCCACCACGATCCCGCCGCGCGGTTCCTGCCGCCGGGCACGCGCGTCCCCGTACGCGGCACGGAGATCACCCTCACCCACCTGGCCACCCACACCTCGGGCCTGCCCCGGCTGCCTCCGGGGCTGCTGCGCTCCGGTGCCCGCCGGCTCCTCTCGAATCCCTACGCCGCCTTCACGCGCGCGGACGTGCTGCGTGCGCTGGCCCGCACCCGGCCGCGGTGCCGGCCGGGCACCCGGGTGCACTACTCGAACTTCGGCGTCGGCCTCTTGGGGCACGCCTTGTGCGGCGCGTCCGGCGGACTGCCGTACGAGGACCTGCTCGCCTGCCGCGTCCTGCGCCCGCTCGGCCTGCACGACTCCGGCGCCTCGCCCGACCCGCCTCCCGGCGTCACCCAGGTCACCGGCTACTGGCACCGCCGTCCCCGGCCGCCCTTCGGCATCCCGGGCCTGCCCGGCGCGGGCGCCGTACGCGCCAGCGCGCGCGACCTCCTCACGCTCACCGAGGCGCTGCTCGAACCGGGCACGGCCGCCGTCACCGGCGTGCCGTCCGCCCCCCTGCGTACCGCCCTGGAGGACGTCGTCCGCCCCCGGCTCGTCGTGCCGCGCGGCACGGCGCGGCTCGCCCTCGTCTGGAACATCCGGCCCCGCCCCGACGGCTCACACCTGTATCACCACTCGGGCGGCACCCGCGGCTGCACGGCCTTCGCCGGGTTCAGCCCGCGGCACGACACCGCGCTGGTAGCCCTGGCCAACTGCACTCCGGGCTACGGAAATCCCTTGATCCAGCAGGCGTACGACACGCTGACGGACCTGATCCGTACGGCTTGACCCGCAGCCGTCAGCCACCCGCCAGGGCACGGCCGTCCGCCTACCCGTACGCCTCGCCGCCCAGCTCCAGCCCCGCCGTGCCCGCCGTCGTGTCCGCCAGCCAGGCACGGAAAGCGGCCAGGTCGGATTCGGGCAGCCCGACCTCGATGCGTACGTCCGCCCCGTACGTCACCTCGCGCACCGCCCGGCCCGTCGTCCGCAGGTCGTTCTCCACCCGGCCCGCGCGCTGGTGGTCGACGGTGACGGTCACCAGCCGGAAGCGCTGCCGGGTGACCGTGCCCAGCGCGTCCAGGGCCTCGCCCACAACGCCCCCGTACGCGCGGATCAGCCCGCCGGCGCCCAGCTTGATGCCGCCGAAGTAACGGGTGACCACCGCGACGACGTACCGGACCTCGCGGCGCACCAGCATCTGGAGCATGGGAACGCCCGCGGTGCCCCCAGGCTCGCCGTCGTCGCTCGCCTTCTGCACGCCGCCGTCGGCCCCGAGGACGTACGCGAAGCAGTTGTGCCGCGCGGTGGGGTGCTCCTTTCGGACCCGCGCGATGAACTCCTGCGCCTCGGCCTCGGCCGCGACGGGTGCGAGCGCGCAGATGAAGCGGGACTTGTTGATCTCGATCTCGTGAACACCCTCGCGCGCGAGAGTCCGGTACTGCTCCTGCATCAGGCCACCCTATGCGCCCCCTGGGGCAGCCGGCGCACCGCACAGAGCCCCCCGCCTTCCCGGCCGGCGTCGTCCTCGGCAGCGTGTCAGCCTCTTCCTGCGGCACCCGGGCGGCCAGGAAGCCGCCGGGCTCCGCGGGAATCTTCGCAGCCCGGCACACGTTGGCACCTGCACACGGCCGTCACCGGACGGCCGGAGCCGACGGACCCCGGTCCGGCCAACGGGAGGCAGCTGTGTACGGCGATCCGGCGACGATCCGCAAAATCCTCCGGGAGTCCGGCGACACCTGGGCCGTCGTGGGCCTGTCATCGAACGAGAACCGCGCGGCCTACGGTGTCGCCCGGGTCCTCCAGCGCTACGGCAAGCGCGTCGTCCCCGTCCACCCGAAGGCCGAGACGGTCCACGGCGAGCAGGGCTACCCGTCGCTGGCCGCGATCCCGTTCCCCGTCGACGTGGTCGACGTCTTCGTCAACAGCGAACTGGCGGGCGGCATCGCCGACGAGGCCGTGGGAATCGGCGCCAAGGCGGTCTGGTTCCAGCTCGGCGTCGTCGACGAAGCCGCCTACGACAAGACCCGCGCCGCGGGCCTCGCCATGGTCATGGACCGCTGCCCGGCCATCGAAATACCCCGCCTCGGCTGAGCCATGGGGGGCGCCATGTGTCCTGGGCAGTTGGTCGCGCGACGGGTCCCTGCCGGTGGTCGACGCCCGTTCGACGCGGAAGGTGTCCGCCGCTTCACAGGCGTCCCGCGCCTCCAATAGTCCGTCCGCGGGCGGGGTGCACCCACTTGATGTGCCACGACCGGGCGGACCCGTGCCCTGGCGGGGACCGCGGCGCCCCGGGCATGGAGCGAATGAGCGGTTCGGGCATGCCGCTCACCAGTCCGGGCCCGGGGCGCATATGCGCCACAGGCACCGTGTCGGTCGTGAAAGGCCGCGACCGCCGCGCCCCGCTACTGCCCCGGCACCGTCCCCAGCCCGTCGAGGACGACCGCGCCCGGCAGTTCCGCCAGCGCCTTGCCCGGGACGATCAGCTTGCCGCGCCGGCTGCCGCTGCCGCTGCCGATCAGCGCGTACGGCATGTCCGCCACGGCCGCGTCCAGGAGGAGCGGCCAGTCCGCGGGCAGCCCGATCGGGGTGATGCCGCCGTACTCCATGCCGCTCTCGCCGACGGCGGTGTCCATCGGGGCGAACGAGGCCTTACGCGCGCCCAGTTGGCGCCGCACGACCCCGTTCACGTCGGCCCGGGTGTGCGAGAGGATCACACAGGCGGCGAGCGTCACCGCGCCGCCGCGCTTGCCCGCCACGACCACGCAGTTCGCCGACTGCTCCAGGAGCCAGGAGCCGTGGCGCTCGACGAGGAGGGCGGTGTCCGCGATCGCCGGGTCGGTGTCCACGAAGAGGAGCTGTTCCACCGGTACGGACCCCCGCCAGTCGCGGATCGCGGCGGCGACCGGCGCGGTGAGCAGGTCCAGGCAGTCGGCGGCGGGGCGGACTTCGTCGAAGGCGTCCATGGGCGCGGGCATACCGGTCAAACTAACAGCGCCACCGGTCCGTACGCCGCGTCGTCTCAAGGGGCGGGCGGGGCCAGTACGGCCATGATCATCACCAGCGGCCGGTCGCCGTCGTTGCGGTAGCCGTGCGCCGCCTTGGCCTCGAAGGTGGCCGAGCCGCCCGCGGGCACCGGGTACTCCCGCTCGTCCACCACGAGCGTCAGCTCGCCCTCCGAGACGTGGAGCAGTTCCACCGTGCCGGGCGGGTGCGGGTCGGACGCGCTGTGCTCGCCGGGCATCAGGCGCCACTGCCACAGTTCGAAGGGGCCCGGCGCCTCCCCGCCCACCAGGAGGGAGGTGCGGCTGCCCGCCTCGGTGGACCACATCCGTACGGCCTCGCCGGGCGCCACGATCCGCACGTCGGGGCCCTGCTCGTAGTCGAGCAGCGTCGTGATGCTGACGCCGAGCGCGTCGGCGATCTTGACGGTGGTGCCCACGCTGGGGTTGGTCCTGGCCTGCTCGATCTGGATGATCATGCCGCGGCTGACCCCGGCACGGGCGGCCAGCGCGTCGAGGGTGTAGCCACGTTCGGCCCGCCAGTGTTTGAGGTTGCGGGCGAGCGACTGGGTGAGCTGGTCGAGGTCGGTCACGGTCCGGTCCGTCCGAGGGGTGACGAGGAGGGGCAAGGAGTGGAAGGAGTGGCAGGAATGGCGGGAGGGTGTGGCAGGGCGCGGCGCGCCCCGGGCGAGGAGACCGCGGCGCGGGATCCGCGGTGGAGTGCGGTGCACTTCGGCGTTCAGCACACTGTACTGCGCCGTACGGCCCGGTCGGTGAGCCCGCCCGCCCCGCGCACCCGCCCGTACGCCCCTCAGTCCGCCCGGTGGCGCTCGATGAGCCCGCGTGCCATGTCCTGCGCCCGCAGGGCGGCACCGGTGTCGCCCTCGGCCGCGGAGATGATCGACCCCTTCATCAGGATGTGCCAGGAGCGGGCGAAGTCCTCGGTGTCGTGGAGCCCGGCCTCCTCGGCCAGGGAGCGCACGATGGCGCGGATGTTCTCCAGGTAGGTGATGCTCGCCTTCCCCAGCGGGTGTTCCCAGCCCATCTCCAGCAGCACGTTGATGAAGGTGCACGCGTCGAAGTCGGGGCTGCGGAACCATTCGTCGAACACGTCGAAGATCGCGAGCAGCCGCTCCTCGGGGCCCGCGCCCCGGCGGCGGGCACCGGCTTCCACGAAGCCCAGGGTCCAGCGCTGCTCGCGGCGCTTGAGGAACGCCAGCACCAGGGCGTCCTTGGAGGGAAAGTTCCGGTACAGAGTGGCCTTGGCCACGTTGGACCGGGCGATGACCTCGTCGATACCGACCGCGCGAATGCCGCGCCGGGAGAACAGCTCGTAGGCCGTCTCAAGAATGCGCTCACGTGCCTGGGCGGGCGGACGGCCGGCCGGAGCCGTGGCGCGAGCGGCCGTCGCGTCGCCTGAAACCATGGTGTCCCCTGTACGAGCGTGGTGGGTCGATGTGGACAGACCCCTCTGACCCTGACACGGTAAGGGCATGGCCCCTGAGACAGAACTGTCTGGCCCGGACTTCGTGAACATCCTGACGGTCCGTACCCATCTGCACGGCGATCAAGCCGTGCTCAGTCCCCGAGGAGAAATCGACTGCGCCTCCGTCCGCCTCCTCGACCAAGCCCTGGACGGGCTGCCGGCCGTCGCGAACAGTGTGACCCTGGACATCGCCGAAGTCACCTTCATGGACTCCGCCGGTCTGCACTTCGTGGAGCGCCTGCAAGACTTCGGGCAACGGCGTCGCATCCCGGCGCGCACCCGCAACTGGGGCAGCCAGCCGAGGCGGCTGCGGGAACTCGCCCACCCCCAGGGCGGCGGCCCCTCACCTCGCGGCGGCCCGGCCCCCGCGGCGCAAGGCTGGTCACGCCCGGCCGACTGCGGCTAGCTTCCGCGTATGGGAGATGCCCCGGCAGCGTTCGACCCGTGGTCGCCGGACTTCGTCGCCGACCCGTACCCCGCTTACGCCGAGCTGCGCGCCCGCGGGCGCGCGCACTACTTCCCGGCGTCCGACCAGTGGCTGGTGCCGCGCCACGCGGACGTGTCGGCGCTGCTCCGCGACCGCCGGCTGGGCCGCACCTACCGGCACCGCTTCACGCACGAGGAGTTCGGGCGCACCGCGCCGCCGCCCGAGCACGAGCCGTTCCACGTCCTCAACGACCACGGCATGCTCGACCTCGAAGCGCCGGCCCACACCCGTGTCCGCCGGCTGGTCTCGAAGGCGTTCACGCCCCGCACGGTCGAGCGGCTGCGGCCGTACGTCGAGGGCCTGGCGGACCGGCTGGTGGCGGGCCTGGTCGCGGACGGCGGCGGGGACCTGGTGGCGCGGGTCGCCGAGCCGCTGCCGGTCGCGGTGATCGCCGAGATGCTCGGCATCCCGGAGGGTGACCGGCGGCTGCTGCGCCCCTGGTCGGCCGCGATCTGCGGGATGTACGAGCTGAACCCGCCGGCCGTTACGGCCCGGCGGGCGGTCGACGCCTCGCTGGAATTCTCCGCTTACTTGCGCAGGTTGATCGCCACGCGGCGGGCCGACCCGGGAGACGACCTGGTCTCCGGCCTCATCGCCGCGTACGACGACGGGGAGTCGCTCAGCGAGCAGGAGATGATCTCCACGTGCGTCCTGCTGCTGAACGCGGGGCACGAGGCGACGGTCAACGCCACGGCCAACGGCTGGCACGCACTCTTCCGCCACCCCGCGCAGTTGGCCGCCCTCCGCGCGGACCCGGCCGCGCTGCTGCCGACGGCCGTGGAAGAGCTGCTGCGCTACGACACGCCGCTCCAGCTCTTCGAGCGCTGGGTGCTGGACGACATCGAGATCGGCGGCACGGTGATCCCGCGCGGCAGCGAGGTGGCTCTGCTCTTCGGCTCGGCCAACCGCGATCCGGCGGCCTTCGCCCGCCCCGAGGAGCTGGACCTCGCCCGCACGGACAATCCGCACATCTCCTTCAGCGCGGGCATCCACTACTGCATCGGCGCCCCGCTGGCCCGAATCGAACTGGCCGCTTCGCTGGCGGCATTGCTGCGCAGGGCCCCGAAGCTGCGGCCGGCGGCCGGACCGGAACGCAAGCCGGACTTCGTGATCCGGGGGCTGCGCAGCCTGCCGGTGGAGGTGTGACGCGGCACTACCGCGCCCCGCCGCCCACCGCCTCCTCCGGCACGTACACCACCCACACCTGGCCGGGCGCGAAGGCCAGCGGCGCGCCCGCCGAGGTGGTGAAGTCCGTGCCGCCGTCGGCCGAAGGCCGCGACCAGCGCCCTTGGTACGCCTTGCCGCCGCGCAGCACCCGCGCGGGCCCCGACCCGGTGGTCTCGGTGTACGGGGAGTAGGCGCCCCAGCGGTCGTGATAGCGCGACGGCCGTATCCGTACGCCCTGGACGACGACCGTCGCGACCGCGAGCTGCTGCCCGGAAGCGGCCTTGACGGGGCCGCCGTCCATGGACACCAGCCAGCCCCCGCGCTCCGGCGACCAGGCGAAGGAGAAGCGGGCGGCCGGGTAACGGGCCGTGTACGAGGACGTGTTCCGCCCGCCCGGCGGCGCGGCGCCGAAGCGGAAGCCGATGTCGCGGGCGGTGCTCGCGCCGGGGGCCGCCTTCAGGGCGTGCTCGGGCCGGAGGTAGAGGTTGTGCGGTGCGGGGCGGCTCCGGTCGCGGAAGTAGGCGTCGCCGGTCTTTCCCGCCGGCAGCGGGTACAGCGGAGCCGCCTTCACGACGGGCTCCAGTTTGGCCTGCGTACCGGAGTAGGCGAAGGCCGGGCGGCCGAACTGGCGCAGCAGTTCCAGGTCCGATTCGCGGGCGCTGCGCACCGGGCCGACGACGGGCGGCAGCCGGGAGGAGTAGACGGCCAGGATCCGTGACAGCCCCGACTCGACCCGTTCCACGTAGACGATGTCCGCACCGTCGAGCCCCGTCTGCGGACGCGCGGCGCGCACGTTGTCGATCTTCACGGCGAGCACCGGGGCGGCACGTGCGGCCTTGCCCGTGAACGGCGAGTGCCCGGCGGGTACACCGGATTGCTGACAGCCGGCCGACGCGCCGGCCAGCAGAACACAGAGCAGCGCCGCCCCGGTCGGCACCGTACGCTTCCTCGTCCGCACCGCCGTCCTTCCGTCCGTGCTTCCCCGCCCGTCGAGGACACCACAGGAGAGGCCGCCTGGCGAGAGGGCGACCGGGTTCCGGCGGGTGGTCACGCCCCGGCCCTGGTACGCCCGCGGGTCCGGTGCGATGGCATGCTGGCGGCGTGAACCGACCCGAAATCCACCTCGCCTTCGCCCCCGAACTGCGGCTCTTCGTCGCCTCCAACCGGCGCGCCGGTACGACTCCCTTGGTCACCGACGGGTCCTCCACCCTCGGGCACGTCGTGGAATCGCTCGGGGTCCCGCTCACCGAAGTGGGCCGCCTGCTCGTGGACGGCCGGGAGGTGCCGGTGTCGCACGTGCCGGGCGACGGCGAGTCCGTCGAGGTGTGCGCGGTCGAACGGCCCCAGCAGGTACCGGGGGCGCCGCTGCGCTTCCTGCTCGACGTGCATCTCGGGACGCTCGCCCGGCGGCTGCGGCTGCTGGGCGTGGACGCCGCCTACGAGAGCGAGGACATCGGCGACCCGGCCCTGGCGGCCCGTTCGGCGGCCGAGCGCCGGGTGCTGCTCTCCCGGGACCGGGGCCTGCTGCACCGGCGTGAGAACTGGGCGGGGGCGTACGTCTACAGCCACCGCCCCGACGAGCAATTGCGCGACGTACTGGGCCGGTTCGCGCCGGAGCTCGCGCCGTGGACCCGGTGCACCGCGTGCAACGGGCTGCTCAAGGACGCCGAGAAGGGCACGGTCCAGGAGCGGCTGGAAGGCGGTACGCGGCGTACGTACGACGTCTTCGCCGAGTGCACCGCCTGCGAGCGCGTGTACTGGCACGGTGCGCACCACGCACGGCTGGAGGCCATCGTCGACGAGGCGGTGCGCGAGTTCGGCGGCGCGGCGGCGTCCCGGAGCGGTTCCGCCACGCACGGGTGAAACGGCGGCACGGGAGTGGCGCGCGGATCCGCGGCGGGCGCGTTGGGGTACGCGACGGCGCTTACGGGACGTCGGCGCCCCGCGGTACGCCGGTCCTGTGCTCCGCCACCACCGGCAGCGCACCGTCCGTCCCGGGCTCCAGCGCGGCCAGCGCCATGAGCTCCCGGGACGTCACGCCCTCGGGTACCGGTACCGGGGCCGGGGTGCGCAGCGGTGGCTGCCACCCCGCTTCCGGGTCCCAGGAGCGGACGACCCGGGCGGGCGCCCCGGCCACCACCGAGTGGTCGGGGACCTCGCCCCGTACGACGGCGCCGGCCGCGACCACGACGTTGCGGCCCAGCCGGGCGCCGGGCAGGACGACGGCCCCGGTACCGATCCAGCTGCCGGGGCCGATCTCCACCGGCTCGCTGCGCGGCCACTGCTTGCCGACCGGCAGCTCGGGGTCGTCGTAGCTGTGGTTGGTGGTCGTGACGTAGACGCCGGGGCCGAAGAAGCAGTCGTCGCCTATGGTCAGCCGGACGTCAGCGATCACATGGCTGCCGCGGCCGAGGACCACGCCGTTGCCCAGGGTGAGGATCGGCTCGGTGCCGAGGTCGAGGTCGGGCATCATGCCGGCGGTCAGCGTCACGTCCTGGGCGATGATGCAGTACTCGCCGATCTCGATCCACGGCTCGCCGAAGACGGTGCCCTGCGGAAAGGCCAGCCGGGCGCCGGCCCCCAGCCGGCGGAAGCGGTAGGGCCCGGGGCGCTCGGCCGTGACGGCGCCGGCCTCCCGTACCCAGCGCGCTCCGCGGTGCACCGCTCGGGAGACGGCGCGGCGGCGCCACGCCACCACGGATGAGAACACGTTCTGCTTTTTCCGCACCCGCTCACCGTACTCAGGCGGCGTCCCGCCCGCGCCGCCCGCCCCTGTGATCTTCACCCCACCGGGGCACGCACCCGGCCCACCGCCGACGGGACAGCGCCCCGCGCCCCGCCTATCGTTGGGACATGGAACCCGCCCGGCAGGCTTCCGAGGGCCGTCGCGAGTCGGACGAGGAGCGGGCCGACCGGCGGTGGGGCGAGCTGCTGCAAGAGGTCAGGGTGGCCCAGACCGGCGTGCAGATCCTCTTCGGTTTCCTGCTCACCGTCGTCTTCACCCCCCGCTTCACCACCCTCGGCCCGTCCGACAAGGCCGTCTACGTGGTGACGCTGTGCCTGGGCGCGGCCGCCAACGGCGCCCTCATCGGCCCGGTCGCCTTCCACCGGCTCGTCACCGGGCGGCACCTGAAGCCCGAGGCGGTCACCTGGGCGTCCCGGATGACCATCGTCGGCATCGTGCTCCTGCTGGCCACCGTCATCTCGGCGTTCCTGCTCATCCTGCGCGTCGCGCTGCACGACAGCGCCGTCCCGTGGATCGTCGCCGCCCTCGTCGCGTGGTTCCTGCTGTGCTGGTTCGTGCTGCCCGCCTGGGTCCGGCACCGGTACGCGCCCAAGGAGTGAACGCGGCCCGGCGGTGACGTCGCGCCGACCGGCGGGGCGGGGGACCTTCGGGTACGGTCCACCATGTGACCGGGGACACCACGACAGGCGCTCACGCCCTGCCGACCTCCGAGGAGTTTCCATGATCCGGGCCGTGGCGTTCGTCTGTACGCTGAACCCCTCCCCCACCCGCTCCAGCAGCCAGTTGCTGGCGGACCAGGTGCTCGCCGACCTCACCGGCCTCGGCGTGCAGTGCGAGTCCGTCCGCGTCGCCGACCACGACGTCCGTCCGGGTGTCGCCACCGACATGGGCAACGGGGACGCCTGGCCGAAGCTGCGCGAGAAGATCATGGCGGCCGACATCGTCCTGCTGGCCACCCCGATCTGGCTCGGCCACCCCTCCAGCCTGTGCCAGCGCGTGCTGGAGCGGATGAACGCCGACATCTCCGAGACCGACGACCAGGGGCGGCAGTTGACGTACGGGAAGGTGGGCGCCGTCGCCGTCGTCGGGAACGAGGACGGCGCGCACAAGGTGAGCGCCGACCTCTTCCAGGGCCTCAACGACCTCGGCTTCTCCCTCGCGCCCAACGCCGTCACCTACTGGGTGGGCGAGGCGCAGCACGGCACGGACTACCAGGACCTGGACGAACGTCCCGACAACGTGGCCTCCACGACGCGCACGCTCGCCGTGAACGCGGTGCACCTGGTCCGGCTGCTGCGCCAGTACGCCTACCCGCCGTCGTCGTAGCCGCGGGCTGCCCGCCTCCGGGTCAGCGGCCCCGTCCCCGCCGCCGTACGGACCTCAGCGCGACACCCGCGGCGACTCCGGCTGCCGCCGAGGCGGCCGATACGAGAGCCGGGTGGCGGGCGAGAGCCGCTTGCGGCGAGCGCGGGTGCGAACTGCCGTCGAAGACGCCGTGCGCCCCGAAGTCCCGGCCGCCGGGGCCGTCCGCCGGGCGCCACAGGTTCTCCGGCCGGCCGGCGTCCGCCCGCTCGTCCGTCTGCTGCGAGTCGTAACCGGTACGGGCGAGGTAGCGGTCCAGCAGCGCGGGCGCGACCCGGTTGCCGAGGATGGCGGCCGCGGTGGAGAGCCCGACGTAGTACTGCTTGCGCCGCGGGTGGTCGGCCGCGTGCACCACGGCACGGGCGGCCACCTCGGGCTGGTACACGGGAGCCACGGGCCGGGGGTTCTTCGGCAGCCGGGACAGCACCCAGGAGAACTGCGCGGTGTTGACGGCCGGCATCTGGACGACGGTGACCGCCACCCGGCTCCCCTGGTGCAGCAGCTCGGTGCGGACGCTGGACGTGAAGCCGTTGATGGCGTGCTTGGCGCCGCAGTACACCGACTGCAAGGGGACCGACCGGAAACCGAGGGCGGAGCCGACCTGCACGATCGCGCCCGCGTCCCGCGGCAGCATGCGCCGCAGCGCGGCCCGCGTGCCGTTGACGAAACCCAGGTACGTGACCTCGGTGGCGCGCCCGTACTCCTCGGCCCCGATCTCCGTGAACGGTGCGAACACCGAGCTGAACGCGTTGTTCACCCACACGTCGATCGCCCCGAAGGCGTCCTCCACGGCCTGGGCCGCCGCCTCGACCTGGCCGGGATCGGCCACGTCGGTGGGCAGCACCAGGGCCCGCCCGCCCCGCGCCTCGACCTCGGCCGCCGCGGCGTCGAGCCCGGTACGGCCGCGGGCGAGCAGCGCCACGCGGGCGCCGCGCTCCGCGAAGAGACGGGCCGTCGCGCGGCCGATCCCGGCGCTCGCGCCCGTGACGACGACGGTCTGCGCCGCGGGCCGGTGCGGGCGGCTCACCGGGCACCGCCCGAGGCGCCGGAGAGGCGGATGTCGGCACTGGGCATGGAGACCTCCTTGAGACCGGTCGCGGGTCACGGCAGCGGTGTGCCGCCGGTCGCGTTCACGATTTCCGCGGTGATGTAACTGGCCTGCTGGGACGCGAGGAAGACGTAGGCGGGCGCCATCTCCACGGGCTGGGCCGCGCGTTGCAGCGGGCTCTGCTTGCCGAATTCGGTGGTGTCCGGCAGCGTCGAGGGGATCAGCGGCGTCCACACCGGTCCGGGCGCCACCGCGTTGACGCGGATGCCGCGTTCGGCGAGCTGGCCCGCCAGCCCGTGGGTGAACGTGACGATGGCGCCCTTGGTGGTCGCGTAATCGAGCAGCTGCGGACTCGGCTGGTACGCCTGGACGGATGTCGTGTTGATGATGCTGCCGCCCTCGGGAATGTGCGGCAACGACATCTTGGAAAGCCAGAACATGCCGTAGACGTTGGTCCGCATCACCCGGTCGAGCTGCTCCGTGGTAATTCCTTCGATACCGTCGGGCTGCGCCATCTGGTAAGCGGCGTTGTTGACCAGGACGTCGATACGGCCGAATTCCCGTACCACCCGGTCCACCAGGCTCCGGCACTGCTCCTCCTCGCGGATGTCGCACGACACCGCGAGGGCCCGCTGCCCCGCCTCCTCGATCAGCCGGGTGGTTTCCCGCGCGTCCTTCTCCTCTTCCTCCAGATAAGTAAAGGCCACATCCGCCCCTTCGCGCGCGAAGGCGAGCGCGACGGCCCGGCCGATTCCGGAGTCTCCGCCGGTGATCAGCGTGCGGCGGTCGCGCAGCCGCCCGGTGCCCGCGTACGAGGTTTCGCCGTGGTCCGGGCGGGGCGACATGTCGTCCGTGGCACCTGGATGCGGCTGGTCCTGTTGGGGGAATTCCGGCTGCGGGTGCTGCTTCACGGGATTCTGCTGGTCGTTACCGGTCATCGTCCATACCTCCGATAAGAGCCCTTCGGGCGAGCGTGGAATCGGGCCCGGCACAGTGAACGCGCCACCGAGGCCGGCTTTCCCGCCGGTCCTCGGCGACGCGCGCCCACCTCGTCGGTGCCCTTTTCCGCGACAGTGGCGGCGGCGGGTGGTCAGCCCGAGAGGTCGGGGTCGTCGACAATGTGCACCGCGGCCTCCTCCGCCGAGGCGGCACCGCCGTCGATGCCGACGTCGCGGCCGATCTCGTCGTTGCGCAGCCGCAGCGCGTCACCCTCGTCGGTGCCGGTCATCCGCCCCGCGCGCTCGTCTCCCACCTGGCCGTCCACGGGTTCGCCGTCGGCGTCCGGCTGGTCGCCGATGCCGTCGCCGTCCGGCGGACCGACGTCCGGCACCTCCTTGTCGAGCCGTTCCTCAAGGCTCTCGCCCGCACGCTGTTCGTTGGCGGTGGTGCCCTTCTGGTTCACCGCCAGCGGTTTTTCGGGCGGCGAGTACCCCTGGTCCAGCATTTCGTCGAGGTCCGGCTCGTCGAGAGCGTCTTCCATATCGAGTTCGTCGGAAGTCCCCTGTTTGTCGGACGCCGAGGGCTGGTATACCTCGTCGCCCATCGCTTCATCGGACATGCCAGCTCCCTTTCCAGCGCGGGTCGCGCGACCGTCAGGCGCGGTGCTCTCCCGTGAGCCCCAGCGATTCCACGATGCGCTGCGCGTTCTCGTACCGCTCGTTCTCCGGAAGGCGTTGGGCCAGTTCGACCAAGCGGTCCGGCGCGTTGTTCTGCCGAAGCGTGCCGATGATGGCGTTCCGGTCGGCCGGATACACGCTGCGGCCCAGATGCTGGGCCATTTCCGTCCGGATTTCCACGGCCTCGGGCGTCATTCCGTCCGGTGTGCTGCCGCCGAACGGAGCGCCGGCGCTCCGGGTCACGTCGGGCTGGTCCTCTCCCGACGGCTCCGGGTCGTGGTCCTCCTCGGCGCGCAGGGCCCGATCGGCCTTCAATTCGCCCTGAATCTGCTTCTTCAGCATGTCGTCCCGGGCCGGGCCGGTCTTGTTCATACCCTGATCCATTGTCTTTCTGCCTCCAGGACTGGCTGCATTCCGCATTTCCGCCCCGCACGTCTGTACCCCTCCCGTGCCATGCGTTACGGGGTGCCCGCTGCCTCTTTCGCGAAACAGCCGGAAGCCGAGAGCGAACGCGCCGGTCAGCCGAGCCCGGACCGGGCGAAGGGTCCCGAGTCGGCAGGCCCGTCGATGATCCGGGCGGCGACCTCGGTCAGCTTCAGCTGGTGTGCCCGGGCATGCCCGCGCATCAGCGTGAACGCCGCGTCGGGTGTGCTGCCCAGGCGCTCGGAGAGCACGCCTTTGGCCTGTTCGATGACGATCCTGCTGTCCAACGCGGTCTGCAGCTGACCGGTCCGGTCCTGGAGGCCGTGCAGGTCCATGCGGTACGCCAGTCCGATGCCGACCGCGTCGGCCAGCGCCTGCCCCAGCGCCACCTCGCTGCCGGCCAGTGCGCGGTGCTCGTGGAAGAGGCTGAGGGCGCCCAGCCGCCGGGCGCGGTAGCGCACGGGGAGCACCGTGGCGGCGCTGAAGCCTTCGGCCAGCGCCTGGGCGGTGAAGCGCGGCCAGCGGGCGCGGCACTGCGGGTGGCGCAGCGGCACGTCGGCCAGGCTCAGGCCCGTGTGGCAGACGTCCCGGCACGGCCCCTCGTCCAGCTCGATCTGCGTCCGCTCCAGCCGTTCGGCCGCTTCGCCGCATCCTGTCGCCGTCATGGGCCGGCGCTCTCCCATGATGAGGACACCACCCGCCTGCACCCCCGGCAGCAGCAGGCAGTACTCGGCGAGCCGCTTGGTGAGGCCGGCGGTGTCCTGGTCCTCGGCCGGATCCGCGAGTTCCAGCAGGGCCGTGATCAGTAGTTCTTCTCGGTCAGGCGATGACATGGCGGGTTCACCCTTTCGACGGGCCGCACCGTTGCCCGTCGCTGATGGAATGGGTCTGCCGCCGGGTAACCAGGAACGGGCAGCGCAAGCCCCCGGCTGGAGTGCGGGCGTGCACCGGGGCGCGGGGCGGGCCGGCCGCGCCGGGGCGCAACGCGGGCCGCGGCGGACCGTGCCGGAATCACGGCCGGACAGTCCGGGGTCCCAAGCGCTGAAACCGTCCGAATGGGGTACCCGCACGGACATGCGCTTAGCCGTCCTCGACGCGGGATCGAACTCCGTACACCTGCTCGTCAGTGAGGTGGTCGGCGGCGTACCGCTGCCGACCCACTCCCTGAAGGACCCCGTCCATCTGGCCGAGGACGTCGGCGTGGACGGAACGCTGGCTCCGCAGGCGGCGCGGCGGCTGGCCACCGCGGTGCGGCGGGCCCGCGAGGAGGCGGCCCGGTGGGAGTGCGACCGGCTGTTCGCGTACGCCACCGCGGTTGTCAGGGACGCCGCCAACCGCGGCGAGATCCTGGAGACCGTACGCGCCGAAGGCGGTATGCGGCTGGCGGTGCTGCCCGGCGAGGTGGAGGCCGAGCTGACGTTCCTGGCGGCGCGGCGCTGGATCGGTCTCCAGGCGGGCCCGATGGCGCTGCTGGACATCGGCGGCGGATCGCTGGAGGTCGCGTTCGGGCGCGGCGCCCGGCCCGACTTCGCCTTCTCCCTGCCCCTGGGCGCGGGGCGGCTGACGCGGGAGTTCCTGCCGGGCAGGGGCCGGCCGCAGCCGGAAGCCCTGCGGGAACTGCGCCGGCACGTGCGTGCCTCGCTGAAGAACGTGGCGGCGCGGGTGCGCTGGGAGGAGCCGCACACCGTGGTGGCCACCTCCCGGATGTTCCAGCAGCTGGCCCGGCTGTGCGGGGCCGCGCCCGGCCGCGACGGCCCGTTCGTCACGCGCCGCCTGGCCCGCGGCGACCTCAAGAAGGCGGTACGGCGGCTGTCGGAGCTGACCACGGCCGAGCGGGCCGGACTACCGGGGATCTCCGCGGCGCGCAGCCGCCAGGCGCCGGCCGGGGCCGTCGTGGCGTACCAGGCGATGAAGTCCATGGGCATCGGCCAGGTCACCATCTGCCCGTGGGCGCTGCGCGAGGGCGTGCTGCTGCGCCACCTGGAGCAGGGCGGCAACGACTGGTGGCCGACGCCCGTACCGCGGGACCGGCACGTCCGGCCCGGCACGCCGACGGTCAGCGGCGCGGCGCCCCGTGCGCCGCTCCGGCTGCCGGTGGGGCGGACGCCGGGCGATTGAAACCCACCCATATCGATGCCACGCCGGGCGCCGTGCGCCCTCCGTGGGCGGAGTTGCCATGAACCTGTCGAACTACCACATCGCCGACCGCCTCGTGATCGAGGTCCCCGAGATCATCGACATCGCCAACACCGACCAGGTGGCCGCCGGCCTGCAAGGCCTGCTGCTCGCACCCGGGGCCAGCCGGGTCGTCATCGACCTGCGCGCGCCCCTCATCACCGTCGCCGGACTGCAAACCCTGCTGCATTGCCAACGCACCGCGCGGGCGCAGGGGATGACGCTGAGCGTGGCCGCCGACCGCCCCATGGTGCGCAAGGCGTTCCGGCTCACCGGAGTGCACCGGACCATTCCCCTGCACAGCTCCCTGGCCGCCGCCCTCGAAGCCGCGTAGCGGCCGGACGACACCCCCCGGCGGCGCCGGGGGGGGTACCTCGGCCCACCGGAGTACGAATGAGGTGTTTACCGACTGGTGTGGCGAGTTACCCGTCCCCCAGCCTTCCGCAAGCGGCCGCAGGAAGGCAGGCGCCGGACCGGTTGAGAACACAGCCGCCGGCGCCGCCCCTTCGACTCCCGGGCACCGTGCGTCAGGGCGCGTCGCGGTGCCAGTGGCGCCGCGGTACGCGCTGGGGCACGCCGGCCTTGAAGACCAGCGGGTGGGCGGGCAGCCGCGTCAGCGGTGCCGCGTGCCGGTACCGGTCGATGGAGGCGGCCCTGCCGTACGGCGTCGGCCGCCGGTACTGCCGGCCGCGGGAGACCGCGGCCTGCGGCTCTTTCGGTACGGGCCGGTGGGGCCGGCGGGGGTGCAGCAGGGCGTCTTCGTACCGGCCCAGGGCGATCACGAGTCCGAGCATCGCCAAAGGCCAGAGCACGGCGAGCAAGGGCATGGCCGCTCCCTTCCTTGCCGGTCGTACACGCTGACTGGAGCTTCGCTCTTCGGGTCACCCGGCGTGGACGCGGCAAACCACCGGGTCACGGCGACCACTCCACCGGCCGTGTGCGCGCCATGTGATCGCGCGTCCGCTCCGGTCGCCCGCCGTCCGGCAAAGCGGCTGGTGAGGGCCTGTGCGCCGGCGCTGAGACCGCGCACGACGGGTCTCGCGGCGCTGCCCGGCGGGTTGCGCGGCGGCGCCGACTGTGTCCGGTTCGCAGGCCCTCTAACGTACCGGCGGCCTCGCGGAGCGCGCGGGCGGCGTCAGTCCAGCCGGGTGAGATCGGGGCGCAGCCGGTGCCAGGTCGGCTGCCGGAGGCGGTCGGCGGAGGTCCAGCCGGAGAAGGTGACCTCGGCGACCAGGCGCGGCTCGGCCCAGTGGGCGCCCGGCACGTCGACCGGGTTCACGAACGGCGAGGTGTCGCGCCGCACGACCTCCAAGTAGCGGGCCAGTTCGCGGCGTTCGCGTCCGGACAGGCCCGAGCCCACGGAGCCGACGTACCGCAGCCCCGCCGGCTCGTCCAGGCCGGCCAGTACGGCGCCGGGCAGCCCGGCGAGGCCGCCGCGGCCCTCCGTCCAGCCCCCGATGACCACGTCGAGCGTCACCATGTGCTTGGTCTTGCGCCACTCGGACGAGCGGACGCCGGGGACGTACCGCGAGGTCAGCCGTTTGGCGACGACGCCCTCGAAGCCGCCGCGCAGCGTCGCCTCCCAGGTCTGCCCGGCGTGGCCCCGCACGTAGGCCGGGACCGACCAGTGCGGCCCGTCGCCCAGTTCCAGCCCGGACAGGAGCGCGCGCCGCTCCTCGTACGGGTGCTCCAGCAGCGGCCGGCCGTCGAGGTGGAGCACATCGAACAGGACGAGGTGGACCGGGTACTCCCCCGCCAGGCCCGCCGCGCGGCGCCGGCTCGTGACGCCCATCCGGCGCTGCAGCAGCCCGAAGTCCGGACGCCCCTCGGAGTCGAGGACCACCACCTCGCCGTCGAGAACCGCGGGCCGGCCGCGCAGCCGCTCGCCGAGCGGCGCCAGCTCCGGGTACGTCGCGGTCGCGTCGTTGCCCGCCCGGGTGACGAGTCCCAGCGTCCCGTCGCCCGGCGCGTTGACGATGCACCGCGCGCCGTCCCACTTCGCCTCGAACGCCCAGGCGTCCTCGTCCCCGGCGGCGGGCAGCGGGCCGGGGGTGGCGAGCATGGGCCTGAGGATGGGCAGTGCGCCGGACGGGGCCATGTCCCGATGATCGACGGCCGCGCCCGGCCCGGCCACCGGTCGGGCCTGCGGCGGCCTACTCCCCCGTCTCCGCCGTCACCGCGCGATGGCTGCGCGCCAGCTCGGTGTACATCGCGGCCTTGAGCCGGATGCCGTCCCGCTCTTCCGCGGTCAGCTCGCGCCTGACCTTGGCCGGCACCCCGGCCACCAGCGACCCCGGCGGCACCCGCATCCCCTGCGGCACCAGCGCCTGCGCCGCGACCAGCGACCCGGCGCCGATGTGCGCGCCGTTGAGGACCGTGGCGCCCATGCCGATCAGCGCGTCGTCCTCGACCGTGCAGCCGTGCAGGACGGCGTTGTGGCCCACCGAGACCCGCTCGCCGACCGTCACGGGGAACCCGGGATCGGCATGCACGGTGCAGTTGTCCTGGATGTTGCTGCCGGCACCCAGCACGACCGGCCCGGCGTCGGCGCGCAGCACGGCGTGATACCAGACACTCGCCCCCGGCGCGAGCGTGACGTCCCCCACCACGACGGACGTGGGCGCCGTGAACGCCCCCGCGTCGACCGAAGGCTGCTTGCCGCCCACGCCCGCGATCAGTGCTCGCCGCTCCATAGCCGTTCTCCTCGCTGCCGGTCCGGTCGGGTCGCGCCTGGTGGCACAGTAGGCGACGGGGGCGCGTACGCCGGAGGCGGGCCGGGCGGTGGCGGAGCGGGGCGTCAGGACTCGGGGCGGGTGTCCATCGCCACCGGGCCCAGCATCTGCTCGCTGATCCAGTGCAGCGATTCCGGCATCCGCTGGATGTAGGTGTGGCCGCTGTGCCGGCCGTCGGGGATCTCGAACAGGGTGTGGTGCACCGGACCGCCGGTGTGCTCGTTGATGAACTTCTTCACGTAAGGCACCGCCACCTCCTTCGACCCCAGTTCGAAGGCGACGTAGACGTCGGGGCCGCCCTTGGCCTTCAGCTGGTCCGCGAGCCAGCGGGGGTCGTTGGCCTGCTTCTCCTTGGGGTGCCCGTTCCACATCGGGGAGTCGGGCACGGTGTCGGGCCCGTTCGCGATGACCGCCTTGAACTTCTTCGGGTGCTTGAGCACGGCCTTCAGGCCCGCGAAACCGCCGGACGAGGACCCCATGAACGCCCAACCGTCACGGCTGTCGTACGTACGGAAATTGGCGCGGGCGAACGCCGGGACGTCCTCGGTCAGCCAGGTGCCCATCTTCGGCTGGCCGGGGATGTCGCTGCCGTCGTAGTACTTCTTCTTCGGGTTCAGAACCGGCATCACCAGGATGAACGGCAGCGTCTTGCCCGCCTGGGACCACTCGGCGATCTTCTCCTCCAGCTTGAAGTCGCCGCCGATCCAGTAGTTGTTCGGGTACCCGTACGAGCCGGGCAGCGCGATGAGGACCGGGAAGCCGCTCTTGGCGTACTCGGGCTGGTTGTACTGCGGCGGCACCCAGGCCCATATGTCGCCGCTGAATCCGGACTTCTTCCCGTGCCAGCGGGTCTTCACTATCTTGGTGCCGTCGTCACCGGTGGTGCGCTGCGTCACGAAGTCGGACCGCGGGCCGGTGGGCTGGACGACCTTGGCGGTCCCGTCGCTCGCCTCGCGCGCCTGCGAGCGCAGCTTCGGCACGTGCGAGGCGTCCACGTCGTCCCGGTCCTTGCTGCCGCAACCGGCCACGAGCCCCATCGCCATCAGGCTCACCGCGGCGACGGCCGCAGTACTGGTACGCAGGCGCTTCATCGGGACGAACTCCTTGCAAACTCATGTCCGGGCGGCGGGCAGCGGGCACTGCTCTCCGCGCGTCAGGCGAAAGAACCAGAATAAAGATCAGCCGGTCGGCCGTTTCCGGCTCCCCCGGGGGTACCGGACCTGCCGTCTGCCACACGACGGCGTCCCGGTCGCGCACCCCGTCGTGCGCCCCCAGGCATATTGATGTCGAACAGGTGGGCTTAGGTTCCCTCGATCGGTATGTCGGGATGCGGTGGATTCGCGGGCGGGCTCTGGCATCGTGTTTTTCCGACTGGCGACAGCGCGGCACGGTGCGGTGCCGCGGACGGGGATGACGGATGAGCGCAGGGGCCCAGGGGCCGCCACTGCCCGGGCTCGCGGGGCGCGCGGCGGAGTACGGCGCGCTGCGCGGGCTGCTCGCCCGGAGCCCGCTGGTGACCGTGACCGGGCCCGCGAACGTGGGGAAGAGCACACTGGTCCGGGCTGTCCTGGAGGAGGCCGCGCGCGGGGACGGCGGTCCCGGTGGCGGTTTTGTCCGGGTCGGCTGCCGGGAGGAACTGGACGGCGACGGTGTGGCCGCGGCCCTGAACCGGGCGGCGGGCCTGCCGTACGGCACATCACCGCAGGCGCTCGCCGCCCACTGCGCCCGGCGGGCCCTGACCGTGCTGCTCGACGACTGCGATCCGGTGGCCGGCGCCTGCGCGTGGCTGGTGCGGCAATTGCTGCGGGCGGAGGCGGGCACGGCGAGGGGGCCCGGCCGGTCGCAAGCCGCCGGGCCCGGACCGTACGCACCGGCCGGGCTGCGGATCGTGGCCACGGCGCGGCAGCCGCTGGGGATCGGCGCGGAACGCGTCGTTCCGCTGAAACCGTTCCCCGCGCTGCCGGCCGAACCGTACGGACCCGCTCGCGGCCTGGCCGACCGCCCGCCCGGGCCCCCTCCCGCGTTCGCCCCCTGCTCCCCCGCCGACCGCTTGGTGTGGGCGCGGCTGTCCGTTCTGCCCGGGGACTTCGACGCGTGGCTGGCCGGGTGCGTCGGCAGTTGCAGTGACGTTTCTGCCCCCGCGGTGGAAGCCACTCTCGAACGCCTCCACCGGGCGTCGGTACTCGAACGCGTACCGGCGGACACCACAGGCGCCGGCTGCGCGGCCGCCCGCCCGCTCTCCCCGGCCCGCTACCGCCTGCCACCAGCCGCCCGTGCCGTCGGCCTCGCGGGCGCCCGGGCCACGGGCGAGGAGGCCACGGTCCTGCGCGCTTTCCGGATGGCCTGTGCGGCGCTCGCCGCCGAGGCACAGATCGCCTGGCAGGGCGCCGACCGGCGCGCGGCCGTACGGCTGGTGGAGGCCGAGCGGCACCACCTGCAAGCGGCACTGACCCGGCCCCCGCAGGACGCGGACGACGGCCGCACCGCGCTCGACATCGCCGTCTCCCTGTGGTTCCGGTGGGCCCTCT
Organism: Streptomyces sp. NPDC017529; assembly: GCF_044329785.1. NCBI lineage: Bacteria > Bacillati > Actinomycetota > Actinomycetes > Kitasatosporales > Streptomycetaceae > Streptomyces > Streptomyces sp. NPDC017529. The sequence goes on from NZ_JBIRJY010000019.1 coordinate 41,531, forward strand.
GCGGCCGGCGCCGGGAGGGACGCGCCCACCTCGGCCGGCTGCTGCGGCACTGCGCCGACGACACCGCCGTACGGGCCCGCGCCCTGTGGCTGGCCGGCTGGCTCGCCGCGCAGGACGACGCGCCCCGTACCGCCGAGTCCCTGCTCGTCCGGGCCCGGCACGCGGCCGCCCGGCACGGCGACACGGACACCCTGGCCCGTATCGCGCACGCCCGCGGCGTACTGGCGCTGCGCCGCGCGGACACCGGTACCGCCGTGGCCTGCCTGCGCCGGGCGGCCGGGCACCGCTGCCAGGATGCCTGGTACGGGCCCGGCCCCGCCTACAGCCAGGCCCTGCTGGCCATCGCCCTCGCGGCCGCCGCGCAAAGCGAAACCCGCAGCGGTTCCCTGCAAGGGCCCCGCTGCGGGCTCGGCCTCACCTGACGGACCGCCCGCCGGTCACTCCGCCATCGCGTCGGCCGGCTTGGCCGCCGCCGACGCCTCGCGCTTGGCCGCCGCCTTCGCAGCACGCCGCTTCATGACGACGAACGATCCGATGCCGAAGAGCACCGCGGCCACCAGGCCCAGCGAGGAGAACTTCTTGAGCCACTCCTCGGCCACGACACCGACGCTGTAGATCAGGGCGGTGGTGCCGCCGGCCCAGACGATGCCGCCGAGCACGTTCGCGATGAGGAACTTCCAGTACGGCATGTTCAGCACACCCGCCAGCGGGCCGGCGAAGATGCGCAGCAGGGCGATGAACCGGCCGAAGAAGACCGCCCACATGCCCCACTTCTCGAACTTCTCCTCGGCCATCGCCACCTGGTCGGGACCGAAGTGCTTGGGGAACTTCCGCCCGGCCCAGCTGACCAGCGGCCGGCCTCCCTTGCGGCCGATCAGATAGCCGATGGAGTCCCCGATGATCGCACCCGCGGACGCGCAGCCGCCCAGCACCCACGGATTGATGTGGTCCTGCGTCGCCGCGAGGATCGCCGCGCTCACCAGGACGATCTCACCGGGCAGCGGAATGCCGAGGCTCTCCAGGCCGATGACCACCCCCACGAGGAGGTACACGCTCAAGGCCGGCACCGTCTCCAGCCACTCCATCTGCAACGCCGCTTCCTCCACTAGGTGTCGGGCCCCCGTGGGCCGCTGCCCGGCGCCCGGCGACGCCGTCGAAGATCGCAAAGTCCCCGCCTACGCGCCCGCGAGCGCGCCCGGGAAGCCTACTCGATCCCCTTCGGCCGCCCCCGTTCCCGCGTCATGGAACCGGCCCGCCGCGGTTCGCGCGACGGGCCGGTACGCACACGGGTGGCGGGGCCGGCGGCCGGGCCTTCCCCGTACGAGACGCGACACGGTGCTCCGGAGTTGCCTGTGCGACGGGCCGAATCGGCCGGGAGCCGCCGCGGCGCTCCGCTTCCTAGGCGGCGGGGTTGTTCGGGCGCAGCGTCCACACGATGGTCATCTCGCCGGTGACCGCGCCGTCCTCCCTGGTGATGGCGACGTTCACCGGGAATTCCGGCCGCTGCCCCGCATCCAGTTCGGCGACGATCTCGGCGACCGGGCGGCCGATCTCGGCAGTGGCGGTGACCGGGCCCATGGCCAGCTTCTTGTAGCCGATCTCGGCCCGTACGGCGAGCGGCACGGCGCGCGAGAGCTGGTCGCCGAAGGCCGCGAGCACGATCGCGCCGCTGGCCGACTCGGCGAGGGTGAACATCGCGCCGGCGTGCGGTCCGCCGACGTGGTTGTGGTAATCCGCCTGGTCGGGCAGCCGGACCACGGCCCGCTCGGCGGTGGTCTCGGTGAATTCGAGGTTGAGCGTACGGGCCATCGGCACGGTGGCCGCCATCATTTCGCCGATCGACGGCTTGGTCTCGGAGGACATGGCGGCATGTTACCTACGAGTAGCTTTCTGGGGAAGCCCCGCCCGCCGTCCCGGCACGAAGACCTCCCCGCTTATCGTGGTGGCTCATGTGGCCAGGCCAGCAGCCCCCCGAAGGCGAGCAGAAGCAGCATCCCGCGCGACAGGCGGTCCCGCGGCGCACCCCGGTGCGACCGTGCTGAAGACCGAGCGCGCGGACGACCGCGACGGCATACGCCGCTCCCGCCGCCCTGCCTGGGCCGGACGCAACTACACCCTGCTGACCACCGCCGCCGTGGTCGCCAACCTCGGCAGCGCCGGCTCGCTGATCGCGGCCGCGTTCGCGGTGCTCGGCGCCGGCGGCTCGGCCACCGACGTCGGCCTGGTCGCCACGGCCCGTACGGTCCCGCTCGTCGTCTTCCTCCTGATAGGCGGCGCGGTGGCGGACCGGCTGCCGCGCCACCGCGTCATGGTCGCCGCCAACGCGCTCAGCTGCGTCTCGCAGGGCGCCTTCGCGCTGCTGGTCCTGGCCGGGCAGGCGCAGCTGTGGCAGATGGCGGTGCTGGCCGCCCTCGGCGGCACCGGCCAGGCGTTCTTCGCCCCGGCCTCCGAGGGGATGGTGCTCTCCAGCGTCTCCGGCGAGCACTCCAGCCGGGCCTTCGCCTTCTTCCGTATGAGCATGAACGGCGCGAACATCGGCGGCGCCGCGCTCGGCGGCGCGCTGGTCGCCGCCGTCGGCCCCGGCTGGGTACTGGCGGTCGACGCCGCCGCCTTCGCCGTCGCGGGCGCCCTGCGGGCCTTCCTCGACGTCAGCCACATCCCCGCGCGCCCGCCCGCGGCCGGGCTCCTCAAGGACCTGCGCGACGGCTGGCGGGAGGTGGTCTCCCGGCCGTGGCTGTGGGCGGTGATCGGGCAGTTCGCGGTCGTCAACGCGGTGGTGGTGGCGGCCGAGGCGGTGTACGGGCCGATGGTCGCCGAGGAGCACCTGGGCGGGCCCAAGCCATGGGGGCTGGCGCTGGCCGCGTTCGGCGCGGGCACGGTCGGCGGCGCGCTGCTCATGATGCGCGTCCGGCCCCGCCGGATCCTGCTCACCGGCGTCCTGTGCGTCTTCCCGCTCGCCCTGCCCTCGGCCGCGCTGGCCGTACCGGTGTCGGCCGGCGTCCTGATCCTGGTGATGTTCGGCACCGGCATCGCCGTCGAGGTGTTCGGCGTGCTGTGGATGACGGCGCTGCACCAGGAGATCCCGGAGGAGAAGTTCTCCCGGGTCTCGTCGTACGACTGGTTCGGCTCGCTGGCGGTCACGCCGCTGGCCACCGCGCTGGCCGGGCCCGTACAGAATCTCGTCGGCCGGAACACCGCGCTGTGGGGCTGCGCTGCGCTGATCGCGCTGCTGACGGCGGCCGTGTTGTGCGTACCGGACGTACGCCGGCTCACGCGCCGGGGCGCGGACTCCTAGCCGATGCTGAACGCGCCGTCCGGCGGACGCGGTGAGGGTACCGCCTGCGCGTCGTGCACGGGCGCGGCGTCACCGACCAGCCGCAGGAGCGCCGCGCCGTGCTCGACCCGGGCGGGGAACACGTCGGCGGCGGCCCGCCGGGCCAGCTGCGCGAGGGGCAGCTCGGCGCGGGACGCGGCCAGCACCACATTGCCGAAGCGGCGGCCGCGCAGCACCGCCGGCTCGGCGATCACGCACAGGTTCGTGAAGACGGTGGCGAAGTTCGCGAGCTGGGCGCGCAGGAAGCCGAAGGGCGCGCTGTCGGCGAGGTTGGCCGCGTAGAGCCCCTGCGGGCGCAGGGCCCGGGCCGCGGCGCGCGCGTACTCGACGGAGGTGAGGTGCGCGGGCACCCGCGAGCCGCCGAAGACGTCCGCCACGATCACGTCCGCGCTGTGCTCCGGCGCGGCTTCCAGGGCTGTACGGGCGTCCGCGGCCCGCACCTCGATGCCGGAGTCCGCGGGCAGCGGCAGCCACTCGGCGACCAGGGCGAGCAGCCCCCGGTCGGCCTCGATCACTTGCTGGCGGGACCCCGGGCGGGTCGCGGCCAGGTAGCGCGGCAGGGTGAGCGCCCCGCCGCCGAGGTGCAGTACGTCGAGCGGTTCGGCGGGCGCGGCGGCCGTGTCCAGGACGGCCGCGAGCCGGCGCGCGTACTCGAATTCCAGGTCGGTGGGGGCGTCGAGGTCGACGTACGACTGCGGGGCGCCGTCCACGGTCAGCAGCCAGGCGTGCGGGCGGTCCACGTCCGGCATCAGCTTGGCGGTACCGCCGTCGACGACCCGTGTGACGGGCACCGGACCGGCGTGCCCGTCAGGGTCGTGCGGGGCCGGCTCCGTGCCCGGTATCTGCTCGGCTGCTTCGTCCACCGTCCTATTGTGCCGGTCGGTGACCGCGGTCCGACCCCTCCTGAACGGCCCCGTTCCCCGCCGTGTGATTGCCGACGCCTCACCTGTCTCCCCCGCCTCAGCCCTCCCACACCCCCAGGATTTCCTTGGCGTGCGCTGCCGCTTGGCGGCGGCCCGCGCGGGCCGCGTCGGCGCGCCTGGCCGGGTCCAGGACGTTGCGGCCGTAGGCGGCGCGGGCCGCGCGGTCCGGCACGACGACGCTCACCCGGGCCCCGCGCCGGGCCAGGGCCGCCCCCTGGGAGCGCGCGGTGGCGACGGGGCCGCCACCCGCCGCCACCGGCGCCAGGACGACGACCCTGCCGTACCCGTCGGCCAGATCCGCGTTGGCGCTGGAGTGCACGCCGCCGTCGATCCACCACCTCCCGCCGATGCTCACCGGCGGCCACACGCCGGGCACCGCGCAGCTCGCGCCCACCGCGTCGACCAGCTCCACCCCGCTCGTGTCGTCGAAAGCCTTCCGCCGCCCCGTCGCCGCGTCCACCGCGGTGATCATCAGCCGCCGCGCCGGCCAGTCGTGGCAGGCCAGGCGCGCGGCGATGGCGTCGCGCCGGCTGGGGCCCGCGGCCGCGCGGGCGGCCAGCGCGAGCCGCCCCATGCGGGCCCCGAAGGCCGTGGCGTCGCGCGAGCGCAGCGCCAGGTACGCGAAGTGGGCCAGCTCCCGCGTCCCCATGCGCGCCGCGGACTCCCCCGGGACCGGGACGAACTGGCGCGCGTACAGCTCCTCCGGCGTCAGCCGGCCGGACGCGAGCTGGGCGCCCACGATCGCGCCGGCCGACGTCCCGATCACGACATCGGCCGCCCCCAGATCGGCACCGGCCTCGGCGAGCCCGGCGAGCATGCCGATCTCCCAGCCGATGCCCGTGTAGCCCCCGCCGCCCAGTACCAGCGCCGTTCCCGTCATCACGGTCCCTTCTCCGGTACCGCCGGGGACACCCCCGTACGGCGGTCTCGTACGGCAGTGTGGCAGCTCTCGCGGCCCCGCCCCGGCCCCCGGCCGGTGGTTGCCGTTACGTTCCGGCCACCGTGCGGATGGTGCCGGCGCCCACCGTCCTGCCGCCCTCGCGGATGGCGAAGCCGAGGCCCGGCTCCAGCGGGACGTCGCGCCCCAGCTCGACGGTGCACGTCACCGTCTCGCCGGGCCGCGCGATTCCCCGCTCACCGAGGTCGACGTCGCCGACCACGTCCGCCGTACGGATGTAGAACTGCGGGCGGTAGCCCGTGGACAGCGGCGTGCGGCGGCCGCCCTCCTCCGTGGACAGCACGTACACCTCGGCGGTGAACCGCCGCCGCGGCGTCACACTGCCCGGCGCCGCGACGACGTGCCCCCTGCGCACCTCGTCGCGGTGCAGGCCGCGCAGGAGCAGCGCGACGCTGTCGCCCGCCTCCGCCGACTCCATCGGCTTCCCGAACGTCTCCAGGCCGGTCACCACCGTCTCCGTGTCCGCGCCCAGCACCGCGACCCGGTCGCCGACGCGCACCGTGCCGCGCTCGACGGCGCCGGTGACGACGGTGCCGCGCCCGGTGATGGTCAGGACGTTCTCCACCGGTAGCAGGAACGGCGCGTCGCGGTACCGCTCCGGCGTCGGCACATAGGTGTCCACCGCGTCGAGCAGCGCCTCGATCGCCTCGCACCACCGCGGGTCGCCCTCCAGGGCACGCAGCCCGGAGACCCGTACGACGGGCACGTGGTCCCCGTCGTAGCCGTGCGCCGTGAGCAGCTCGCGGACCTCCAGCTCCACCAGGTCGGTCAGCTCGGGGTCGCCGGCGTCGGCCTTGTTCAGCGCGACGACGACGTACCGGACGCCCACCTGCTTGGCGAGCAGGACGTGCTCGGCGGTCTGCGGCATGATCCCGTCGAGCGCGGAGACGACGAGGATCGCGCCGTCGAGCTGGGCCGCGCCGGTGACCATGTTCTTGACGAAGTCGGCGTGGCCCGGCATGTCGACGTGGGCGTAGTGCCGGGTGCCGGTCTCGTACTCGACGTGCGCGATGTTGATGGTGATGCCGCGGGCGGCCTCCTCGGGCGCCCGGTCGATCCGGTCGAAGGGCACGAAGGCGCCGCCCCCGCGCTCGCTGAGCACCTTGGTGATCGCGGCGGTCAGCGTCGTCTTGCCGTGGTCGACGTGACCCATCGTGCCGATGTTCAGGTGCGGCTTGGTCCGCACGTATGCCGTCTTGGGCATGGCTGTTCTTCCTCGCAGCAACGCGGTGGACACGGCGGCGGGACACGCCGCCGTGAGAACCCCTGAACCCCGCCGACCCTCCCCCTGCGGGGTTCGCCGGTCGATCCGGAGAGGGTCAGCTTCGCGCGCCGTCGGTCGCGGGGACGGCGGTGCCTGCCGGGGCTGCGGGTGCGGCCGGGGCCGCGGCGGTGCCGGGCGCGGCGTCGGCCCCGAGGGCCGTGACAAGGGCCGCGACGAGGGCGGCGATCGAGTCCACGGCAGCCCTCGGCGCGTCCGCGACTGCGGACGTGAGCGCGAGGTACGGCTGCCTGGTCATGGCCCAAGGATCTCGTGCGGACCCGTGCCGCGTCGAACGATTTATCCACGACCGCGAGTTGGCACGCCCCCGCCCGCCACCTGCCCGGCGTCCGCCCCGCTCCTCCGCCGTGCGCCCCGTCCCGCGTCCCTCCCGGTTCGGCTCCGGGCGATCATGAATACACCTTCTCGCCACGCTTGTCGGTTACGCTCCCGGGATGCTCGAACCCGCCGCAACGCCCGACGGCCTCGCCGCGCGCTGCACGCGTGTGCTCTTCTCCCCCTGGGCACGACTCGCCGTACTCCTCGTCCTGCTCGCCGGCTCCGCGGTCGCGGTGGTCGTCTGGCAGCCGCAGCGGCTGCTGGCCCACGGCTGGCCGCCCGAGTGGGCCGGCAGCGGCGCCGTGGTCATCTTCGGACTGGCGTACGGGGTGTGCACCACCGCCTTCGTCCCGCGCCCCGTCCTGAACCTCGCCGCCGGCGCGATCTTCGGCAGCCTGCCCGGCTTCCTGTCCGCCCTGGCCGGTACGGTCCTCGGCGCGGGCCTGGCCTTCGGACTCGGCCGCCTGCTGGGCCAGGACGCGCTGCGTCCCCTGCTGCGCGCCCGCTGGCTGACCGCCGCCGACCGGCAGCTGAGCGAACACGGCTTCCGCTCCATGATGGCGATCCGGCTCTTCCCCGGCCTGCCGTTCTGCGCCACCAACTACTGCGCCGCGGTCTCCCGCATGGGCTGGGGCGCGTTCCTGCTGGCCACCACCCTGGGCAGCGTGCCCAACACCGCCGCGTACGTCATCGCCGGGGCCCGCGCCTCGACGCCCACCTCGCCCGCCTTCCTCATCTCCACGGGCTTCATCGCGCTCTCCGGCCTGGCCGCGGTGCTCGTGGCCTGGCGCAAGCGTGCCGCACTCCGGGGACGTTGACCGAGGACGCCCGGAAAGAGCCCTTTGGCCGCTCGGACACCTTCGGGCGCTACGCTGCCCCTCAGCCGGTCACCGATCCCGCCGACCGCCCGCACGCACTCCTGTCCTGTCCGTCCCTCGTGCCGCCTGCCACGCATCCGTGCCGGTAAGCGCTTGATCACCCTCTGGATAGCGTAGTTTCGATGCATTGGTTTGAATCCTTCATCCTCGGCCTGGTCCAAGGGTTGACCGAGTTCCTGCCCATCTCCTCCAGCGCGCACCTGCGCCTGACCGCGGCGTTCGCGGGCTGGCACGACCCCGGCGCGGCCTTCACCGCCATCACGCAGATCGGCACCGAGGCCGCCGTACTGATCTACTTCCGCAAGGACATCGCCCGGATCGTCGGAACCTGGGCACGCTCCCTCTTCAACCGCGACCTGCGGCACGACCACGACGCCAAGATGGGCTGGCTGGTCATCGTCGGCTCGATCCCGATCGGCGTCCTGGGCATCACCCTCAAGGACGCCATCGAAGGCCCCTTCCGCGACCTGCGCCTGATCGCGACCACCCTGATCGTCATGGGCGTCGTGCTCGGCTTCGCGGACCGCCTCGCCGCCCGCGACGAGTCCGGCGGCCGCCACCGCGCCGTCAAACAGCGCAAGTCCCTGACCGACCTGAACGTCAAGGACGGCCTGCTGTACGGCGTCTGCCAGGCCATGGCCCTGATCCCCGGCGTCTCCCGCTCCGGCGCCACCATCAGCGGCGGCCTCCTGATGGGCTACACCCGCGAATCCGCCGCCCGCTACTCCTTCCTCCTGGCCATCCCCGCCGTACTGGCCTCCGGCGTCTACGAACTCAAGGACGCCTTCGGCAGCGACGCCACCGCCAGCCACGTCTCCTGGGGCCCGACCATCTTCGCCACGGTGATCGCTTTCGTGGTGGGATACGCCGTTATCGCATGGTTCATGCGCTTTATTACTACGAAGAGCTTCATGCCCTTCGTCATCTACCGGATCCTGCTGGGCATCGTCCTGTTCGCCCTGGTGGGCGCCGGGGTACTGAGCCCGCACGCGGGGGAATCGGCGGAGTGAGGGGGGCGGTTCGGGGGCCGTGCACTATGCGTTTCTGCTACTTCGGCCTGATGGCCGCGGAGGCGGCATGCCGCCTCCGCGACACCAACCCGACCGACGGTCGAGCCTGACTAGCAGGTGTGCGCTTCTTCCTGGCACGGCTTGAGGATGGTGGTGGGGTCGAAGAACCGGGCCGAGGGCTTGGCGCGGACGTCGCCGGTGGTGATGTCGCGGATCACGATGCCCTCGCCCTCGGTGAAGCTGGGGTCCGCCTTGTAGCCACCGAGGTAGACGCCCTCCGGACCGGACTTGTTGGCTGTGACGATGTGCAGGTAGTCGCCGGTACGGCTCTTCCAGAGGGCGCTGCGGACCGGGTCACGCCAGTCGGTGTTCATCGCGACGACGTCGACTCCCATGCGGGCGAGGACCTGGGCGGTTTCGGGCGGCATCATGTCGACGTCCTGCATGAGGGCGAGCCTGGCGTAGTCGCGGTCGATGACGAGGTAGTCGTTCGACAGCCGGTCCTCGGGGAGCGTTTCGCCGCGCTTGTGGTGGGTGCGCTTGTAGTCGTAGGACTGCCCCGTCGAGGCGATCAGGGTGCTCTTGGGCACCTCGGTACCGGTGGCCGGGTAGTGGATGAGCAGGTCGGTCCCGTTTGCCGTGGCGAACGACTTGAGCTTCGCGAGGCCCGCCGTGTCGGAGCCGGGGAAGTAGTTGGCCGGGAAGACGATCAGGCGCAGCTTCTTGCCGGATGACTCGGCCTGGGATGTGGCCTTGGCCGCGGCGTCGAGGGCTGCCTGCCAGGGTGTCGTGCTGGGGCCGGGGTCGACAGCGGCGGCGGTGAAGGTGGTCGGGTCAGGCTGGTGGAACTGCTTTTGTGTATACGGCTCCAGGGAGTCCTGGCCCATCAGGGAGTACATCGCGGGTTTGCGCTCCACCGGGAAGGTCCGTGACGTACGCACGGGAACCTCGCCGTAGCCGATCTGATCGGACTGGCCGCTCACGTCCGCGAGGACCTTGCCGTCATGGGTCATGATGACGCTGCGTGACCCGAAATCGAAGTCGTAGGGGAATGGCGACGGCACGGTGAAGGTGTTCTGCGTGAACGCCTCGGGCTTGCTTCCCTTGGTGCCCTTGCCCCAGCGGTTCGCGACAATCATGGCGAAGTCGTTCTCGAATGTCCGGACACGAACGAAGTCGGTGTCGATCCCGACGTTGGCGGGCGCGATCAAGATGTCCGCTCCCTGCACCGCGGCCGCTCTGGGGAACTGGGAGTTGAACATGTCGGAGCAGATGACCAACGCCATCCTGCCGTATTCGGTGTCGAAGGTCGGGATCGGTTCGAAGCCGGAGGCGTTGTACGAGGATTCGATCAGGTGATTGCGCTTGTGGTAGACGCCGCGGACCCTGCCGTCCGGGCCGAGAAGCACGGCCGAGTTGTAGTACCGGTTCGTGTCCGGCTCGTAGACGGGCATGCCGAACGCTATGTAGGCGTGATGCCGTCTGGCGACAGCGCCGAGCGCGTCGGTCGTCTTTCCGGGGACCTGCTCCGCGGCCTTTGACATCTCGGCACGGCTGAAGAAGGAGTAGCCGCTGGTGGCCATCTCCGGCAGCACGACGAGCTTGGCGCCCTTGCCGGCTGCCTGGTTGGCCAGCTCGACCATCTTGGCGCGGTTGTTCTCCACCTTCCCTTCCTCCGGGGCGAAGTGAATCGCCGCGGTCTTGAGGGACTTGGATGCCGGTGATTCGTTCGCTGCGGCGGCACTCGTGGGCTCGTGGCCCGGCAGCAGGGGAATCAGCCCTGCCAGGACAGCCGCCATCACGACCGACCGGAGCCGGTGGCGACGGAACAGCGGAATCCGCTTCAAGGATGTCTCCGATCTCATACGGCGGGCACCTTCTTCGAGTACCTCAGAGCAGCACTCAGGAAGTTGCGCGGAATTTCCGGGTGCATGCTGAAATGGAGATGGATGTAGCTGGCCGCTACGTTGTCGAGCAGGAAGCCCGCACGGCGGCGTTCACCCGTGCTCGTGGTCACCTCGTACAGATTCGGCTCCATCTCGGCAGTGGTGATACGGGACTGGTGAAACTCCTGACCGCGGGCTCGCTGCCCCGCTTCGCCGAGCGGAGACGGCGCCTGTGTACGCACATCGACGTAGTGGATGGCGAGGTATTGACGGTCCATCATCACGTCGATCGGGAGGATACCGGTCATGGTCGCGGCTTTTCCGTCGAATCCGGTCAGCGACCGGGCGAGGTACATCATCCCGCCGCACTCCGCGTAGATCGGCATTCCGTGCCCGGCGCGCGTTCTCAGCTCGTGCGCCAGTGAGCGGTTGGCAGTCAGCTCGGCGGTGAAACTCTCCGGGTAGCCGCCACCGAGGTAGACCGCGTCAGTGTCGTCCGGCAGCCGGGAATCGACGGTGGGCCGGAACGGCACCAACGTGAACCCGGCCTCCTCCAGCGCACGCAGGTTCTCCTCGTAGTAGAAACAGAACGCGGCGTCACGGGCCACCGCCAGTCGTACGTGGGACGCACCGGGGCCGGTTCCGCGTGGCGGATGGTGTGCGGATGTTCCGCGGGGGTGGGGCAGTGCGGTGCGGGTGGTTGCCAGCAGCCGGTTCACATCCACCGTGCGGCCGGAAGCGACCTGTGCGGCAGCGCGTTCCGCGGCGGCGGTCGGGTTCTCTTCGACCGTGGTCAGCCCGAGGTGCCGCTCGTCGACACGCAGGTGCTCGCTGCGCTCGACCCAGCCGGCCACGAGCTCTCGCAGATGGCCCGGCAGCGCGGTGAGTACCATCTCGGCGTGGGTGCGGCTGCCCACCTGGTTCAGGACGCATGCCGCGATCCGGACCTCCGGGTCGAAGGCCATCAGGCCGCCGAGCACGGCTCCGGACGTGCGCGTCATTCCCCATACGTCCATGACGACCACGACCGGAAGGCCGAGGAGCTTGGCGATGTGCGCCGCGCTCCCCTTCTCCGTGCCGTTCTCTCCGTCGTACAGCCCGCCCATGGCCTCGATCACGCACACATCCGCCTCCGCGGACCAGCGGCTGAAAGAAGCGCGCACTCCTTCGGCCCCCATCATCCACAGGTCCAGATTGATCGAGGGGCGTCCGGTGATCTCCCGGTGATATCCGGGGTCGATGAAGTCAGGGCCGATCTTGAACGCTTGTACCTTCAGCCCGCGTTCACGCAAGAGGCGCAGCAGAATGGCCGTAACGGTCGTCTTGCCTGCGCTGCTGTGCGTCGCGGCGACCACGAATGCGGGCCGCGACCGCGGTGCGGGATCGGTGCTGGCCGTGTTCTTCACTGCTGCCCCTCCAGAACAAGCCGGATCTTCAGTGGAGTGACGCAGCGTACAGCCAGGTTCCGGGCCGGCACTGTCAAAAGCGCCTCGGCAGGCGTCCTTTGCCGTAGGCGGTGATGGCCCGGACGGTTCTCTCGTCGGCACTCCTCCCCCGGCCGCCGGCGACGCGATCCACCAGAGTCATGGTGCGGAATACCGGGTCACCGGTGTGCGGCCGGCTGCATACACTCCATTCCAGCAAGCACCAGGAGATCCGCCGTAATCCCCTTCAGTCCGTAGCACTCCGCAGCAGTCCGCAGCAGGCAGGCGAAAGACACCGTGAAACGCAGCGTCAGACCCATCACTTACAGCCTGGCCACAACAGTCACCGCAGGGACCCTCGCGCTGACCGCCGCAGCACCCGCCCACGCCTACGACTACCGGTACTGGTCGCTCCGGCACGGAGACAACGGCATCTGGCGCACCACAGCCGAAGGCCCGGGTACCTACCGCCCGGCCGACGGCGCTGTGGAAGGGCTGCGCTTCGCCGTTTTCCGAGCGGAAACGAAAGAGTCGGTCGCCCCCCGTGCTCCCGCCGACTTCGAGGCGATCTGCGCCTCCACCCCGACGAAGACAGGCACCAAGCGGATCGCCTTGGTCCTGGACTTCGGCACGGCACAGGACGCCCCGGCCGGGGAGAAGCCCCCGTCGGTACGTTCGCACTGCGTGCAGTTGCCGCCGCAAGCCACCACCGCGGAGGCACTGGCCAAGGCCGCGCCACCACTGCGGTACGAAACCTCGGGGTTGCTGTGCGCCATCGCTGGCTATCCGCGGCGCGGCTGCGGCGAAGCCGTGACCGACAGCTCCGAACGCGCGAGCGGCAGCGATAGCCCTCGCAGCGGCAGCGGTTCAGGCGGCGGTCCGTCCGTGGGGCTGCTGCTCGGAGGTGGCATCGTCGTCGCCCTGGTCGGCGCGGCCGCGTGGCAGGCCCGGCGCCGCCGCAACACCTCGTGAACGTACCTCGGCCCCGGAAGGCCGAGCACCGGCCGGAGCCGGTCTGTCGTGTGAGCGGTGGCGCGCCGCGGTCCGGTGGTGAATGAGCCGCGGCGCGGACTGGTCGGCAGGGTCAGGTGCCGGTGAGGGTGACGGCCAGGTCGGTGATGTTCAGCGGGAACTGGGCAATGGCGGTGGCCTGGCCGGTGAAGATGTTGATGCTGTAAAGGGACGGGGTGCCTGCGCCGTTCGGGGTGAGGGAGGCGAAGGCGGTGTTGTCGACCGTCTTCCCGTTGGACAGGGTGCTGTAGATGTCCATGCCCGCGTTGAGGCCAGCGTTGTTGCCGAGGCTGCCGGTCGGGACGAGTGTGCCGTTGTTGGCCGGGGACTGTAGGACGACCTGGTCGCTGGTCGTGTTGATGTCGGCCAGGGGGGTCCCGGTGGCCCCGTTGAGGTCGTTGTTTGTGTACGCGGCGGCGGTGACGCCCTTGGTCGAGCCCTCGATCGGCGGGGTGTTGAGGTTCTGGTCCTGGATGGTCGTGTGGTCGTTGAGGTTGTGTCGCAGCTTCTGGCCGGTTTCGCTGATCACGCGGAGCCGGTCGCCGAACGCCTGCAGGCTGGGGGCGACGGGCGCGGCCGAACCGGTACCCGGCGTGCCGAACACGAGCGCCGCCGCGGTGGCCACGACCGCAACCACCGACATGGTTCTCTTTCTCGTGCCTGCTTTCATCGGAGCATCCCTCCCATGTGGGCGAACGCCATGGTGCGGCGCCCGGCGGAGAAATCCCGGTGCCTCGGTTGACCGCAGACGACCTCTTCCACATCGCATCGATGGGCGAGCTGCTGGCCGGGGCGGGAATGTCGCTCGACGCACGGCAGCGGGTCCTGCGGCTGCACACCGCGCTCATGCTGCGCGAGATCAACGAGGCGACCGAGGCCCAGCGCGGCGGTGGTGTCGAGGAAATCATGCGCATGATGGTCTGGTTCGTCACGCAGGGCGAATGGGGAATCGGCGCCTACTGCCAGGGATTCGTACGGGTACTGCGCCGCCGGACGCGGTATGCCGAGCAGGTCGCCCTGTTGACCAGGTCACTGTTGAACGGAGATTCCCTATCGGTGGAACTCGCCTCGGCCGTCGAGATGGAACTGCCGGATTACTGGCTCGTCCCCGCCCACTTGCCCGAGCTCGTACGGGACTTCGCCCGGGCCCTCGGCCGGCCCTGCGCGGTCGGCACCGCCACCGCAGCGCCGCCCGAACTGCCCGAAGCCCTCGCCCGAGCCCGGCGCATCAGCCGGGCGGCCCCGCTGCGCCCGGCGTCCGCCCGGCTCCGGCCGCATACCCTGGCCGACGTGTTCGTCGAACTGGCCGCCGCGGACGTGCCGTGCGTCGACGCCTGCACTCAGCGCGGCCGTCACCCGGCGCCTGCCTGAGCGTGGCGCTGAGCCGTAGGGTGGATCTCATGTCGCGAACTCGCGCCGGCACAAGGAGGCGGGATGCTCGCTCATCCGTCGGGGCTGGCGGCCGGAAGGCGTCATTCGGTCGGGCGGCGCTGGAACGGAACGGTTTTCGCCGTGGGCGATACCGCAGCCGATGAATGCCGTGTCGAGCGATGGGAAGACGTGGTCGCGGTGGCAGCCGGCAACGTCCATACCGCGTCGAACACGGGCAGGTCTCATACGGTGGGACTCCGGTCGGACGGCACGGTGCTGGCAACGGGCTGGAACGGTGATGGGCAATGCGATGTCGCCGGGTGGCGAGGAGTCACAGCCGTGGCCGCGGGTTGGCGCCGCACGCTCGGGCTACTGGAGAATGGCCGCGTACTGGCGACCGGCCGGGGTTCGGAAGGCCAGTGCGACGTACAGTCCTGGCGCGAGATGGTCGCCCTCTCGTGCGGCGACTGGCACTCGGTCGGCGTCCGGGCGGACGGTTGTGCACTGGCCGCGGGTAACAACCGACGAGGTCAGTGCGCGGTTGAAAGGTGGCGCGGCCTCGCCGCCATCGCGGCCGGATACCTCCACACCGTCGGCCTCGGAGCCGACGGGCGGGCAGTGGCGACCGGAGACCGGACAACCGGGGCGTGCGAGGTCGATGAGTGGGAAGAAGTGGTGGCGCTCGACGCGGGCAGCTATCACACCAGCGGCTTCACTGCGTCCGGGCGGGCGCTTGCAACGGGAGACAACAGCTACGGACAGTGTGAAGTCGCCGACTGGCGCGGCATCATCGCCGTGGCGGCCGGTTCCACGCACACCCTTGGCCTGCGCGCCAACGGCACAGTCGTGACCGCGGGGAACAATGCCGACAGGGGCTGAGCTGCCAGTTTTGCCTGGTCTTCGTCTAGAGTGTTGAGGATGCCGCTTGTCGAAGTGACCTATGCGCCCACGGTGCCCGAGCCCCAGCTACGCGAACTCGGCTCGGTGCTGCCTCACCTGGTGTCCCTGGCTGTGGAGTGCCCAGAGGAGCCGTACGACGGCGAGCTGCGACCCGGGGACGTCGAGATCCGCTTCCGGCCGCTGAGCCCGCTGGACCGCGCGGCCTGACGGTGGTGATCGAGATCAAGTCGAAGTGGTCCACCAGCAGGGAAGCCAACCGCCAAGAGCGCGTGGATGCGCTGCACGCGGGCATCCGCGCAGCAACCGGGCTCGTCGACTTCGGCGTCTACCTGTCGCTGCCGAGCGCCGCTTGGTCTCAGGGAGGCTGATCACTCCCACCCGACGGCGCCGCTTCCGAGACCCCGGCGACGGCGAGACGGCGCGTCGGTCTGCGATGTGAGCTTGGTCCAGTCCCGCGTCGGCGGCAGCCTTCCCGACCTCACCAGCAGCGTGCGGCTGTACTCCGGTGCGATGACTCCCGCTGTCGACCTCGACCAGCACCTCGACCGGCCGGGCGCTGCCGCGCACGGCCTTGCCCAGCCGCTGCGCGCCTTCGATCGATTCGACACCAACCCTCAGGGCGACATCGTCCGCCAACCGGCGCAGCCGCTGCGCCTTGTCGGCATCGGGCCACACAGGGTAAGCGATGAACAGGTCGTCCACGCCGGCCCGAGCGAATGCCTCGGCCTCGCTGATGGTGGCCACCGACAGCCCGCGGGCGCCGGCTCGAAGTTGACGGTCGGCGATCTGCGCGCACTTGTGGCTCTTGGCGTGCGGGCGCAGAGCGAACCCTTGAGACCGCGAAGCCTCAGCCATCTGTGAGATGTTCCGGTCCAGAACGTCCGGATCGACCACGAGTGCCGGCGTAGCCAGCCCATCGCACAGCGGTATCGCCATCTCCCGCCTCCCATCACGGAACACGCCCAGGTGATCATGACAGGTCGGCGAACCAGGACCACAGGGCCGTCACCTGAGGCCACATGTGCCAATCGAGACGACCTTTAAGGCACGCTGCACAGATGGAGGACCGCATCGCGGTGGAGGACGATGCCGCCGTGGGCTTGCATGTGTTCGGCGCCGGCCATGAAGCGGCGGAGGAAGGCGGCGGCTCGCTCGGGTGGCAGCCATTCGATGCCAACTGCCGCCACCTGGGCGTACAACCGCTCCCACAAGGCGGATGCGCCGGGCACCGGTTGGGGGTCCTCGACCAACCGCTGGGTGATCCCGGCGAAGCCGGCCTCGGTCAGCAAGGTGGTGGTGTCGCGGGGCGTCGCGGCCTTGTTGGCCTTGGGCGGCGCGGGCCAGAACTCCTCGGCCAGTTCGCGGAGCCAGTGCCAGCAGGCGCGGATCGGGCCCTGCTGCGACAGGGCGGCGCGTCCGCCCGGTGCCAGCACCCGGTGGATCTCGCCCAGCACCCGGCCCGGGTCGTCGACGATGTCGAGCAGGTAGCCGGCGGTGACCGTGCCGAAGGAGCCTCCCACGAAGCCGAGTTGGCGCGCGTCCATACGGCACACGGTGGCGCCCGGGAAGTCCCGGGCCAGCCGCCGCACCATGGCGGGGGCCACGTCGACAGCGGTGACGACGCAGCCGCGGGCCAGGGCGGCACGAGTGACTGCGCCGCTGCCGGCTCCCACGTCCAGCACACGGGACGCCGGTGCCGGGTCCGCGAGGTCCACGAGCAGGCTGCCGAGATCGGCTGCCTGGACGACTGCCTCCTCGTACTGGTCCGCATGGTCTTCGAACCACTGCCAGGAACGTTCCCAGGCCCCGGACCCGGGTCCAGTTCCGGGCCCGGAGTGCTCCGGGGGCGTAGGGCTCTCGGCGCTCATGGGACGCGTTGCAGGACGGTGTAGCCGAGTTGGACGTCCGGGTTGTCGTTGAGGACGGTCCCGTACAGCTCGGTCCAGGAGTGGAAGCTGTTCCTCGGGACGGCCACCGTGCGTCCCCGGGCGATGGTCACCTGGGCGGGGAGCCCGAGGGCCGAGAGATATGTGGCCAGTGCGAAGGAGCGCGGCAGACAGAGGCCGTTGGGAATCGTCGCGCGAAGGAGCAGCTGGGAGGTGAGGATTTCGCGTCGGGCCAGGCGTATCGCGGTGCCGGCTGGGAGGGCGGCCAGTGCTGCCGCTCCGGGGCCGGGCCGTAGGCGCTTGAGGTAGGGGTGCGCCGTCTTCCAGCCGTGCCGGCGGTAGAGCAGCAGGGCACGGGCGGTACGCGCCATCGCATACGTCCGCAGGCGGACGGTCAGCCGCGGCAGGGGGGCCGTTCCTTCGATGTCGGTGAGGAAGAATTCCCAGTCGGGTGCGGTGGTGGCCCGGCTCATGTGCGGTTTCCCTCCTCGCCGGCCAGCAGCGTGCGCTCGCGGAGCTGCCTGGTGAGACGGGCGAACCCGGACTCCAGGGTTTCGGTGGTGGCGTCGATCTGTTCGCCCAGGTGGTGGACGACCTCGTCCAGGGTGTCCCGGCGCAGCGCCTCGCGGAGCATCAGGGTCGCGGTCGAGTTCAGGGTCAGGTAGACGCCTTCGCGGGTGTCGAGAATGACGCCGGCGTCGTCGGTGTCGTCGAACACCGCGTGCTCAGCCAGTCGCACGAGTGGCATCGGTGCTCCCCTTCACCGTGGCGGGCGCGCGCCGGGCGTCGCTGCGCAGGAACAGTTCGGTCATGGCGGCGTTGAGCAGCGGTTCGGCGTTGCGGCGCAGGAGCATCGGCTCGCTGAGCACCTCGGTGAGCCGCCGCGGATCGACGACGCCCATCCGTACGAGGTGGGAGTCCGGCCGCCCGATGAGGTCGGCGAACACCTCGCGGTGGGCCAGGACGTAGTTCTTGTGCGGTGAATCCAGCCAGAGCCGTCCGTAGCGGCGCCAGATCCGTTCGGGCAGGCGGGTGGAGAGGATCAGCCGCAGCACCGGCTTGGTGATCATCCGGCCCTGGTACGGGAGGAGCCGGTAGGCGTTGGGCATCCGCGCGGTCAGACGGCGCAGGTCCTTGGTCCCGAGCGGGTTGCACAGTTGCAGCCCCCGGGGCCGCCAGACGGTGAGGTCCACGCAGTGTTCCCGAGCCGAGTAGGCGTCGTCGAACCGGTCGTCCGGAACCCCGGCGCGCGGGGTGAGGAAGTCGGTGGCGCGCGCGTTGTCACCGGTCGGCAGGTAGTCGTCGAGCAGTGAGGAGGACGGGGCGATGCTGCGCAGGATGCGGCTGAGCTCCCAGCGCGAGCACAGCAGTCCGCGGCTCAGCGCGGCCTTCTCCCGCAGGCTCAGGTCTCCGTACAGGACGTCGTGGAGTCCGTAGCGCGTGGGGCCGAAGACCATGTCTCCGTCGCGGCCCCACGTCAGGAAGGTGATGCCGTCGTGCTGTATGCGGTCGGCGATCTGTTCCAGCCACCGGAAGGCCATGTTGTTGTACGGGTGCGGGAACTCCCAGCGCTCGGACAGGTAGCCGTCGCCGTGGTCCATCATGACGGGCACGAACGGCACGCCCAGGTGCTCGCAGACCTCGCGGGCGTAGCCGGACTCGTCGGCGAGGGGATCGTCGGTGGCCTGGTGGTAGGCGGTCACGTCGGCGCCGCACTCGACCAGGGCGGTGAGGACGGCGCTGGAGTCCAGTCCGCCGCTGAGCAGGATGCCGATGCGGCCGCAGCCGGCGTACGGGCGCACCGCCTCCAGGATCAACTCGTAGGCCGTCCTGGCGTATTGCGCCAGCGGGGTGCGCCGGGGCAGGTCCAGGGGGGCGATGGGGTCGTACTCCACCGTGGTCGTCGTGTCGCTGTCCATGATGACGACCTGGCCGGGCAGGACCGGCTGCATGTCGCGGTAGACGAACACCATGTCGCCGCGGCAGCAGCGCCAGATGGTCTCCTGGTCGAACTCCCGCGGCCCGTCGAGCAGGTCGGACGGGTCGGTCGACCACCGCAGGAGCGGGCCGTCCCTGCGGTAGAGCAGTCCTTCGTTGCTGGTGGCGCTGCGGAAGAGGTACACCTTGCGCTCCGTCACCAGGCAGCCCGCCAGTTCGCCGGGGACGGCCGCCAGGTGCGCGTAACGGCCGGCTTTCAGGGCGCTCGCCGTGCGCTGCACCCATTCCCGCGTCACCGGGCCCGTGATCACTCCGGTCAGGAGCAGGCACTCGTCGTCCGCGGGGGCGGGAATGCCGGGTGTGCCGGAAGCCCGCCACTGTACGGCGAGGCGGCTCGCCCCCGGACGGCTCGGCCGGTGCCCGAAGGGCACCTCGGCGCGGAAGAGACGCGTATCGGCGGCATCGAAGCGGACGTGCCCGTAGCAGCCCGTCCAGCCCCCCACCGGTACGCGTCCTGTGTCCTCCACCGCGGTTCCCTTCCGGTCATGGGTGTCGGCTTTCGTCCATACCGTCAGCGGGACCGGCTGCCGGCGGGACCGGCTGTCCGTCCCGAAACCACCTCCCCCACAGCCCTTCCAAGACAGCCGTGGGGAAAGAGCAGGCGGGTTCTCAGACGAGCAGAGTGCGGTGGGTCGGGTTGTCGGGAAGGAGGATGCTGCCGTGGGCGGTCAACTCCTCGACGCTGCCGAGGTCTTCGACCTCAGGCTCGACATAGACGCGTTTCGCAGGCGTTTCCTGAGCGGTGTCGTACTTCATGGTCATCTCCCTGCTGTTTCGCCTTACAAGCGGTCCAGCAGCCTTACGGTCGTCCCCTCGGCAGGCCCCGGGAAGGGAGTATTCGGACGTGCCCCGGCGCACAACCCCGTACCGGGGCGTCAGACGCCGACACGGCTGAGCGTTACTGAGGCTGCCTAGACGATCAGAGCGGTGCTCCATCGGAAGACTCACACGCAGACGGCGTGCCTACGGGTCGGCGGGGATCATGGCCCAATCCATGCGCTGCCCGCTGCCCCAAGCGCCTGCCGCACACTCGCCGAGGGGTGGGACACGGGCGCCTGGCTCAGCGTCCGCTCGCTGCGGGAGAACCGTCGCGGGCAGGTGAGCGATGAAGGCCAGGGGGGAGGGTGTAGGTCAATGGTGCGCGGCAAGAAGCCGACGGCGGAACGAGGTTGGCGCAGTCTCCTCATGGTGACGGCCGCATATGGGCTGACCTGCAAACTCAGGCATTCTCTAACGAAGATAGAGGATGCCTATTTGGCCAAACATCTTGCGCCCTGCCATTCTTTGCCTCGTACGATCACGCCCGGAGGGTGTGGAATTACCGGCCGAAGTCTCACTGTCCGTGTTATGCAGCACCCTCTCAAAGCGCTCGAACGCAACCCTCTCCCCCTCCGGCGATCCCGTGCGCCGTCGGAGTGCGTCCTCCTCATCCGTAAGCCCCGGCCCGCAGCGACACGGTCACTCGACCAGGCGCAGCCAGGCCGCCGCGAGTGCGGCATGACCGGCCGGCGTCGGGTGCACGCCGTCCTCGGCCCAGTGTTCCGGTGCGGTTGTCGCGGCGAGTTCGGCGAACATGCGGTCGGCGGGGAGGAGTTGGGCGCCGTACTCGACGGCGAGTTCCCGTACGGCCTGGATCTTCGGGTTCAGGTCGGCGCGCCATTCCTTGCGCTCCTCCTCTCCGACGCGCACGTCACCGGCTTCGACGACGCCGCGGACCGGCAGGAGGAACGGCTCGATGAGGATCAGCTCCGTGCCCGCCTCGGCGAGGGGCGCGAGCAGGCGGTCGTAGCCCGCTCGGAATTCCTCCACGGGAATCACGTACCCCTTCGGGTCCAGGGTGTGCCAGCTCATGTCGTTGACCCCGACGAGGATCGACACCACGTCCGGGCGCGCGTCGAGCACGTCCGCCTGCCACCGGGGTTCCAGGTCCATCACCTTGTGGCCGCCGACCCCGGAGTTGAGCCAGGTCACGGGCCGGTCCGGGTGCCGGAAGCCCCACTCCCCCGCAATGCGCAGCGGATAGCCGAACCCGAGGCTGTCTTCGCTCTCCAGCCGCTGGCTGTCGGTGATCGAGTCGCCGGTGAACATCACCGTGGTTCCCGGGCGGAGGGCGATCGTCATGTGTGCTCCTAGAAATGTGGGTGTGGGTTGGGGAAAAGGGAAACCAGTAGGTAACACCAGTAGGTGACAAGGGAAGGTCCAGCAGACGACAGACGGGGGCTCAGGTTCCCGGATCGCCGAACCGTCGAGATCCATCATGCCGATGTGCCCCTCGGCGGAGCGCTGGCCGACCTGAACAAGGCCCAGCGGCCGGCCGGCGAGTTCGGATCGCTCAGCCTCAGCGACGAGATCTTTATCGACCTGCGCCTGATCGACCTGCACGCGCGGCTCGGTGGAACCGCACGGGCGGCTGGGATGACCGCCGCGGCCCGGGCACGCGAGCTGGTCGGCGCGGTGCGAGGCACGCTCCGTATCGGCCGGGCGCCGAAGAGGCGCCCGTCTGCGCGGCGCCCACGACCGTACCGATCCGCGGGGCCGCGCTCGGCGACGAGCGCTTCGCCGAGGCGTACGAGACCGGCCGGCGCCTGGACGCGGCGGCGGCCCTGGCCCGGACCGGTCCCCGCGACACACGAGAGGGACGGGGGTGGTCCCGTGGTCGCCGGTGGCCGGCGGGCCCGCCCGTGACACGGCCCCGCGCGCTCCTGACCGGAAATGATCGCCGGGCGACCGGCGGTCCGGTGTTACCGGCAGGGGCCAAGGCGGCGCCCTCGTTCCGCTTGCCGAGGGCGGCCCACTCTCCCTCGGTCGATTGACCTCCAGGTCCCCGGACTTCAGTTCCTGCTGCCGCGGCTCGCAGATCGCGCCGCCCGTGACGAGGGCCACAGCGCGGTTCGCAAAACCGTCCAAAGCGTATGTTTGTCGGTCTTTTGGTCGGGGAGTGATCTCCTCGCTCTCAAGATTGTTGTCGTGGTGGCTTCACCGCGCCAGGACCACTTCAGCCGCAGACCCCGAGACAGGAGCCCGCCATGCTGCCCGCCATGCCGCGCCACGACCGTGAGCGATTCCTCGCCGAACCGCGCGTCGGGGTCCTGGGCGTCACCGACTCCAGAGGCGGGGACCGGGCGCCGCTGATCGTGCCGGTCTGGTTCGGCTACGAGCCGGGGGGCGAGGTCGTCGTCGAGACGGGGCGGGAGACCATCAAGGCCCGGCTCCTGCGCGCCGCCGGGCGGTTCAGCCTCTGCGTGCAGGACGAAGGGCGGCCGTACCGGTTCGTCAGCGTCGAGGGGCCCGTCACGGCGGTCGAGGACCCGGTGGACCCTGCCGTGCGCGAGGCGCTGGCCCGGCGGTACCTGGACGCCGAGGAGGCGCGCGGATATCTGGCGGCGACCTCGGACCAGCTCAAGGACGACGTCGTCTTCCGGATGCGCCCGCAGCACTGGCGCAGCGCCGACTTCGCCGCCTTCGCGGCGGACTTCGCCGAAGGGGGCGCCGGCGAGGCCGTCCGTACGGACTGAACGCCCCGCGCCGCACCCCCGCACCACACGAAAGTCGTTCGAGCGAGAGAGTCTTGATGACCGACACCTACGTTTCGTCACGCCCGTTACCGCGCTTCCCGGGCCGGACCACCGGCACGCTCGCGCCCGGCTACCCCCGGGACAGCCGTATCCCGGAGCTGTTCGAGGCACAGGCCGCGGCCATGCCGCACGCCCCGGCGGCCCGGCACGGGGAGCGCATCGTGACCTACGGGCAACTCGACGCGCAGGCCGACGCGTTGGCGGCACGTCTGGCCGCCCACGGGGCCCGGCCCGGTGACCTGATCGGAGTGTGCGGCAACCGCTCGCTGGAGGCGCTGGTGGCGCTGGTGGGCATCCTCAAGGCCGGCTGTGCGTACGTACCGCTCGACGAGGACCTTCCGCCGGCCCGGTTACGGGCCATGGCCGAGGACGCGGGGCTGCGTGCCGCGGTCACCTTACCGGGCAGCGCGCGCCGGGTGCGCGGGCTGCGCGCGACGGTCGAGGTCGGCGCCCTCGACCTCGACCGTCCCGCCGGCGGACCGCCGTCTTCCGCTGACGCGCGCAACGGCTCCCCGCGTACCGGCTCCGCCTCCGACTGCGCCTACGTGGTGTTCACCTCCGGTACGACCGGCCGCCCCAAGCCGGTCGCGATATCCCACCGCGGCGTGGTCCGCCTGGTGCTGTCCGACCCCGAACTCCCCGCGCCCGCAGCGGGCGACGGGGTGCTGCACGCCTACGGCCTGTCCTCCGACGCCTCGACGATCGAGATCTGGAGCGCGCTGCTCACCGGCGCCTGCCTGGTCATCGCCGACCGGGAAGAGCTGCTCTCGCCCACCGCTCTGGAGCGGCTGATCCGTGCGGGCGGAGTCACCGTGGCCTATCTGACGACGAGCGTCTTCCACCTCGTCGCCCGGACCCGGCCCGGGGCACTGGCCCCGCTGCGCTTCGTCTCCGCCGGCGGGGAGGCGATGGACCCGCGCCTCGCCAACGCCGTCCTCGCGGCCTGCCCCGGCACCACGGTGGTCAACTTCTACGGGCCGACCGAGAACGCCGTGGTCTCCACGGCCCACGTGCTGAGCCCCCTCCCCGAAGACGCCGCGCACGTCCCCCTGGGCCGCCCCTTCGGCGCCACCACCTGCCACGTCCTGCGGACCGACGGCTCGGTCGCGGCGCCGGGCGAGGAGGGCGAGCTGTACGTAGGCGGGGACGGGCTGGCCCTGGGCTACCTCGGCGACCCGAAGCTGACCGCCGAACGGTTCGTGCCGCTGCCTGCGGTGGAGCCGGGCGGGCTGCTGTACCGGACCGGCGACCGGGTCGTACGGCACGCCGAGGGGCTGCTGGAGTACCGCGGGCGGCTCGACCGCCAGGTCAAGGTGCGCGGCGCGCGCATAGAACTCGACGAGGTGGAGAGCCGGTTACGGGCCCACCCTGAGGTCGGCGAAGCGGTCGTCGAGGCCGAAGCGGATTCCCTGACCGCCTATGTCACGGCTGCCGCGCCCGGACGTCCCCTGCCGGTGTCCGCCCTGCGCGCGTACTGCGCCCAGTGGCTGGCGCCGCAGGCCGTCCCGGCGCTGGTGCCCATGGACCGCTTCCCGGTGACCAGCGGCGGCAAGGTCGACCGCACCCGCCTGAAATCCGCGGCCTGCGCGCAGCTGCCCCGCCGAGGCGCCGCGGTGGCCGCGCAGGACGGGGGCGAGCCGAAGGCCGAGGGGCTGCTCGGAGTCCTCACCGAAGTGTGGCAGCGGGTGCTGCGTGTACGGCCCGCGCCGCAGGACGACTTCTTCCTCCTCGGCGGGGACTCCCTGCTCGCCTCGGAGGCCGTCACCCGTACCCTCGCCGTGCTCGGCCTCGACGCCGCCCTGGGCTCCGCCCTCATCAGGGCCCTGCTGGCCGCGCCCACGCTGGAGAGCTTCACCGCCGCCGTACGCGAGGCACGCGGCGGCCTCAGGCAGCAGGCGGACGGGGTCGACTTCGAGCGGGAGACGGAACTCGGCTTCGCCCTCCCGCCCGCCGAAGGCCCGGCCCCGCGCCCGCACGACCCGAAGGACGTCCTGCTCACCGGCGCTTCGGGGTTCGTCGGCGCGTTCCTGCTGCACCGCCTGCTGCACTCGACGGACGCCCGCGTCCACTGCCCCGTACGGGCGACGAGCCCGGCGCACGCCCGGCAGCGGATCCGCACCGCGCTCACCCGCTACGGCCTGCACCTCGACGAGGCCGACTGGCGGCGGGTGGCGTGTTTCCCCGGGGACCTGACCCAGCCCCGGCTGGGGCTCGAAGCCGGGCACGCCGGCGAACTGGCCCGGTGCCTGGACCTGGTCGTGCACAACGGCGCACGGGTCAACTTCCTCTACCCCTACGAGCAGTTGCGCCCGGCGAACGTCGACGGCACCCGCGAGGTCATCCGGATCGCGGCGCCCCGCCGGGTGCCGGTGCACTTCGTGTCGACCGTCGCCGTCGTCGCCGGATTCGGCACCGCCGGGGTGCGCGAGGTGGCCGAGGACCTGCCGCCGGCCCACGCCGACGGCCTCACCATGGGCTACGCGGAGAGCAAGTGGGTCGCCGAGGGCGTGCTGCGGCGGGCCGCCGGGCAGGGCCTGCCGGTGGCCGTGTACCGGCCGTACGAGGTGACGGGGGACCGTACGCACGGCGCGTGCAACACCGAGACGGCCATCTGCTCGCTGTTCAAGACGATCGCCGAAACGGGGCTGGCGCCCGACATCGAGCTGCCGATGGACTTCGTCCCCGTAGACCACCTCGCCGAGTCCGTGGTGCACATCGCCACGCGCCGCCCGGCCGACGGCCGGGTCTACCACCTCACCAACCCGCGCCCCGCGATGCTGGCGGACGTCCTGGACCGGATGCGCGCCGCGGGCTTCGCCCTGCGCACGCTGCCGTACGACCAATGGGTCGGCGAGCTGGTCCGGCATGTCGCCGCCAATCCGACGAGCGCCACGGCGCCGTTCGTGTCGCTGTGCGTGGACCGCAGCCGCAACGCCGACATGTCCGTCAAGGAGATGTACCTCAAGGGCACCTTCCCGGTCCTGGGGCGGCGCAACGCCGAGGAGGCGCTGTCGGGCAGCGGGCTGCACTGCCCCCCGGTCGACTCCGCGCTGCTGGACCGGTACCTGGAGTACTTCTTCACCTCCGGCTACATCGCGCGCCCCGCGCCCGCGCCGGGCCACGCCGCGCCGCGCGCCGCCACGACGGGAACGGAGCCCACCGGATGAGCCGCCCCGAAGCCCTCGTCCCGGTCCCGGAGGCCGAGCTGGGTACCGCCGGGCCGCCGTGTGCCTACGCCCGCCTGCGTGCCGAGGCGCCCGTCGTCAAGGCGCGGCTTCCCAACGGCGAGACCGGCTGGCTGCTCAGCCGCTACGAGGACGTGCGCGCCGCGTTCGCCGACCCCCGGCTCGTACGGCCGCTGCTGTCGGCCTGGCCGCCCCGCGAGGGGGCCGACGCCCCGCCGCCGTGCCTGCCGACCTTCCTGGAGATGACCGGCGCACACCACGAGCGCGTACGCCGTGCCGTCCTGCCGATGTTCGGGCGGCGACGGCTGGCGTTCATGGAGCCGCGCATCCGGGAGATGGCCGGGGAACTCGTCGACGCGATGGTCGCCGGGGCGGACGGCGGTACGGCGGATCTCGTCGCCTCCTACGCCGAGCCGCTGCCGCTGCGGGTGCTGTGCGAGACCGTCGGCCTGCCGTACGAGGACCGCGACGTCTACCTGCCGCACACCCTCGCGCTCCTCGGCGCGTCCGGGCTGTCCATGGAGGAGGTGCTCGCCGCCCTCCACGCCCTGCAGGATTACGCCGGCGAACTCATCGCCCGCAAGGAACGGGACGGCGGGGGCGAGGACTACATCCGGCTGCTGCTGGCCGAGGCACGCCGGCCGGGCAGCGAGATCACCCGGGACGACGTCGTCAGCTTCGTGGTCACCATGCTCATGGCCGGCTACAAGACCAACATCCAGCACACGGGCAACGCGCTGCTCGCGCTGCTCACCCACCCCGGGCAGCTGAAAGAACTGCGCGAGGCGCCCGAGCGGACCGGGACCGCGGTGGAGGAACTGCTGCGGTACGTCCCGCTGATGAACGCCATCAACATCCTTGTCGCCACAGAGGACTTCACCCTGCACGGGCAGCGGATCAGCGCCGGTGACGCGGTCGTCCCCGTGCCGGCGTCCGCCAACCGCGACCCGGACGCGTTCGCCGAGCCCGACAGCCTCCTCCTGACCCGGACGCCCAACGCTCACGTCGCGTTCGGGCACGGCCCGCACGCCTGCACAGGCGGACACCTGACCCGTATGCAGCTCGCCATCGCCATCCAGGTACTGCTGGAACGACTGCCCGGCATCGAACTGGCCGTCCCGGCGGAGACCATCCCGTGGGACGAGTCCACTCCGCTGCGCGCACCGGCCCGGCTTCCCGTGCGCTGGTGAGCCCGCCCCGGCACCGCCGGCGCTCCATCCCAGACGACCCCAGGAAAGAGGCCCGCACCACGTGACCACATGGCAGGCGCCCGCATCCGAGGAATGCCCCCACGACAAGCCCCTCCCCCACTACCCCTTCAGCACGCGGGGCGACCGGCTCGCCCCCGAACTCGGCGAGCTGCGCAGCCGCTGCCCCGTGGCGCGGGTCAGCACCAACTCCGGTGAGCAGGCGTGGCTGGTGACCAGTTACGAGCTGGCCCGGCACGTGCTGCGGGACCGCGCTTTCGCCCGCTCCGTGCTGGCCGAGGCGGACAGCCCGGGGCAGGACGCCCCGATCCTCGCGCCCGAACTGCTCGACGCCATGAATTACCTGCAAAAGGCCGGGCTGCGTGACGAAGTGCTCCGGTCCCTCGGCCGTGACCAGCCCGAACTGCCCGCCGACTGGGTCGCGGGCGTCACCGGCGAAGGGCTGGACGCGATGGTCAGGGACGGCAGTCCCGGCGACCTCCAGCGCTGCTTCGCGGAGTGGGTGGCCGCCCAGTGCATGTGCAGGCTCCTCGGCCTGCCCTTCGAGGACCACAGCTGGCTCGCCGTACGGGCCGACCTGGATCTGACCATGGTCACGCCCAGCCATGAGGACCTCGCCCGCAACTGGGAAGAGATCCGGGCGTACATGGAGGCGCACTTGGCCGGCCGCCGCACCGGCGAGCCACGCGGCCTCGCGGACCGCCTCGCCGACCTCAACGCCACCGACCAGGGGCTGACGGCACGGCAGCTGTCGAACATCCTGGCCGTCCTCTTCGTCAGCGGCTACGAGGACTTCGCCGGCTTCCTGGGCGTGGCGGCCTTCAACCTGCTCCAGCGCCCCGACGTCATGAGCGCGGTACGCGAGCGGCCGGAGACGATGCCGCAGTGTGTGGAAGAGCTGCTGCGGTGCAGCGTCGTCCTGGGCAACGCGATTCCCCGCTTCGTCACCGCCGACGCGGAGCTCGGGCCGGCCAGGGTCAAGGAGGGCGAGATGATCCTGCTCTCCCTGGACGCGGCCA
This sequence comes from Streptomyces sp. NPDC017529, assembly GCF_044329785.1. Classification (NCBI taxonomy): domain Bacteria; kingdom Bacillati; phylum Actinomycetota; class Actinomycetes; order Kitasatosporales; family Streptomycetaceae; genus Streptomyces; species Streptomyces sp. NPDC017529. The sequence continues at coordinate 69,697 of NZ_JBIRJY010000019.1, forward strand.
ACTACGACTCCGCCGCGTACACCGACCCGGAGGCCTTCGACCCCGCCCGTTCCCCCAACCCGCACCTGCGCTTCGGCTACGGCCGCCACCACTGCCCCGGAGCCCACCTGGTGCGCCGCCAGTCCGACGTCGCCTTCCGCGTCCTGCTCGACCGCCTGCCCGGCATCCGGCTGGCCGTACCGCCGGAAGAGGTCCCCTGGCACCCGAACCGCATGGCCATCATGCCGGCCGGGATACCTGTGTCCTGGTGAGGCCCGCCGGGCTCGTCGGAGCGGGTCAGCCCGCCAGGCGGCCGTAAAGGGCCATGGGGGTGACGTAACCCGGCCAGCGGCCGTCGTCGAACAGGTGGATTCCCGCGTCGCGGTAACTCTGGTCGACGAGTTGGGAACAGATCATGTGGCCGGTGGCGGCCACATAGCGGCGCACGCCGGGAAAAGGCAGGCGCAGGCGGTGGACGGCGATCGCCAGGTAGTCGAGGAAGCTGTACGGGACGCCTTCGTAGCGGCGGCCCGCGGCGCACACCGCGTCGCGCTGCCTGTCGGTGAGTCCTTCCGGACACACGTACAGCACGTTCGCACCGTCGTAGACCGACAGGGAACGGATGGCCGCGCCACCGGGTTCGGCTTCGATGAGCTTGCCGTCGGGAAGCACGAGAAAGGCGTGCTGATAGTCACCGAAGCCATTGCCGTTCAGCCACTGGCCGATGCGGATCAAGCGGCCTACATCGCCGCTTATTTGAGTGAGACCGATGTCTCCGGGCACGGGCGGGGCATGCTGCATCTGCGGCTCCGGGGCACACAAGTGGGGGTGGGTTTTCTGTGTGATACCCAGTTCGGAGCCGCTGAAAGAGAGTTGGGGAGGAATTGCCCGGGGGATCGTGCGGGCCGCGGTCGACGGCGCGCAGACGGCCCCGGTCCTGCCGGGGCACCGCCACATCCTTGGGCGAGGAACGGCGGGCGAGACGGGAGAGGCGCCTCGCCCATTCCTTTCGCGTGCCGGCAGGCACACCCGGTGTTGGGCCGGATGTGCCCGCCATCAAGGCGCGCTGGGGCAATTAGTCCTGCTCCAGGTCCCCGAATCGGGCTGCCGAGTTCCAGTTGCCGCTGCCCCAGTTGTGCGAGGCGTGGCTCGGCGCGTTGGTGTACTTGCTGATGTTCACGAGGTCGTCGTCGTGACCATGGGCCTGGGCCGCGACGGCGCCGGCGGCGGACAGGCCCACCACCGCGAGGCCGACGAAAAGCGGACGGATGACAGAACGCATACCCAAATCCTCCTTTGAGGCGTGCTGAGAGTGACTGACACTGCCGATTGAACCCTTGACTGCCGGTCATATGAAAGGAGAAACGCGAGATTTCTGGCGATATACCCGGTTGGCCTATAGGGCGAAAGCGGCTGGTGCGGGAAGGGCGCAAGCGAGAAATTCCGGTGTGCGCCCGCAATGCCAAGCCCCTTGCGGAAGTGCGGCGCCCGGAGTTCGTGGTGGCGGTGATGTGGGCGGTGCGCGCCAAACGGGTGACGGTGGTCATAGCGGCGGGTGGGACGGGCACGGGAGCGGCCCGCGCGGGGACGGGCGGTGTGGGGCTGGACACATAGGGAGCAATCCACGCTTCGGGCTCTTACCGGTCGTCGCTGGTCAGCCGCATATGTGCGGTGCGCCTGTCGCGCCGGCGCGGCGGTGCGGCAACCGGGCGCGCTCCGGGGAGGGTTCGTTGTCGGTGCCCGCCCCTAGCATGTACGACATGTTCCCGATTCCTCCCCCTCCCACGGGTGCGCCCGTGGCCGCCGACGCGAACGAAGCGATCCGGCGTTTCGTGCGCGCCCGCCGTGGCCGGTCGTGGACGGCTGAGGACCGCGCGGAGTACGCGCGGTTGCTGGAGATATGGACGCGTGCGATGCACCGCGCCGTCGTCGGGGCCGGCTGATCCGGAGCCGGCCGCACCGTACGGCCGGGGACCGGAATTCGTTGGCGTCCTGCGGCGCGCTGCTGCTTGTATGCGCAGGTGAACCCTGCCGAAAGTGACGACATCCGCCGCGCCGACGCTCTGTTGGAGCAGTTGCTCGCCCGCATCGAGGTGTATTACGACGCGGTCCCGCGCAGCGCCGCCCGCGCCGAGGACTTCGGCGCGCTGACGCTCTTCGTACGCGAGGGGCGGGGCTGGCCGTACTACGCGCGGCCGACCCCGGGGTGGACGGGCGACGCGGCGAGCGCCGCCGAGGTGGCACGGGTCCGGGCCCGGCAGCGGGAGCTGGGCGCACCCGAGAGCTTCGAGTGGGTCGCCGAGACCACGCCGGGACTGCGGACCGCGGTGGAGGAAACCGGGCTGGCGGTGCACGAGCATCCGCTGCTCGCCCTCGGCCTGGACGGCGGCGAGGCACCGGACACGCGGGTCGCGGCCGAGGGCGCGGCCGTGCGGGTGCTGGAAGCCGGTGATCCGGCGCTGGCGTACGCCGTCGCCGTACCGCACGTCGCCTTCGGGCAGCCCGACACCCTGGTGGGCGAGGCGGGTGCCCGGGAGCTGGCGGAGACGGTACGGGAGCTGGTCGACGACGGTTCGGTGGACGGGGTGGCCGAGCGCATACGGAACGGGTACACCGTGGTGGCGGTGGCGGAGGAGGGCGGCTCGGCCGTCTGCGCGGGACAGCACCAGCCGGTCGGCGCGGTCAGTGAGATCGTCGGCGTGGGGACGCTGCCCAGCGCGCGCCGCCGCGGGCTCGGGCTCGCGGTCACCGCGGCGCTGGTGGCCGACGCCCGCGAGCGGGGCATCAGGACCGTGTTCCTGTCGGCCGGCAACGACGACGTCGCGCGGATCTACGAGCGGCTCGGCTTCCGGCGGGTCGCCACCGCGCTGGTCGCGGAGCCGGGCGAGTAAGGGAAACTGGAACGGAAAGCGTGGCCGGGCCCGTACGCCGCGCACGCCACGCGCCGATCGGGAGTGATGCCGTCGTGACCGAGCCGCTGCCCGGCTTCGGCGGTACGGAGCGCCTGCGGAGCCGGCCCGCGCCGGGCGCCGTGCACGTTCCCGGCTGGCTGTCCCCGCAGCGGCAGCGGGAGCTGGTGACCGCGTGCCGCGGCTGGGCGCGGGGGCCGGTGCCGATCCGGCACACCCGGCTGCCGGGCGGCGGTGTGATGTCCGTGCAGACGGTGTGCCTCGGCTGGCACTGGCAGCCGTACGCCTACAAGCGCACCGCCGACGACGTCAACGGCGCCCGCGTCGCCGAGCTCCCCGGCTGGCTGGCCGACCTGGGGCGGGCCGCGCTGGTCGACGCGTACGAGGACGCGGCCGCGGGAGACGGCTACGCACCGGACACGGCGCTGGTCAATTTCTACGACGGCCAGGCCAGGATGGGCATGCACCAGGACAAGGACGAACGGTCCGGCGCGCCGGTCGTCTCGCTCAGCATCGGCGACACCTGCGTCTTCCGCTTCGGCAACACCGAGTCCCGCAACCGGCCCTACACCGACATCGAGCTGGCCTCCGGCGATCTCTTCGTCTTCGGCGGGCCGTCGCGGTTCGCGTACCACGGGGTGACGAAGGTACGGCCGGGGACCGGCGACCCCGCGACCGGGCTGGCGAGCGGGCGCCTGAACATCACGTTGCGGGTCACCGGCCTGGAGTAGCCGGGTGCGGGAGGCACACTGGACGTATGTGCCGCAGCATCAAGACTCTCCGACCGCCCGCCGCCCCCGAGGTGACCGAGGACGACATCCGGGCGGCGGCTCTGCAATACGTCCGCAAGGTCTCCGGGTTCCGTGCGCCGGCCGCGCACAACCGGGAGGTGTTCGAGCAGGCCGTGGACGCGGTGGCGGCCGCGACGCACGACCTGCTCGCCGGCATCCGCGTACGCGGTGCCGGCGGCGGCCCCCGGAGCCGGCCGGACTGACGGGCGGCCCGGCTACCCCTTGCCCGCCTCGGGCAACTCCAGCACCGCCCGTACCGGCAGGTGGTCGCTGGGGAACTGCCCGTCCTCGGAGAACGTGTCGATGACGGCGCGGTGCGTGTGGACCGAGGGCGAGGTGAGGATCCAGTCGATGCGTTCGCCGTCGCGTTGCAGCGGCCGGTAGCCGTGGTACGTGGCGTACAGCGTGCTGCGCGACTCGGCCGTGTCCCAGCTGTCCACGAGGGCGCCCCGGCCGAGCATCGTGTCGTAGACCGGGTTCCGGTGGGCGGGGACGTTGAAGTCGCCGGTGACGATGCGGGGCAGCGCCGGGTCCAGCGCGCGCAGCCGGTCGGTGATCAGGGTCGCGGAGCGCTCGCGCGAGTACTGGTTCAGGTGGTCGAGGTGAGTGTTGAGAGCGTAGAACTGGCCGCCGGTCCGCAGGTCGCGGAAGCGCACCCAGGTCACCATCCGGATCACCGTGTTGCCCCAGGTCGCCGAACCGATCAGATACGGGGTGTCGGACAGCCAGAAGTGGTCGTACTCGACCGGGGCGAGCCGGTGGACGTCGTAGAAGACGGCCGCGAACTCGTCGCGGCTGCCGCCGGCCCGCCCCGTGCCCAGCCAGGCGTAGTCCTCGCCGAGGTCCTCCGCAATGTCCTGGAGCTGGTGGTAGAGGCCCTCCTGCGTGCCCAGCAGGTGGGGCGCCGCGCGGTGCAGCAGGTCGCGCATGACCGGGCGCCGTTCGGGCCACGAGTTGGGCCGCTCGTTCGAGGCGTACCGGAGGTTGAACGTCATGGCGCGCAACCTGCGGTCGCCCCGGGCGGCGTGCGCGGCGCCGCCCCCGTACGCCAGGGCGGGCGTCGCGACGGCCGTCGCCGCGACGACGCGAAGCGCCGCGCGGCGGCTGAAGGGGCCCACGGAGGCGTGCGCCGCGCCCGCGGAGTCAGGTGCCGCGCCCGGTGAGAGGCCCGGTACGGCGGCAGGGCAGCCCGTCGATCTCGTCATCGCGTCTCCAGTGGCCGGTGGCCCGCTACGCCTGCGGACCGGATCACCGAAGAGTCTCGGAGACCGGGGTGTTGCGGAAGTGGACGGCAGGGAGCGGGGGTGAAAACGCGCTACCCTCCGCCGCTTCCGGCTCCCGCGCACCGGCGCCCCGGGACGCCGCCCGCTCAGCCCTGGGCCGGTCCCTGCCACTCCGCGTACCGGATGCGGGAGATCTCCCGGACGTCGCCGAGCGTGCCCCACTCGTCCTTGCCCAGCCGGGACAGCGGCCGCAGCTTCCCGATCTCCGGATGCCCGTCGGTCATGACCTCCTCCGACACGACCGCGTGCACCACCTTGCCGAAGACGACGGTGGAGTCGCCGAGCCGCATCGTGCTGTGCAGTTCGCATTCGAAGGCCACGGGCGAGGCGGCGACGCGCGGCGGCTTCACCCGCAGGCTCGGCTCGGCGGTCACGCCCACCGCGTCGAACTCGCTCACTCCGCGCGGGAAGTCGGTCGCCGTCTCGTTGATCTGCGCGGCCAGCTCTTCCGGCGCGAAATTCACCACGAACTGCCCGGTTTCCTCGACGTTGCGGAGCGAGTCCTTCCGCCCGACGGCCGAGAACTGCACGACGGGCGGCGCGACACAGGCGATGGTGAAGAACGAGTGCGGGGCCAGGTTGGCCACGCCGTCGGCGGAGACGGTGGACACCCAGGCGATGGGCCGCGGCACCACGGTCGCCGTGAGCAACCGGTAGAAACCCTGCCGGTCGTACTGTTCGGGGTCGAAGTCGATACGCATGAAGATCAGTATCCATCCCGGCCCGGGCGCGGCCCAACGGACTTTCGTACCGGCGGCAACCTTCTCGCGGGCGGCGGTGACAAGGAGGCGGGCGGCCGCGTGGACGCGACACCCGCGCGGCCGCTCCGTACCTGTCCCCCACGAAAGGAACAGCCGCCGTGAGCAGCAGCACCGGCCGCCACCGCAAGACCCGCGCCGTGACCCTCGCCACCGCCGTCGCCCTGACCGCCGGCGCGGGGGGTGTCTGGCTGGCGCTCGCCCCCGGTACGGCGGGGGCGGCCTCCCAGACCGTCGTCGTCTCCTCCACCGCGGCTCTCCAGGACGCCGTCGCGCACGCCAAGGCCGGCACCACCATCCAGGTACGCGGCGGTACGTACTACCCGACCCGCCCCCTGAAGAGCTCGGCCGACGGCACTCCCACGGCGCGCATCTCCCTCGTCGCGTACGGCGGTGAGCAGGTGCGGATCGACGGCTCGAAGCTGCCCGCAGGGTCCTGGCTGGCCGGGATATCCGGCGACTACTGGACGGTCGAGAACCTCACCTTCCGGAAGTCGCCCGCCCACGGCTTCGTCGCCACCTCGTCCACCGGCGGCGTCTTCAAGAACCTGGTCACCGCCGACAACGGCGACTCCGGCTTCACGCTGCGCGGCGACGGCACCAACGACAATCTCGTGCAGAACCTGGACAGCCACGGCAATTTCGACCCGGCCACGCACGGCCAGAACGCCGACGGCATCGCCGTGAAGTTCGGTTCGGGCAAAGGCAACCGGATCACCGGGGCGCGTCTGTTCGGCAACGCGGACGACGGGCTGGACCTGTGGAAGTTCGCGGGTCCGGTCACCATCGAGCACACCTGGGCGTACGGCAACGGAAAGAACCGCTGGAACGACCCCGCGTTCGAGGGCAACGGCAACGGGTTCAAGCTGGGCGGCGGCGGTACGGTCGCCGCCCACGTGGTGAACGACAACGCGGCCTGGGACAACGCGATGCACGGCTTCACCGAGAACAGCAACCCCGGCGCCACCGTCGTCCAACGCAACACGGCGTACGCCAACAAGAAGGCGGGCTTCTACTTCGCCAAGGGCAAGGGCCGCCTGACGAAGAACCTGGCCGTCGCCAACGGCGACCAGCCGGCGAAGCTGGGCTCCGCCGCCGTCTCGGCGGGGAACAACTGGGACAGCGGGGTGGCGACGCCCGCTTTCAGGTCCACCGACGCGCGCACCGCGTACGGCGCCCGCCGGGCCGACGGGTCGCTCCCGGCGACCACCTTCCTGACCACCGGCGCCCCCATCGGATCGACCATGAACTGACGCCCGGCGGAAGGGCCGCCTCCCCCGCGCGGTGGAGGCGGTTCGGCCGCCCGGCCCGGGGCGGGGTCACGGTGTGGGCGCTTGTTGTGGGAGCCGTTGCCGGGGGCGGTCACCGTGGCGTACCGGAGGCGGCGCCGCCGTACGTGAAGGACGCCCGGACGTTAGCCGTGTGTTAGCCGAGCAACAGCGCCGGCGCCCAGGGTGGTGCGTGCGGGTTCAGGGAGGAACGCACCGGCCCGTCGCCCCGGCACGGGCGCCCGCGGAAGCGGACCGTCCGTGTCCGGCACGTATCGAACCGCGCGTGTGGGGCAGGCGGGCCGGTGCACCACCGAGCGTTTTCTCCGGTGTTCCGGAGAAGAGGGAGTTGATCGACCATGCGTGGTATGCGTACCGCTGCCGCCGTTGCCGCCGCCGTCGCCCTTGCCGCGGGTACGGGCGCGGGAGTGGCGTCCGCCGCCGGCACCGGTCAGGCCGGAGCGGCACCGTGCCAGCCGGGGACACTGAAGGCCACCACCACGGACGCGGGCGGCAGCCAGGCCGGGATGAACCACGCGGGCACGTACCTGCGGGTGACGAACACCGGCAAGAGCACCTGCTCGTTCTCCGGGTACCCGGGGCTCGCGCTGGAGGGTGCCGGGCACACGGCGCTGAAGACCAAGGTGCGGCACGGCGACACGTACTTCGCCAAGGACCCGGGCGTCCACCGGGTCACGCTCAAGCCGGGCAAGAGCGCCTACGCCGACCTGGTGTGGACGCACACCGGTGCGGCCACGGCGCACGCCAAGTACCTCCAGATCTCACCCACGGGCAGTAACGCGCACAACGTGGTCCCGTTCGATCAGGAAGTAGACAACGGCACGCTGTCCGTGACCGCGTGGTCCGCGAACCTGCCGAGTTCCTGACCGCGCGTATCCGTTCCGTACGGAGGCCCGGCGTCCGCTCGTGGCGCCGGGCCTCCGGCGTGCGGACCTGCCGTTCACAAAAGCGACATGTGCCGACCATAAATAGCCGACAAACAATCGCATTTCGTCAAACCCCCTGTGAAATCCTTGTTGAAGCCCTGACAAACACGGTCTCTTGATGGCACTCTCCTCTCGATTCACTCCTGCACCACCGGGCGCCCCGACAGGGTGTGCCCTCCCCCTCATACGGGCCGAACCCATACGGCCCGCGCTAGGAGACTGAGTTGAGACGCATGACCTCCACCCCCCGCAAGCACTCCCTCCGTGCCGCCGCTCTGGTCGCCTCCGCCGCGATGGTCGCGGTCGCCGTCCAGACCGGGTCCGCGACCGCGCAGCCCGACGCCGCGACCGGCGCGAGCGCCGTCGCACTCTCCGCCCAGCAGCGCGTGACCGCGATCAAGAGCGCCCAGGCGGACGCCGCCGTCACCGCGCAGAAGATCGGTCTCGGCGGCCAGGAGAAGCTCGTCGCCCGCGACGTCGTCAAGGACGCGGACGGCACGGTGCACACGCGCTACGAGCGCACGTACGAGGGCCTGCCGGTCCTCGGCGGGGACCTGGTCGTCCACGAGAAGAAGAACGGCACCCGCACGGTCGACAAGGCGACGCAGGCCAAGATAGCCGTGTCCACCACGGACGCCGCCCAGCCGGCCGCCGCCGCCAAGAAGAGCGCGCTGTCCGCCTCCGCCGCCGAGAAGAACACCAAGGCCGAGGCCAAGAACGCGCCGCGCAAGGTGATCTGGGCCGCCTCCGGCAAGCCCGTCCTGGCGTACGAGACCGTGGTCACCGGCGTCCAGAAGGACGGCACGCCCAGCGAGCTGCACGTCATCACCGACGCGAAGACCGGGGCCAAGCTCTTCCAGGACGAGACGATCGAGACCGGCACGGGCACCAGCTCGTACAGCGGCACCGTCCCGCTCACCACCACCAAGAGCGGCAGCACCTACAACCTCACCGACGGCGCCCGCGGCGGCCACAAGACGTACGACCTGCGCCAGGGCACGTCCGGCACCGGCACGCTCTTCACCGACGCCGACGACAAGTGGGGCGGCGGCCGCCAGACCGCGGCCGTGGACGCGCACTACGGCGCGGCGGTCACCTGGGACTTCTACAAGAACGTCCTGGGCCGCAACGGCATCCGCAACGACGGCAAGGGAGCCTACTCCCGCGTCCACTACGGCAACAGCTACGTCAACGCCTTCTGGCAGGACTCCTGCTTCTGCATGACGTACGGCGACGGCCAGAACAACGCCAACCCGCTGACCGCGCTGGACGTGGCCGCGCACGAGATGAGCCACGGCGTCACCGCCGCCACCGCCAAGCTCAACTACAGCGGCGAGTCCGGCGGCCTGAACGAGGCCACGTCCGACATCTTCGGCACGGCGACCGAGTTCTACGCCAACAACGCGGTCGACAAGGGCGACTACCTCATCGGCGAGAAGATCGACATCAACGGTGACGGCACGCCGCTGCGCTACATGGACAAGCCCTCCAAGGACGGCGCGTCCAAGGACTACTGGTCCTCGTCGTTGGGCGGCATCGACGTGCACTACTCCTCGGGCCCGGCCAACCACTGGTTCTACCTGCTGTCCGAGGGCAGCGGCACGAAGACGATCAACGGTGTGACCTACAACAGCCCGACCTACGACAACTCCAAGGTCACCGGCATCGGCCGCGACAAGGCCCAGAAGATCTGGTACCGCGCGCTGACCACGTACTTCACCTCCACCACGAAGTACGCGGGTGCCCGCACCGGCACGCTCAAGGCCACCGCCGACCTGTACGGCGCCTCCAGCGCCGAGTACAAGGCGGTCGCCGCCGCCTGGACCGCGATCAACGTGAAGTAAGGCACCGCACTGCACCCCGCCGGGCCCCGGCGGGGTGCAGTGCGTTCCGGCGCCGCGGGCCGGAACGGTTACCAGACGGCCATGGGGGCCTCGCCGCCCGCCGCCGGCCGGGGGCCGAAGATGCGCCGCTCGCCGGCGCCGATCCGGACGTCGTTGATGGCGGCCTCCCGGCGCCGCATCAGCCCCTCGCCGGTGAACTCCCACAGTTCGTTGCCGTAGGCGCGCCACCACTGGCCCGCCGCGTCGTGGAACTCGTACTGGAAGCGCACCGCGATCCGGTTGTCCTCGAAGGCCCACAGCTCCTTGCGCAGGGCGTAGTCGAGCTCCCGCGCCCACTTGTCGCGGAGGAAGGCCGTGATCGCCCCGCGGCCGGTGAGGAAGGTGTCCCGGTTCCGCCAGACGGAGTCCTCGGTGTAGGCGAGGGCGACGTGTGCGGGGTCGCAGGTGTTCCAGGCGTCCTCGGCTGCCTGGACCTTTTGCAGTGCGGTCTCCCGGGTGAAGGGCGGGAGCGGGTGGCGTGGGGCCATGTCGGACTCCTTGCATGCGGAACACGTGGAGAACGACCGTTCTCCCTCGGTCGGCTACTATAGAGAACGAACGTTCTCAGTGCTAGCGGGAGGCCCTTGTGCAACTGGCAGAAGCCCGGGAACGACTGCTCGGAGCCGCCGGGGAACTCTTCTACGCGCGCGGCATCCAGGCCGTCGGCATGGACGAGATCCGCACCGCTTCCGGCGTCTCGCTCAAGCGGCTCTACCAGGCCTTTCCTTCCAAGCACGAGCTGGTGGAGGCGTACCTGCGGCGCCGCGACGAGCACTGGCGCGCAGACTTGGCCGAGTACGTCGGCAGGCATGCCGCCACTCCCCAGGACGCTCCGGCAGCCGTGTTCGACTGGCTGCACACCTGGTTCACCGCACCCGGCTTCCGGGGCTGCGCCTTCATCAACGCGTTCGGCGAACTCGGCGCCGTCGCGGAAGGCGTGGCCCGCGCCGCACGCGACCACAAGGACGCCGTCCACGCGTACGTCGCCGGTCTCGTACGCGACCTGGACGTCGCCGAACCGGCCCGGCTCGCCGACCAGTTGGCGCTTCTGGTGGACGGCGCGATCACCACGGCCACGATCAGCGGCGCCCCCGGCGCGGCGCGGCTCGCCAGGCAGGCCGCCGTGACACTGACGGAGGCGGCGGGCGCGGCGCGGCGCGCCTGACCCGGCGCGGTGACGGCACCGGGTCCGCCGGCGTCCGGACCGTTCCCCGGCGCAACGCCACTTTGTACGCTGTTGCCCTGTCCGACGCCGGTACGGAGGGCCCGCCGAGGGCCCGCCCAGGGGGCCATGTGAAGCACCTCGGACCGATCACCGGCCAGGAGCGGCTGCGCGACCGGGCCGCCCACGCGCTGCGCGCCGCGCTCATCGCCGGCGAGCTCCGCCCCGGCACCGTGCACTCCGCCCCCACCCTCGCCGCCGGCTTCGGCATCTCGGCGACGCCCGTGCGGGAAGCCATGCTCGACCTGACGCGGGAGGGCCTGGTCGAGCCCGTACGCAACAAGGGGTTCCGGGTCACCGAGGTGAGCGAGCGCGACCTCGACCAGTTCGCGGAGATCCGTGCCCTGATCGAGGTGCCGACCGTGGGCCGGGTGGCCCGGCTGGCCCGCCGCGAAGAGCTGGCCGCGCTCCGCCCGCCGGCCGAGGAGATCGTCGCCGCCGCGCGGGCCCACGATCTCATCGGCTACCTGGAGGCGGACCGCCGCTTCCACCTGGGCCTGCTGGCGCTCTCGGGCAATGCGCGGCTCGTCGAGACCGTCGGCGACCTGCGCAAACGGTCCCGTCTCTACGGACTGGCCGGCCTCGACGAGCGCGGTGAGCTGCTGCCCTCGGCGCAGGAGCACCTGGAGTTGCTGGATCTGGCCCTGGCGGGCGACGCCGCGGGGGCGGAGGCGTGCATGGCGCGGCACCTCGGGCACGTCAGGTCGCTCTGGGCGCGGTCCGGCGGCTGAGCGCCGGCGCCGCCGATCCGCCGAAATCCCGGCCCGACGGGTTGTCAGTGCAATGTCACATTACTAGGTTACGGGGCGCGCAGCGACCTGACGTAGCGTCAATCCCTTGCAGCAGCACGGCATTTGGGCCGCAGCGCAGTCGGTACGTGCTGCTACCCGCCACTACCCAGGAGCAGCCGGTGTTTCCGTTACGCACTGTGCGCCAGGGCCTGCTGAGTGCCGTCCTGTCGGTAGGTCTCGCCCTTCCCGCGGCCCAGGCCGCCCACGGCGCGGCGCCCGGCCGGCCGTCGGCCGCCGCGCCCGCGGCGGCCCCCGCGTCCGGCGTGCCCGACAGGACCGACCGGGCCGACCGGTTCGCCGACGCACCGCGGCCCTCGGCCAGGGACCTGCCGCCCGGCAACGGCCGGATCGCCAGGGGACGCGTCCCTGGCGACCTCGCTCCGGGCACCGCCCGGCGCGGCAGAGCCGGCGGCAACCGCTGGGGCACCCCGGCCGTCCCCTGCACCCTGGACGGCCTCACCCGCCTCGGCCCGGACGCGCTCGCGGACTTCCTCGCCGACCCCGCCGTCACCGTCGAGGGCTGTCTGCGCGGGCTGATCTGGGCCTGGGACGCGCGGCTGGCCCCCGTGATGTCGCGGGCGCACGTGCAGGCCGTGTCCCGCCGGATCAGCGCGCTCGCGCCCGGCCACGACGCCACCGACGCCACCCACCTGTACGAGCTGTTCACCTACCTGCACGCCGTCGCCTACCACGACTTCTCGCGCGACGAGATCGACGTCACGGACGCCCCCACGGTCGCGGCGATGCGGGCGGCCGTCGCCGCGTACGGGAGCGCGGCCCGCACCTTCGAGCCCACCCGGCACAACGCCGAGACGCTGCGCGAAGCCCTCACGGCCGCGAGCGCGCCCGGCCTGCGGCAGCACCAACTGCCGCTGGTGCGGCGGGTGCTGGGCACGATGGACCGCGGGACGCCGACCGCCGCGGACCCGGCCTGGGGCGGCACCACCCTCGCCGCGCTCACCGTCAACTACCTGGGTGTCCACCCGGGCAACAACGACACCGCCTTCCGGGCGGCCGTGACCGCCGACGCCGCGTACCGCGCCGCCTTCCGCACCTTCGCCGGCCACACCCACCTGAAGGGCACGGCGAACGCCTGGGCGGTCCGCGACGCCCTGGGCGAGTACGGGCGCTTCGGCCAGATCGACGCCCTCAAGCCCGCCGTCGTCACGGACCTCGGGGCGCTGCTGAGCGCCGCCGAGGCCAACTTCGGCCGCCGCAGCGCGCCGTGGGCCCGGGTGGCGGGCTGGCTCAACCACTACGGCGTGTGCGCGCGGTACGACGTCTGCCTCCAGCAGATCGAGAAGGAGATCTTCCCGCACACGTACGCCTACGACCGGGGCGGCATGGAGGTCCGTACCGCGCTCGACCGGACCACCGTCGACCGGCTCTACTACGCGAGCAAGAAGGTCAAGGCGCAGTTCTTCCGGGTGCTCGGCAGCGACGCGCCGCTGGCCGGGGACACCAACGCCACACTCCACGTCCACCTGTACGCGTCCCGCGCCGAGTACGAGATCATGCACCCGCTGCTGACCGGCATGGGCACCGACAACGGCGGCGTCTACATCGAGAACGGGGCGACCTTCTACACCTACCAGCGGCGCGTGCCGCAGGACTCCTCGCTCACCCTCGAAGAACTCTTCCGGCACGAGTACACCCACTACCTCAACGGCCGCTGGGCCGTTCCCGGCAGCTTCGGCGACGCGCCCTGGTACACCGGCGACCTGACCACGGCCATGGACGAGGGCACCGCCGAGTTCTTCGCGGGCGGTACCCGCGACGACGGGGTGAAGGTGCGCAAGTCGCTGGTCAAGGGCGTCATCGCGGACACGGCCGGCGGCGGCCCGCGGATGAGCGTCGACCGGCTGCTACACGCCACGTACTCCGGCGACGGCTTCCGCTTCTACAACTACGCCGGCACCTTCTTCGAGTTCCTGTGGCAGCAGCGCCCGTCGCTGATCCGGGAGATGTACGGATACCAGCGCGCGGACGACCCGAAGGGGTTCGACGCCTGGCGCACCCGGCTGGGCGCGGACGCCGCGCTGCAACGGGCGTACGACGCGTTCCTCGACGCCCAGATCGCCAAGGCCGACGACCTGTACGTGCCCAGCACCACCTTCCACCCCGTCGCCTCGCTGCGCTTCGCCGAGGCGTCCGAGGTCCGGTCGGCCTTCGCCGCCGCCACGTACATCACGCCTTCCTGCACGGGCACCGGCGAGACGGGCGGCCGGTCGCGCTTCACCTGCACCGGCCGGATCACCGCCAACCTCGCCGATGCCCGTGACCCCGACCGGGTGTTCGCCGACATGTCCGAGACGGTCGACTACTTCCTGCTGGACCGCGCGGGGGCCGCGGCCGACAACCTCGCCGACATGGACTGCTCCTTCGGGACCGTGGACGTGTGGTCCGACGGGCGGGCCGGGAGCGCGCCCTTCTCGTGTGAGGGGCCGCTGCGCAGCTGACCGGCGGGGGGGGGGGGGGGGGGGGGGCCCCCGGGGCCCCCCCCCCCCCCCCCCCGCCCCCCGAAAGGATAACACAACCCCCACCCGACGAAAACAAACAGAAAAAAAAAAAAAACA
>NZ_JBIRJY010000019.1:84112-107574 GCF_044329785.1 Streptomyces sp. NPDC017529
GGGGGGGGGGCCCCGGGGGGGGGGGGGGGCGGGGCGGGGGGGGGGGGGGGGGGGGGGGCGGGGGGGGGGGGGGGGGGGGGGGGGGGGGGCGGGGGGGCGGGGGGGGGGGGGGGGGGGGGGGGGGGGGGGGGGGGGCCCCCCCGCCCCCCCCCGGGACCGGACTGCTTTCCGAACAGCCGATCGCAGATTTCACACAGCTTTAATCTCCTTCCCTTCCGGCAGGCGTGCCACCGCGGTTGCCGCCGGAGACCGTCCGCCACCACCCGACAATTCGGACACCCGAGGCCCGGCAACGCGTGGTGACGTGCGCCGGCACCGCGACGGAGCGGCAGAATCCGCATGTGCACGTCGCGACGCGGGCGGCGTGTCACCGTCGGTAAGGGCCAGGGAGGAAGTTCGGTGTCGGAACGTCAGGTGACGGGTGAGGTCGAGGAGGCCGGTGCGCCAGGAGTGCTGGCGCAGGAGCGCCGATTGCGCCGGGACCTGGGGTTCTGGGGGCTGACGGCGATCGGGTTCTCCAACATCGTCGGGTCCGGGTGGCTGTTCGCCGCCCTGTACGCGGCCCAGACGGCGGGCCCCGCGTCGCTGCTGTCGTGGATCGGCGCGGGCCTGCTGTGCGGCCTGGTCGCCCTGGTCATGATCGAGCTGGGCGCGTCGCGGCCCGAGGGCGGCGGTACGGTCCGCTGGCCGCTGTTCGCCAGCGGCCGGCTGGTCGGCACCCTGGTGGGCTGGTCGGTGCTGCTCTCGGTGGGCGGCACGGCGGCCGAGATCAGCGCGATCATGCAGTACGCCGCGCACTACGTGCCCGGCCTGTACAGCGGCCACACCCTGACCCTGACCGGCGTGGGCGTCGCCGCCGCGCTCAGCGTGGTCCTGACCGCGCTGAACTGGTTCGCGGTGCGGTTGTTCGCCAAGCTGAACAACCTGATCTCGGTGTTCAAGATCGCGGTGCCGGTGGTCACGGTGCTCGCGCTGATCGCCTCCGGCTGGCACGAGGGCCGCCTGACGGACCACGGCGGCTTCGCGCCGTACGGCTACGCCGCCTGCCTGACCGCGCTGGCCGGCGGCGGCATCGTCTACTCGGTCAACGGCTTCCAGGCGCCGCTGGACTTCTCCGGCGAGGCCCGCAACCCCCGCAAGACCATCCCCGCCGCGGTCCTCACCGGCATCGGCCTGGCCGTCGCCATGTACCTGGCCCTACAGGTGGCGTTCCTGTTCACCGTGCCCGAGAACGTGCTCGGCGGCGGCTGGAAGGGCGTGTCCTTCGACTCCCCGTTCGGGCAGCTGGCGCTGATCCTCAACCTGCACTGGCTGTCCAGCCTGCTGTACGCGGACGCGGTGATCTCTCCCGGCGGCTCGGCGTACGTGGGCGTGGCGATCAACGCCCGGCACACCTACGCGCTCGCCAAGAACCGTACGATCCCCCGGTTCTTCATGAAGGTGAACGAGCGGTACGGCGTGCCGCGCCGGGCCCTGGCGGTCAACCTCGCCGTGATCGTCATCTTCCTGCTGCCGTTCGGCGGCTGGCAGGACATCGTCAGCGTGATGGGCAACATGTACCTGCTGATCTACGGGGCCTCCGCCGTCGCCGCCGCGGTCTTCCTCGCCGACCCCGGCAGCACCACGGCCGGCTGGGTGCCGGGCCTGCGCTGGATCGCGCCCGTCAGCTTCGTGGTGGCGAGCGAGTTCGTGTACTGGTCGGGCTGGCACAACCTCCGGCTGGCGCTGCCGCTGGTCCTCGCCGGGCTGCTGGTCTTCCTGGCCATGCGGCGTTCCGGCGGCCAGGACGGCGCCACCGTCGGCGACCGGGACGGCGCCGGGCGGCGCCTGCCGCTGCTCGGCGAACTGCGCACCGGCGCCTGGCTGGTGGCGTACCTGGCGGCCCTGACCCTGCTGTCGTGGCTGGGCACCTTCGGGGGTTCCGGGCGGCTGCCGGCCCCGTACGACTCTGTGGTCGTCGGTGCCGTCGCGCTCTCGGTGTTCTTCTGGGCGGTACGGTCCGGCGTCCGGCACCTGGCGGAGTCCCGCACCGCCGCGGCGTGAGCGTCCCGCCGCCCGGTGCGCGCCGGCCGCGCTCGCGGCCGGCGCGCACCGGCCGTTTCCCCGGATGAGGTGGCCTCGGGTCCTTACCGGGGGAAGTATTCCGTATGGACGTTCCCTTGTACCTGGAACCGCGGTTGGAGTCCCGGCTGGCGTCCCTGCTGCGCGCGAGGACGTTTCTCCATACGCTCACCGACGGACTCGGGTCGCCGCTCAACGTGGTGGTACCGGACCGGATCGCCGAGAACCTGGCCGCCTTCAGGGCCGTCTACCGCCGTCACCACCTGAGCGGCGGGATCTTCTTCGCGCACAAGGCGAACCGGTCCAGCGCCCTGGTACGGCGGCTCGCGGCCACGGATGCCGCCGTGGACGTCGCCTCCCTCGGCGAGCTCCAGCACGCCATGGGGTCCGGGTTCGCGCCCGACCGCATCATGGCGACCGGCCCGAAGAACCCGGAATTCCTGTGGCTGGCGGCCCGTACGGGCGCCGCCGTGAACATCGACAGCCCGGCCGAACTGGACGAACTCGCCGCCCTGGTACGGGATTACGACCTGCCGCGCGCCCGTATCCTGCTGCGGCTCTCCGGCTTCTGCGCCTCCGGCGTCAAGCTGCTGACCCGGCAGAGCCGGTTCGGTACCGCACAAGGCGAGCTGGACGGCCTGCTCAAGGCGGCCGAACGGCACGGCGACGCGGTGGAGCTGACCGGGGTCGGCTACCACCTCGACACCACCAGCCCGGCCGAGAAGGCGGTGGCGCTCGAAGGGTGCGTCAAGGCACTGGACGCGTGCCGGGCCCGGGGCTTCGCCCCGCGGGCCGTCGACATCGGCGGCGGCTTCGGCACCGACTACCTCGCCGACGGCGCGCAGTGGCAGCGGTACACGACGGAACTGACCAACGCCGCGCTGGGCACCCGCCCGCCGATGACCTGGCGCCGGCACACCTACGGCCTGCGCAACGAGAACGGCACCCTGCGCGGCGCGCTGGCCCTGTACCCGGCGCACCGCCCCACCGCCGGCGCCCAGTACCTGGACGCCCTGCTGTCCCTCCCCGCCCCCTCCCTGGGCCGCCCGCTGGCCACCTTGCTGCTGGAGAACCTGTACGAGTTGCACACGGAGCCGGGGCGCGCGCTGGTGGACCAGTGCGGAGTCACCCTGGCACGGGTGCTGGAGGTGCGCGGCACGGAATCGGACCACCTCCTGGTGCGCCTGGACGCCAACGCGGACGACATCGGCCTGGAGGAGCACGGCGTCCTCGTCGACCCCGTCCTCGTACCGCGTGCCGCGCCGCGCGACACCGCGGGCACCGGCCCGGTGGCGGTCTACCTCGCGGGCAACCTGTGCCTGGAGGCCGACATGATCACCCGGCGCGCCGTCCACCTGCCGGGTGCGCCGCGCCCGGGCGATCTGCTGGCGTTCGCGAACACGGCCGGCTACTGCATGGACTTCAGCGCCGACGAGGCACAACAGCAGCCCGTCGCCCGCAAGGTCGCCGTCTGGCAGGACGGGACGGCCGAAGACGCCGGGCAGGACGCCGCCGCCTGGCACTGGAGCCTCGACGAACAGTACTGGCCGCACACGATCCGCCGGACGAAAGGGTCCGCATGAGGTTCGAGCGCATCACCGACGTCATCGGCAACACCCCGCTCGTACGCATCGATCCGTCCGTACACGGCCTGCGCACCATCGAGCTGTACGCCAAGCTGGAGATGCTCAACCCCTTCGGCTCCGTCAAGGACCGGGCGGCCTGGAACATGGTGCGCCCCGGACTGGCCACCGCGGCGGACGAGGGCCGCAGCGTCGTGGAGCTGTCCAGCGGCAACACGGCCAAGGCGCTGGCCGTCCTCGCCGGCCTGCACGGGGTGCCGTTCAAGACCGTCACGAACCGCATGCGCATCCCGGAGGTCAAGGACCTCCTCCTGCTGCTGGGCGCGGAGGTCGAGGAGCTGCCGGGGCAGACCGAGTGTCTCGACCCGACCAATACCGACGACCCGCTGACCCACTTCCACCAGACCCTCTCCGAGCCCGGCAGCGCCTATGTCTACACCGACCAGTACTACAACGAACGCAATACGCAGGCACATGTGGAGGGCACCGGGCCGGAGATCGTCAAGGACCTGGACGGCCGGGCCCCGGACTTCTTCATCGCCTGCGTGGGCACCGCCGGCTCGTCCACCGGGGTGGCCCGGGTGCTGCGGGAGCACGATCCGGGGGTGGGCGTGGTCGGGCTGGTGTCGCACAAGGCGGACTTCGTGCCGGGCATCCGCACCATCGACGAGGTGCAGGAGGTCGGCCTGTTCGAGCCCGGCACCTACGACACGATCGCGTCGGTCACCGCCGACGAGGCCATCGACGGCATGCTGACGCTGGCCCGGCGGTGCGGGATCCTGGCCGGGCCGACCAGCGGGGCCGCGTACTTCGGCGCCGTACGGCACCTGCGCGAGCTGGACGCGGGCCCGGAGCCGGAGCCCGGGGAGGACCGTCCCGCGGAGCGCAGGACCGCCGTCTTCATCGTGTGCGACCGTATCGAGAGCTATCTGGGGTACGTACGGCAGCGGCGTCCCGAGCTGCTGGGCAGGCCGCCGCAGAAGAACTCCGTCGACACGGTCACCGACGCCGAGGTGCGCGCGGCGCCGGACATCGACGTCGCGGACGCCGTGCGGTGGATCGCACGCGACCAGCCGCTCGTCGTGGACATGCGCAGCCCCTTCGCCTACGCCGCGCTGCACATCGCCGGTTCGGTCAACATCGTCGACGAGCTCTTCGGCGAGCTGGTGCGCGGCGGGCTGCCGTTCAGCAAGAGCCGCCCCGTCCTGCTGGCCTGCCCGGTCGGCGAGCAGTCCGCCAGGTACGCCGCGCTGCTCACCCGCCTGGGCCACCCCGACGCGCGCAGCCTGCGCGGCGGCATCATCGCCTGGCGCGACGCGGGCGCCCCACTGGTACGGGAGTGACGGCCCATGACCACGACCGGGATTCCGGTGACGGCGGCCTTGCAGGAACTGCGCGACTGGCACACCGCCGTCCGCGCCCAGTTCCCCATCATCACCGGCGCGCCGCAGCTCGCGTACCTGGACAACGCCGCGACGACGCAGAAGCCGCAGGCGGTCCTGGACGCCGTCCAGCACTACCTCGTCACCGCCAACGCCAACGCCGGGCGCGGCACCTACACGTGGGCCAACCGCACCACGGCGCTCGTCGAGGAGACCCGGGACCGGGTCAAGGAGTTCCTCGGCGATCCGGCGCCGGCCCGCTCCGGCGTGCACTTCGTCAGCGGGGCGACCGAGGGGCTGCGGGCCGTCGCGCGGGACTGGCTGGCCGGGTACCTGTCCGACGGGGACGAGATCGTGGTGCCGCTCGCCGACCACCAGGCGAACATCGTCCCGTGGCTGGAGGTACGGGACCTGCTCGCCCGGCAGGGTGTGCGCGTCCGGGTCCGCCCGATGCCGTACCAGGCCGGGTCCGGCGACTACGACCCGGCGGCGCTCGCCGCGCTGGCCGGTCCGCGGACCCGCTTCGTGGCTGTCACCCACGTCCACCACGTCTACGGCGGCGACATGAACGTGCACCGCATCCGCCGCGCGGTGGGCCCCGACGTGCCGATCTGCCTGGACGCGGCGCAGAGCGTCGGCCACGTGCCCGTTTCGCTGGCCGGCCTGGACGTGGACTTCGCGGTCTTCTCCGGGCACAAGGCGCTGGCGCTGCCCGGGTCCGGCGCGGTGTGGGCCCGCAACGCGCGAGGCCCCGCCTTCGCGCCCGGCGGGTGGCACGGCAGCCCCAACACCACCGGCATCCGCAGCCTGCGGGCCGCGTTCGACTGGCTGGACGCGGCCGGCACCGACCGCGTGGAGCGGTGGTCCACCGCCCTGGCCGCCCGCCTGACCGAGGGGCTGCGTCACCTGCCCGCGTACGAGGTCGTGGGGTGCCGCCGCAACCTGGCGGCCGGGGCCGCGGTGCAGCGGCGCCAGGGCATCGTCACCTTCCGGCACCGCACCATCGCCTCGGGCGACCTCGGTTTCGCGCTGTTCGACCACGGCTTCATGGTCCGCTCGGACAGCCTGTGCCAGGGCAGCGGGGGCGAGCGGCAGCATTCGGTGCGGGTGAGCCTGCACGCGTACAACTCACCGGAGGAGGTCGACCGGCTGCTGGACGTCCTGGAAGCGTACGCCTGACCCCTTTGGAGTGACACAGCGCGATTGGAAACCGTTTTCACCTGTAGGTTGAGAACCGCCCGGCGGACAGGTGCGAGACGGCAGAGGTGGCGCGACCGGATGGGACTGAGCTTGGCCAGGGCCGCACTGTGGGTGCGGCGGTGGGAACGACAGCAGCAGCGGTACGCGATCGACCGCGAGGAGCGCTTCACGGTCGTCGCCGACGCGGTCGAGAAGGTGACGGCCGGTCAGCTACGGCCTTTGGTGCTGGACTTGGGGTGCGGGCCCGGGTCGCTGGCGGCACGGCTGGCCGGTCGGCTGCCCGGCGCCGAGATCGTGGCCGTGGACAAGGACCCGGTGCTGCTCGCGCTCGGCCAGGCCCACCACGCCGACGCCGCCCGGTTCGTCGAGGCGCCGGTCGGCGCGGCCGGCTGGACGCGCGCCCTGGGCCTGGACCGCCCGCTGGACGCGGCCGTCTCCGCGACGGCGCTGCACTGCCTCGCTCCGGACGCCCTGCGACGCGCCTACCAGGACCTCGCCGCGCTGCTCAGGCCCGGCGGCGTGCTCGTCAACAGCGACCGGTTCCGCAGCCCGCGGGGAGACCGGGCGGCGGAGGTCGCCGCGCAGGTCGGGCTGCGCAGGGCCGAACGGCAGCGGGCGGCCGGCCGTGAGGACTGGGCGTCCTGGTGGGCCGCTGCCGCCGCCGACCCCGAGCTGTCCGACCCCTTCGCGGCCCGCCGCGCACGGCACACGCCGCACAGCGTCCACAACGGGCTGCCCCTGTCCCACCACGTGCGGCTGCTGCGCCGGTCCGGTTTCCGGCATGCCGCGGCGGTCTGGCAGTTCGGCGAGGACGCGGTGCTGGTGGCGGTGCGGTAGGACGCGCGCGGCGCGGTCAGGGACTCGTACTGATGATGTGGAAGAGGGTGCCTTCGGGGTCGCGCAGTTCGGCCACGGGGCCGTGCGGGGTGCGTACGGCCTTGGACTCCACCCGGCCGCCCAGCTTCTGCGCGGTGACGATGGCGTCCTCGACGCTCGGCACCTGGAAGTGGATGTTCCAGCGCGGCCGGACCTGGGGGTCGGCCGCCGCCTCGATCGCGCCGCCGTAGAGCCCCACCGCGTCGCGGGCGGCGACGCTCAGCACCACCCGCTCGTCCTCCCACCGCACGTCGAAGGGGGTGCCGTCCTCCTCGCTGTACCAGTCGAAGAGGTCGCCGTAGAAGCGCGCGGCGTCGAACGCGTCGCGGGTCCGCAGTTCCACCCACGTCGGCGCGCCGGTGCCGACCGGCTGCTGGTTCGTCTGCGGCGTGCTCTCGCGGCACTCCCAGAGGCCGAAACGCGCGCCGGCCGGGTCGGCGGCCAGCGCCAGCCGGCCCGCGTCGAACTCCAGCGGGCCGATGGCGACCGTGCCGCCGCGCTCGCGGACCCCGTTGGCCGCGTCGTCCGCGTTGCGCGTACCGAAGTACGTCGTCCACGAGTTGGGCAGTTCCGTGTGTCGGGCGGCCGCGCTGAGCCCCGCCACCGCCGTGTCCCCGGCCATCGCCCGTACGTACGGGCCCCACCGGTCCGGTCCGGCCTCGAACCGCCAGCCCAGCAGCGGCCCGTAGAAATGCGTCGCGACGTCGAGGTCCCCCGTCAGGAGGGTGGCCCACGACGGCACCCCGGGAACGAACGTCATCTGGCAGTCGCCCATGTAAAGCCGGCCCTTCTCCACCATTGTTGTCCAGCACTGCTACTGCGGTCCTACCAGGAAAGGCAGGACCGCATGTCATGTCACCGGTTCATGCCGCAACCGAACTGGCGGGCGCCTCGGGCCCGGGCCCGTCGGCCTCCTCGCGAATGCGCGCGCACGTCCTCTTGATGAGGCGGCACACATGCATCTGGGACAGTCCCAGTTCCTCGCCGATACGGCTCTGTGTCATATCGCAGAAGAACCGCATGTAAAGAATGCGGCGCTCACGTTCCGGCAGGCCCCGCAGGCCGTCCCGCACCGTTTCCCGGGCGAGTACCAGCTCGTACTGCGGTTCCGTGAAACCGATACTGTCACGGAGGGCGAAATCGTCGTCGGCACCCGGCCGCTCGGCATCCAGCGAAAGGGTCTTGTAGCTCTCGATGGCTTCCAGGCCGAGGATGACGTCGTCGGCGCAGAGCCGGGTGCGGTCGGCGATCTCGGCGACGGTCGGGAAGCGGCTGTCACAGGCCGCGGTCAGTTCGCGTACGGCGAGGCGCACGGTATTGCGGAGTTCCTGGACCCGGCGGGGTACGTGTACGCCCCAGGTGCAGTCGCGGAAATGCCGTTTGACCTCGCCGACGATGGTGGGAATGGCATAGCTCTCGAAAGCGCTGCCGCGCTCGGGGCGGTAACCGCTGATGGCCTTCACCAGACCGAGTGCCGCGACCTGTTTCAGATCGTCCATGCTTTCGCCGCGGTCACGGAAGCGCAGTGCGAGACGCACGGCCATGGGCAGCCAGGCACGAGTCAGCTCATCGCGCAACCGCTTCTTCTCGGGGCCTTCGGGAAGCTCTGCCATGCGCGTGAAAACGGCGTTCGTCTCCGCAGCGTCCGGGGTGTCCGGAAAGGCTCGTCGGCGGCGTGACGGAGCCGTGGCGGCTGTGCTCACGGAATCCACTCTCCCAACGGACGCGGGGTCTGGGCGTCGTCACCGAGACGGCGGAAGCACACCGAGCGGACAACCTCCGACTGCCGCATACCCGGTCCCACCAGGCACGCGATACACGCCCAACGTCTGCACCACCGAGCATAGGACGATCAGCGCGTACCCGCCTGCGGAGATGTTACGCACGGCTACAGTGCGCTTCCGAAAAGGCCAGGAAGACATGTTTGACCAGTCGGCCCCCCGGTTACTCAGCCCGGCGGAGTGTCGCCACGGCGCCTACCGGCCGCGGCGCGCGCTAAACGATGTGCGGACGCCTGCGCGGATTCCGCACAGGGCAGACAAGGAGCGAGAACCCGATGGCCGACCCGAAGCAAGAACAACGAGACCGCTTCCGCGCCGAGGACCCGGCCTCCGGGCCGATGACGACCGACCAGGGCGTGACGGTCGACCATACAGATGATTCCCTCCAGGCCGGGGAGCGCGGCCCCACGCTGATGGAGGACTTTCACTTCCGGGAGAAGATCACCCGCTTCGATCACGAGCGGATCCCGGAGCGGGTGGTGCACGCGCGCGGCGCGGGCGCTTACGGCTGGTTCCAGCCGTACCGGTCGTGCGCGGAATTCACCAGGGCGGCATTCCTCCAGGACCCGGACGTGAAAACCCCGGTTTTCGTCCGGTTCTCCACGGTGCAGGGTCCGCGCGGCAGTGCGGACACCGTTCGCGACGTGCGGGGTTTCGCGACGAAGTTCTACACCTCGGAGGGCAATTACGACCTGGTCGGCAACAACTTCCCGGTCTTCTTCATCCAGGACGGAATCAAGTTCCCGGACTTCGTGCACGCGGTGAAGCCCGAGCCGCACAACGACATTCCGACGGGCGCCTCGGCGCATGACACCCTGTGGGATTTTGTCTCCCTCCAGCCCGAGACGCTGCACACGATCATGTGGCTGATGTCCGACCGCGCCATTCCGCGCAGTTACCGGATGATGCAGGGCTTCGGCGTGCACACGTTCCGGTTCGTCAACGCGCAGGGTCAAGGGACCTTCGTGAAGTTCCACTGGAAGCCGAAGCTGGGCGTGCACTCGCTGGTGTGGGACGAGGCGCAGGAGACCCAGGGCCGGGATCCCGACTTCAACCGCCGGGACCTGTGGGACACCATCGAGGCCGGCGCGTACCCCGAGTGGGAGCTGGGCGTACAGCTGGTGCCGGAGTCCGAGGAGCACGACTTCGACTTCGACCTGCTGGACGCCACCAAGATCATCCCGGAGGAGCAGGTCCCGGTTCAGCCCATCGGCCGGATGGTGCTCGACCGCAACCCCGACAACTTCTTCGCCGAGACCGAGCAGGTCGCCTTCCACACGGCGAACGTCGTGCCGGGCATCGACTTCACCAACGACCCGCTGCTCCAGGCCCGCAACTTCTCCTACCTGGACACCCAGCTGCTCCGCCTCGGCGGTCCGAACTTCGCGCAGATCCCGGTGAACCGGCCGGTGGCCCCGGTACGCAACAATCAGCGTGACGGCTTCCACCAGAACGAGATCCACCGGGGCACCAACTACTTCCCGAACTCGCTCGGCGGCGGCTGCCCCGCCCTGGCCGACCCGGACGACCCGGCCTTCCGGCACTACACCGAGCGCGTGGACGGCCGTAAGATCCGCCGCCGCAGCCCCAGCTTCGACGACCACTACACGCAGACGGCGATGTTCTGGCACAGCATGGCCGACTGGGAGCAGAAGCACATCGTGGACGCCTTCCGCTTCGAACTGGGCAAGGTGGGCGCGAAGGAGGTCCGCGCCCGCACCGTCGAGCAGCTCTCGCACGTCGACCACGCGCTGGCCGTCGCGGTCGCCGAGGGCATCGGCGTCCCCGCGCCGCAGGAGCGCCCGGACACGCCGCAGCCGACCCCCTCCCCCGCGCTGAGCTTCGAGAACAACCGCGGGGACGGCTCGATCAGCACCCGGCAGGTCGCCGTTCTGGTCTCCGACGGCGTGGACGCCGCCCAGACCATCGCGGTCCGGGACGCGCTGACCGAGCGGGGCGCGATCGTGGAACTCCTCGCTCCGCAGGACGGCACCGTCGACGACAAGGACGGCAGCACGCTGGCCGTGGACCGGGCCCTGCCCACCGTCGCCTCGGTGCTCTACGACGCGGTGCTGCTGCCCCCGGGCGGGCTGGACTCCGGCAACCCGGCCGCCGACGACGCGGCCCTGCGGTTCGTCCGCAGCGCGTACCGGCACGGCAAGCCGATCGGCGCCCTGGGCGCGAGCGTGGACAAGCTGGCCGGCCTGCTGCCGGGCGAACTGCGCACGGCCGGCGAAGGGGACCAGGCGGTCTCCGAGGCGGGCATCGTCACGGACCGGCTGGCGGGCGGCGCGACGGCCCAGGAGTTCACGGGCGCGTTCGCCGACGCGATCGCGGCACACCGGCACTGGAACCGGCCGGCGCTGCCCGGCTGAGGGCGGCCGGAGGCGAAGGCGGGCGGCCGCACCGTGGCCGCCCGCCTGTCGGGGCTTCAGCGGGCGGACCGTGAGGCTCCGCCGAAGAGCCGGGCCAGTGCCCTGAACGGCAGGGTGACGACTGCCGCCAGCGTGCCTCCCACGGTCCTCAGCACATCCGCGATCGCACGGAACATCCCACGCACCTCCCGGTCTCGGTGGCGCGGCGTACCGGGGCCGGCCGGACGCCCGGTCCCGGTCCGCCGCGAGCGGCCGCCGCTGCGGGTAGCCCTTCCACGGCCCCGGAAACCCGTACGGGCGAACGGGCCGCGGCGACCCCGGGCATGATCACCGCACGTCGGGGAACCTGGTGCCCATGGGAAACGAGCACCAGCACACCGACTCCGCCGCCGACGAAGTGATCAAGGAGTTCGCGGACGCCGAGCTGGACGTCACGGACGACGAGGACGAGGACGAACGGGTCGGCAAGGAGGGCGACACGTTCTCCACCAACCTTGAGGAGCAGCAGAACGCCGCGGGTCACCCGAGGGGCGAGCCGGCCGGCGAAGACCGGTAGGCCCGCGCCCGGTGCGCGGCCGTGACACGGCGGCGTTCGTCCGGGTCGGCGGCCAGGTCGGCGGCGGTGCGGGCCAGCGCGAGGGCGGCGTCCAGCACCGCGCGGTCGGCGTTCTCGCCGAGCGCCGCCTCGGCGAATTCGAGCGTGTGCGGCCGGGCCTCGCAGGCCAGGCCGATGGTGGGGTGGATGGCGGGCAGGGCGTGGCTGACGTTGCCCATGTCGGTGGAGGCCCCGAAGGAGGCGACGGCTTCCGGCGTACGGCCGAGTGCCCGCACGTGGCGCGCGTAGGTGTCGCCGAGCCACGGGTCCTGGCGCAGGTCGGCGTAGGCGGCGGACGGTTCGGTCAGCGTCAGCTCGCAGCCGGTGGCCACGGCGCCCGCCTCGAAGCAGGCCCGTACCCGGGGCCACAGCGTTTCCAGCTCGCCGAGCGTGCCGGCGCGCAGCTGCCACCTCAGCACGGACCGGGCCGGGATGATGTTGGTGCGGTCACCGCCGTGCGTGACGATGCCGTGCATCCGTACGCCGTCCGGGAGTTGCTGGCGCAGCAGGGCCAGCGCGGTCTGCGCGACGACGCAGGCGTCGGCGGCGTTGCGGCCGTCGTGCGGGGCGATGGCCGCGTGCGCGGCGCGGCCCCGGTACTCCGCCTCGACACCGCGGGAAGCCATGGACGTGCCGCCGAAGTCGTCCACCGGGCCGGGGTGGACCATCATCGCGAACGACACGTCGTCGAAGGCGCCCGCCCGCAGCATGAGTATCTTGCCGCCGCCCCCCTCCTCGGCGGGCGTGCCCAGCGCCTTCACGCGGAGTGAGAGGGCGTCGGCGACGGCCGTCAGGGCGATGGCGGCGCCCGCCCCCGCGGCGGCGATCAGGTTGTGCCCGCAGGCGTGCCCGAGGCCGGGCAGCGCGTCGTACTCCAGGCACAGCCCCACGGTCAGGTCCGCGTCGGCGGGCCCCGCGGTCGCGGTGAAGGCGGTCGGCAGCCCGGCCGTACCGCGCTCCACCTCCAGGCCCGCGTCCGCCAGCAGCGCGGCGACGGCGTCCGCCGCGTGGTGTTCGGCGAAGGCCGTCTCCGGGCGCGCGTGCAGGTCGCGGGCGAGCAGCAGCAACCGCTCGCGGGCGGCGTCGAGCCGGGCGCGGAGCACGGCGTCGGTCGCGGGGGCGGTACGGGCCACGGTGACCTCCCGGTCGGTACGCGCGCGGCGCGGGCCGCCGCGGCGAGCAGCGGGACCGCGGGCGCCGTGAAGGCTCCGCCGGTGTCCGCCTGCGCCATCCTCTTTCCGTTTCCGTCCGCCGCGCTACGGGTGACACGGGACGCGCGTCGTGAGGCGGACGCTCTGCATCGCCCGCTGTGCGCCCGATTTCCGCGACCGGGCGCGGAACGTGCGCCCTGTCCGCCCCGTACGCCGTTTCCTAGCCTGCGAGTGTGGGCCACAGGAGGATGAGCGAAAGGAAGGTCGCGATTGACGTGACGGTCTTCGAGAAGGCCGGATCCAAGCCGGTCGAGGCGCCTTCACCCGTTCTTGGGGGCGCCGTCTGACCGGCTCGGCCTCGTCTGCCGGGGCGGCCCGAGCCCGACGGCCTGCCCCGGCGGAAGGAGCGCGCGGTCACGCGGCCGCCGGTATACGGACCCGCGCGGCGGGCCGCGCGACGACTCGTGGCCAGTACGTCGTCGCGCGGCCCGCCGGGGAAGGTGCTTCAGTGCCGGGCCGGCTCGCTCCAGCGGAGAATCGCGCCCAGTCCGCCGGTCGGTGCCTCGGAGGGGTCGCGTACGACGACGGCTTCCGCTCCGGTCGCGGCGGCCGAGCGCAGCAGGGCGTCGTCCGCGCGGGCGGCCGACGGGTGCACCTCGCCCAGGTACTGCAGCTCGGAGTTGCGCACCGCCAGCTGGTCGGGTTCCGGACCGACCCAGACCTCACGGCCGGCATCGGTGCCGCCGGGGCCGATGATCAGGGTGTCGATACGGTGCTCGCGGGCCGCCTCGACGAGGGCCGGCACGCCGGTCGCGGCGTACGCGGGGTCCGTGCCGCCCACTCCGGCGCCCGCCCGGAAGCGGCCCAGGACGTCCGCGACGAGGTCGTGTTCGTGCACGGCGCGGATGTGGGCGATGTCGCGTTGCAGAGCGGTGCTGTCCGACCCGGGAGCGCGGCCGCCGTGGTCGGTCTCGTAGGTCACGGCACGCAGTTGTTCGGGGAGCTTGTCGTGCACCGAGCGGCGCTCGCGGGGGTCGCCCGCCAGGAGCATGAGCTTGGCGCCGCAGCTCTGGAAGACCCGCTGAGCGGCTTCGGCGATCTCGCCGGCGTTCTGCTCCCAGGTGTTCTCGACCGCGGTCTGGAAGTGCCGTTCGGACCAGTCCGCCGTCGCGGTCCGGTGGATCGGCCAGTCCAGGCCCTCGACCGTGCCGGCTTCCTCGCCGCCGTGGTCGCTGTGCAGCTCGAAGTCGGCTCCCGTCCGGTCCACGTAGACGACGAGGCAGCCGGAGTCGTCCGCGGCGGACTCGGCCCACGGGGTGATCCGGGGCAGCGGCGACCAGGCCGCGAACGGCCTCGCGGGCCGCCCGGCCAGCGGTGCGTCCAGGACGACCTCGCCACCCGTGGCGAACACCGCCCGCCCCGAGTCCCCGTTGGTGCGGTGGCCGGCCAGCGCTTCGCGCACGGCGTCGCAGGTGGCCTGGTCGGCGCCCTGCTCCGCGAGCTGCCTGGCCGCCGCGCGCGCCCCCAGTTCCTGCTGCTTGGCCGCGTCCTCGGTGTCGTGCGAGACATCGGCGTACACGGATGCCCAGGGGCCCGGCCGGTCGATGATCGGTTGAAGGAGCGAGAGGTGCATGGCGCTTCCTCCTCGAAAGTCGCGGATCGCCGGCTGACGGTCGTGACAGCCTTGACGGTTGTGTCCTGACGGTGTGCTGGGTGCCCGTTTTTCAGCGGATACAACGTGTGTGGTCGCTGTGTCCCCTTGAGGACACCACCCGCACCGTCCGTCGTTCCGTCCTCTTCGCCCCCTGCCCGCTCGCCGGGCCGGCATGTCACCGGGCCACCGGATGGTTGCCCCTTCACCCTTTCCTCGCGGGCTTCCCCTCCACTCTCGGCCCTCGGGTCCCGGGGCGCACCCGGAGGCTCAGCGGGCCTGCGCGACGCGCTCCCGCACCGCCCGGCCGCCGTCCAGTTCCAGCCGGCGCCCGCCGAAGCCGCTGCGGAACCGGCGGTCGTGGGAGACCACGACGACCGCGCCGCGGTAGGCCGCCAGCGCTTCCTCCAGCTCCTCCACGAGGGCGAGGGAGAGGTGGTTGGTCGGTTCGTCGAGGACGAGCAGGTCGGCGGCGCGTGTCACCAGGCGTGCCAGCTCCAGCCTGCGACGCTGGCCCACGGAGAGGGCCGCCACGGGCACCGCCAGGTCCGCTTCCCGGAACAGGCCGAGGGACAGCAGGCCGGGCGCGTGTTCCTCGGGCGGGCCCGGCAGTCCGGCGGCGAAGGCCGCCAGCAGCGACTCCCGGGGCGGCGCTGCGGACAGTTCCTGCGCCAGGTACCCGGTACGGGCCGGCCGGCGCACGGTGCCCCGGTCGGGCGCCAGGTCCCCGGCCAGCACCCGCAGCAGCGTGGTCTTGCCGGCGCCGTTGGGGCCGGTGACCAGCAGGCGCTCGCCCGCCGCGACGGCCAGGTGCGCGATCCGCAACCGGTCGCCGACGGCGATGTCGGCCAGCTCGGCGAGGGGCCGCCGCGGCTCGGCGCCGTCCGGCGGGCCTTGCGGGGCCGCCGCGCCGGCACCCGCGGCCTCCTCGCCTGCCGCGTCCGCCGGCGTGGCCGGCTCGGCGGTGAAGCGCAGCGGTACGGGAGGCGGCGGCACCGGACTGCTCCGCAGCCGCTCCAGCCGCTGCCTGGCCGCTCCGACCCGGCCGGACAGCTTCGCCTCGTGGGAACGGCGGTGCTTGCCGAACCCTTCGCGCGGGTCCTTTCCGGTACCGGCGAGCCGGCGTCCCGCCGAGGCCGCCAGTTCGGTGGCCCTGGCGACCTCCGCCAGCCACTCGTCGTGCTCCTGCGCCCAGCGGCGGCGGGCCGCGGCCTTGGCCGTGCGGTAGCCGTCCCAGCCGTCGCCGTACCGCGTGACGGTCCGCAGGTCGCGGTCGACTTCGAGGATGACGGAGGTGACCGCTTCGAGGAGCACGCGGTCGTGCGTGACGACGACCACCGTGCCGCGGTGCGCTTTCAGGTACGCCTCCAGCCAGGCGGTGGCCTGCCGGTCGAGGTGGTTCGTCGGCTCGTCCAGCAGCAGCAGTTCGGGGGCGGCGGCGAGTACGCAGGCCAGCGACAGCCGCGACTGCTCACCACCCGAGAGCGAACCGAGCACCCGGTCGCGGGTGAGGTGGGGCAGACCGAGGCCGTGCAGGACCGCGTCTACGCGCGCGTCGGCCTGGTAGCCGCCGCGCTCCTCGAAGGCGGTCAACAGCTCGCCGTACGCGTCGAGTTCGTCCGCGGTGGCGGTGGCCAGCGTGGCTTCCGCCGCCCGCATCCGGGCTTCGAGGTCGCGCAGGTCGGCGAGGGCGGCGTCCACGGCGTCCTGGACGGTGCCGCGCGGGTCGAAATCCGGGAGCTGGCCGAGGTGGCCCGTACCGCCGGGAAAGGACACGGTGATCTCCCCCGTGTCCGGTCTCTCGGCACCGGCCAGCAGCCGGAGCAGGGTGGACTTGCCGGAGCCGTTCTCTCCGATGACGCCGGCCTTGTCGCCGGGGCGCACGGTCAGTGACACCTGCTCCAGCACGGCACGGTCGCCGTAGGCGCGGGAGACGTCCTTCATGGTCAATTGGGCACGATGGCGCACGGGAAATCCCTGGATACGTCATGGCCGCACCGCGCGTCGGCGCGGGGGCCGGATTCCGAAAAGGCCGGGAGGCAGCGCGGCGGTAAACGCGGCTGCGGGGAGAAGGCGACCGCGGCAAGCGCGCCTCGGCGCGGCGGATCACACCGCCCGGACGGGCGGCGCCGCCGGTCGCGCGGCGGGACGGCGCGTCGTCAGCCGCCCGCGGTCACGCCCGGACTCACAGAAAGTAGTACCAGGAAGCCATGTGCCCCACTCTAGCCGAGGGCCGCGCCGGACGCGCGGAAATACTGCCGCAATACCACCGCGGCCGGCCGCACCGGTGAGCCTCCGGGGGAATGCGCCACGCGCCCGCGGTCCCAGTATTTGAGATGCCGGAGCGTTACGTTGCGAGGACGCGGACGCCTGACGGACACTCCGACCGGGAACGCGTACGACCGTTCCCTTACCCCTGAGAGAGTTCGGAATACCCACCGTGAGTCTGCTGCGCAAAAAGCCTCTGGAGCGAGCCATCAAGGAGGCTCGCGGAGAAGGCGAACAACGCCTTCGCCGGGACCTTTCCGCTCTGGATCTGACCGTCCTCGGGGTCGGTGTCATTCTCGGCACCGGAATCTTCGTCCTCACCGGCACGGTCGCCAGGAACATGGCCGGGCCCGCCGTGGCGCTCTCTTTCGTCGTCGCGGCGGCGGTCTGCGCGTGCGCCGCGCTGTGTTACGCGGAATTCGCTTCCTCGGTACCGGTCGCGGGCTCCGCGTACTCCTACTCGTACACGGCGCTCGGCGAATTGCCGGCCTGGATCATCGGCTGGGCGCTGAGCCTGGAACTGACGCTGGCCACCGCGGTGGTGGCGGTCGGCTGGTCCGGCTACCTGCAATCGATGCTCAACGGCATCGGCCTGCACCTGCCCGCCGCGCTGAGCGGGGGCGACGACGCCGTACTGAACCTGCCGGCGGCGCTGCTGGTCCTCGTGCTGGGCGCGGTGCTCGTCGTCGGCGGCAAGCTGTCCAAGGGCGTCACCAACGTGCTGGTCGGCATCAAGTTCGCCATCGTGCTGCTGGTGATCATCGCGGGGGCCTTCTTCGTCGACACCGCGAATTACCACCCCTTCGTACCCGAGGCGCAGCACACCGCGCGGGTTTCCGGCCTGGAAGCCCCGCTGTTGCAGATGCTCACCGGCATCACCCCGACGGCATTCGGCGTCGCCGGCATTCTGAGCGCCGCAGCGATGGTTTTCTTCGCCTACATCGGTTTCGACATGGTGGCGACCTCGGCGGAGGAGACCCGCAGGCCGCAGCGCGACCTGCCCATCGGCATCATCGCCTCGCTGATCGTCGTGACCGTGCTCTATGTCGCGGTGTGCCTGGTGGTCACCGGCATGCAGCACTATTCGGAACTGTCGGTGAAGGCCCCGCTGGCGGACGCCTTCACCGCCAAGGGCCACCCCTTCTTCGCGACCGTCATCAGCGTCGGCGCGGTGGTCGGCCTCGCCGCGGTGAGCCTGATCTGCTTCCGGTCGCAGAGCCGCGTGATCTTCGCGATGGCCCGCGACGGGCTCCTCCCGAAGGCGCTGTACAAGGTGGACCCGAAGCACGGCACCCCGAAGGTCAACCTGGTGGTGCTGGCCGTCATCATGGCCGGGCTGGCGGCGTTCCTGAAGTTCGACCTGCTCGCCGAGATGGTCAACATCGGCACCCTGTTCGCGTTCGCCTCGGTCTCGGCCAGCGTGCTGATCCTGCGGCGTACCGCCCCCGACCTGCCCCGCGCGTTCCGCACCCCGTGGGTCCCCTTCATCCCGCTGGTCTCACTGCTGTGCTGCCTGTATCTGATGCTCAACCTCCAGGTGATCACCTGGGTCGGCTTCCTGGTCTGGCTCGTGGCGGGCCTCGCGCTGTACTTCGGTTACGGCCGGCGGCACAGCAAGATCGGCGCGGGAGCGAAGGAGTCGGCGGAGCAGGCCGGAGCGGCCGGGTAGGCGGCGCGTCCAAGCCGACACACCGACCCCGGACAACCCGCTTGTCCGGGGTCAACGGCATTCAGCGCCGCGCGCCTCCCACATCGACCAGCCGATTATCGTACGCGTGCTCCTTTCGGGAATGCCGTTTGTTTGGGGCGCCGCATTCCCCACTGACGCCCGGATTTCGACGCGGATTTCTTCGGCATCTCGCCCCGCGAGGCGTCCAGGATCGACCCACGGCAGCGGCATTCCCTCGAAATGACGGTCGAAGCCATGGACGACGCGGGAATGCGCCGCGAGGGCCTGTCCGGGTCGGACACCGCAGCTTTCATCCACCAGCCGTACCCCGTTCCAGCAGGAAGCGGGAGCCCGCTTCGCAGCACCCGTTCGATGCCGTCCGGGTCCTCCAGCGGGCGTACGGCTCTGCGCGGGCCTCAATTGCCGCTCCCCGCACACCCGTTGACGACTTGGTCCAGACCTTTTATGGTGCGACTGCCATCCGGCATCCGGCGGTCCGACGCCCGTCCCCCTGGCGCGCGGCCGGGTATGCGCACTTCGGTTCTCACACCCTGTACCACACACACTCACAGGGGTGCCCATGAAAGACCGGCGCAGATTCCGGAGCAGAGCCGCGGCCCTGCTCACCACCCTGATCCTGTCCGTGGCCGCCGTGCTGAGCGGCCCGGCGGATCCCGCCCAGGCTGCGGGGACCCTCACCGCCGCCTTCTCCACCCAGGAGAACGGCTCCTGGTGGAAAGGCACCTATGTCGTCCGCAACGGCGGTTCCGCCGCCGTCACCGGCTGGACCCTGGAGTTCGACCTGCCGGCCGGCGTCACCATCAGCGGACACTACAACGGCGACGCCACCGTCACCGGCCGCCATGTGACGGTCAAGAACGCCCACTACAACGCGACCGTACCGGCCGGCGGCAGCACCGAGCCGTTCAGCTACTGGTTCATCGCCAACGGCCCCGTCGGCAGCCCGGCGTCCTGCACCGTCAACGGGGACAAGTGTGACGGCAGCCCGGACGTGCCGCCGTCCGCGCCCGGCACCCCCCAGGTCACCGCCACCACCGCGCGCAGCGTCTCGCTGAGCTGGCCGGCCGCCTCCCAGGGCGACTACCCGGTCACCTCCTACGAGGTGCTCAGCGAGGGCCGCCCGGTCGCCGCCTCCGCCGGCACCACGGCGACCGTCACCGGCCTGTCCCCGGCCACCCGCTACACGTTCACCGTCCGGGCCAAGGACCGGCGCGGCAACACCGGGCCGCCGAGCGCGCCGGTGACCGCGAACACCGTGGACCCGGCGAGCGATCCGGTGCCGCCGACGGCGCCCGGCGGTCTGCGCCGTACCGCGACCACCTCCTCCAGCGTCTCCCTGGCCTGGGACAAGGCCACCGACAACGTGGGCGTGGTCGCGTACGACGTCTACCGGGGCGCCGAGCTGGCCACCACCGTTCCCGGCGGCACCACCGCCGCCACGGTCGGCGGCCTGACGCCCGCGACCTCGTACACCTTCACCGTCAAGGCCCGCGACGCCGCCGAGAACGCCTCGCCCGCCTCCCACGCCCTGACCGTCACCACGGACGACGTGGCCGGGCCCGGCAAGTACCTGAAGGTCGGCTACTTCGCGCAGTGGGGCATCTACGGCCGCCAGTACTTCGTCAAGAACCTGGACACCTCGGGCGCCGCGGCCAAGCTGGACGTCATCAACTACGCCTTCGCCAACATCGACCCGAAGAACCTCACCTGTCTGGCCGGTGTGACCAAGGGCGTCTCGGGCAATCCGCAGGACCCGGACGAGGGCACCGGCGCGGGCGACGCGGACGCCGACTACGGACGCGCGTTCCCCGCCGCGCAGTCGGTGGACGGTGTCGCCGACGACGGCTGGGGCAAGCTGCGCGGCAACTTCAACCAGCTCAAGAAGCTCAAGGCGAAGCACCCGCACCTGAAGGTCGTGATGTCGCTCGGCGGCTGGACGTACTCGAAGTTCTTCTCCGACGCGGCGGCCACCGACGCCTCCCGCAAGAAGTTCGCCGCCTCCTGCATCGATGTGTGGATCAAGGGCAACCTGCCCGTCTACAACGGCGCGGGCGGTCCCGGAACGGGCGCGGGCGTCTTCGACGGGATCGACCTGGACTGGGAGTGGCCGGGCGCCGAAGGCCACCCGGGCAACCACTACAGCCCGGACGACAAGGCCAACCTCGCGCTGCTGATCAAGGAGTTCCGCCGGCAGCTCGACGCGCTGGGCGGCGAGCACAAGCTGCTGACCGCGTTCACCCCCGCCGACCCCGTCAAGATCCAGCAGGGCTGGGACCTGTCCACGATCTTCGAGTCGTTGGACTACGCCAACGTCCAGGGCTACGACTTCCACGGCTCGGGCAGCGACAACTCCTGGGAGCCCAAGCGCACCGGCCACCAGGCCAACCTGTACCGCGACGCCCAGGACCCGTACGCCTTCGACTTCAGCGTCGAGAACGCCGTCAAGGCATACCTGGACGCCGGGGTCGGTCCGCGCAAGCTGACCATCGGCTTCCCGTTCTACGGCCGTGGCTGGAAGACCGTCGCGGACGGCGGGGCGCACGGCGAGTGGCAGTCGGCGGACGGCGCCGCCCCGGGCCAGTTCCCGGAGGAGGCGGGCCTACGGGGGTATCAGAACCTGCTGGCCAACGTGCCCAACATGACCGTCTACCACGACGAGCAATCCGTCTCGACGTACGGGTACACCGGCGCGAACGGTCAGTGGTGGTCCTTCGACGACACCTGGTCGATCGGAAAGAAGACGGACTGGGTCAAGGCAAAGGGGCTGCTGGGGGCCATGGTCTGGGAAATGTCCGGTGACACACCGACGGGCACCTTGATGAAGGCCATCGACAGCGGGCTGCGCTAGCCGCAGGGAAACCGCAGCGGCCGAGCCCAGCCCCGCGTCAGGTCACCGGCCCGGCCGCCGCGTTCACGGATCCGGGCTGAGACCGTCTCACTTGGCCGCCGGCAGCTCCGCCAGGAACTCCAGCAGGGCGGTGTTGACCTCTTCGGGCCGCTCCTGCTGCGTCCAGTGCCCGCAGCCGGCCAGGGGCGGGACCTGGCGCAGGTTCGGCATCGTCCGTTCCAGGGCGGGCAGCAGCTCGGCCATGCCGGGGAAGGCCCGTACCAGGTCGCGGTCGCCCGCCAGGTACAGCGCGGGCACGTCGATGCCGCGGCCGTCGAAGGGCGCGAGCAGTTCCCAGTTGCGGTCGATGTTGCGGTACCAGTTCAGGCCGCCGGTGAACGCGCGGGCTCCGTGCCGGGCGTACTCGCCGGCGAACGTGTCGATGTCCTCCTGGCTCAGCCAGCCCGGCAGCTCCGCCACGTCCGGCATGGCGTCCAGCAGTTTGGCGCCTTCGGGGATGACCCACGGGACGGGCGGGTCGGTGAACGGGCTGTCGCCGGAGCCGCCGGCCAGCATGGAGCGGAACGTGGCGGTGAGGTCCTGGGCCAGCTCGGCGTCGGCGACGCCCGGTTCCTGGAAGTAGACCTGGTAGAAGCCAGGGCCGAGGACCTCGCGGAAGTACGGCAGCGGCGCCACGGGCGAGCGCGGTGCCGGCGGCACGCTGAGCCCGGCGACGCCGCGCACCACGTCCGGGCGCAGCCGGGCCGCCGTCCAGGCCACCGGCGCTCCCCAGTCGTGGCCGACGACGACCGCCTGCTCCTCCCCCAGCGCGCGGATCAGCGCGATCACGTCGCCGGTCAGGTGCAGCAAGGTGTACGAGCCGATGTCGGCCGGCTGCTCGCTCCGCGCGTATCCGCGCTGGTCGGGCGCCACGACCCGGTAGCCGGCCGCGGCCAGTGGCGCGAACTGGTGGCGCCAGGAGTACCAGCACTCCGGGAAGCCGTGCAGCAGCAGGACCAGCGGCCCCCGCCCCTGTTCGGCGATGTGCAGCCGGACGCCGTTCACCTCGACGAAGCTGTGCTCGACTGTGCTGGTCACAAGTCCTCCTGCGGTCGTCGTCGCGGGCCCACCGGGCGGTGCGGGTTTACGTCCCGCACCGAACGGTACGGCCAACTCCCGCCCGTGGGCACGGCGTTGACCGGACGATCACTCGCTCGGACGCACCCGGCAGGCACCGGCCGCCCGCCAGTCAGCCGCGCCCCCGCCCGCACTGCCTACCGCACAGGTTTACCTCATGATCAACCTCTCGGTTGAAGAGTGCGCCGCAGCGAAACCGTAGGTTCTGTCCGACCGGTCGATCCGACCGGTCAAGCGGCCTGTGCCCGCTCGCGCGGGCCGGACGGCGACTCTCTCAGGGGGAACGGTGAAGCTGCTCACCAAACGTCACGCGGTCGCCACCGCGTGTCTGACGTCTGCACTGGTCATGGGCGGTGCGACTGCCGCGAGCGCGGCGCCCATCGGGTTCTACGCCTACTCCACCACCGAGAAGACGTGGATCTCCGGGACCTACCAGTACTGGAAGACCGGCACGGGAGGCGGCTACGCCTTCTACGACGGCAAGTTCACGGGCGTGACGGCCAAGGACAGGGACCCGGGCGACAGATACCAAGCCGTTGTGGCACTCGACTACGACGAGTTCGTCGGCGGCGGGTGGCGGCACGTGAAGAAGAAGGTGGCCGTGGTCAACGGCACCAAGTCGTGGACGTTCAAGGCCAAGGCGAACGTGAAAGCCTTCGCCTGCGACCGGCTGCGCGGCGGCAAGCCGGTCAACTGCAGAGAGTGGCGTACCTGAGCCCTGCCGGGCGTGCTGCGGTCCTCGTCCGGGACCGCAGCGCCTCCGGGCACCGCACGGTCAGGAGGGCACCGCCTAAAGGTTGTCCCGTAACCAGTGGTGCGGTTGGCGCGTTGGTTGGGCATGGGTGGGGTGATCTCGGCAGATGATCCGAAGTGGATCGAGCCGTT
>NZ_JBIRJY010000020.1:0-103074 GCF_044329785.1 Streptomyces sp. NPDC017529
CCCGCGGAGCGGGATATGCCCCGGCAAGCCGGGGCATAGAGCGCGAATTACGCAAGCGCAATTCGGATTCCGGCGCAGGCGCCGGAATGGAATTCCGCAAGCGGAATTCTAAAGGCGGGGCAATTCGCGCAAGCGCGAATTGCAGGCACCCGCGCAAGCGCGGTTGCCTGGGCTGGCTACGAGGGGAGGTGCATCGTGCGCGAGCCTGTGTAGGGCTTGGGGTTATTGCGCACTACCCCCGCAACGAGTGTGACGGGCCGTCGGCCTGATCGGATGACGGCCGCACGCAGTGACGGGCTCCGCTGCGCTCCACCCGAACCCCTCCCCCACGCTCGAAACCGGCCGCTCGCGTTCACCAGTACCCCGCCAGCATACACTCCAATCCCCCGCCGTGGAGCGGAATGTGGTGAGGCATCACCCGGGCGAGCGAATGCACAGCCACCGTGATGCATCAGGTAGCGAGGCTGTGTAGCGTTTGGGTTCCAGCTGCACCACCCTTGACCCCTGTCAAAAATTTACCGGATGAATTCAGAAGCGCGCGGCCTTAAACAGCTTAGCCACAGAACGGAAGCTCGATATGGGAATGCCGAAATTCGGCGTGCGGAGGTACATGAGCCGTTCGGCCGCCAGGCCGTACGGCGGAACCCACCACCGGCACCGGCCACGCCTCCGCATTTGTTGAGCGTTACGGTCGGCACCACCCGAGACTCAGAGCCGATGGTGCTCTCCGCGACCCGCGCCGGAGTAGCGGAGCCGCACGCGAAGCTGCCTCCGCCACGGAGTTGCTTGGTGCGCAGGTGGGAGGCCGGTGAAGCCGGGTGGCGGCCACAGAGGGCGGGGGGCCACGGTGTGCGCACTTGGTGGCTTTGGTGATGGGTGCCGTCGGAGGCGGTGGGACGGGCGCAAGCGGAGGCCCTGGTGCGGCCCTCGCGCGCGCGTGCGTCTTAGGGAAAAGAGAGCGCCTCGTGGAAACATGCTCTGACCTGCGGGTTTACAAGGAGGGATGTGTCGGCCGCAACACATTGACCTGCGGAAATGTGCCCGCGGTGCCACACCGACACCCATATTTGCCAACCCGGCTTGTACAAGTGCGGATCATTGCAGGTCACTGCTGGTTCCCAGGGAGTACGGCTCGAATCCAGTGTGTCGGCGTCGACACCAAAGCGCCACGCCAGCGTGTACAAATCTGCCAACTGGGCTTGAACAACTGCTAGTGTCCGGCACGTACTCCACAAGATCGAGGACAGGACCCCCGTCGATGCCACCCCAGCCCAAGCGCCCCTCCGCCGGCCGCGGCAAGGGCCGTATCGCCGCCGTTCCGCCCGGTGGTGACAGCGCCTTCCGCGAGACCCTGTCCTCCAGGCTGGGGAAGGACATCAAGCCGCCGACCCGCAAGCGGGCGGTGCAGCAGATGGACGTCAGCGTCCGGTACACGTACCGCGCGCCCCACGACATGTACGGCCGGTCCGGCTACAGCGTCGTCTCCAACGACTTCCTCGCCGACGTCCTGGCCGTCCTCATCGCCCAGCACGGCATGTCACCGATCCAGTCCGCGGTCCTCCTGTGGTGCATCGGCCGGCAGCGCGAAGGGTGGCTGCGCGCCACGCACAAGAAGATCGCCGACAAACTCGGCGTGGAGCGATCGAACGTCACCCGGGCGATCGGCCGCCTCGAGCACTGGCACATGATCCAGCGCGTCGACAACGGGCTGATCTTCGTGAATCCGATGCTCGGGTTCGAGGGCAACGGAGACGTCCAGCGTGAGATCCTGGACGCGCTGCGCGACAAGGAGACCGGGAAGCTGCCCGAGGACGTCTTCCCCGCCCTCAACGCCCCGCGGCCGCCGCGCAGCGTGCAGCTGGAGCTCGGTGTCGAAGACGGGGAGGAACAGGCATGCTGATCCAGGCCAGCGCCGGTTTCGGAATGCTGTACCGGCTCGACCTCACCAAGGCCGCCATGGAGCTGCTGAGCGCCCTCATCGAGCGCCAGGAGCCCGGGGGCGAGGTGAACGCCTCTCAGGCCGAGCTGGGGGCGCGCGTGGGCCTGTCCAGGAACTCCGCGAACACCGCCATGGCGCTGCTGGAGAGCCGAAACCTCGTGCTGCGCCCCAAGGACCGCAAGTACCGGACCTACTACCTCCACCCCTACGTCGCCTCCTACGCCTCCCAGGAGGAGCTGGAGGAAGCGATCGAGGAAGCTGCCGAGCGCATCGAGGCCGGCGAACTGCCCGAGATCACCGCCCCGCTGTACGAGACCGCGCCGCCCAAGCGCCAGAGCCAGCCGCTCCGGGCCGTCCGCGCCGCCGGGTGACGCCGCCCGTCATCAACCTCAGGCGATGACCGACTGCGAAATGTGCCCCTGCCGCACAGGAATGTGCGGCAGGGGCACACACGTCTGCCCGAGCGGCACGCACCCGGCGCTGTATGCAGCAGCCGTGCATAGATCCCGCCCGGAACATCGCAGATCTGCGATCTTATGCAGCGCTGGAGCGGGCCCACCGTCATACCGGAGCCTGCGGAACAGGAGCCGGCGGCCGGGTGCAGCACGGCCCGAGCAGCGCGTGCAGCAGCTGGCCGTGCTGCACCGGCCGGGTCGGGCTGCTACTCGTGCGGCGCTCGGCCCATGCAAATGCTGCGCTGCACCCTGGAGACTGCTCTGCTGCACCCGGCGACTACCACCGGAGCACGAGCAGCAACCGGGCAGCAGCACCAGGAGCAGCGTCTACAGCACGGTGCCGTGCAGCGCGCGGCGGTCGCCGGAGATCGTGTAGCGGCGGGCAGCAAGGCCGTTGTCGACCGACTCCCCGATCTCGTCGCACAGCACGGCCAGGACGTCGGCGGCCGCGGTGTCGGACAGGTACGCGGGGGCGACTTCGAGCATCAGCTCCCCGAGCTGATGCGAGCACGCCGCCAGTTCGTCGACGACGGCGCGCAGCGCGGTGACGGCCGGGTCCGCCGCCGGTTCGACGGGCGCCGGGGACGGCGCGGTGCGGACGGCCTGGCGGACCACGGCGCGCACCGTGGGGTCATCGAGGGCCTGGAGGCCGCTGTGGACGAGCGCGGCGAGTCGGCGGGTGATCAGCTCCGCGACGACGTCCACGCGGCCGGAGACGGCGATCAGGGCGCGCTGGGACAGGCCGTAGTCGAGCGCGGCCGCGGCGCCGGGGTCGGTGTCTCGCGTGCGAGATGTCTCGGGGCCGGCGGTGACCGCGCCGTGGATCGCGGCCAGGGCGCGCGCGACGTCCAGGGAGCCGGTACGCCTGCGCGCGGCTGATGCCGAACTCCGCCCGGCAGTACGACTCCCAGCTGCCGTGCCCGAGCGGTACCCAGACGCGGGCGGCGTGCGCGTCGCGGACCCGGGCGGCGAGCACCGCCACGGAGCGCCGGACGTCGTCCATCGCCTCGCGCAGCCCGGCCGTCATCTCCCGGGCGCGGGCCGCGGTCAGCGGCGGCCGCGCCGGTTCGGCGCCGTGCTCCTGGCCCTCGTGCTGCTCGCCCACGACTCCATCGTCCTCCGGGCCGGCGGGCACCACCAGGGCGTGCGGGAGCACCGGCACGATCCCCACCTCACACCCTCACAGGCCAGCGCGTCTACCTGGGAAAACGGGCTGTGAGCCTGCCAGCCTCACAGCGTGACACCGTGCGGGGCGCGGTCTGTCACGCTGATCCGCGGCGGGCGGGCGCGGGCCCCGCCCGCCGCACGAGGTGAAGGGGGCCGGGTGGCGGGGATCGAGCGGGAGCCGGCGGAGGTGCGGATACCCAAGGCGGCGCTGGACGCCTTCGCCGCGGCGCTGAGCGTGCGCACGGTGGCGATGCGGACGTGGCCCGACGGTATCGAGTGGATGTACCCGGTAGGCACGTGGGACGAGGCGCACCTGGAGGTGGCGCTCATGCCCGGCGGCGAGGAGGTGTGGCTGCGGATGTCCACCGACCGCTCCAGCGTCGTCGTGTGGACCATCGAGCAGTGGTGGGCCTTCTCCGGGGAGCTGCCCGGCGCGCCGCCGCAGGCCTGAGCCGCGGCGGACTCAGCCCTGCGCGATGATCCGGCTGATGCTGAACGGGACTTCCTCCGCCAGCCGGAACAGTGGCTCCAGGACGCCGTGGTACGTGGGGTCGGTGTGGGGCGGGCAGTGCTCAGTCAGCAGACAGTCGGCGGCTTCGTCCTTCGTGCGGGGGTGGGCCGCGTTCTCGTCTGCGGCGATCTCCAGCACGAAGTCGATCGCGCCGTCCACGCCCTCGCGCACCCGAGTCCACCGCTCCGCTGTGCGCGTGCGCTCGTCGACGAGGTCGTGTTCCCGCTTCGGCAGCAGGTGGGCCACCGGCGCCGACAGCGCCTCGTGCAGCCGACCCAACGTTGGCTCCTGGCAAAGCTCCCCCACCGTCGCGGCCGTCAAGGGCGGCTTCGCCTCCGCGACGCGCTGCAGAACGGTGACGCCCAAGACGACCGCCGCGGCCGTGTACCGCCAGGCGGTCAGCGCTACATGCCGCTCGTACGCGTTCGCGCCGCTCGCGATCTCCTGGATGGCCTGCCCGTAGAACGGGAATGTCGTGTGTGCCTCGTGCAGTTCGGCCACGTCACCGCCGCTTTGAAGCCGGTCCCAGAGAGCGCACGCCGACTGCAACTCGTACCGCGCGGTCAAGAACGCCGCGTTCAACGACCGCAGCGCCTCCAGCTCGTTCGTCGTCAGCGGGCCGCGCTCATCGAACCGTGGAAACCGCATCGCTACTCCCCACCCCGGGTTTAGATCAGTCCCCGGCACGCTACCCGGCGCTGCGGCAACGGATGACGACTGCGAGCGAATACGTGTTGTTACCCGGGTGGCAACCGGTGGATGCGGCATGGCTACGGTCGGGAACGGCCGTGGCCACCTGTGGCTATCCGAGCCAGGTGATGGTGAGGACGGACAGGCGGTGCATGGGCCGGTTGATCCAGTAGGTGAGGGAGAGCCGGCCGACGGAGGCGTGGCGGACGTCCTCGCCCGCGGGGTCGCTGGCGTTCCACTGCCGAAAGCCCCACGGATCGGCCGCGGCGGCGTCCAGGACGTCCCACACCATGTCTTCGACGTGCTCGGGCAGGGTGTCGAGGACCTTCGCGGCCGGGGCGGAGAAGCGGACCGCGTACGGCTGCTGTGCGGTCACCGGCGCCGCCCGCGGAGCTCCGCCATGTCGATGAAGTCGCTGTCGTCGTAGCCGGAGGCGACGAACGCGTCGACGGCCGGGGCGGAGGCAAGTCGGCCCTGCCAGTCCTGGACGACCGCGTACAGCCCGCCGAGGGTGAACGTGCGCCGCGATTCCTCGAGGGCGGCCGCCCACTCCCGCTCGAAGGCCGGCACCCAGGTGTCGGCGCGCCGGTCGGCGCGCAGCTGGGCGAGGAGTTCGGCCGGCGCCCCGGGCGCGGGGGCGTACGGCGTGACGGGGGCGTGGTCGGGCTGCGCGCTCATCTGGTCCTCCCGGCGGGTCCTCCCCTCACGGTACGCGCGCCGGGTGGCCGTCGATGCGGTCATGGGCACATTCCCTTACCGGGTGTGCAGGGCGCGGGCGACGGCCTGGGCGTGCTCACGCAGCGGCAGGTCCTGCTTGTCCCAGTTGGCGGCCACGTAGTTGAGGAGTTCGGCCGTCGCCCGCTCTGAGTCGCTCGGGTCGCTGGTCAGCAGCCGGTCGGCGGCGTAGGCGACGGCGGCGGCCGGGGAGGCCGGCTCTTCCTCGTGGCCGGGGCGCGGGGAGCCGGTCAGCGTCAGCGTGTACTCGTTGCCGGTGCGGGTGAGCGCGGTGATGGTGTTGAGGTTGAGCGGCCCGAAGGACGGCTGTTCGAGGGCGGCGCGGATGAAGTGCGGGTGGTTGCCGATCGCAGCGACCACGGCGTCCCAGGCGTAGGCCACCCGGTCAGCGCCGGAATCCGGCTCCA
This sequence comes from Streptomyces sp. NPDC017529, assembly GCF_044329785.1. Taxonomy (NCBI): domain Bacteria; kingdom Bacillati; phylum Actinomycetota; class Actinomycetes; order Kitasatosporales; family Streptomycetaceae; genus Streptomyces; species Streptomyces sp. NPDC017529. Next base: position 5,905 of record NZ_JBIRJY010000020.1, read on the forward strand.
CGGTGGTTAGGGACAGCTCGAAGCCGATGCCGTCGGCGTCGCGGAACCAGACCGTCTCGTCGCCGGGCGCGGCAGGGGCGACGAAGGTGATGTGCGGGCTGGCGCGCAGCGCGTCGGCGATGCGGACAGCATCGTGGTCGGCATCGAGCAACGGGCTCTTGTCGCGGTCGATGGCCGGAAATTCGGTGGGCACGCTTTTCGCTCCTGGTCAGTAATCCAGATCGAGGTAATCGATGTCGTTGATTTCCACGTCCGAGAGTCCCATAGCGCGGCCGCCGCCGTCCTGGAAATACACTTCTTTGAATCCTTCGGCGATGATTCCGCGCATCTGCTGGTCGCTGGCCCCCGCGTCGCGGGCGTCGAACAGGCGCTGCGCGTACTCCGGAGGGAGGTGCACGGTCAGGCGCCGGAAGCGTCCGTCGTCGGTCGTGCCGACCGGCGCGGTGTAGCCGAACCGGGCCCGCGTCTCCACCGTGATCCCGCCCGTGGTGGCCGCCTTCTTCTGCCGGCGCTTGCGCACCAGCGGCTGCCACCGCTGCCGTACGGCGTCGTCGACCTTCGCGGCGACGTCGGCGCGAGCGTGCTTCCGGGCGCCGCGCCGATACCTGTTCACGGAGTCGGCCGTGACCCCGATCTCCGCCGCGACGGCCTTCGCGCTGCCGAACTGCTTGAGCAGGAACCCGATCTGCCCCTTGAGGGTCTTGGGCGGGTCCTTGGTGAACGCCTCGCGGTCGGCCCGCTCAATCGCGTCGTCGATCTCCCCCACGGCCCTACTCCCCTTCGTCCAGGACGGCGTCGCCACCCTTGATGTGGCGGGCCGGGTTCAGCCCCTTCTCCATCAGGTCGACCGCCCAGGCCATCTCCTGGGCCCCCTCCAGCTTCGCCAGGCCCGGCGTGGGCCCGAGGCGGAACCCGCCCGGCTGCGGCTTGCCCGAGGCCGCGTACGGCAGGAAGTCCAGCGGGCTGCTGCCGGGGCTCGGGTAGACGACGCAGTCGGAGAGCACGGCGAGCGGGAACAGGCCCGTCATCCGGGACATGTTCAGCAGCTTGCGGTGCATGTTGACCCGCGCCTTGGAGATGACCGCGGCGCGGATGTCGGGGCGCCAGGTCGGCCGCATCATGGCCGGCCACGGCTCGCCCTCCTTGTAGTTCTTGCCCTGCGGGTTCTCGAACAGCTTCCCGATGCCGCCCTTGACCGTGCCCTTGATCGCGGCCAGCACGGCAGCCATCGCCGGGTCGACGTCCTTGTGCCGCTCCATCGCCGCCAGGAACTCGATGTCGCTGAGGTCCTTGGTGACGCCCAGGTCGGCGAGGGTGTCGACGTACGCGGTCTTGAGGCGGTCGTGCCACGGGTCCAGGTACGCGCCGGTTTCCTTGCGCAGGTACGCCTCGATCGGGGCGACGTTGTAGCCGAGCTCCTGGGCGTAGGCGACGGTGTGCGTCTGGTACCAGGCCGGACCGGTCGGGCGGGTGCCGTCCGGTGTGAACGGTGACGGAAGACGCGGATCCAGCTCGATGCCGGACAGGTCGACCAGCCACGAGCCCGGGATCTTCGGGTTGAACGGCGGGTTCACGAAGTGCACCGGCTCCGACAGACCGACCGACAGCCTCGCAGCGGCCGCCAAAAACGCCGTGTTCAGGTCCAGGCCCACCGCGAAGGGCAGCAGGCACTCCTCATCGGTAAGCGTGTCCACCGACCGCACCCACTGGTACGCCTCCTCGCGCAGGAAGCCGCCCTTCCACCCGGAGTGGTAGATCGCCGGGTGCTCGGGCTGACCCTCCGGCGGCGCCGGGTCCATCGGCTCCGTACCCAGCGAGCCCGGGTTGAGGCCGGACACCCAGTTGCCAGTCTCCTCATCGCGCACCGGCCGGGTCGGCGGGCGCAGCGCGGTCATCAACTCCAGGCCGTTGACCGCCGTGCCGCCGCGCGGGGTGATGACCCGCTGGGCGTAGACACCGAGGACGCGGGCGACGTCGGCCGGCTCCATCTGAGCGACGCCGGGCCAGGAGCGGGAGTCGAGCGCGTCCCACGGCAGGATCGCCAGCTGCACGCACTGCCGCTCGCGGCCCAGGGCCTTGCGGTAGATCCGCGCCCACGGCCCGAAGCCGCGCTGGGTGAGCTGCCAGCGCGCCTTCAACACCTGCTTGACGACCGGGTGGTCCTCGGGCAGGCGCAGACCGCGCCGGTCCTCGAGGCGTTCGGGCAGTCCGAGCTTCGCGGCCGCGGCCGCCGTCAGGACGATGAGCGGGTCGGCGTCCTTGCCGTGGCGGTGCAGCCGGGCGGCGCCGAGGCCGGACTCGCGCAGGGTCCACTCCACCAGCTCCACCACCGTGGTCGCCGGGCAGTCCAGCACCAGGCCGTCGACGCCATACGCGGAACCGTCGCCATCGAGGACGGCGAGCGGGCCGTGGGGGAAGCGCGGGTCGGTCGCGGGCTTCACCGCCTTCTTCGCGGCCGGGCGCCGCGACGATGTCGCCGGGCGCGAGGCCGGACGGGCAGCACGCTCGGGCGCGGTCGGCGCGGCAGGATCGTTCACCGGTGCGGCGGTCTTCGTCTCGGGCATGGTCGGGCCTGAGAACGTCTCCGGCGCTACCGGCTGTGGCGCGACCGGGACCGGAGCGGTGGGGGCGCCGTGGGCGGGGTGCTTCTCGGCCCAGCCCTTCAGCAGCCGCTGGTACGCCGACAGGCGCGGCTCCTTCGGTTCGGAGCGGCCGTTCTCCCAGTTCTTGATGCTCTGCGTCGATGTCTTCAGTGCGACCGCCAGGCGGGCCTGGGTGATGCCGGCGGCCTCGCGCAGCCGGGCCCGCTCCGCCGGGGGCGGGAGCTGCGGCTCCTCCTCCAGCAGGGCATCGACCGATGCAAACAGCTCTTCCTCGGATGCCATGCCAATCTCCCTTCGTGTCTCAACTCTAGCAGTGCTTGCCCTCAGATTTAACCCACTCATGTAACCCGTTTGGGTCTGTCCGTGTGGACGGCACCCGACATGTCGGCGCAGCCCTGCTCACAGCTCCCAGGCTCGCCTCGGACTGCATCTACCTGCGGAAACAAGGTGTGAGGCTCACGAGTCAGCGCGCTGCGTCATCTGTTTCGGGCGCTGTGTGCTCCCATCGACCGTCTCTTCACGTGGCCTTCTGAGGCTGGGGCAGGGACTCGGGCTCGGGCACGTCGTCGCGCGGTCGCCTACGGCATGACATCGGCCGCCGCCGTGGCCTTCCCGGCGAGACGTTCGGCGCGCGGCCGGCACAGGGCGGGGCGACCAGTCGGACCGGTGACCGATCGCTAACAGATCTTCCTCATCCGATCAGACGCTGATGCTGTCCCGGGCGTGAGCCCGGGACGTAAGCAGCGCAGGCGTGCATCCTGCCTGCCTTCGTTGCCCGCGTGCCTGCGCACGCCCTACCGAAAAGGACGTCATGACCCACAGCAGTAATCAGCAGCCCTTACCCGAGCCGACCGAGCCGACCGCTGGCGAGCCCGGACGCCGCCGGGAGGTGTGGCGGGCAGTCGGTGGCGTCGCCGCGTTCGTCGTGGTGGCGGCCGCTGGCTACCTCGAACCCGGCCTCATCGATCCCATGCAGGTGGGCCTCGCGGCCGCCGCCCTCTGTACCCGTGGGCGTTCCGGCCCGAGCCGGTGAGCCCAAGATCGGCGGCTCGCTGGAGAACTCGGCCGCTTCGCAGGCGCGGGCGGCCGCGGCAGCCGCCTCGGAACGGGGCAGGCGAAGGGTGCCCTGAACGGTGATGACGGCCGGGCCGGTCAGGGCCATGGTGCTGTCGGCCGCAGCGGATATGGCCAGGCGCCCGCCGGGGAGGTCGACGCGGTACTCGGCGGCGCCGGTCTGGCCGGTGCGGCGGCGGTGGGCGGCGACGGCGGCGCAGGCGCCGGTGCCGCAGGCGCGGGTCTCGCCGACGCCGCGTTCGTACACGCGCAGCGCCAGGTGCCGCGGTCCGAGGGCGGTGACGAACTCGGTGGTCACGCCGTGGGGGTAGGCGTCGGCCGGGTCGACGGCGGGCGCGGTGCGCAGGTCGCCGGCGTCAGTGAGGTTCTCGGTGAAGACGACGGCGTGGGGGTTGCCCATGTCGACGTGGGTGGCGCGCCAGCTTCGTCCGGCGGTGGTGACGATGATGCGGTCCGGTCCGGGGAAATACGGGGTGCCCATGGCCACGGTGACCGGGCCGTGGAAGTCGTGGCGCCGCGTGGGGACGTGGGTGTGGCGCAGGCCTGCGCGGGTGGCGATGGGCAGCGGGCCTGGCGGGCAGAGGCCGGTGTCGACGAGGTAGCGGGCCAGGACGCGGATGCCGTTGCCGCACATCTGGCCGGGGCTGCCGTCGGCGTTGCGGTAGTCCATGAACCACTCGGCGTCGGCGGCCATCGCGGTGGCTTCGGGGGTGTGGGTGCAGTGGACGGCGCGCAGGATGCCGTCGGCTCCGGCGCCGGCGTGGGGGTCGGTCAGGCGGCGGACGTCGGCGGCGGTCAGGCGGAGCCGGCTGTGGGGGTCGGGCAGGACGAGGAAGGAGTTCTGGCAGCCGTGTCCCTTGGCGAAGGGTGCGGCGAGGGGCTGGATGTCGGGGGTCATGGTCGGGGGCCTTTGTCTCGTAGCGCGATGCGCAGCCAGGCGACTTGTCCGTCGGGTCCGGTGGTGACGCCGTATTCGGTGCCGAGGTCCAGGACGGCCAGCAGGCGGGGCCAGTGGGATAAGGCGTTGTCGGTGACGTCGGCTTCGATGCGGACGGCGTCAGCCTCGTCCTGGAGGCGGGCGGGGGTGCCGGTCAGCTCGGTGAGCTGCCGGGCTGCGGTGGCGGCCGCGGTACGGATGGCGGCCTTGTGGTGGCGGTCGGAGCCCACGGCACCCACATTCGGATAGCGGTGATTACTGCGCGCTCTTATTGGTCCCCCATTTTTTTATTGGTGGACTAAATTGTCAATCCGTTTCATCAAGACCCCGGGCGAGGAGATGTATGGCTGACCGCCAGGAGGCCGGCTACCTGCGCGTCGCCCAGGCCATCCGCGAGCGCATCGCCGACGGCACCTGGCCGTCCGGCCACAAGCTCCCCAACCGGCCGGGGCTGGCCGCCGAGTTCGGTGTCGGCGAGAACACCGTCCGCCAGGCCGTGGAGACCGTCCTCGCCGAGGGGCTGTTGGAGAGCTTCCGCGGCCGCGGCCGCGGCACCTACGTCCGCGCCCCGCGTGAGCGCCACCTTCTGCCGCGCACCCTGACGGCCGGTGGTGCCGCGCCCGGCCGCCTCGGGCTCACCCCGGCCGGCTCCCCCACCGGCCTGGAGTCCGAGAGCACCGCCAAGGTCGCGGCCCCGGCCGCCATCGCCGCCCGGCTGGGCATCGAGGCCGGGGAGCTGTGCGTGCGCACCGAGTACGAGGTCCTGGCCGAGCGCCGGTGCGTGCTGACCGCCACCAGCTGGGAGCCGTACGCCCTGACCGCCGGCACCCCGGTGGTGCTGCCCGAGGGCGGGCCGCTGGCCGGCCGGGGCGTGGCCGAGCGGATGGCCCAGATCGGCATCACCGTCACGCGCGTCACCGAGGTGCCGCGCCCGGCCCAGCTCAGCCGCGAGACGGCGCAGCTGCTCGGGACCACCGCGGGGGCGCAGGGGGTGCTGATCGAGCGCACGCACTACGACAGCGGCGGCCGGCCGGTGGAGACCGCGGACATCCTGGTCCCGGCCGAGCGCTGGGACATCACCTACGACATCCCGCTGGAGCCGGTACCCCGCCCCTGACGCCGGCAGGGGCGGGGCCCGCTCCTGCCCGGGGCGGGACGGCTGGTCATCAACAACGTCACGGCCCGCACGGGCTGTAGGGAGGGGACGGGATCCATGGCTGCACCGCGCAGCGGCTCCGCGGGCCGGACGGTCGACGCCTTAGCGTCACCCGCGCTCACGAACCTGATCGGCCTGGTCGGCATCGTCACGCCGATCGTCGCGTGGCTGACCGCACGCGGCACCACCAAGAACGTGCTGCTGGTCGCCGAGACGGTCATCGTGATGCTGCTGGTCGCCTCGCACATCTGGCTGCGCAAGCGCTTCATTACGCTGCGGCGGACCAATAGCCTGCGGGACATGGATGACGCGCACTACTACGACCTGGTCCGCGCGAAGCTCGAGCGCGAGCTGGTCTCCGACTACAGCGCCGTCGCCGACGGCCACATGCAGGTCTACGCCAGCGAAGTCCCCCGCCTGTCGGTCATGCTGGTCAACACCCTGCTGGAGTCGCAGTCCCAGCCGCAGCGGATCCTCGCCAGCGACCTGACCACCGACCCGAGCCTTTTGACCCGCCGCCGCGAATACCTCAGCGCCAACCGGCAGCTGCTGGACGCCGGCGGCACCGTCAACCGGCTCTTCATCGCCTACGAACGCGACCTCGCCCGCGAGGAGTACGTCCGGGGCCTGCTCAACCTCGTCACCTACCACCGGGACATGGGCGTGACCTGCGGACTTGCCGTCAGAGACCGGCTGCGCGCCGACCAGGCGGTGGACGTCATCATCATCGCCGCGGCCGCCGCCCTTGTCGAAGACGAGCAAGGCGACGCCGACTACACCAAGGGCCGCTCCACCGTGCACTTCAAGTCCGTCGACCGGTGGATCGAACGCTTCGAGTCCGCCTGGGGCAACGGCGCCGAAGCCGCCCCCGCGGCCCTGCGCACCTTCGAAGCCGCCGCCCGCCCGCTGCTCGACGCCGGCTGGGACGAGACCCGCATCCGCCAGACCATCGACACCCTGTAGGCGCACCGCTTCTCTCCGACCGCGAAGGCCCGGCACACGCCGGGCCTTCGCGCACCCGGCCGTGCTCATTCCTCGGCACCCGGGCCCGACTTGGCGTCCGGGCTCCTCTGCGCCGAGTGTCCGCCGGCTGCGGTCCGGCGGCGCCAGGCCCGCCGTCCAGCGGCAGCTCCAGCCAGAACAGCGGCTCCGGCCAGCTGCGCCGGAAGCTGAGTGAGCAAGCCCTCCACCAGAAGGTTCATGACGTCCCGCACTGAGGCCCCATTTCTCGTCGCGGCACTCCGCCGGTGCCAGGCCACCACGCTGCACCGTGCCTTGGTGCCGCAGAACGCCTTGCCACGGCTCAGGACGCTCTGTGCCACCTCCGGACGAGATGACATGCTGGCGGACAGTTCTGGACGGTTCTGGACAGCGAAGGGGGAGCTGTTGTGGGACGGCCTGGAGAACTGAAACGGCCGCAGTTGCCCGAAGGGCCTCTGAAAAGCCTCATTGACGCCTTACACGCACTTCATCTGCGAGCGGGGCGCCCCACACTGTCCGAACTGGCCAGGGACTTGGGAGGAGGGGTCTCCCGCAGCCGCCTGCACGACGCGTTCAGCAGCGGTCGGCTGCCGCGCTGGGAGGTGGTCGACGCCCTGGTGGAATCGCTCGGCACTCGCGCCCGGGGAACCACCCCCGAGCAGGAAGTCGACCGCTTCGATGCCCTGTGGCAGGCCGCCGTATCCGACAGCGGGCACCCGAAGCCGTCAGCTGTTCCACAGTCGAGGCCAAGCCCGGTGGCTCCCCCTGCCCCGCCCCGTCGCAGCACCTCGATCGTCGATGCGGCCGCCAGCCGCAGAGAAGCATCAGAGCCGCATTTATCGCTGTACATGTCGCTCGCGTTGTTCGACGAGCTCCAGGACAGCCCGTGGCAGGAGAGGATCGAGGACGGCTACCTCCGCTTTCTGACCGGAGCCTTCCGCCCACCCAAACCCAAGCACCAGTTGCCCCGCGAGGACATGACCATCGTCGCCGCACGGGTGGATCCCCAACTGCGGGCGGCGGTAGCGGACTACGCCCGGCTCCACGCCAGCGACCTCGGGTGGATTCCGACCCCGAAGCAAGTCGCCGTCGCCTGGCTCATGCACACCTCTCCACCATCCGCAGGCAAGCTGGTCATGGCGCGCTGAAGGGCCAGGCCGGGCGTCTTCCCCGTCACCGTCGGCGAGGTTCCGCGGGCGCGGTGAGTGCAGCGGCACATGAGCGCGCATGATCACCTAGCTGCGTTCGCCAGGGCCCCGGGGCCGCAGCGGCAGGACCGACCGAACTTCAATATTGGTGGACTAATAAGTACGCTGCGTGAACCATGGCGGGGACTGCCCGCCCCTCACGCCACCAGGACCACCATGCCCCTGCCTCTGTGCTTAACCCTGCTCTCCATCGGCATCGCCCTGCGCCAGGCCGACCGCCTCCACTTCGCCCACCGCCGCCCTCGCACCGCGCCGGCCGCCGAGCTCATAGCCCACCAGCGCCGCCGGGCCAATGACGTCACCCCCACGCTGCTGCTGGCCGGACAGTGGATCCAGATCGCCGGCTGGTGGGCCCTGGCCGCCCACGGCGTCCTTACCGCCGCAATCGCGGCCGTCGCCGTCGCCGTCCACTTCCGGCACCTGCAGGAGATCAGCCACTTCGCCGTCCACGGCGTCCTGGCCCGCACCGCACGCGCCAACCTCCTGCTCGCCGAGGTCTTCGCGCACCACCCCCTGGCCCTGGCTCCCGTCCCCGACCGCCGCCGGCGTCACGTCCGCGACCACCACCCCAACGCCGCGGTCCCCCACGCCGACCCCAACCTCGCCGAGCTCTACGCCACCGGCCTGCGCCGCGGCATCACCCGCACCGCCTTCGCCCTGGCCGTCCTCCACCCGCTCACCCCGCGCGGCATCCAAGCCACCCTCACCACGATCGCCGCCGTGCTGCGCCGCTCCCCCGCCCGTACGGCCACCGTCCTCGCGCTGGCCGGCGCCGCCTGCCTGCTCGGCGGACCGCACGCCCTCATCGCCGGGCTGCTCGTGCCCCGGCTGCTGCTGTACCCCCAGCTCGCCTGGTGCAGTCTGCTCGCCGAACACACCTGGTTCGACCCCGATCCGCGCACTGGTCCGTCGGCCTGGGTCGAAGCCGGCCGCTGCCTGCGCCTGTACCCCCGCAACCGCCCCCTCGCCACCCTCGCCGCCACCACCTGGCTCCCCTACGGCGACCTCCACCACTACGCCCACTCCGCCCACCCCGGCCTGCGCTGGAACTACCTCCCCGCCCTGGAACGCCACCTCACCCCGCCCCACTTCACCCCCACCGGGCTCTTCCTCGGCCGCCCCTCCGTCACCCACCGCCACTACCGCGCCCTCACCCGACACCTCACCCCTATAACGCCCCAGGCCGTGCAGCAGCATCACAACCTGTACTGACCACAGCCCACCGGCAATATGTCGGGCACCCAGCGGTCCTTCACGCCCGTCGCGAAGGACCGCTTCACGTATACAGTCCTGGTTCTGCGGCGGCGCAGCGGCACAACCGGGCACCGGGAGGCAGGGCAACACCGTGACCATCGGTCGGGATCACCCACGCACGCTGGAGCCGGACCACAGCCCCGCGCCGCACACCATGTGCATTACCGGATCACCCACACGCGCCGGGACCGAACCTGCTGACCGGTCAGGTGGCTGTAGTCGCGCCGGGGTCACCCACGCGCGCCGGGACCGGACACGCAAGAGCTGGCACGGGTCAGCACGGGAGTGGGATCACCCACGCGCGCCGGGACCGGACATTTCGCGGACCTCGGCTCGGGCCTTGTCGTCGGGATCACCCACGCGCGCCGGGACCGGACGTGGCGGGCTTGATGTTGTATGTACCGGGTGTGGGATCACCCACGCGCGCCGGGACCGGACACGCGCAGCCTGGTCGGACAGGGCATCGGCCAGGGATCACCCACGCGCGCCGGGACCGGACACGCGCAGCCTGGTCGGACAGGGCATCGGCCAGGGATCACCCACGCGCGCCGGGACCGGACATCCGCAAGCTGGCCACCGCCCTATCCGAGCAGGGACCACCCACGCGCGCCGGGACCGGACCCCTCGAACCGGGACGTCCGGAGTTGCTGAATGGGATCACCCACGCGCGCCGGGACCGGACCACCGACACCCGGTCGCCGAAGAGGTCAATGAGGGATCACCCACGCGCGCCGGGACCGGACAGGGCGGCGGTGTCGAGCGTGGCGATCATGAGGGGATCACCCACGCGCGCCGGGACCGGACCGTTCGTGAGCTGCGGTGATGAGCGCGCGTTGCTCGCTTTTTACTTGTTTTAGGGTGCCCCGTCGGGGCGGTGGTGCCGCGCGCTGTGCGGGTGACCGGAGGATTGCTCCTTCGGGGTGGCCCGGCCGGGGCCGGGTCTTCCCGTTTCGCTGGGACCTGCCTTCCGCCCTGGTGGGCGGCGGGACTTGCGTTCCCTCCACGGGCGTTTGCCGCGCCGGCCCGCTGTCGCGGGCGGCGGTCTCCCCTCTTCCAGGGGCGACGGGTCGGGCGTGCCGCTCGATGTTGCGGGCGGCGTTGAGGTCGCGGTCCAGGATCAGGCCGCAGGCGGTGCAGGTGAATACCCGGTCGGCGAGCGTCAGGCTTGGGTTTCGCCATCCGCAGGACGAGCAGGTCTTGCTGGACGGCCACATGCGGTCCAGGACCGTGAGACGGGAGCCGTACCAGGAAGTCTTGTAGGCGATTTGCCGGCGGAGTTCGCCGGGGGCCGAGTCGAGGATCGCGCGGTTCAGGCCGGCCTTCTGCCGCACTTGGCGGCCGGGGGCGTCGGGGGTGCCGCGGGCTGAGCGGGTCATCCCGGCCACGTGCAGGTCTTCGACGGCCACGGTGGCGAAACGTGTGGTCAGGCGCTTGGTGAGGTGGTGCAGGGCGGTGTCGCGCTGCAGCGCCACCTCGTGGTGCAGGCGTGCTACGCGGTGCCGGGCTTTGTCACGGCGCGCCGAGCCCTTCCGGGTGCGGGCCAGCTTCTTCTGGGCCTTGGCCAGGCGGCGGGATGCCGCGCGCAGCGGGCGGGGGTTGGTGATGAGCCCGCTGTGCGGGTCGTCATCGGTCAGGGGTTTCGAGAGGGCGGCGAGGACTTTGACGCCAGCGTCGACGCCGACAGTGCCGCGGGCCTGCTGCCGGCGCGAGGGCCGGTCGGGGACGGTGAGGGTGTCCGTGCACAGCAGGGAGGCGTACCAGCGGTGGCCGTGACGGGAGACAGTGACGGATTGGACGGCGGCCTCACCGCGGGTGATGCGGCGCACGAGGCGCTTGGCGGAGTTGTGCAGCCGCACTTCGCCGAAGGAGGCCAGGCGCAGACGCCGGTGGGTGGCCAGGCGGATGCCGGGCTTCTTCACGTCGTGGTGCAAGCGGAAGGAGTCGCGGCTGCGGCCGCGCTTTTTGAAGCGGGGATAGCCCACGCGGCGTCCGGCCCGGGTGCCTTTGACGGAGTCCAGCCAGTTCTTCCAGGCCCGGTCGGCGTCAGCGAACGCGGACTGGAACACGTAGGTGTTCACCTCGTGCCACCACGGGCACACGCCGTCGGTGCCAGTGCGGTCATCTCCCCGGGCGGCCTGGAACGCCTTCTGGATGCCGGGCTTGGCCGGCAGCGGCACCCGCACCTTCTTGCGGGCCTGCGCCTCCGGGACGCCCTGCTCCAGGAGCGCATCAACCTCGGCCCGCCACTGCTCATGGGCCTGCTTCTTGGCGGCCAGGGCGAAGTTGAAGGCCAGACGGGCGTTGCCGCACCAGCGCAGCAGCCGCTGCTCCTGGGCCGGGGTCGGATCCAGGGTGAACCGGTAGGCGCGCAGTACCGCTTCGGTCGCCATGGCCGCTCCTTCCGTCCCGTCGGCCGGGGCCTGGTTGCCCGGTCGGCCTGTACGAATACGAAAGGATGTTTTACGGACGCCAGTTCCTGAAGCACCCTCGGCTCGTGTCGGAGAAGATCACCACGTCGGCGTAGCGGGGCCGCCGTCACCGGCTCGCTCGTCCCACTCCAGGCGGATCGGGCCGTCGGGGATCCAGCCCTGCAAATAGCCCTCGATCAGCCGGTGCACCTCCGCCCACCGCGGGCCGTGCGGCGGAACGCGCCCCGGCTGGCACCAGTGATGGCCGGGCGGGGAGACTGAGCTGCCGCGGCGGACCCGCACGAGGTGGAAACGCTCCTCGACGCGCAGGGCCGGGCCTGCCGGGGCCCACCGGTGACCGCTGACGGTCCCGGGACGCAGCACATGTACGCCCAGGCGCTGCTGCAGATGCCGGGCGGCGGCGGCATATGAATCCCCCGGCCGCAGCCACAGCGCGGGAAGCGTGCCCACTGCCGTGCCTGGGGCTGCTGCCAGGAGCAGGAGGCCGGCCTCGTCCAAGGCGACGAGGCGCACGACGCGGCGCAGTCTCGGCCCGGGAATGCATTGGTACGGCGGCATGGCGGTATCAGAGCACGGAGCACTGACAACGCCGTCTCCCCGCCGTTCTGTCCGCAGAATCTCAGGGTGGTCTTGCCAGGATCTCAGGGTGGTCTTGCCCGTCAGGTGCTGTACATCCTCATCTGCGGCCGTCTGCCTTCTCGTCCTGCCCGCGCGCAGCTCGGCAGCCAGGCAGCCCTCCTCTTCTGTCAGGCAGCGGGCTGGCCATTGACCTTGGTGAAGCCTCCCGGCCCTCGCGGACGGCCGTTGGCGAAGGTTGTCTGAAATTAGCTGCACGACGCTGCGCGCTCACGATGCATAAGGGAAGGGCAAAGTGCTGTACATGGGTGCAGCACCCTCGGAGGGAAACGAGGAATCTGCCGTGAGCCACGTTCTTCCGCTCGCCAACGGTCTGCGCACCGACCACCCGGTGCCGGGCCTGCCGTTCGTCGACGACTCCCACCTCCCCCTCGAGGAAGGCCCGGAGGCCATCGAGGCCGTTGGCCGCCACCACAACAGCGGCATGTGGGGCCGCTACGACAAGAACCGCGCTGACGGCGGCTGGCACGCCTTCACCACCGACCCCAAGCAGCACGCGCTGGGCTGGTCGGTGCGCCACCACCCCGAGCATGGCCGGACCGTCCTGCTCATGCACGACGGCGACATGGCCCTCTGGCACAACACCTGGTCCGGAGAACAGCTGCTATTCCGCGCCGGCGGCTACTGGTGGAATGGCACCACCTGGTACCGGCCCGGACAGGTCTGGAACCCCGTCGAACAGGACTACGAGCGGCGCAAGGCGCGTCTGGCCGTCACGGTCTACGCCGCCGACATGCTCGACGGCCGCGCCGATGCGTCCCGGGCACACGTGGGCAAGGTGATCACCTTCGACCCCGAAGCGGCCAGGCCGGACACCTGGCCCGACCACCTGGCCCTGTGGGCCGAGCACCGTTCCAGGAGCAGGAGAACGCCCTGCCCCTGGAACGGTGCGTGGTCGACCTCTCCAGCCCCGAACTGACCGCGACACAGCTGATCGGCGTCCCGGAGATGGCCGAGCTCGGCGGCATCACCGCCTCCACGCTGCGGGCCTACATCTCACGCGGCAACAACGAGGTGCCCCAGCCACAGGCCACCGTGGGCGGCCGCGACCAATGGGCGCGCACGGTCGCGGAGGACTGGGCGGAGGCTCGCCAGCGCTCCCACGAGGGCGTCGGGGCCGCCATGTCCGCCGGCGACCGCGACAGCCTCTCCCCCGGTGCGGCCGAGGTGCGCGACCGGTTCGCCACCGACTTCCAGCACACGCTGTACGACCGGCCCGACGTCCGCAAGCGGTGGGTGCTGCGCCAGCGCAACAAGGAATCCGTCGCTGAGATCGCGAACGAACTCGCCTGGTCTGTCGCCGCCAGCCTCGACCAGATCATCCCCACCCAGCACCTGGGGCGGGTCGTGCAGGGCGCTGTGATGCACGACTGGCAGGAGACCGTCGACATGTACGCCGACGAGGACCAGGACAGTGACGAGGCGGAGAAGTGGTGGCACCTCAACCTGACGGTGCCGGTGGCCAAGATGCTCGACTGGTACGTCCGCCACTTCCCCGGCGACGCGTACACCACCATCGGAGAAATCCAGAGGCAGGCCCACACGGCGTGGGGCGTGCCGGCGGCGGACGCCCTGAGTTCGCTGCGCTCGGCGCTCTCGCTCGGCGGCAAGCTGACCGAGCAGCAGCGTGAAACCTACTTCGCTCTGCTCGAACCACACGAGGCCACCGGCTGACACGTCCTTGCCCACCAGGGCCAGAGCCAACGCCAGTAGCTCAGGCCCCTGCGCCGTGACTGAAGCCAGGAACGCCCCGGGCGATTCGGCCGAGCCGGCCCCGTACAGCGCGAAGGTCGCCCGGAATGTTCCGGGCGACCTTCGCCGTGAGGTCTGAACCCTGGGTGTGTGGCCTGCCGTCCGGCTACCAGGGACGATTTCAGGGGCTTCATCGGTGAGCCTGTACCGAAGATCCTCCACCCGCGCAGCAGCGAGGCCCGGCAGGGCAGCATCGGCTTCGTGATGGGCGCCCTGCCAGGCCTCGGAGCAGCTCCGGCCCTCTGGCCGGAGGGTTTCAGCTTGCGCTGGGGTCCTGGCCCACCAGGCGGGAGAGCAGCTCGATGATCTGGGCGTTGCCTGTGCGCACCTCGTCGGTGAGGGCGTCGATGCGGGCGTTCATCGCGGTGAAGCCTTCGCGGACCTCGCGGCGCAGTGCGGCCTGGCCTTCGATGACGGCGGCGAAGTTGCCGCCGGACTGCACCTGTAGGGCTTCGACCCGGTCTTCGACGGCCACGGTGCGGCGGCTGAGTGCTTCCAGCTCGTTGTGAGCGATGGGGTCCTCGGAAGCCATGTCAGTCCCTGGGTCGGATGCGGGTGGTACGTGCACCCTGCGATTGTCCCAGAAGCAGCGGCACTGGCGGAAGCGGGATCAGCCCGGCAACGGAATCCTGCACCGTTGTGCAGCTGCCTGGCTCAGAGGGCCGAACCTGCAGCTCCGTCGGGGGGCAGAGTGCCTCCGCGCGCCGGCTGGGTCGGGCACGTGTACGAACCGGCCGCTCACCTGGCATGGCTCGTCGAGGCGGCTCCCTTGGGGTCGTTTCCGCCTCGGGAGCAGGGCCGCACTTATGAACGAATACTCGGTAGACGTCGGCATCTGGTGGGGTGTCCAGGTCTTTCATCTGCGGTTTTACCGAATGACGCGCGTAGCTGCGCGGCTCCCTATACCAAGATCAGATGTGAGGGAACGCTTCTTTCTGGATTCCGAGGTAATTACCCGCCGATGCGTTACGAAAGTGTCCGATAGACCCGAAAATGGGCTACGGGTGGGCGCATTTGACCGAATGGCATTGGGCAAACCGTGTCGTTACAGTCACGGAGCGCGAGCCTGACTCTTTCCACGGACCCGGGCTCGCGCTCCTACACGCAACTGCGACCTACAGGAAGTTCAATGCGTGAATTCCCCGATCGCTTTTGGGACAAACACCGAAGGCGCCGTCCCGCGAAGGACAGTAACAGCGCCGCCCGCCCTGTGGACATGGGGGGCAACGCCGCTCATGACCCGGGCAACAGCGCATGGCCCGGCCCGCGCCCGCCGATGGCCGTGCCCCCGCTCGTCGTCCTCGACCCGCCGCAGGACCCGGTGACGCTGACGGTGCTCCTCGTCACCGCCGCTCTGTGGGCCTACGCGGCCTGGCGGCACCCGCGCACCGGCGGCTGACCTTCCCGGCCCGGGAGTCCGCCGCTGCTGGCTCCCGGTGTCATTTCCGCACCGGTGTTCCCTACGGAACGGACGAACATCTCCGTAATCCGTCACGTTTCGCGGGCGGCGAAACCCGTTTCGTCGCCCGCCAGGACACGACCAGACAAGGACACGGCACGATGCCGGGATACTTTCCCCCAGCAACCTGTGAGAACTGCGGAGAACTGCTGAAGGAGCAGAGCGCGGGCCGGCCCGGAAAATACTGTGACACGCAGTGCCGTCAGGCCGCGTACCGCAAACGCCAGCAGGGCCTGGTCGACGTCGACACCTCGGATCTGGACGGGAAACTCGCCGACCAGATGGAAATCCTTGAAGAGAAAATCATGTGTCTGCCGCAGCTCCTGACGGCACCCGGCGCCCGGCCCGAGCTCTTCCTCGAGTCCCTGGTCCAGATCCAGCTCCTGGCCGAAAAGATGGTTACGCCCGCCGTCCAGCGTGCCCGCCGCCACGGCACCGACTGGGCCACCATCGGCACCCTGGTGCGACTGAACAAGGACACCGCCCGGCACAAGTACGGCGAAGGCTGCGACCGGCCGGCCCCCCGCGCGCCGCGCCCCCGCCCCGCCACCCCGCCGTCCGCCGGCGACGACACCTCTGGCAGTAAACAGAGCCGGCCCCTCGGCACCGAACCACCCCCACCTGCGAGCCTGGAGCCGCCCGGGCCGCCAGGCCAGCTCGCCCCGGTCCTCAGCAAACTCCAGCGCGCCTCTCAGCTGAGCCTGCGCAGTCTGGGCGACGCCACCCGCCTGTCCTCCAGCTACCTCTCCCGCGTCATGAGTGGCGAGCGTTTTCCCTCCTGGGACGCCACCGCCCGTCTAGCCCGCGCCTGCGGCGCCGACCCTGCGGCCCTGCGCAAGGTCTGGGAGGACGCCCAGGCCCGCCGCACCACCCGCCGCACCGGACACACCCTGGCCTCGGCCCTGCGCTATCTGCACCGGCGCGCCGGCTCCCCCACGCCCTGGGCCATGGCCGTCACCAGCGGCGGCACCTTAGACCAGCACCAGGTGGCCGCCGTCCTGGACGGCAGCGACGTACCCGACTGGGAAATCGTCCAGCGCATCGTCATGGTCCTCGACGGCGTCCCGGACTACTTCGCCCCCCTGTGGGAGAGCGCGCTCACCCACCAACCCGCTCCCGAGACCGAACCCGAGACCGCAGCCCAGGCCGGGGCCGAGCCGCCCCCGCACCCCGCCCCGGCACCGCCGCCCACCCGGCAGCTGGACGACCTGCTGGGCGCGTTCAGCAACACTCTCACCGCTCCCCTGCAGCACCTCACCACTTCCGAAGCTGGGAGACCGCCCGGCCCCCTGCCCCCGCCCGCTCCTGGCTCCGCTGTCCACCGCCGCCCCCGGCCCGCCCCCATCCCCGCCCTCACCCACTGGACCGCCCGCTGACTCACACGGCCCGAACTCGCCCGCCGCGGCTGAGCCCGCGGCGGGCGGGTGGCGGCAGACTGCCCGTGCGGCCCTTCGCGTACCCCGGCCCGAAGGGCCGCCTGCTCCCCGCCGGACCGGCACGGACGGAAACCGGGAGCAGGGCAAAGCCGCCCCGAACCGGCGGGAACTTTACGAGGCTGGAACGAAGGTCACCATGGTCTTCGGGCAGCCGGCGGCGAGCTTGCGCAGCGCGGCGCGCTCGGCGGTGTCGGCGCTCAGGTTCCAGCGGAGCTTGGTGCTGACCCAGTCGGCGGCGTAGGTGCAGTACGCGCCCTTGGCGGGCGGCAGCCACTCGGCGGGGTCCTTGTCGCCCTTGGCGCGGTTCGGGCCGGAGCTGACCGCCACCAGCCCGCGCTCGGCCGCCAAATCGTTGGCGTACGCCTCGCGGCGCTTGGCGCTCCACTTCGATGCACCGCAGTCCCACGCCTCCGCCAGAGGAACAACGTGATCGATGTCCAGCTTCGACGGGTCGTTGACGGTCTTGCCGTCGTAGTACGACTTCCACTGCCCGCCGCTCAGCTTGCAGCCCTTGCCCTGCCGGGGCTTCTTGACCGCCTCCGAGAGCAGCACCTCCTGGCGGGCGTCGCAGCCGTCGTGGTCGACGTCCACCCACAGCTTGAACTTGTCCCGGTTGTACCCCGCCCGCGACTCACGGCTGATCTTCAGCTGATCGACCGCCTTGGCCAGCGCCAGCCCGCCCGGCGCCGACGGAGCAGCCGGCCGCGGCGGCTTGGCGTCCTCACGAGACGCATCAGCAGAGCACGCCGCCACGGACAGCAGCAGGACAGGACAGGCGAAGACCGCGGCGCGGCGGAGGGGGTGCAAATTGGCTCCCGGGCCAGGTGAAACAACGTCAGGGCCTGAATCTACCCACCGGTGGCACCTCGCCGAACGCTGCGCGCACCGCTTCCTACCGGCGCACCGCAACACTCGGCCGGCCTTCGAGAGCTGCCCGCACCCGCTGCGCCCTGCGCTGGGGAAGGAAGTGGGGCCGCGCCGTCACCTGCACGGGTTGTTACCGGTCGTTCCCGCCGTGCGCAGGCTGGCAAGTCAGTATCCAGTTGCGCGCGCTGTCAGGCTGTGGTGCGGGTGCTGTCGCGCCACAGGAGCGTGAGCTCCGGCGTCGGCGTCGGGCCGGGGGCGGTGAAGGTGTCTGTGCACAGCGGGGAGGCGTACCAGCGGTGGCCGTGGCGGGAGACGGTGACGGACTGGACGGTGGCATCGCCGTGGGTGATGCGGCGGGCGAGGCGCTTGGCGGAGTGGTGCAGCCGTACCTCGCCGAAGGAGGCCAGGCGCAGGCGCCGGTGGGTGGCCAGGCGGATGCCGGGTTTCTTCACGTCGTGGTGCAGGCGGAAGGAGTCGCGGCTGCGGCCGCGTTTTTTGAAGCGGGGGTAGCCCACGCGGCGTCCGGCCCGGATGCCTTTGACGGAGTCCAGCCAGTTCTTCCAGGCCCGGTCGGCGTCGGCGAACGCGGACTGGAAGACGTAGGTGACGTGAGGAAGGCCGACGACGGGCGGCGCGCCAAACGGGCCAGCCGCCACAGCAAGCAACTGTGGCGGCTGGTAATAGGGTCAAACGGCCTTCGCCTTGGCGACGGCTTGCTTGGTGGCCTCGGCTGACTTGCTGATCGCCTGGAGATGTTCGGCGATCTTGCTGCGCTGGAGCTTGGCTTCGGCGTCGAACCACGTCCGGGCAACGTCGGCTTCGTCGCGGCAGGTGATGTCCGCCTGGGCCGTCTTGACCTCCTGCTTGCTGACCTTGTGCGGATCAGCGAAGGCAGGGTCGTCGTTGGCCTCCATCGGTGCCTTGTACGAGTAGCCCTTGGTCTTCATACAGCTGGACCACTTCGTGAAGGCCGCGACGACCTTGGGATCCGTGCGCGACTCGTTGAACGCTTCGCCGCTGACCTGCTGGAGCACATCCGCTGGCTGGGCCGCCGGAACAGAGCCGTCGGCCTGGCTCACACAGCGTTTGACTACGTCATCGGGCGCGCCGGATTCGTCCACTGCGCCCTCTGACATCGCAGCGTCGTACGCTTCCTGCTCACCGGCTTCGGGGTGGTAGCCGCGCTCGGCAGCGAGCGTGGCATCGTGGATGCCGTAGCGCCAGTCGGTGAGCGTCTTGCCCCCGACCTGCGGCAGGTCGGGGGCAGGTTTCCAGGCGGGGTAGCCGGCCTTGTCCATGCAGCGGTCGATCAGTGTGTCCCGCGAGGTGCTGACGAGCCTGGCCTGCGCACGGGTGGGCATGTAGGCCTCGATGGGCAACCGCCATGTCGCGGGGTCGTGCGGGTCGCCCACAGAAGCCTGAGCCACGTGGGCTTCGCTAGCCGATGCGGGCGCTGCGACACTCTGGGCCGGGTTCCGCGTACCGGCGTCGTCAGCCAGGAAGTACACGGTGCCTGCTCCCGCGGCGAGCACCATCGCCGTGAGAGGAACCGTCACCTTCGTTGTCATCTTCATGATGCCGTCCTCCTTCGCTACGCCCTCAGCCGGTGAACTGGAAGGAGGCGTTCTGGTTGTAGACGTGCCGGAACCGGTCGATGTGCTGGTAGGGGGCCATCACGTCCTGTGCTCCCTTGTAGCCGCTGTTGAAGTACACACGCGCCATGTACTTGTAGTGCTCGTTCTCCCCGGAGGCGGCATTGTTCTTGATCCGCAGACCTGAGCCCGGCCACGCACCGCTGGCGCCGACCTTCTCGCAGAACGTGAGCGGGGTCCGCGCCCCGGCCACGCCGTCCGGCACGTCGTCGAAGTTATAGACGGCGTAGCCGATGTTGCGGTAGGAGCCGTTCTGGCCGGACTGGAAGAAGATGTGGAACTTGAAGCCCGAGGCGCCGGGCACCTTGCAAGCCTCCGCGCTGTAGAGGTTCGCGGTGTCGTCCACGGCATGGGCGGCCGGGGCCGCGCCTAGGACGGCTGCGGCCGCCAGCGACCCGGCGGCCAGGATGTTTCTCTTACGTGCTGCGCCTTTCAGACGCATAGGTCCCCCCTCGAAGTCGGTGCCCGGCGGCTGGTCCTCACCACCCATGAAGAAACGCCGCCAGTGGTTACGTGTCGCCCGGAGAGCCGGGACGTGTCGGTCCGTCCTGGCAGGGCGGGGCCACCGTAGACGCTGTGTGTAAAGGCCACGCAATGAGTTCGTCGGCCTGTGGCCGGAAACGCACGCCTGCTGTACCCAGCGGGAACGCAATTCCGATGCGCCCTCGGGGCGCCCTTGCCTGTGAATCTCCTGTGAGCGCTATGCGGCTTAAGCGACAAAACACGTGGGGAGATTGGCCGATCTTGGCCGTTGGTGCCCGGTGCGTACCACCTCGTCGCCGGCGGGGAGGAAACCGGGCCCGCGTCCCTAGCGATGTGGTGGCCAGTCCTCCGGCCCGAGCGCTGGTCGGTGGTTCAGCCGCTCCGGGCTGCGCGTCTGCCTGGATCTCGCCTTGCCGCTCGGTGGCGCGCAGCGGGCGGACTGCTGCTCCTTGCCGGAGCGGGCGAAACCGCCCGGGCGTGAAGGCCAGGTCGCAGACTTCTTCGTGGCTTGCTCGTGGCCCTTAATAAGCCTCACCAGCAGCGACCGGAAGCACTGATTCAGGCCTGCTCTCAAGCAGGTGAACTCCATGACTACAAGGAAAAATAGTCAAGCACTAGCAAAGCGCGGCCTGATTTAGCCTGTCTTGTATGCGGCGGTTGCCAGCCGCTTGTGAAAAGCATCTCTCCCTATGCGGGAACCTCACCGTTACTGTGCTTCTTCCGTCGAGTCGCACCCGCTCCACACCCAGGCAGACACACCGACTGGAAACCGGTTCTCACCGCCTGCACCAACTGCGACGTAACGGCTGCCTGACTGCCCGTCGAGCTCTGCTCACCACCCAGCCTCTTCCTTTTGAGGCGAGCGAGCTCTCCGGCCTTCCCCATGGCACAAGGCTCACGTCAATCCCCTGCCGACTGACTGCGATCGACGTGTCCACGCATAAGCCAACTACCTGAGGAACGTTTTGATACGGCGTCACCGCGTGTCGAGACGTCTGCGCACACCGCTGCTCATCGCTACGGCCATACTGGTCGCGAGCGGCCCCCTGATGTCGCAGGCACTCGCTGCAGAAACCCCTGCCCCAACCGGCCCCGCTCCTGATACGGCTGCGCCCGCCAAACCGAAGCCGCCGAGCGATCCCGGCCCGGCTCGGGTGGCGAATCCGGATACCAACCTCGGCAAGGACTGGAAGAAGAGCCAGGACCGGGCCGTGGCCGGTGCAGCCGACGCGAAGGCTTACCGGATTCTCGTCGCCGACGAGGCGAAAGCGTACGACTGGAAGACGGTCGCGACCCTTTCAGAGCCCGGTATGCCCGCCGATTCGTGGATCGGCAACCAGTGCGTCATGGACCGTGACCACGTCGCCGCCGTGTACGCGCCCCGCGCCTTCACGAACAAGCCCGACCTGATGCAGGGCGGCGCGTTCACAGCGATCGTGAACACGAGGACGGGCGACGTGACGAAGCTGCCCTTCACCGGCACCCTCGCCTACTTCGACCCCACCTGCAACACCACCACGCACACCGCCGCCTTCACCCAGTACCGCGACATGAACAACGCGGCGAAGGTGAAGACACAGGTGATCACCGTGGACACGGCCGGCAAAACGGTTGCCACGACGGGCGAGCTGCAAGGACAGGTGTCCTCGGCGGCCCCGGTCAAGGACGGCGTGGTCGCCGGCCTCGGCCGCGACCTCGTCCACATCGACGGCAGGGGCAAAGCCCGCCGACTCGCCACAGGCGACAGCATCCCCTTCGACATCCGCCCCATGGCGGGTGACCGCATCGGCTTCGTGGACCGCAAGGACACCAAGACGGCCCAGGCGAAGGTGTACGACGGCCACGGCAAGCCGCGCACGATCGCCACCGGACGCCTTGGCGACCTCGACCTCGTCCCCGGCGAACAGGGGCGCGCCTTTCTTACTGGTGACACCAAGGATGCGAAGACGGAGGGGAGCGGCGTCACCAAAATCGACGCGCCGGCCGACACCGACGTCTCCTCCCACGGCCGCCTCGCCGTCGACCCCGTCCTCACCCCCGGGATCCGCGCCGGCCTGACCCGTATCCAGGCGGCCGGGAAGGGCTTCGACAAGGCCGACGAGCCTGAAGCGGGCGTGCATGACCGCTCCGGGCAAGCCCCCAGCACCGCGGATGACGCGGCCCCGCTCACCGTCACATCGACCGCCACAGCGACGGGCAACAAAGTCCAGCAGCGAGTCGCCGCCACGCCGCCGCGCACCGGTAACGTCCTCTCACCCGCTCTGACCGGCGCTTTCGCACCACGGGTGATGTCGCGTACCGCAGCCGCGGTCTCCCACGATCCCCGGGACACCGACCGCTGGTGCTCCGTCTCCCGCAACGACATGAGCGCTCAGGCGCTGCAGCCGACGCCGAATCAGGTCGAGTGGGCGGTGGACATGGCCGTCCGCGGTGAACTGCGCAGCAAGTGGATCCGCCAGGGTGACTACCGCAGCCAGGCCGGCCTCGGCACGATCGACCCGCAAGGACTGTTCCCCCTGCCGAAGCTGAAGGGCGGCGGACGCATCCCCGCCAACGTTCTTCTCGGCATCCTGGCCCAGGAGTCCAACCTGTGGCAGGCGGAGAACGGTGCGGTGCCCGGCCAGATGGGCAACCCGCTGGCCGCCACGGACGGCTACTACGGCCACAACGTGAAGGACACCCTGCTGGGCTACTGGCGTATCAACTGGAAGAAGTCCGACTGCGGTTACGGCGTCGGACAGGTCACCGACGGCATGCGCCTGGCGGGACACGAGAAGGTAGACGAAAAGACAGGCCAGAAGATCGAAAAAAGCCTGGATCCCAAGCTGCAAAAGCTTATAGCGATCGACTACGCCAGCAACATCGCCGCATCCATGAAAATCCTCGCCGACAAGTGGAATGAGGTACACGAGGACGGCCAGAAGATCACGGTCAACAACGACGACCCTTCCCGGGTGGAGAACTGGTTCACCGCCGCCTGGAACTACAACCTCGGCTTCAATGCCAAGTCGGCCTTCGCCAGCAACGGCGGAAACTGGGGCCTTGGCTGGTACAACAACCCGGCGAATCCCGTTTACAAGAAGGGCGCCTGGGACCACCCGTTCATGGACGTCAGTCTCGACAAGAAAAACATCCGTGACGCGGCCCACCCGCAGTACTGGCCCTACGAAGAAAAGGTGATGGGCTGGGCCGCCTGGTCCATCGACACCGGCTTCTCCTACGGCACGGACGGCCGCCAGGACTGGGTGGGCGATCCCGGGTTCTCTTCCGCCGGCTTCCGCCCCGCCTGGTGGAACAACGACGCTGCCCGCTCCCACGTCAGTCCGGAACTGGACACCTTCTGCAACGAGAAGAACGGCTGCAGTACCGAAACCCCGGTCAACTGCCCGGACGAGGCCTGCTACCGGCAGTTCTGGTGGAACCAGGAGAACGCCACCTGGAAGCCCCTGTGCGAGCAGTCATGCGGGCATGAGAGCATCAAGTACGAGTCCCTGCGTGCCGAGCCCGGACGCGGCTATCGGCTGAAGAACGGTGAACCGGTATGCAATACCGCGCCGAAGGGCTCCGAGGTTGTCACGTCCATCCCCAACGGCACCCAGACCTGGTCGAAATGCGGGCCGGCCTCGTCGAAGGGAAGTTTCGACTTCACTTTCTACCCGGACTGGGACAGTAACTACGAAGCAAAAGCCGATCTGCATTCGATCGGAGGCGGCGACGGCGGTCACTTCTGGTACACCCACACCCGAAACGAGGACAACCTCGGCGGCGACGGCAACCGCATGACGATCAAGGGCCAGTGGACACTCGGGCACAAGCTCGACTGGGCACGGGTACTGGTGCACCTACCCGACACCGGCGCCCATACCCGCCAGGCCGCCTACGTCGTACAAAATGCGGACACCCTAAGCCCCAAGCGCCTCGTGCCCCAGCGCGCCGACCGGTGGGTCAGCCTCGGCGTATTCCACTTCACAGGAACACCGCAGGTCGAGCTGTCGAACGTGACGAAGGACGGAACCGCAGACGAGGACATCGCCTGGGGCTCGATCGCCTTCCAACCCCTGCCCGGTAAGCCGAAGCACTCCATCGTCGCCATGGGCGACTCCTACTCCTCCGGGGAAGGAGCCTCCGAAGGCAACCGCGACTACTACCCGGAGAGCAACTACCGTGACAAGCTGAACAAATCTACGCGCAACCCCTGCCACCGGTCGAAGATGGCGTGGTCCCGGCAGGCCGCTGCGCCCGGCCTCGGTACGTCCATCGGAGCGCTGGACGACAGCCTCGACCCGCGTATGGACTACCACCTCATCGCCTGCTCCGGAGCCCGCACGTACAACGTGATGAAGGTCCCGCAAAACGGCGAACTGCCGCAGGTGGAACAGGGGTACCTGGACCAGAACACAACGTTGGTCACAATGTCCATCGGCGGCAACGACACCCGCTTCACACACGTAATCCAGAATTGCCTGGTTTCTTTCGGCATCAAGGCGAACTGCAACGATGTGCCGTTCGAAGACGAGGACACGGACATCGGCGGCCGGGACAAGAAGTATCACGGCTGGCACTTCGGGCAGGCTCTGCCCGCACTGATCAAGGAGGTGGTGGCGCCGGATATCATGCGCTCTCTCCAGGAGATTCACACGAGGGCGAAGAATGCCAAAATCGTCCTCATGGGCTACCCGAAACTGATCTCTGCGGATGGTTCCTGTCTGCGTCTGGGCGCATTCGGCCTTTCGAAAGACTCGAATGCCTGGCTGGACAGTGTCGCGGGGGAACTGGCGGCCAACATGCAGAAGGTGGCCGACACCGCCAAAGCCGAGCACGGTATCGACGTCCGCTTCTCCAACCCGATGCCGGACTTCGAAGGCAAGGGAATCTGCGGCAGCCCAGAGACCATCAACGGACTGGTCCTGCACACCGTGGACAGCGACGATCCGGTCGCGGACTGGCCGATCCTGAAGGACTACGGATTGTCGGCGCAGTCGTTCCACCCCAAGATCGCCGGTGCACGCCTGTACGCAAACTCTCTGGAGCGCACCATGAAGGACTGGGTAAAGTGACCTGCAAAGCATAACCACCACGAAGGGGCGAGGAAGAATATTTTTCCCCGCCCCTTTTGCCCTCATGAACCGCCGCCTCGGAATCACTGAGGCGGCGCGCTGACAAAGAAGGTGAATGCCATGCAGTCAGTCCTCAAAGGAGGGATCGCCGCCCTCTTGGTGGCTGTTATGTTGATCGCCTGCATTAGCCTTGCTCACCGGTACGGGATGGGAAAGAACGAGGAACAGTTCCCGCTGATCCAGCAAGCGATATTGACTGGCATCGTGACCGTCTTCACGTTTATTGCCGCTCCATTCCTGCTGTGGGTGGGAGCCCGCTGCATTGCGGCCGGCAGTCCTGTAGGGCGCTACGTGCTCATCATGTCGGGGCTGTGGCTGCTAGCGGGCAGTGCCGCACTCATCGGCTTTGTGCAGGAAACTTACCCAACGCCCGGTGTACTGATCCTGACGGGTACGGTCTACATGTGTGCCGGCGCCTTGGCCGGGTGGCTCATCAAACTCTAGCCGCATCGCGTGACGTTGGAAGGAACATGCATTGACAGACCGCCCCAAGCGTCTGTGGCCCGCGTTCTCAACAGGCCTGGCCTTACTGCTCCTCACCGCCCTTGTGCGCGGTGTGTGCTGGGTGCTCGCCTATGACCACATGCAAGGCGGGCATCACGAAGGCGATGACAACACGCCTGGCGAAGCCATAGCCGCCGATCTACGGCACAAGGCCTGGAGCGTGTATCACGGAACCACAACGGCCGCCTTAATCATCATCGTTGTCACCGTGCTGTGGGCAGCCATCATAGTGTGGATGAATCGCCGGGCCCGTCAGTAGGTTTTCAATCGCCTGCGACGGCCCTTCACGCTCGATGATGGGGTCCCCGCCGGTGCTGCGGCGCTCGCTGCACCACTGACCGCGACCACCGCCTCCGTGCCATCCGGCGTCGGCTGGAACCAGACGGCGCCGAGAGAAGCCCAAAAGCCGCCAGTACATGATCTTGGGCAGATGGAAGCCTCGGAGGGTGCCGACGCGGTTCTCGTGCTCACGGCGGGCATTGAGCAGCGCCGTGACGTGCGGGGTGTAGCGGTGCCGTCGAGCGGCTTTCCTAGTCCGCGGGGTACACAGAGGGCCAGCGGCTCCCCGAATGGCTTAGTGGAAGGGCGCCGCCCTGCGCGGGGACGAGCTGGCGGCGGGCACGCCGACGGTGCAGGCCGAGCCGCCCACCGACACCGGACCGCAGACCCAGGCGTGGCGCCTGGAGCCGCTGGCCCCGCGAGGAGAGGTCAAGGCCTTCGACACGCTGACCGCCACGGTGGTGCATCCCGGCGGCGGTGTCATCGGCAGGGCCCTGGCGGGGATGACGGGCGTTCAAGCAGACGCTGGGCGCGGGCGGGAGGCTGTTCGAGGCGGCGGCGGGCGTACTACGGCGCTCGGCCGGCCTTCGAGAGCAGCCCGTACCCGCGCTGTCCTCCGCCGCTGGGGAAGGAAGTGAGGCCGCGCTGTCACTCGCGCGGGTTCTCCCGGGCCGTTCCCGCCGTACGCCGGCTGGCGAGCCGGTATCCAGTTGCTGTGATCAAGATGACTGCGCGCGTCCTCGCCGGCGCCGCCCTCGCCCTGCTGCCCCTGACCGCCGCCTCCCCGGCCCAGGCCGACGAGTCCGACGCGCCCGCCCGGTACGCGAGCCTGCACGACGGCATCGAAGCCCTTCCGCTGGCGGCCGAGTCCCGCACCGGCTACCAGCCCACTTCGTTCAAGCACTGGGTCGACGCCGACCGGGACGGCTGCTCGACGCGCGCCGAGGTACTGATCGCCGAATCCCGACAGCGACCGGAGATCGGACCGAAGTGCACGGTCGTCTCCGGCCGCTGGTACTCCTACTACGACGGCGTCACCGTGACCAACCCCAAGGGCCTGGACATCGACCACATGGTGCCCCTCGCCGAGGCGTGGGACTCCGGGGCCTCACAGTGGAGCGCGGCACGCCGCGAGGCTTACGCCAACGACCTCGACGCCGAGCGCAGCCTGGTCGCGGTCACCGCGAAGACCAATCGGTCCAAGGCCGACCAGGATCCGTCGACCTGGCTGCCGCCGCTGGCTGACGCGCGCTGTACGTACGCCGCCGACTGGGTCAGCACCAAGCTCCGCTGGTCGCTGACCGTGGACCGGGCCGAGCGGGACGCCCTGCGCCGCCTGGCCGCAGGATGCGGCCACACCTCCGTCGAGTATCAGCCTGTGTAAGAAGCTGTGCGAGAACCTCCGGCACGAGGCGGGCGCAGCGCGGATTCCTTGGAATGCCAGAGCACCACGGGCACTCCGTGCATAGAAGGTCAAACCGGGTGGTCACGGGGCCCGCGCCGAACGCACGACGAAGCGGGTTGGTGCCGGCGGTGAGGGAGTTGGAAGAGCCTCTGAAACCTCTGCCGTGGAGCGGGCAGCCATCGCGGCAGCAGGGGTGACGGCCGGTCAAACCTCGTGGTCAGGTCATGCGGCCTGCCCGAGCCGGCGTGCGTTCTGGGCCCTCTCGGCCTTCTCGGGACGGGCCCGCCGACTGGTTGGCGGCCGCGATGATGCGGCCAGGACATCACCGTCCTGGAATGCCCCAAAGGACCGGCCGACAAGCCGTTCCTCGAGACGGTCTACGTGGTGAAGGGCGACTGAGCTTGTTCCTTTAACCGTTAGGGAACAAGCTGAGGCCGGGCGGGAACAAGTTCTTGTCGACGTAGTAGGCGTAGTAGTTCTCGCGGGTGTGCAACTCTCCGCTTGGGGGTGTGCTTCCGGTTCGCGCAGATTGGCTGTTCCGCTTAATCCGAAGCGATCACGTGAACAGACCGACGTTCCCCGATGTGGTGGCACTTTCAGCGCAGCCCTCTTCCCTTCCCAAGGGATTGGGGGGGCTCCTTCCAGCTCGTCAGGGCCCTTCTGCCGTGGCGAGAAACTGACTCGCGACCCAGTGGATCGCCAACCCGGTACGCATGTTGCGCTGAGGAGCGGTCCACGGTGCCTCGGCGGTACAGGGCGCCTCAGTCAGCCCTTTCTATGAGAGCTGCGCAGGGCAGGCTGTCGTCGTCCGTTGCCGCGGCGAGGAGGTCCAGCGCGGTGGAAGTGACACGCGCCTTGAAGATCGATGCGGCCTCCGGTCCGGTCCAGTTCCGCCCGGAGCTGTAGGCAAGGAGTTTGAGTGCCTGGACCTGTTCGTCCCGGCCTGCTTCGGCAGGCAGCGACGCGAACAGCTCGTGTACAGGCCGGCTGTGCACGGCGTCGGCGACCTCGGACACCGTTACACGTCCGGCATCGGCCGGAGTAGAATCCGCCGCCTGGTCCATAGCAAGGGAATGCAGTGCAAGGGCGATCTGCGCTCGGGCCTTGGGCTCTATGCTTTCCGGTGTCGCTTTCCATATCTTGTAGCGGCCTTCGAGGGCTGCACGGCACTCCGGGTCTGCCACAGCAAGGCTGTAGACCTGACGGGCGAAACGTTGGCAGTACATCCACACCGTTTCCTGTTCAGCGCCCATCGAGAGCTCCTCCCTCTGCGTGGTGTGCCCGTGCAGCACCAGGCAGTGCTGCACGGGCAACTGGTTCTATACGCACTTGATGTTGAAGACGTCACTATCGAGGTGCCTGGACTTCGGCCTGTTGTCGTGGACGATCGTCCCGTAGACCCGGGTCATGTAGCTCCAGTTTCGGGAGGTCGGGTGACAGGTGAACTTGGCGTTGCTGGTCGCTTTCGGCAACGGGCACTGGTAGCTCACGTTTCCGTTCGCTATGACTAGCCAGTTTCCTGTTTCGGGGTAGTAGCGCAGCAGATCTGCTTCGGTCCTGCAAGTCTCGGGGCGATTCGGCGTGCAGCTGCTCATTGTCCCCAGGCCCGTGATCACGTTCCCGGTCTTGAAGGGTTTGAAGGAATTTATCTTGCAGGTGATGAGGTGATCCGGGTCTGCCAGATCTCCCGCCGTGATCGTGGCAGTTGTCGCCTCGGAATCGGGGTCGTCATCTGCCGTATTCGCCCACGCAGGCGTTCCTGCGGCGATAACCAAAACAAGTGCGGCGAAGAGTCCCCAAGCAGACTTGAAGGAACTTCTCATACATTCCCCTTTCCGGTATTCCGTGGAGTGAGTCGAGCGTTGTGTAGGTGCAGGGGAAACATATCTTTGGCCGCCGTGACCGGGAAGGGTGTTGTGAGCCAGTAGGTGAAACCGCCACATCCCCGCCATCCGGGAAGCAAGGACACTCATTCCACTTCCGGGCATCAAGCGGATCTACGCATTCCATCGATGGCGCTTACCCGGTGCGGTTTCCGGTACGTCTGCACCTGACTCTCCGGTTGCCCCCCGGGGCTCCATGGTTGGCGCGTTGCTGGTGCGACTTCGGTGGCTCAAGAGCGACCGAACAGGGTTCTCCCAGATACTGGAAGAGATAGGCAGAAACGGCAAGCCAGGGGGTTCTCGCCGCCGCCGGTGACCAGCCCCCACTGGCCGCAGACGGCAGCGGTACAGGTCCCCGTCACCTACCGGGAAGCGGAACCCGGAGGCCGTGAATTCATCCAGAAAGCGCCCTCAAGGCGGTCGGCGTCGACGCGCCCCTCGAACCATCCCGGCGTGCGCATCAGACGCTGCACGTCCGGTCAAACCGGATGGTCAGTCACGGGGCCCGCGCCGAACGCACGACGAAGCGGGTTGGTGCCGGCGGTGAGGGAGTTGGAAGAGCCTCTGAAACCTCTGCCGTGGTGCAGGGCGCCATCCTATGCGGTCTTCGCGAAGGTCTGGGGCACCGTCGTGCCGGACGTTGCACCCGCCCGCTCGGCACACGCCCGGCGCAGGGCAGCGGTATGGGAGGCGTCGGCCACTCGCCGCCGCTCGGCACGCACGTCCTCGAGGGGAGTCGGGCCGCCGTCCGGGGCCGGCTCGGGATCCGGGAAGGCGCGGCGGCTGAGTTCGCGCATCGCTCGGTGCTGCCGTTCGACCGCTTCGGTAACGCCCGAGCTGACGTGCTGGCCGCGTGGGACGGCCTGGTGGGCGGTGAGCGAGCGGTGGAAGCCGGGCGGGGCCATGCCGCGGGTCTTCACCGGCGTCTCGGGCGCGGCCGCCGCCTTCGGGACCACGGCCGCTGTTCCGGCTTCACGCGCTGCACGCTCCGCTCGGGCACGGCGCAGGGCCGCGGCGTGGGAGATGTCGGCCTGGCGGCGGCGCTCGGTGCGCGCCTGCTCGATCGAGGCCGGCGCATCACCGGGAACGGCATCAAGCTCGGAGAGCGCCCGGCGGGACAGCTCGCGCATCGCCTTGGTCTGCCGTTCCATCGCCTTCGCGATGGCCGGGTTCACCCGGGGCGGCGGCGCGGCCTGGCGGTGCGCCTCGATCGCGCGCCGGTACCCGTCCGGCGGCGGCCGGCGCTCCACCTGGACGGCGGGCAAGGCGGGCGCGGCCGCGGCCGCCGTAGTGGCGGGGCCGGTCTTCACGGGCGCGGGCGCCAGGACGTGCAGGGCGCGGACGTTCGCGTCGGGTACCCGCCCGTTGGCCGCCGCGATCAGCTTCGGGGCGCTCCAGCGCAGCTTCGTGCCGACGGCCGGGGCGGCGGGGACGACGTCCAGGCGGCCGGTGTCCGCGTCGAACGCCACGGCCTGCACGCGTCCGGCGAGCTCGGGCACGGACGCGGCGAGGATGGCGTCGAAGGCGGCGAGGACGGATCCGCCGGCGGCCGGGGCGGCCATGCCGCGCTCGGTCATCATCATGCCGATCGCCGCACCGAGCCCGAGCGGCTCGCGGCCGTCATGGCGTACGGCGGTGCCGGTGCGCTGTTTCGGCTTCTTCGTCCGGGTGGCGCTGTTCTTCTTCGCCGCTTCCCGGGCCGCGGCCAGGGCCTGGCGGGCGAGGTCGACGCCGCTCAGCTCGCCGGTCATTCGGTCACCGCACCGCCGGCGTCGTCGTCCAGCGGGCGCGCGGCGAGGCCGGGCAGCCGCTCCGTCCACGACGCGGGCCTCTCGGGCCGGGCGGCGGAGCGCTCGTGCAGCTGCTCCAGCCGCGCCGCCAGCAGGTACTCGGCTACGCGCTCCCTCGCCGTGCCGGCGGCCTTCGTCGCGGCGGCGACGGCGTCCGCGCCGGTCGGGTTGTGCCGGAACCAGGGGCGCCCCTGCTCGGTCCGGAACGCACGCCGGGCCTCGGCTTCGGCCTCCTCGGTACGGCTCAGCACCGCCAGGGCGTCGGCCCGGTACTCGCCAGCGGCCTGCTGCGCGGCCTGGAACGCGGTGAACGCGTACGCGTCCGCAGCGGCCTGTGGATCGGCCTCCAGGGCGGCTACGTCGGTGATCTCCAGGAACTCCTGCCACGCGGCGGCGGTGCTGTCACCGATGGCCGTGCGGGCCCCGGCGACGCAGGCCGCGATGCTGCCCGCATCGCTCAGGTCGGCGGACCCGGCCGCCGCAAGGAGACCGGCCTCACCGATCAGGGCCTCAGTCTGACGGCGGTGGTCGCACGCCTCGCACAGCCCGACCGCCTGGCCGCGCCCGCAGTCCTCGCACGCCAGCGCCTGGCGGACCGCGTCGGCGGCGGCCGCGGCCTGGCGCTCGCGTTGCGCCTGCTCGGCTGCTGCCACACGGGCCGCATCGCGCCGGGCCCGCTCCTCGCGGGCCTGCTCCTGGCGCCACGCGCTCGAGCGGAGGTGAACCGTGCCTTCCGCGTCCCGGGGCGCCGCAGACGGCATGCTCTCCGTGCGAGCGTGCTCTCCGCGCAGGCGGAGGTGACCTTGAAGTATTCGACGTCGAGTTCACCTCTGCTCGCATGGCAGGAGAGCCGGTCAGGTAAGGAGGCGGGCTGCCGTTTGCCGAAGCTGCTGAGCTTCGCTCATCCCCTCGAAGCGGCGCAGTCGTACGCGCATGTCCCGCAGCGCGGCCTGGACCTTGATTGAGCGGATGCCGTCGGCGCAGTCAAGGAAGGTGTCCCAGGAGGTGAGGGCTCCGTCGAGGTTGCCTCGGCGTAGGCGTACGCCGGCGAGGTCGGCGTGGACGATGGCGCGGGTGCGGCGGCGGTCGAGGCCGTGGATGTCGAGGGCGAGGTGGAGGTGTTCTTCGGCGGCGGGCAGGTCGCCGAGGCGGGAGAGGATCATGCCCGATTCGTGGGCCCAGCGGCCGGGTGAGTAGTGGGCCGCCCATGAGTCGCCGGGGGTGGCGGCGGCCGGGCGGCCGATGGCCGCTTCGGAGGCGGCGAGGTGTTTGGTGGCCAGGTGTCGGTCGTCGTCCTGGGCTGCGGCGGTGGCGAGGGTGGCTTCGTAGTAGGCGATGGCGCGGGCGTTGTCGAGGTTCTTGCCGTGTTCGACGCAGGCTTCGCCGAGCTGGACGGCTTCGGCTCTAAAGCCGAGGTCGACGCACTGGACGGCCAGGCCGCGCAGGGCGGTGGCCGACAGTTCGGGGTCGCCGGCTTCGGCGGCGAGGCGGAAGGCGTGTGCGTAGTAGCCCTGGGCCAGGCCCCGGAGCTCTGGGGTGTCGCCTTCGTCCTGGGCCATCCATCCGGCCAGGTGCATGAGCTGGGATGCGGCGGCGAACAGGGCGCGTCCGGTGGCTTGGGTGAAGGAGCCGTTGAGCCAGGGGGCGACGTCGTCGGTGAGGTAGCGCACGGCGAGGTGGCGGGCGTGGCCGCCGCCGAGTTCGGCGGCGGAGTCGCCGAGTTCGGCGGCGGAGTCGCCGAGTGAGATGACCATGCGCTGGACGGCGGCGACCTCGCCCTTGCCGACGCGTACCGCGCCGGCGGGCGGGTTCTTGGTGCGGCGGGTGATGCTGTCCGGGTCGGGCAGGCCGAGGGCGGCGAGGGCGTATCCGCTGGACGCGGTGACGAAGTTCCGGCGGTCCACGTCGCTCCTTCCCAACTCCAGGGCTGAGGCCACGGTATCGGTGCCGACATTCGCTGGAGGGGGTGTGTCCGGCACGCCGATCACGCGGATATCCAGATCTAACACCTGGGCGAGGTAGGGCCACCAGTAGGCGGGGGTGCGCTCCCCCGTGAGCCAGCGGCGCGCGTACTGGCGCTCGACCCGCTCCGGGTCGCCGCTCTCGGCTTGGCCTGCCGCGCGGGCCAGGTCGGTCGGGCCCCACCCGCGCTCGGCGCACGCGTTGCGGATGAGCTGCGCGATGGCCTGGTTCTTCGGCATCGGGGCCCCTTCCTGACCTACGCGGGCCTACACGGGACTACGCCCGGGCCCCTCCTCCGGCGGTCTACCCGCCCCTTGACTGAACTGCACGTCCAGTGCCTACGTCGCGCGCCGACGCCCAACGGGCCCAGCTGCTGTCCGACGGCTGAAGGCATCTCCGCACCCGCTTCGACGAAGGAGGAACCGTGCTCGCCAGTTTCGACCTCACCCAGCTCGCCGGTCGTACCGTTTTGGTGACCGGCGGGGCCGGGCTGATCGGCAGCCGCATCGCCGGCCTGCTGCGCGCCCTGGGCGCCCGCCCGCTGTCCCTGTGCACCCTCGACGCCTACCCGATCCCGGTCTACCGGGACCTGTTCGGCGTCGACCCGAACAGCCCTGATGTGGTTACCGGGGACGTGCAGGACGCCGAGCTGGTGCGGCATCTGGTGCGCCGCTCGGACTACGTCATCCACGCCGCCGCCCTCGCGGATGTCGCCGCCTGCACCCGCGAGCCGATGGCGGCGCTGCGCACCAACATCACCGGAACCCAGGTCCTGCTCGCCGCGGCGGCTGCCAGCGACCGTATCCGGCGCTTCGTGCTCACGTCCTCGGCCAGCGTCTACGGCAACGGCACCCCCGACGACTGGTCCTCCCCCTGCCCCGAACTGCGCACCGTGCGCGAACTCCTCGAAACCGTCTACGGCCGCACCCCTCCCCGCTTCCATGAGCAGGCGCCGCTGCGCCCGCTGTCGGTGTACGCCAACACCAAGGCGTGGGCCGAGACCCAGACCGACCTCGTGCTGCGGCCGGCCGGGGTGTCGTACGCGGTGGTGCGGTTCTTCAGCATCTACGGCGAGCCGCAGGTGGTGAAGCCCGGCAGCCACTCCTGGGTGGTCGCCCACTTCACCGCCCAGGCCGCCCGCGGCCTGCCCCTGCACCTCAACGGCGGAGGCCACCAGGTCCGCGACCTGATCCACGTCGACGACGCGGCCGCCGCCACCGTCCGGGCCCTGGTCGCCCCGCGAGCACACCAGGAGACGGTCAACGTCGGCACCGGCATCCCCATCAGCGTGCGGAAGGTGGCCGAGCTGGTGCGCGAGCACTACCCGGCCACCACCTTCCTGGAAACTCCCATGCCACCGGGCGACCCGCTCGGCGGCTATGCCAGCACCCACCGGATGACCAACATCCTGGAATGGCGGCCGTCCGTGCCGCTCGCCGACGGCGTACGGCGGTACGCGCGGTGGCTAGACCAGCACCCGCAGGCCGTGCCCGAGCAGTGGCAGAGCCCGGATGAGCGCCCGGTGGGGGCCTAGATGACCGGCGGGCGCCCGAGCCGCGTCATGCGCCACACGGTCCGCCAACGCATCGGCTTCCGAGGCCCGCACGAGGTGCGCACGCCTTCAGCGAACCCGCCGAACCACGCCCGCAGCCCGCCCAGCGACCGGGTCCGCGCCAGCGTCAGCCCCGTCCACACCCCCAGGTAGACAGGGACGAGGAGGGCGGGCAGGTGGCGTTTGGCCAGCCAGACCCGGTTGCGGGCCACCATCCGGTAGAAGACCGCGTGCCGGGTCGGCGAAGTCCGCGGATGCTGAAGCACCAGCTGCGGCTCGTAGACGATGCGCCAGCCGGCATCCAGCGCCCGCCACGCCAGATCCGTCTCCTCATGGGCGAAGAAGAACGCCTCCGGCCAGCCGCCGACCTCCTCCAGCATCCGCATCGACAGGCTGTGCCCGCCCCCAAGGAAGGTGGTGACCTCCCCGCCGCGCAGCGGATCCCCCGCCCGCAGCCGCGGCACATGACGGCGCTGGGTGTGACCGGTCTCGTCCGCGATCCGGAAACTGACGATGCCCAGCCGCTCATCCGCCGCGTGCAGCTCGGCGATACGGGCGAACACGTCCGCGGCGATCAGCAGCCCGTCGTCGTCCAGGTCGACCAGCACATCCACGTCACCGAACTCGCGCAGCGTGCGCAGCGCGACGTTACGCCCGCCGGAGACGCCCAGGTTCTCGTCCAGCTCCACGCCGGTCACCCACTCCGGCAGCTCCGGCAACGGCGAACCGTTCGCGACGACCACCACCCGCTGCGCGGCCGTGTCCTGCTTGGCGACCGAGTCGAGCAGCGCCCGCAGCTCAACCGGGCGGTTGCCCATGGTCAACACGGCGACGCCGATACGGGGATGACGCACCGATGAACTCCGTTCTGCCGACCGGTTGCCCGCGATGCTAACCGCCCCGACCCCAGACCCGCTTCGCCTGACTTACGGAGGACTGATGCCTCAGCTCATCCTCGGCGCCTACCTCAGCACGCCGCACACCGGCCACCTCGGCCGCGGACCCTACGGAGAACTGGCGAAGGCCGAGCTGGCGGAGTTCCTCCGGCACTGGACCGGCCTGCACCGCCAGGCCCTGGCCAGCGTGCGCGACCGCATCCACCCCACCGCGCAGATTCACCCGACCGCGATCATCGGCGACGACGTCATCATCGGCCCGCACGTACGGGTGTACGAGTTCTCCACCGTCCGCGACGGCAGCGTGCTGTGCGCGGGCGCCCAAGTGGGTTTCAACTGCGAGGTCACCCGCTGCTTCCTCGGCGAACGCGCCGTCCTCGGCCACCGCATCGGCATCAACCGCACCCTCGTCGGCGCCGACGCCCACCTCTCCGCCAGCCTCACCATCGCCGCCATCAGCTTGTGGAACAACGACCTGCGCCACCCCGACCGCGAAATCACCTTCCGCGTGCCGGACGGCCTCTACCGCTGCGGCACCCCACGCTTCGGCGGCGTCCTCGGCGACCACTGCCAGACCGGCCGCGGCCGCCCTGATGCACGCCGTCATCCGGCCCGCAATACCGAAGGTCCGCACCGCCAGAGGAACAGGAAAACGAAGACTCTGACGAGTAGCCGAAGCGGCCAGCTCCCAGCGAGCTCGAGTATGGGGGGCAGGCAAAATGTCGAGGATGTCGGTGGTGCTCGGGGCAGTCCGCCACCGGCACCGCTACTCCTACCCAGCAGGCCCAGCCTCCCCTGCCTGGTGGTCACCGCACGGGAGCAACGAGCGAAGAAGGTCCGGAGGATGCGAGCTGCGCGGGCCTGACCACTGAGGCCCACTGCACCCCCCACGCCTCTCAGCGCACCCTGTTTCCGCAGCTCAGTCCCGATTGTCAGAACCTCTCCGTAGCGTTGTGAGTCCTACTCGTGGCGGCTGCGGAGAGTACCCATGGACGACGACCTCCTGAACGTGTTCCTGCGCATGCGGGGGCGTCTGCACCGACTACGACCTGTGGGCCACAAAGGTGGCAGGCCCCGCACCGCTCATCAGGGCTCTCCTAAATGACACCGAGATCGAGGCGGTACGACTGCCCTGGGCCCCTGAGCCTCGTCTCCGCCCAATGGCCTCCACTGTTGCCGTCCGTCTCCGGCGACTACAGAAGATCAGCCACGTCGTCGCGCGCTACGGCGCGCGGACGCGCTGCCAGCCGTCGATGTGCACCGTCACGTACAGGTTCCCGAGAGCGCCGCCATGCTGGCCGGGGCCGCCGAGTTCATCGGCCAGGTCTTTGAGGCCCGCACACTGACGCTACCTTCGCCTGCCGAGGCTCGGCAGGCCGGCGGGGATCTCCCGGAAGCGACTGCTCCCAGATTCCGGATAACGATCGGTTGTCGCGACGCTGACCACCTTCGGTTGGCTGAGGCGTTTCGCCGGAGCCTTCAGCGGGATCCCGTGCTTCTGCATCTGGCCAACGATCAACGCATGCCAGCGGCGCACTTCCACCAACTCAGCAGGCAGGGAGAAAGTGATGGCCATCGCGCCCGTGCGTCGTGTCAGGCTGGCGTGCAACTCCTCCCCGCGTTCCCA
This sequence comes from Streptomyces sp. NPDC017529, assembly GCF_044329785.1. Lineage (NCBI taxonomy): Bacteria > Bacillati > Actinomycetota > Actinomycetes > Kitasatosporales > Streptomycetaceae > Streptomyces > Streptomyces sp. NPDC017529. Next base: position 42,847 of record NZ_JBIRJY010000020.1, read on the forward strand.
CACCCGTACGGTTATTGCTGGCAGGTTTTTCGTCACCGGATGGCCAGCTTTTTCACGCTCGGCGATCATCTTCGTCAGATGACGGTAGTAGCGCCGCAGCCAGGCTGGGTTGGTCGGCAGCGGCACCTGGCGCAACACCGCGTTGGTGCGTGGTTCCCAGCCAGCGTGCAGGCCACCGTATCGATTGCGCCACACCCACACGTCCACCGCGAATAACGCTTGCTCACCCATTCTCAGATTCTCATCCGCTGACGCCCGGTACACCAGGCCCGGCGGCAAAGTAGAACAGCGCCACGGGAAGGAGAAGCTGAAACGCCCGTGGCGGATCGTGTGGTGACCAGAGCTTGGCGGTGGGTGACGTCCACGGCAGGTACGTCGAGAACCTGGACACCGAGCTCCCCCAAATCATCGGCGCCGGGCCTCAACGGGGACGACACACGCTTACGTCGCCGCGATGTACATCGCGCCGCCCCAGCCCACGAGTGACTGCCTGTGTAGCTGAGGTGCCAGCGCTCTGAGATTATGAAGCTCGATTTGAGACCTACACAAATGATCATCAGGTCTGTGCCATGTCGACGAAGCGTGAGTAATGGCCTTGGAAGGCTGTGGTGATCGTGGCGGTGGGTCCGTTGCGGTGCTTGGCGACGATGAGGTCGGCCTCGCCGGCGCGGGGTGACTCCTTTTCGTAGGCGTCTTCGCGGTGGATCAGGATGATGACGTCGGCGTTGTCCTCCAGGGCCCCGGAGTCCCGTAGGTCGTTGACCATGGGTTTTTTGTCGGTGCGCTGTTCCGGTCCGCGGTTGAGCTGGGAGATGGCGACGACGGGGACGTTCAGTTCTTTGGCCAGCAGTTTGAGGCACCGGGAGATTTCGGAGATCTCCTCGTAGCGGGAGGCGAAGGGGCGGGTGCCGTAGGTCAGGAGATGAAGAGAGTCGACGACGATGAGGCTGATGCCGGCCTGGGTGTGCAGGCGCCGGCAGTGGGCGCGCAGGTCGGTGAGCGTGGCGTAGGCGTCGTCCTGGATGTACAGGGGTGCCGCGGAGATGTCGGGCATGCGTCTGGCCAGGCGGGTCCAGTCTTCGTCCTCCATGGTTCCGCTGCGCATGCGGTGCAGAGCGACGCGTGATTCTGCGGCGCACAGCCGCATGGACACCTCGTAGCGGCTCATCTCCCGAGTGAACAGCACCGACGGCAGGTTGCTCTTGATGCTGGCGGCGCGCAGGAGGTCCAGGGCGAGCGTCGATTTGCCCATGGCGGGGCGGGCGGCGATGACGATGAGCTGGCCGGGGTGCAGGCCGCCGGTGAGGGAGTCGAGGTCGGTGAAGCCGGTAGGCACGCCGAGGGCGCTTTTGCTGTGGCCGGCGGCTTCGAGTTGGTCCAGCATGTGCTCGATCACGTCGCCGAGGGCGAACGCGGGAGGCAGGCTCCGGCTGTGCCGGACGGTGGCCGCGTGGATCTCGGCCTGCGCCGTGTCGATGATGCGGTCTGCGTTGTCGACGGTGCCTTCGGCGGCCAGGTTCTCGATATGGACCGCCGCGATTTTGATCCGCCGGAGCACGGCCGTGGTCTGCACGCGTTCGGCGTCCTTGGTCCAGGCCGAGCTGCGGGCGGAGCCGCTGGTCAGGGAGAGGAGATAGGCGTTGCCGCCGGCCTTCTCCAGCTGCTTGTGCCGGGCGAGTTCAGCGCCCACCGTGGCGGGATCGGTGTTCTCGCCGCGGCCGTACAGGTCGAGGATGGTGTGGTAGATCAGCTCGTGGGCAGGACGGTAGAAGTCATGGCCCTGCAAAATCTCCACGATGTCGGCGATCGCCTGGGAAGACGACAGCATGGCCCGAAGGACGGCCTTCTCTGCACCCAGATCGTGCGGGGGCGCCGCCGCGGCGTCGGTCTCTTCCTCGGCCATGTGTTCCCTTCGCCTGGCGGGCGTGCGCCCCGCGGTGCCACCTGAACAGCGTAGTGGCGTCTGAGCAGGCAGGGGCCCGGACTCAGGCAGAGGGCCTGGTGCGGGCACGCAGCAGAGCGCGGGTGCGGACGACGAGTCGGCGGGTTTCAGGCTGGGCGGAGCCGGCGCGGGTGTCCCGTGCGGCCGGGAAGGAGCCTTCGGGTTCGCGCGGCGTTCCCCGTGCCTGTCTCGCGGCCGCCGCGAGGATCTGCGGGTCCTCCGGCGCCCTTGCTGCCCTGCGGAGTTCTGGTCTTGGCTGAGCAGGGCCTGAGCCGGCGGGGAAGGGGTTCGGCGCGGGGTCCAGCAGACGGACGGTGCGTACGGTGCCGCTGCCGAGATGAGCGTTCATGGCGCGGATGAGGGCGGGAACGAGCAGACGCCCTTGGACAGCCCAGACCGGCGCGACCGGTTGCAGCGCCAGAGTCCTGGTCCTGGTATCGAAGCCGACGGCGGCCAGGCCGTGGGCGAGTTCCCCGGCGAGGGCCCGCCACTGGGCCAGCACCCGGAGGACAGCAGGCTCTGCCCACTCGGGCTTCAGCTCGTCGAGGACGGCATGGACGGACACCGGCTCGGTGCTCCCCCGCCAGCGGACCGGACGGGCAGACGTTCTGGCAGCACGGAAGCGGCCGCGCCGGGCGTCCTCGCGGGCAGCGGCCAGGGCCAGGCGTGCCGGGTCTGCCGCCGGGCCGGAGCACGCGGTCATCCCGCGTCCGTCCGGGCCGGATGCGGCAGGTCCTGGTTCACCGTCCTGCGGCGGCTGCGCACCGCGGGAGCGGTGCCCGGCATGGTCACCGTGTGGAACAGGCCGGGCAGGCGGCCTGCTCGGGGTTGTGACGGCGGCGCCGGCAGACGCACCAGGGCCAGTCGAGGCATTCGGGGCACTGGGTATGCGGGAGTGTGACGGGCCGTCCGCAGGTTCCGCCGCGGCCGGTGCATTCCTGAAGCGGGGGCCGGTAGCTGACGGCGTCGGCGAGCGTGCGCGCGGCGGCCAACTGGCCCTCGGCTTCTTCGTCGCCTTCCTCGGCCTCATGACGGCGGGGGGTGAGCAGCCATCCGCCGCGGCAGACGGTGCACGGTTCGTCGTCGCGGTCGGGCCGCTCCGGCGGGGCCGGGTGCCAGCCGTCTTCGCACCGGCCGTTGCAGGCGGTGGGGACCAGCAGCCACACCGCGACGTCATCGGGCCCGTAGCCGTCGCGGTGCCCGTCGGTCTCGCGTTTGAGGGGCCGGCCGGCCCAGCTCTGCCACCAGCGGCGCTCGATGCGGGCAGCGAGCCGGGCCGGGGTGTGCCGCCGCAGTTCGTCGTGGACGAGGTCGACGACGGCGGGCGGCACGGCGCCGCCGCAGGCCAGGACGAGCTTGTCGGGCAGCGCGGCCAGCACCGCACGCAAGGGGTCTTTCGCGCTCGCCGCGGTCTGGCACGCCTCGCACTGGTCGCGGTCCCAGGAGCGGGGGAAGTAGGTGCGCGCCCACTTGCGGCGGCGGTCCTTGCGCTTCTCGGGTGCGACGTGCGTGATGCCGGAGGCGTAGTCGGGGCGCTTGGGCAGGGGCCCGGAGCAGGTGCGGCAGCGGTCCCGGCAGGTGCGGCAGCGCTCGCCGTTGGAGGTCTGGGCCTGGCAGGTGGGGCACTCGCGCCGGCACACGGAGCACAGGTGGTCGTCGGGGTGGGGCTGGGGCAGCCAGCGGTGCTCGCCCTGGCAGCGCACACAGCGCCGGGTGTCGGTCTCTTCCCGGTGGGTGGGCAGGACAGGCTGGCCCGGGCACTGGTCACAGCGGATGACGGCCCGGTCAGCGGACGGGCGCAAAAACGTGCTCATGCGGCACTCCCGGCTTCGGCGTGGGCGAGTGGGTCAGCGTAGCGGTGGTGCCAGACGCAGCGCGCCGCCGTGCACCTTGGCGGCTGCTGACGCGGCTACCCACGGGTTCCCCCGGCGGGGGTGATGACGCGTACCGGAATCGAAGCCGCCCGCGCTGAGTCCACGACGCGCGTGGGATGGGCCGGGTCCGAAAGGAAGGCAAGGCACAAATCGGGTTTCCGTGCGATCAGTTGTTCCTCCCGGGCCCGCAATGTCTCTGCGTCAGCGCCCGGCAGCATAGAGGTCAGTCCGACGCCGCCGCAGGGCCCGGCGTTGTGTGCCGTCCACTCGGCGACGACGCGGTCGGCCGGGCTGTGTGCGGTGTGCGGTGTGCTCGAAGCACAGTGAATGCCCCGGGCCATAGACCTGCGTAACGTCGTGCCAGGTGTCGAACAGCACGCTTTCGATGATGCGCGGATCGTCCCAGCCCTCGGACGCGGTCACCGCCACGGTCACCGGATACAGGGCGGGGACGGGAATCTCCGTCAGGGCACAGTCCGGATCCAGGAGACGCCGAGCCGCCTCGAGGACCTCCGGGATCAGGGGCCGGAAACGTTCGCGGGCCTCGGCGGAGAGCGCCAGCGTCGACAGCTCCCGGCCCTGGCGGACGACCTGCAGAGGAAGGATCTGCGCGCCAAGGTCTTCGCCGACCAGTTCGGGCCAGTGCTCCTCCAGCACCAACGGGACGGGAACCGCGTAGGGACGGACGACCACGCCGGTGACCTGGTACTGAGGAAGGCACCGGGCGAGCCGCTGCGCCAAAAGGTGCGCGAGCAGTCGTACCTGCGTCGTCCAGGCCCGGCTGTCACATTCGACGTGCAGGCGAAGCTCGGCGTCGAACCCCAGCGGCCGGACCCGCGCTGCGACTTCCTCACCGACCGCCGGTACCCACCAGGCGTCAACGTCAGCGAACCACGCGGGCTGCTCCAGGCTCATACCGGCATTCCCCTCTGCACATCGCCCTTATCCTGGCATCCCCGAGGAACAACCTGGCCGGCGCCCGGGCGGGGCGGCATGTCGTAGACGTTGCCGTGGTGGGCGACCGTGACGGCGGCCAGGCCAGGCATCTCGGCGGCGATCTGCGCCCGCAGCCGGGCGATCTCCTCGGCGTCGGCGGCAGCCTGCAGCGCATCCGCCTCCGGGCGGACCAGGAGGTGGCCGGCGTCCGCGGGCCGTCCGGCACGGCCGTCCCGGGCCGCACGCGGAGCGCCGGCGGCGCGGGCCCGGGCGGCACCGGCCTCGTACACGGCGCAACGCGCCGCGGGCACCGGCGCCGCGGCCGCTGAAGCCCGGACGGCGAGCCAGGCATTGCTGCGCTGGGTCAGCAGGTACTCGGCCGTACGGCGGCGGGCCTCCTCACCGGCCTCCTGGGCGGCCTGCCGGGCCGCTTCGGCGCTGGGGTGAAGGTGGCGGCGCCGCATCTGCGCGGCGTAGGCGCTGCGGGCCTCGGCTTCGGCCTGGGGGCTGCTGGTGCCGAGCAGCAGCAGAGCGGTCGCCCGGAATTCGTGAACCACGGACTGCGCGGTCAGCCGGGCCTGAAGGGCAACCACCTCGTCGGTTCCGCCAGCGGAGGCGAGGCGGGCACAGGCGTCCTGGATACGGGAACGGGCCTCCTGCTCGGCCATGCCGGCCAACGCCGCGGTCATCGCGGGGTCGTCGGGATCACCACAGCCGGCGGCCGCCAGCGCGACGGCCTGCGTGACCAGGGCCTCGGTCTCCTCATCGGCCCAGCACACCCCGCACAGCCCGGCGGAAGCCGGCTCGCCGCACCGGTCGCAGGGCGTCTGGGGCCGCCGCGCTGCCGCTGCCTCCCGCCGGGCACGGACGGCGCGCTCCCGTTCCACCACCGCCAGCTCGCAGTCGTCGCACCGGACGGTGTCGGCGGGCCTGGCCCTCACCGTGCCCTGGCAGCCGCGGCGGGAACACGGCAGCGTCGTCAGGCCGCCGGGCGTGTAGGGCAGGCCGACGGTCAGTGCCCACGACAGGCCGTCACGGCGAAATGCGTAAGGCCGGTCCTCGTCACCGGTGGCCAGCGGCTTCAGACGCTCCCGCAGACGGAACACGATCATTGCGTCGTCCTCACCCCCCGCCAGCAGGCCCCGCACCACACGGTCCAGGCGCTCACGCTGGTAGCTGTTGGACGACGGAATGATGCTGGCGAGCAACTCTGCCACCTGCGGAACACGCCGGCTCAGGGCTGGGCCCAGGCAGGTGAGAAGGGCCGGGTGGGAAGGGGTGGGCTGTTCCGCGCGCAGCGCGCTCCCCCGCACCGAGGGAGACGTGCGCCGAGGCCGAGGGAGATCCGCAGATGGCGGCGGTTCCTCGTGCACGCCCGCGCGCTCCGGCCGACGACCGGACCCACCACGGCCTTCGCCGGAAAACCCACAAGCACCCGCACCATCTCCCCCCTCAACTGCCCCAGAAGCGTGAACTGCGTGAAGGTGTGAGGTATCCGCACGGTCCCGCAAATCCCCCTCCGGGGCCTCCACAGGCTCCGAAACCCCAGCAGCCCCAAGGGATCCACCTTGCCCCGCAGGCCCAAGATCCTCGTGTGACGCATCCGCGCGGTCCCGAATCCCGGCGTTCTCCCCGCCGCACGGCAGTCCGGGGCCCGTACGACGGCCCCGCGCCGTCGCCACCGGCACCACACACACCCGGCCACGGCCGCGCATCCGCGCCACCGTCTCCCTCCGCGACGTCTGCACCAGCCCCGCACCCTCAAGCCGGGCCAGCAGCCGGGCCGCCGCATCGGCAGAACACCCCAGCAGCCGCGCCACGGTCGCCGCCGGACGCCCCCGGCCACCACGCACCGTCCCCGGGCACAGCCGCAGCCAGCCCGACGGGCCCGCCGACAGCACCATCAGCAGCAGCCCGAGCCGGTCCATCGCCGCGCCCTTACCGCACCGCCCGGCCAGCAGCCCCCGCCCCTTCCCGCCCCACCCCGGCGCGAACAAGGCCTCGCACAACGCCAGCAGCACCGCCAGCTCCGAACGCGACAACGCCAGCGGATGCCGCCGCTCCCCCGCCTCCTGCGCCCGCACCAGCGGCACGACCGCGCAGTCCAGCGCCGCATTCCCCGACGCATCCCGCACCTCGTGGTCATTCAGCTTCCCGGCCAGCCGCAGCTCCGGCAGCACCGTGCGCGCCACCTGCTCCCGCGACTGCCCCAGCCACCGGCCCAGCTCCCGCGTCTGGATCACGACACGGTGCCCGCGGCGGGCGTTGGCCTTCGCCACCAGCACCACCGCCCCCAGCCGCGCCCCGTACGACACACCCGCCAGCGCCGGATCATCCACCAGCACCCGCACCGCGGCCAGCAGCCGCTCCCGCGTCGTCTTCGTCAGCAGCAGCGGATTGCCCAGCCCCAGCTCAACGGGCGGGCCCGGCAGCAGGTCCGACGGGCCCGGCACGGCCCGCAGCCGGCGGCGCTGCCCCGGCACCCACCCCACGGCCTCCGCCGCCACGGCACTCACCGGCACACCCCCGCCGCAACGGACAGCCGCACCGACGCCGATGAGATCAGAGCAGGAAAAAAGCAGGTCAAGGTCGTCATCTGCCGACCCTCACCCGGCACGCCTGTGGACAGAGGTCCGCGAGCCGCCGCTCCCGCCCCGCGCATCACCGTCTTGAGAACTGGTCCCGCCTGACGGGAACACCGCGGTACCGGGGCAGTTGCCGGGCCGACTGGCCGAGTTGCCGTCCGCGTGCTTCGACGACACCGCCCACGCCGACGGAACCCGGCTGCGGCCCGTACCGCCGCCGCACGCGGCGCAGCGAAAACCGACCGCACGAGCAGACAAATCAGGCACCGTGCAGGCCGGAGTGGCGCATTACACGCCATCCGGGCATGGGAGAGCTGACAGATGGCAGCACTGTGCTGCATGATGGGGATCGACCTCTTCGTGAGAAGTGGGTACGACAAAGCCCCGCTTCGGTGGGGCAGCTCTGGGGAGAGCACATTGCTCGGAGCGATACCGGCGTGGCAGCCGGGTCGAACCGGGCGCTGGGACGGTCGGCAAACCGGACCAGCAGTACGGGCCGCAGGGTCGGGTGGTGTCGGCAAACACCTACCGGGCAGCGGCCAGGCGGTAGAGGAGGCCCCTCGGCAAGGGGGCCAGGCTCACCGCCTTCGAACGAACTAGGTCATCTCAACCTCCGCAGCAGCGGAGGTGCGCCCGCACCCGGACCGGTGCGGAAGATCAGAAAAGGCACCCAGCGGCCGGAGCGACGCGCGAGACGTCGCTACTACGGCGGCGGGTGCCTTGGTGTGTGCCTGTCGGAGGGTACGGGTACCCTGAACCACGACGTGACCTCCTTCGACTTCAGGTCGCGTGGTGCCCCGCAGCTTGCTCAAGGCTGCGGGGCTCAAGTCTGTATAGGGATTTTCCGAGATCACTCTACCCCTACAGCACACCCCACAGGGAACCCACCGCATACCGTGTCGCCGCGCCCCCATAGGCTCCTGACACACCGACAACTCCACATCCGCCGACGGCTTCACCCCCGCCCCGCGACTACCCACGGCATGATGATCACCATGGACACGCCCGACCAGCCGATCACCAGCTACGCCACGCCCGCCCGGCGCCGCGGGTACGTCCGCGCCATGCACCAGATCGCAGCCGGCCGCAGCCCCGGAATCCCCGTGCGCGTGTACCTCAGCGCGCCCCCCGAATTCCTCACGCGCCCCAGCTGGCAGCACCGCATCGACACCATCCGCGCCGCACTCCCCACCGGCATCGAACTTCTCACCTACCAGGACGCCTTCGACCCGGCTGCGGACTACCACCCGCAGTGGGCCGCTCTCGCCGAGACCCTTGACGGACTCGTCGTCACCGGAACCCGACGCGACAAACGACGCCCCCGCGAGCAGACCCTCGGCCCCATCGCACGCCAGGAACTCATCACCATGGTCAGCGCTGGCCGTCCCGTGCTGCTGCACCGGACGGAGTACGGGCTTGTCCCCGTACTCGACTGCCGGCCCAAACGCATCGGGCAAGAGCCTCACCAGCGGCTGCGCTTCACCATTCCCCGGGGCTGGTCGGCAAGCGAACCCACCCTGCAGGCCGCCCTCACAGCTCTCGATCCGGTCGACTCCACCACCGCCAGGGAGGTGCCGAGGCAAGGCGAACCCAAGCCAGACCACCTTGCTCGCCCCTTCGCCGCAGCGCCTCGTCAGCCGTAGGGCCAGGCCCCCGCCAGGGCGGAAGCACGTCGACGGTCGATACAGTCCGGGAGTGTGTCCCGACTCGCGCTCTTCGACCTGGACGGCACGCTGATCGACCGGCAGGCGGCGTTCAGCGAGGCCGTGACCAACCTCTGCCGTGCGCGCGCTCTCGACCCAGACATCGAGCAGTGGCTGCGCACCGAGATGGCCGTCCGCGCGAACGCCGAAGACTTCGTCCGCCTCCGCACTGTTTTCGGCCTGGAATCCCCCGCCGCGCACCTCTGGCAGGAGTACGCCGCTCTGATCGCAGCCGCTGCCACCTGCCGAACGGATGTCCTTGAGGGGCTGGCCCGGCTGCGCGCTGCCGCGTGGACGATCGGCATCGTGACCAACGGCACCAGCGGCATCCAGCGCGCCAAGCTCACCGCGACCGGTATCGCCGAACTGGTCGACGGCGTGGCCGTCTCCGGTGATATGGAAATGCGCAAGCCGGACCCGCGCCTCTTCGAACTCGCAGCCCGCCGTTGCGGCCGGAGCCTTGCTGACGGCGGCTGGATGATCGGTGACGACCCAGCCGGAGACATCGCTGGCGGCCACCAGGCCGGACTGCGGACCATCTGGCTGCGCGGCCTCCCCTGGCCCGACGGCCTCAAGACCGCACACCACACCGTTGACGACGTCACCGACGCTATCGACATCCTGCTCAACGAACGGGAGTAGCACCGTGGACCAGCCCACCGTCGGCATCCTCAACCCCGGCAGCATGGGCGCCGCCGTCGCCGCCTGCGCCGCGACGCAAGCGGCTGCGGTCCTGTGGTGCGCCGAGGGGCGCAGCCCAGCATCGAAGGCGAGGGCCGAGCAGGCTGGGCTGAAATCGGTGCCCACGCTGCGGGAGCTGCTGGACCGCAGTGGCATTGTCATCAGCCTCTGCCCGCCGGCCGCCGCTGAGGACCTGGCTCGCGATGTCGTCGCGTGCGGATTCGGCGGGGTGTACGTGGAGGCGAACGCTATCAACCCCGAACGGGCCGTGCGGATCGCCGAGCTGCTCGGACCGGACGCGACCGTCGTGGACGGAGGCGTTGTCGGCTCCCCGCCCGCAAACGGCAAGTCGGCGACGCTGTTCCTGTCCGGCCTGCAGCACGCGACCGCCCAGGTCGCTGAGCTCTTCGAGGGCACGGCGCTCCGTACGAAGACGTTGGGCACCGAGGTCGGCAAGGCTTCCGCGCTGAAGCTGTCGTACGCCAGTTTCCAGAAAACATCGCGCGTGCTCGTGGCCCTCTCGACCGGGTTGGCCCGCGAGTACGGCGTCGACCAGGAACTCCTCGAGGTCGCCTCACGGCGCACCGACTCGTACCTTGCCGAGCCCGAGTACATCGCCAAAACCGCAGCACGCGCCTGGCGCTGGGGACCGGAGTTGGAAGAAGCCGCCGATACGCTTGCTGCTGCCGGTCTGCCGCCGGAGATGCTGCGCGCGGCCGCGTCCACGCTGGCACGGTGGCACGACGCCAAGGACAGCGAGCTCACGCTCACCGACGCCCTGGACCGACTCGCCCAGCCGTAGCCCACGCTCATGTATTCGCTGCCCCCGCCCGCTGCGCCAGCAGCTCGTCGATGAGCCGCGCCGCGTCCTGCGGGGCCGCCTTCGTGGTGTCGACGGTCAGGTCCCATGCCGCACCCGGGTGCTTGTCCAAGTCCTCGCGGGTCGCATCCCACGCCACCAGACGCGCCGCGGTGTCGCTGTCGCCGCGTCCCGCCGACCGCTGCTCGGTCACCTCGCGCGAACACCACAGCAGCACCACCGACCAGTCGGCCGGGTAGCCGTCGACCAGCGCGCGGATGCCGTCGACCTGCCCGAGGTGCACCACAGGCACCCCGGCCGCGAACGCCGCGTCGATGCCGGGCCGGTCGATCACGTACGTGTTGCCGTACCGGGAGTTCGCATAGACGACATCGCCCGCAGCCTCCAGCTCGTGCAGCTGCTCCGGTGTACCCATCCGGTAGCCGGTGGCCTTACCCGTCCCCACCTTGAGCCGCGCAAACTGCTCATACCTGGGGTCGAGGTCGCTGAGCGCGGTAGTGACGGTGTCCTTGCCCGACGCCGGCGGGCCATACAGGATCACGCCCTGCTTCGGGTTCACGAGTACATCGCCCCCATCGCCTGCCGAGCCTGATCCGCGAGCGTCACCGCGGTACCCAGCCGGTTGTCCACCACCAGGTGCGGCACCGCCGGGCGCAGCTCCAGGTCGATGGTCGCCATGTACTCGTCCCAGCGCGCCAGCTTCCACGCGTCGCGGGCCGCGGACCGGAATCCGATGTACTCGCGCATCGACTCTTCGTCGCAGCGCACCCACACGGGGAAGACGTCGACCCCCATCGAGCTAGCCCGGTTGGTCAGGCGCTGCATCCAGGCCGGGTCGGTCATCTCGGCAATGAACGGCGCGGTGAGCACGGTGGAGATGCCGCACTTGATGTTGGCCATGGCCGATTGCATCAGGCAGTCGTACTCCACCGGCCGGACCTGCTCGCGGTAGAGGTCGGTGTGCCTGTCGTTTGCGTCGCCGCCCAGGGCGACCAGGAGGCGTTCCACGAGCGGGCGGGTGAGCGGGTCCTTGTCGAGCAGCGGCCAGCCGGTGAGCTGAACGAAGAAGCGGGCGAGCTCGGTCTTACCGCTGCCAGCGAAGCCGCCGACCAGGATGAGCACGGGACGGTGGGGATCGCCTCCGGTGTGCCGGCGCTTCCACGCGTCGATGATCCGCTGCTGCAAGTCGAAGTGATCGGCCTCGTCCGAGCCCGGCGCGATGCGATGAATGGCGCGCTCAACAGCCAAAACGTGCGATCCGTTAAGACGGTCATCCAGCGGCGTGAGCTTGAAAGAGGACTCCTCCCCGGGCAGGGCCGCACGGAATCCCAAGTCGGGTTCGGTGGCCCGGTAGAGGAGGCAGTAGGCCCGCCGGTAGTGGGGGCCGGGGAAGACCTCGCCCTGCTCGTGCTGCCACAGGGTCTGCGGATTCGCGGCGGGGATGCCCTTGAGTTTCGCCTGCTCGGCAACTGCTCGAAGGCGTTCGCCGGCTTTCTCCAGGGTCAGGCCATGAGCCTCCCGCTGCTCCCGGAGACGGTCCGGCCTCCACCCTGCTCGCTGCTTCCCCACCCTCTGCCCCTCCGTCACCATCATGGCCGCGAGCCTAGAGCTCGGGCCTCAAATCCCATGTGTACGTCGATGTTGAAAACCCGTGAACGGAAGTGTGCACGGGCTTCGACAAGCCTCTGTGATGTTCTATCTCCGCTGCTGCCGGTGTGATTGCTCCCACAGACAACGACGCGGTTGGCAGGGGTGCAGATCAGTGGCTGCGGACCACCAGGGCAGATCCGAACTAGTCCAGGGCACCAGCCCTTTCAGCGAGTTCCAGCAGCTCACGGGATGCGTTCGGTCCTGCCACCAGGACCAGCTCTCGGATGGCTGCGCGGGCGGCCTGATGGGTCTGGATGATCTCGGGCGCGATGGCCTCAGCGCGCAACAGGCAGTCGAGAGCCTCACCGCCGTGGCGCCGTTGGGCGTGGGCGCGACCCAGGTCCATCAGCAGCCGGCCTTGGCGTTCGGGCGAAAGCTCAGCGGCGTCGATGGTGAGGCCGATATCCAGCGCCTCACCGGCGTCGCCCAGATCCACAGCGGTGCTGACCGCTTGGATCTCAACGTTGACCGGGCCGAACTCCAGGTTGAAGTCGTTGCGGTTCTCACCGAGCTGCGCGGCGATGGCGCGAGCCCTGGCGATCTCCTCCTTCGCTTCGGTGCGCGCCCCAGCGCGGGCTCGAACGAGCGCCAGGGCCAAGTGGAGGGAGCCCAGGACGGACAAGGACTTCGGCGACTGGCTGGTCTGTCCTTCCAAAGCATTGATCGCGGTCTGGGCAGCGTGTTCGGCCTGTCCGAGGCTTCGCAGACGGACGAATGCCTGCACCATGCGGAACACGCTGGCGCAGACGTGCAGCGGGTCGCCGGACCGCTCGGCTGCGAAGACCGCGCGATCGGCGGCTACCCAGGCGGCGTCTGCTTCGTCCTGGCGTACGAACGCCGCGGACAGGGCCTGGTAGGACCGGGACAGCAGAAGGTTCAGCTCCGCCTGGTGCTCGCCGAGGTCGGTCCGGACGGTGCGCTCCAGGTCGGGGAGCAGCTGCACCGCAAGGGTGCTGACCTGCGCCAGATGACCGGCATGGGTCAAGTCCCAGAGGTCGTCGACGTCGCCCTGCAGAAGGCCGAGGGCCCGCGTCGGCCCGGCGTCGCCCGCGCCCCCGAGCAGGGTCTGAAGCGCGGGGTGGCCGGACAGCAGTCGGCGGGTCTCGTCCAGATCGTTGGAGAGCGATTGAGCGGTGGGTGCTTGTGATGGCCCATCTGCCGGAACGCCGGGGCGCAGCTGCTGGACGGACACGCCCAGCTCGTCCGCGATCTGCTGGAGCGAGTCCATTCGCTGGACCGGCTGCACACCGCGTTCGACCTGGGAGAGCCAGCTGCTGGTCTTCCCGAGCGCTGCTGCGAGCTCGGTTTGTGTGCGTCCGCGTTCCTTCCGGAATCTCTGGACGCGCTGCCCGAAGGCCCGGTCCTGCGGATCGATGTCCTTCCCACTCGGCTTCATGCCTGCTCCGTTCCGGGGCGCTTGCTCAGAGCCTCCAGCTCGTTGAGGAAGGTCACGTCGACGTTGCTCAGGAACTCTTCCCGCGCCGCGAGGAAGTGCCGGGTGTGGGCCTGGTCCTCGTGCGCCAGGAACGCATCGCGGTCGGCGTACAGCTCGTAGAAGACCCTGGTCAGTGGCTCGTCCGTCGGGGTGTGCACGGCGTAGACGAGCGTGTCGGGCTCCGTGCGGATGCCCTCGATGGTCTGCGCAACCAGGTTGTCGAACTGCTGGGCTGCCGAGGTGTCTCGCAGGGTGAAGCGCACCACCAGTGCGTATCCGCTGGCCACGAAGCCTTCCTCTCCACATCGCGTAAGCATGCACACATTCTCACACCTAAAGCTAGAGTGCTAGGTAGCAGTTTTAGTGTTGACTCGCACTTCCAGTAGTGCTACTACTGTTCAAAGTGTTCCGCCCCGCAAGGAAGGGACCGCCAGAAGTCGCTTATTTGGCCTGCCCGAACGCCCCTGACCCGCCTCTGCGTGGGCTCCTAGCAGGGGGGCTCCACCCCATGACACCACCAGCCGCCGCGCCCCTCCCGATCGCGGCCTGACCCTCCCCAGCACCACCCGCCGGGTCTCTGGACCCGGCTCCCCCACCCGGAACCGCCCTGGGCGGCGCCGGATGAGGGAGCCGGAACGTCGGTCCCTTGCAAGAGCACCACCGCAGTAACCGCAGTAGTCGTCCGCCCTTCGGGGCGGCCGGGGTAGCCCTCAGCTCGCTGAGGGCACGTCATCAGGTGAGCTGAGGACGCGAGAGCACCATCGAACTCCCCCGGAGCCTGACGGCCGCGACGACTTGTGTGCACGTCGCAGCGCTGTGCGCTGTCTGTCCTGCGGGACGCCGGCCTCGCGCCGTGCGGCCCGGAGGGCAGAGAGAGCATCGCGACGCGCTCCCTGCCACTCCGCCTCCAAGGAGGTTCGATGTCTGCTTCGACCCTTGAGCGCACCGCCCGGCCCCGCCGGAGCCGGACCCGCTCCCGCACCGTCAACGCCCGCCCGGCGCTCGCCCTCACCACCCTCAAGCCCCACCAGTACGACCTGCGCCCCGCCTGCGCGTCGCTGATCTGCCCCGACTGCGAGACCTGGGTGCCGATCACCGGCCTCCAGACCAAGCGGCCCAAGGTCGTGCCGCACGACACGGGTTTGGCGGGCAAGGCCCCGGCCGTCCGCTGCCGCCTGGGCAGCAACCGCCTGGTCACCGTCGACGTCACGGTCCGGGAGTGGGAGGAGCGTTTGACAGACGGTACCTCGGAGACCGTGCACCGCCGCCGGACCACCGTGCGGCGCAAGCCCAAGGTCACGGTCGCCCCGGCCGTCAGCCAGATCGCCGCGCAGAAGCAGATGCCGGCGACGGACGACGACTCCGGCGACGGTCGGCCCCTGTGGCTGCTGCGCGAGATGAAATGGGCGTCGACCGCGGACGCGGTCCGCGACGCCGACACCCGCCGCGCGCAGCTGCCCGACGGTGAAGCACCGCTGGGCGCGCCGCCGGTGCCGCTCAAGACGCTGCACCCCGAGCGCCGCGCGAGCTGACCCGCTCCGGACGAACGACCAAGGCCCCGGCCGCCCCGCCGAGGGGTGGCCGGGGCCTTGGCTGCTCGTACAGCAGTCAGCTCCCCAATTGGGGAGTGATCGCGACAGCCCTTGGGATTGCGGCCCGACGGGCTGTCCAGGACCTGAATCGGAGGACCTGATGCAGCACAGCATGACACGCACCAGCCCCGCCCCGTCGAACGGCCTCTACGACGAGATGGAGGACGACGACAACCGGCGCGGCCCGGAGCGGGATGAAACCGACGCGTTCCACCGCCTGGTCCGCCACCTGGTGGCCGACGGCGACTGCCGCGCCGCGAAGGCCGGCCGTCGCGCCCGCCGCACCCTCACGGAGATGGGGGCGGTCCGGTGAACGCCGTCACCAGCCTGACCGACGCGGAGCGCGCCGAGCTCTCCCGGAAGAACGCGGAGCAGAACAGGCGATCGGAGAACCACCAGAAATGAGCAGTCAGCCGGTCGATGACCTGTATGCCCGCTACATGAAGGCGTACCGCGCGACCCTGGAGCACACGCAGGGCTGCGCGGCCTGCCAGGCCGGCGAGCGCTGTGCGGACGGGGAGCCGCTCCACCAGCGCTTCGCCCGGCTTCAGGACGCCTACCGCGCCCGCCAGGCGAAACAGCAGCGCTGATCCCCCGGCCCTGCCCGTCGTCCCCGCGCCTCCCGGCCGGGGCCGGCGGAGAGTGCCGGGAGCCCCCGTTCTGGCCCCCGGGTCGTCCCTCTGGGAGGCCCTGTTGACATCCTCCCCTCCCATTAGGGAAGGAACCCCGCCTGCCTGCCGGTTGTGTCTGGCTCAGGCTTCGGATGGGTTCCCCGTTCAACGGACCGTGCCTGGTGTGGGATCTCCACGCTGGGGCTTACCGGCCCTCCGGGGGCGTTTAGCCTCTCCGCCTGCCCGGCGGCGAGGATCACACGCGACGCATTGAGGTCGCGGTCGTGCACAGTCCCGCACCTACCGCATGTCCAGGTCCGGACGCCGAGGGGCTTCTTGCCGTCCACTACCCAGCACACCGAACACGTCTGGGAGGAGGGAAGCCACCGCGAGACAGCACCAACGTGTCGTCCATGCCTTGCAGCTTTCTCCTCCAGCACTCGGCGGAACATCCCCCAACCGGCGTCGTGAACGGACTTCGCGAGGCGGGTGCGCGCGAGGCCGGAAACCGCCAGGTCTTCGAGGTACACCGCTTGGTTCTCGTGGAGCAGCCTCGAAGCGGTCTGGTGGCACCAGTCCTTGCGTGCGTCGGCGACCCGGGCATGAGCCCTGGCCAGTCTGATACGCGCCTTTGCGCGGTTCGCTGAACCTTTCGCCTTCCGGCTGAGCTTCTGCTGTGCTTTGCGTAGCTTCCGCTCGGCACGGCGCAGGAAGCGGGGATTGTCGATCGTTTTACCGTCGGAGAGCACCGCGTAGGTGGACAGCCCAAGGTCGATGCCGACCTCGGTGTCCACTGGCTCCAGAGAAGTCGGTTCGGCCTGGACGACGAAGACGGCGAAGTATCGGCCCGACGCATCCAAGATCACCGTCACACTGGACGGGGCCGAAGGCAGGGGCCGAGACCACCGCACGCGCACATCGCCGACCTTTGCGAGGTTCAGCCGTCCGTTGTTTCGCAGGCGGAACCCATTCTTCGAGAAGCGGACTGCCTGCCGGTTATCGGACCTCTTCTTAAAGGTCGGCAGGCCCATCGGCCTGCCGCGCCGTTTTCCTGACAGTGAGTCGAAGAAGTTCTTATACGCAGCGTCCAGGTCCCTGAGCGAGGACTGGAGCGCGTCCACAGACACCTCCGCAAGCCACGCCCGCTGCGGTGTTCGCTTGCCCTCCGTGATCACTCGCCGGGCAAGCTCGCCTACGGCGATCTTGGACTGGTCCGCTTTCCACGCGGCCTTCCGCAAGGCCAGCGCGTCGTTGTAGACCACCCGGGCACAGCCGAAAGTGCGGGCCAGCGCGATGCGCTGCCCTGGCGTCGGCTCGATCCGGAACGAGTACCGCAGATACACGTGTTCAACGTACCGGTCGCCACTGACAGCGCCGTTCTGCCGCACGTGACCGGCTTTCCCGGTCCGGCTCCGCAGGGAGCGACCCTTTTTCTCCCCACTTGAAAGTGGGACATCCACGAAGGAGATCTGATGAACCGCTCCATCGTACGCACCGCCTACGCGCCCTCCGCCGACCTGCCGGTCAACGCGAACTGGCGCGAGCACGCGGTGTGCAAGGAAGAGGACCCCGACTTGTTCTTCCCCATCGGCAACACCGGTCCGGCCCTGCTGCAGATCGAGGAAGCCAAGGCGGTCTGCCGCCGCTGCCCGGTGATGGAGATCTGCGGCCTGTGGGCGCTGGAGAGCAGTGAGAAGCACGGCGTCTGGGGCGGGATGAGCGAGGACGACCGCCGCCGTATCAAGCGCCGCGCCGCCAGCCAGCGCTCCCGTAACGCTGCCTGACCCGTTCTGGCGGTTGCCTGATCCGCCCGCACCGGCCACCGAGTTCTGGTGGCCGGTGCGGGCGGTGATGGGAGCCGGACAGCCCGGCCGACAGTCGAGGGAGGCCCCATGGCCACGACGATGACCCCGCTCCAGCCTGGTACGGAAGCCGCCGCCCAGGCGTGCGCGTTCGCGATCTTCGGCAGCGACATCCCGCCGGCCGAGCCCGAGGACTACCACGGCAGCTGGCGCACCACCCTCCACGTCATCGCGGAGGAGTGGGTGGGCGAGGGCCGCTGCGCGCGGCACGCCGCCCGTACCGCGACCGTGATCAACGAGCTGGTCGCCACGCAGGAGCTGTTCGGTGTCGGCTCGCCCGAGGCGTGCGCGTGCGGCACCAGGCTCCAGCCGCTCATCGACCGGTGCCGTCACTTCGGCATCACCACCGACGACCTGCGGCGGCACGGCGCACGGCTCCCCACGAGCTGACGCTGTGGCTGCGGCCGCGGCTGCCTGCCGCGGCACCACTTCGCCGGGCTGACCAGCCCACTCCCCACGCTGCGCTGGATCTGCTGGATCTGCGGTCTGCGCGTGGACGACCACCTCACACACTGCTCCATCCAGCACCGACCCCTCCCGCTCGTACACGGCGCGGCCGCCGGCCGCGCCGCTTCGCATCACCGCTCCGAAAGGGCCCTTCCGATGTCGACGGTGACCAGCCTGGCCAGCAAGAAGTGGCACTACGTCCTGACGCTGCAGTTCCCCGCCCCCGGCGGCGGGATCGGCAACAACACGCGGCACGGCACGTTCAACCTGCCGCCGGAGTGGACGCGCGATGACGTGCTGCGGCGGCTCCTGGAGGAAGCCGCCCAGCAGGACCCGATGCTCCGCGGCGCCAACATCCTGTTCTTCGCGTTGGAGCCCAACGGCCTCTGACGGCTGCCTGCCGCGGCACCACATTCCACCGGGCTGACCAGCTGCTCCCCATTCTTCGGCGCGGCCGTCGGCCGCGCTGTTCCCGTACCGCCGATCTGCCCGGCCGTCCGGGCACAGGGGGTTTCTCATGATCTGTTTCATCAGCAAGCGCCGGCACACCGCTCGCCTGCAGGCAGCCCAGGGCCGCCTGGCCCGCATCAAGGGCCAGCGCGACGACGCCGACCGGACCGCCGACGCGCTGGCCGACGACGCCGTGCAGCGGACCGAGCGCATCGAGCAGCAGGCCAGCCGCATCGAGGAGCTGGAGCGCGCCCTGGCCGCCGCCCGGCGCGCGGCCCAGCAGTTCGACACCGACCTGGACCGCGCCACGGTCGAGGTCCGCGAACTGCGCCGCATCCGGTCCCTGCTGGAGGGCGCGCTCGGCCACTACATCGACGCCGACGACCAGCCCGTGCACATCCTGGTGCGCGACAGCCGGCTGCACAGCATCCACCGCTCGAAGGAGGCCGCCGGGCAGGCCGTACGCCAGGCCGACCCCAGCGTGCCGGAACTGATGACGTGGACCTTGCGAGCGGGAGCCGACCAGTCCACCGGCTGGTGGCACGCGGCACGCGCTCTGCCGCCGCTGCCGGACCCGCCGCAGGCCGCGGCGATCGACGCGTACTACCGGGCCCTGGAGGCCCGTCGGCCCGCCGCGCTGCCGTCGGAGTCGGCCGGCGGACACGGCAGCGACGATCCGGGCCAGCGCGTCGCGGCCCGTGACTTCGAGGCCGCGGATCCGGCGGTGCTCGCGCGGTCGCTCCCCACGGCCTGACTTCGCTCCCGCCCGGCGGGAGCGGCACGCAGTTTCGAGCCCGCCCCGCAGCACGCCGCAGACCGGCCGCCCGCCTCCCGGACGGCCGGTCTCTTCGCGCGCCCGCAGCGGGTAGAGCCGGTGCCTGATTCGCAGACAACCGCCCGCACCGGCCGCCGTTTCGGGAACGCCCCCTCGCGTTTCGGGAGCACCGGCCGCCGTTTCGCCCCCACCTGAACGTCCACCTCTCGGAGGCCCCCGTGACGATCACCGAACTGCCGCAGACCGCGGCCCCCGACACCCCCGTTTCGCGCCCGTCGGCCACCGTTTCGGATCCGCCGGAGGCGGCTTCGGAAGCATCCGGAACCGGTTCGCGCCCACAGAAGCGGAAGACGATCAAGCCGAGGCGTGACCGGCTGATGACGGTCCTGTCGCTCGCCGCCGCGATCGGCGGGACGGTGGTCGGCGTCATCGGCTTCGCGATGTCCTACAGCACCCTCGCCAAGGTGGCCTTGGCCTGGGGGTTCAGTGCGGAACTGGCCCCGTGGTTCCCGGTCGGCGTCGACGCGTCGATCATCGCGTTCCTGGCCCTGGACCTGTACCTGATCCGCCGGGACACCCCGTGGCCGCTGCTGCGCCTGGCCGCGCACGCCATGACCGGCGCCACGATCCTGTTCAACGCCTCGTCGCAGGGCCGCATCGGCGACGATCCGGTGAGGGCCGCCTCCCACGGCGTCATGCCGGTGCTGTTCGTCATCGGTGTGGAGGCCGCCCGCCGCCTGGTCATCAAGAAGGCGCAGCTCGAAGCGGGTACGCACGCCGACCGGGTGCCTCTGCACCGCTGGGTGCTCGCCCCGCTGGAGACCCCGCGGTTCTACCGCCGGATGCGGCTGTACGGGGTCACCAGCTACCCGGAGATGATCCGGCGCCAGCAGGACCTGATCGCCTACGAGCAGTGGCTCAAGCGCAAGTACGACGGCGACCTGTCCCGGGCGAGCGAGGACGAACGGCTGCCGATGAAGATGGCCCCCTACGGCTACACCGTCTCCCAAGCTCTTGCGATGCCTGAGCAGCAGGAACGTGCGGCGGAGAAGCGGGCGGAGGAAGCCGAGCGCCGCCGCCTGGACGCCGAGACGCGCCAGGAGCTCGCGCGCCGGCAGGCGGAAGCCGACCGGCTGGAGGCCGAAGGCCGGCTCGAAGCGGTCCGGGCCCGGGTGGCAGGCGAGACCGGCCAGGCCCGCGCACACGCCCGGGCCCAGGTCAGCGCCGCCGAACGGGCCGCTGAGCTGGAGGAGGCGGCGCTGGAGACCGCCGTCCTCGCCGAGGCCGCGGCCCGCACGGCCGAGGCGGAGCGCAAGAAGGCCGAGGAACGCGAGGCCAGGGCCGCCGCGGATGTTCGTGCGGCGGAGCTGGAGCGCCAGGCAGCCGAGAAACGGAAGGCCGCTGCGGAGGCCGACCGGGTCGCCGCGGCCGAGGCTCTGGCGATCGAGACGGCGGAGATCGCGGAGGCCCGGCAGCGTGCCGCCGAAGCCGACGAGCGTGCCGCCGAAACGGAGAGGGCCGCTGCCGAAAAGCGCCGAGCCGCTGCCGAAGCCGACCGGATCGCGGCGGAGGAAGCCGAGCGAGAGGCGATCGCCGACGCCAATGTCCAGGCGGCCCGCAAGCGTGAGGCCGACGCCGAGTACGCCGCTGCCGAAACGCGGCTGGCTGCCGCCGAAGTCGAGCGGCGCGCGGTCGAAGCCGAGGACGCCGCGAAGCTCACCCCGCGCGAACGCGCGGTCCGCAAGGTCGCCCGGATGCTCCTTGCCGCCGGATCGGCCCCGGCGAACGTGCCGCTGCTCGACATCCAGCGCGAGACGGCGGTCTCCCCCGGCACGGCCTCCGAGTACCGCCAGGAGGCGGCCGAGCTGCTCCGTGAGGGCTACCGCCCCGAGAACTGACCCGCCGTCCGCCGAGCTGAAAGGAACTCGTCATGAGCCTCTGGGAGTACGCCATGGGCTGGCTGCTGGTCCTGTGGCTGCTGGCCATGTTGCTGGTCACGCCGATGTTCCTGGCCCACCACCGCACATTGCGCGACCACGGCCCCGGCTGCTGGTGGTGCCACCCGCGCCTGCTGCCGCGCAAGCGGCGCTGACCTGCACGAACCGCTGTTTTGACGGTTCCACCGGCCCCCGAGCTGCTGATGACAACTCGGGGACGCGGTGAAGGCGCCGAAACGCCGACCCCAGCGTTCCACCGAACCGCACCTGTCCGCTAGCAGAAAGGAGCGCGGCATGAAACCCACGACGGCCGGGCCAGCGCCAGCCCCGTCTGGGAGCTTCCCCCGTACGACGACCCCGCCGGCGCCCGCGATGGCACCCCCCGCGGTGATCCCACCAGCCCTGGCGATCTGGGCGCCCGACCCCCCGACCTGGGGCCAGCGACTGATCCCCAAGGCGATCCGGTCCGCGATGGCTGACCTGGGGCTCTGGCAGGAGCCGCGCCCCTTGAAGCCCTCGTACCACCTGGTCCAAGTGATCGAAGTCCTGACCCGCTACGGCTGGTGCCAGTCCTTCGATTTCTCCCCCACCGGACGTATGTGCATCAGGGGTGCCCAGACCTTTCTGGAATCCACCGGGCATGTGACCACGATCGACCGGGGGAAAGCCGTGAATTACCTCCAGACCCAGCTGGCCCGCCAGGGTGTGAACATGCGGGTCTGGGAGTGGAACGACCTTTCCAGCAACACTTTTCGGGGCGTGGAGGCCACGATCTCTGCGGCCTCCGACATGGCGCGTAAGAACGGAGACTGAAATGACACCGGACGAAGAGAGGGCATTCGAAGGAATTCAGGCCGGAATGACCGCCGGAATGGCCTTCGGAAATGGTGCTCCGGACGCTTCGCCGTACGCCGATGAAGGGCCGTACGGCTCCCCGGTCGCAAAGCACAAGAAGGCCGGTCTGACCCGCCGGGGGAAGGTTGCCGTCGCGGTGGCCGGGGTGGCGATCGTCGGCGGCGGAACCATCTGGTTCCAGGTCCATTCGGCGGCCGTCGCGAAGGAGGAGAAGGAGGCCGCCGCTCTCCAGATCCAGATGAAGAAGCTGGAGCTGGAGGAAATGAAGATCCGGAACGAGAAGGCGAGCAGCGACAAGAAGGCCGCGGCAGCCTCCGCCGACAAGGTCCAGGCGGCCGTCGACAAGTGCGTGAAGGATTCTTCCGGCCTGATCGGCAAGGGGCTTGGGGCGCCCTCGAGGAGCGACGTCGTGGCGGACTGCAAGCGGCAGTACGAGGCGGCCACCGCCGGGCCCGGCATGGAGGCCGCCGGCAGCGCCCGGGACGCCGGTAACGGCGGGATCAGCTCCCCCGCCCTGCTGGGTCTCGTCGCTGGCGGCGGCCTGGCCGTCGCGGTGTTCGCACGCAAGGGCAAGAAGACCGACGCGTAGTAACGCGCCGTAGTCGAGGTGGTTACTCCTTACCTACTCCCGATCGCCTGAACGGCGAAAAGGCGCCCCTGGGGGCGCCCTGGCCGCTCTTCCGGCGTGGGAAGTAGGTAAGGAGTAACCACCCTAAGTAACGGTCGAGGGAGTCCATGAGGCACGACAGGACGCTGGTGGTACACGAGGAAGGGGAGTAAGAGATGGCGACCGATGCGGTGCCCCCGGTCCCCGGGGGACCACCCGATCCGCCCGCTTCGCCGGCCGCCAGCACCGCGCCCGCGCTGGCTGGAGACGCTGGCATCATGGCTGCCCTGATGGCCGCGGTGGAGCCGGCCCGACCGGTCGCCGCGACCGGGGCCGGGGCCAGGCCGGACGGTGACGATCCGGCCGCGAAGGCGGACCCCGACGGAGTGGTGGACCGCTCCTCCCCGGGCGTCACCAGCGAGTCGTTCAAGGCGCCGGAGGACCTGACCGGGGCGGGCTCCGACGCGGCCGGCACCCGGTACAAGGAGGGCGTACTCAAAACGCTGATCCGGGCGGGCGCGACCCGTTGGGCAAAGGGTGGCGGGACAGCGAACAAGCGGCTGGACCTGGAGAAAGCCAGGGCCAGCGCGCACCAGGTGAAAGAGACCCGGACCACGACGGTCATGAAATCGCCTGGGCTTCCCACCCGAAACGGCTCCGGAGGGGCCGGTGGAGGGGGTCGCAATTCCGGCGGAAATGGCGGCGGGAATTCAGGCCGAAATTCCACCGGGAACGGCTCCGCGGGCACCGGACGCGGAGGAAGCGGCGGGACTACTGGAGGCGGCGGGCGCGGCTCGTCCGGCTCGAATGGGAGCGGCGGATCCGGCGGCGGGCGCGGCACCAGCGGAAACGGTGGCGGAGGTTCGTCGAAGGACACCAGCCCCAAGAGCGCGAAGGACTCCGGGGGCAAGGGAAAGGACGGCTCCTCGGGGAACGCGGGGTCTGGCGGAAAGGCTGGCAAGGACGGAAAGCCCGGTGCCTCCGGAAGTGGCGGCGGATCGACGTCGGGCGGTTCGTCCGGCGGTAGTTCCGGCAGCTCGAAGGACAAGGCCGACAAGGGCAACGGCGCGAAGGCCGACCTGACGAAGGGCGGTGGCAGCGGCCGGGGCCCGGGCGGTTCCTCCGGAAGCGGCGGCGGGCCCGGGGCGAGCGGCGGCGCCGGCAAGAACGACAAGAACAGCAAGGTCGGCAAGCACGGTGGCGGCGGTCACGGGTCGAACGGGACCGATACCCGGACCCCGCTCCAGCGTTCGCGGGAGACGGGCCACGGCGACGGCTCCGCGGTCCGAAACGTGATCGACCACGTGCAGGCATACGCGAAGGGCGCCAAGGACGGATACCAGGACAAGAAGGAGGAGAACGCCAAGGAGCACACCCGGCTGGACAAGGCGCACACCGCCCGCAAGGCGAAGCAGCAGGACCCGAAGAAGGACAACCCGAAGGGGACGACGGTCACCGGGCCCAGCGGCCAGACGCTCGTCATCGCCCCGCCGGACGAAGGAGACGACGGAGTGAGCACGGACGTGAAGCCCCTCCTGGTCAAGGAGATCGACGCGAACACGCTGACCCTGGGAACGCAGGGGGCCCGCGGGTCGATCAGCCGGAAGGAACTCCGCAACTTCAAGCAGTACGAACGCAAGCTGGAGGCCAAGGAGGACCACCTGATCAAGGTGGCTGATGCGTGCAAGTCGCTGGAGGCCGCCGCGGAGGATGAGGCGAAGGACTGCCAGCAGCTTGCCGAGCAGGCGAAGGCCGTCGAAGGCGGGGAGAAGCTGGCCGCGAGGCTGACGCAGCTGGCCGACCATGCGAAGGCCCAGGCGGCGGAGGCCGCCGAACTCCACAAGCGTGCGCAGCGGGCGGCGGAGATGTGCAAGGTCGTCCTGACCAACATCGGGACCAGGTACGCGCCGCTGTACAAGGCTGTGGTGGACAGCGACGAGACGAAGCCGGCCGAGCTCCGCTTCTACAACGACAAGGGCTCTTACGCGCCCGCCGCGTAGGAGAAGACGGGAGACCTGATCATGGCGGAGCTGACGTACAAGGCCCTTGTCCGAAGGACCCAGAACAAGGAGAAGGCCCTGGCCCGCAACGCGGAGGGCGTCAAACAGGCCGCGGAGAACATCAAGGAACTGGCCGACGACACCGCCTGCGACGCGGACGCGCTGGGAGCCAAGAGCGTGGACCGCGACTCCCTGGCGGAGTGCCAGGAGCTGGCGAAAATCATCCGCGGGGTCTCGGAGGGCGCGATCACCTACGCGTCGAAGACGGCCGACACCGCGAAGGCCGCGAAGGCGGCCGGCGACCAGGCCCGCACCACCCACGCCGGGTTCCAGGAGGCTTTCGACCGCTCCGATGTGGCGGACCTGGAGAAGGTGTCGCGCGACTGGTTCGAGCAGGAATAGCACCACCACACCACCGGCGCGGCCGGCCCGGGGACCGCGTACTCCCGGGCTGGCCGCGCCTTTGCGGATCACCCCAGGATTCAGGATCCAGACAGGAGTTTTCCCCCGATGTCCACCAGCACCACGACCGTGCCGAACGCGGAGCCGGCGGAGCGCGCCGCCGCGGCGCTCCAGATCGCCCTCCCCGTCGGGGTGGGCATCCTGGCCCCTTACCTGGACCCGAACGCGGCGGCCTACGCCGGGGCCGGCTTCCTGGCCGGAGCGACGTTCGCCGGCGCCAACTACATGAACCGCCTGGGCCGCTGGGCGAACCAGCTCCCCGGGATCGACATCGCGCGGGCGCACCGCGACACCATGGGGATCTCCACGATCACCACCGGGATGGGCCTGGCCCTGGGCCGGCTGGGCGGAGCCGAGGCGTCCGATGTGCTGATGGCCGGCTTCCTCGAGCCGACCACCGTTGCCGGGATCCTGTCGCTGGGCTGGTGGGCCGCGGTCGGCTTCACCGGCTGGCGCCTGCGCCGCGTCTTCGGCCGACGGAAGATCGAGGTGGAGCAGGCGACACAGGCCGCCCCGGCCAACACCGGTGACCCCGGCCCGGTATCCCTGGCCGACAAGATGATTGCGGCCTGGGGGCGCGTGATCAGCGATCCGAAGAGCGGACGGCACAAGAACCAGGTCCTGTCCGACGTCGTGATCTACGCCGACCGCTGGGAGGGCCGGATCACCGCGGCACTCGGCGACTCCGTCAACGTGGCGAAGGAGACCGTCTCCTCCCTCTTCGGCCGCCCCACAGAGGACATCGACATGAAGGTGGGCGCGCACTCCGGAGAGGTCTTCATCACCGTCTGGTACACCCAGCGCGCGGAGCTGGACCCTTCCACCCTCCAGGGCGCCTGGAAGCGCGTGCGGGCGCGGGTCCTGCCGAAAACGCACCTGGAGGAGGTCGGCGAGGACGTGAACACCGGCGGCCAGGTGGCGCGCGTCGTGGCCGACGACGACCTGGACGCGCTCCCCCGCGTCGTCAACGTCGGGGAGCTGGCCGGGGCGCTGCGCCGTTCCATCGACCTCGTCTCCTACGAGCCGGGACGGCGCGACCCGCGGCGCGCGATCATCCGCGTCATGGACCACAACCCGCTGGAGGCCGGCCACGACTTCCAGGGCCTGGACTCCTTGGTGGCCACCCCGGGCGGGTGGGTCAACATCGGGAAGATCGTGAGTGGCTTCCCCGCGAAGATCCAGCTGTTCGACCGGAAGCTGGGCGCCCTCCACGTCGTGATCGCCGGTACCACCGGCTCCGGCAAGGGCGGCACAGGCCAGATGATCAGCCTGGCGTACCACGCCAACAAGATGGCCCAGATCTACGGTGACCCCAAGGGCGCCAGCAACCCCGCGATCCCGAAGATGGCCGCCTACAGCGGCCTGACGCAGTACGGCGCCCTGGGCGCCATGCGGATCTCGTGGTGGGTCCTGCAGCACCGGATCGACGAGGCCGCCCGCCTGGACCTGAAGAACTTCGAGCCGTCCGCGATGCGGCCGTACTGCGCCACGCTCCTGGACGAGGCCGCTCAGATGCTGGCCCCGGGCGCACCGAACCGCAAGGAGGCCGTAAAGATCGTCAAGGACGGCGCCTCCCTGACCCGTTCCATGGGTATGCCGTGGGTCCTGATCAACCAGACCGTGAACCTGGACCAGCTGGGTTCAGAGCAGGCGATCCGCGCCAACCTCCTGGCCGGCGGCACCTGGATCATCCTGCGCACCGACAGCGACCAGGTGAACCTGGGCGATCTGCCCCCCGGATTCGAGGGGATCGACCCCTCCCTGATCCCGCCGGTGTGGGTGGAAGAGGACGACGCGCTGGTGTACGACCCGACCATGGCGGAGTCGGACCCGCGCCGCACCTTCGGCCTGGGCTACGTCGCGGCACCGGGCGGGCGCGCGGGCATGATGCGCATCGACACTCTGGAGGACGCCACCCCCCACATCCGGCCAGAGAACATCCTGGCGCCGGTCGACGTGCCCTGGTGGGGCGACCAGGCGCGCATGGAGGAGCTGGCCATGACGCCTATCCCCGGTTTCGAGGAGAAGGACGGCGAAGGCGGAACCGGCGAGGCGGGGACCTCCTTCGCCGGCATCGACCTCCCGAAGGCGAAGGACCGGACGTCGGAGGAGAAGGTCCTGGCCGCCCTCCGTGACGAGTCCGACCCCATGTACGTGGACATGGTCGACGAGGGCGACGAGATCGACCCCGACGACATCGACTACGTGGAACGGGGCCAGCTGCAGGCCGCCTGCCAGGTCGCGGAGTCGACCTTCGCGAACGTGCTGAACAAGCTGGAAAAGGCAGGAAAGATCCACCGGATCAAGGAAGGGAAAACCTCAAAGGTGGCCCTGGGCGCCCGGCCGGAGAACATCGGCGAAGAGGCCGCCTGACCGCTGCCACACCACGGCGCGCTTCCCACACGGGAGGCGCGCCGTTCCAGTCCGGCGCCCCGCTCGTCCAGCACCACCACCGAGCACGACGTGTTCTCCACCGCCTGGCAGCACACCCACCCCGCCTCCGGGGCGGGCGAGGACCGGACAGGCCGCCCGGCCGCACGCCTCACCCTTTGCGCCCCGTCGACGGTCCTTCCGCTGGCGGGGCGCAGCGCTGCCCGCCATCAACCCTGTTGGAGGACGCCCCGTGCTCATCCCCCGCCCGCGCCGCCGCATCGGCCATCCCCGCCCCACCATCCCCGGCCCCGCTACCCGCTGCCCCAGCGCCGACTCCCCGGCACCTGGAGCAGGTGATGGCCGACCAGAACCAGGACCCGGTCGACGTCGACCCGTACGACCCCGGCGACGGCTCCCTACCGGTCTTCCGGTGGAAGCAGGCCGGGCGCATGAACCTCGCGACCCGCCGCCAGCTAAGTGGAGTCCGTGCGGGTTCGTGGAGGGACCGCGAGGGCAGCTGATTCGCAGTTCAGCAGGTCAACGAGGTGTTCCCCTCCTGAAGCTGCCTGCGGGGGAATCTGCCAGTCACTCCTGGAGGGCGGCTGTCAGCCTCCCTCGAATCCGCCCGATGCGGCAGCCGTCACGCCGCGCGCTACTTCTGTTCGCCGGCGAACGTACGCCCCGAGGGCGTGACCGCGGTAGAGCTCAGGACTTCGGGCGGTGACGGTTCTCCGCCTTCGTCAGCAGCCCCAGGACCTTCCGTTCTTCCCAGTGAGCGCGCCAGCGTGCGGCCTGGTCCCGATCGGCTAGCCTCCCGATGCCGTGCTCGGCCGTCCTGGTCAGCGGGATGCTGTCCCATCCGCCTTCGTTTGCGGCGAACTCCTCGGCGATCTCCTGGAACGACGGACCGCGGAAGTAGCTCACGTCCGTATCGGCGCGTTGCAGCGACACCCCGGACTCATCGGAGGTGAAACTCCCCTCGTCGATGCGCGACTCGAAGTAGGCGGTCACGAGATCGGCGACCTCGTCTCGCAAGATGTTGCAGACCTGCTGATCAAGGGACGTGGGAGTCAGGCACTCCGGGTAGGAGAATGCCTCTGTACTGCCGTCCGTCCGGATCAGCTCGAACCGTCGCCCGGTGCCCCTCATCGGCGCGGCGACGCGGAAGCCAGCCACACCTACTCCAATCTTCATCGCCGCGTTGGGGTGCATATCGAGAAGATCCCGGAGGAGCGCGACGTCATCGGGATCGGTCACCTCGCTTCCCGTGGCGTACCTGTCCCGCACCCCCTCCACGGCGGTGCGGGCCGCCGCCTTCGACGGGTACCAACGGTGATCAATCCAAAACTCAGCCATGTGATCCTCCGGTCAACGGGCAGCCGACGCCGCTCGTCGGCCTGTCGCCAAGCACGCGGTCGGCACTAGCCGCCGCAGGCGCGCCCTCCCAAATATGAACCCCTGATTCGGCCGTCCGCGAGCGCATGCGCCTGGTGTCTCGGACAGCAACCCGCTTGTCATAAGCCGCTTTCGCAGACATCGATGGGCGAGTTCAGCAAAGCCTTCGTCCGAGATTCCGCGAACCCGCCTGCTTTGCGGGAGGTGGGCCAGGAGCCCGTCGCACGCATCGAATGCCGCGGCGGCCGGCGCCTCGCATGGCTGTACCGGATCGACCTGGCGAAGCCGAAGTTCCCGATGACGCTCGCGAAGGAAGCCGCGCTCGACAAGGCGACGGCTGCGCGCCAGACATGCCCTGGCCCGTGCGGACGGCGCTATTTCCACCGCCAATACGCTCAAACCCTTGGGGACCTGCTTGGAGTGCTACAACGGCACGCTCGCCGACCCCACCACCTACATCACTCCCCCGGCGTCCTGTACGCCATCGGCGGCGCCCGGCACCCGCTCCCGGTGGATCTGTGCGTCCTCGGTGCCATCGGCTCCGTGACCTACGTCTACGTACGCCAACTCGTCCTCCGGCCCGCCGCCCACGCAGAGGACACCCACAACCATCACTGACCAGGAAGAAGCGGCATGAAATACCACTACGTCCTGACCATCGAGATCACCGAGCTGGGTTCCTGCACCGCCGACGACGTCATCGAGGTTCACCCGGACTTCACCCGAAGCGAGATCTACAAGCATGTTGTCCAGCGGACCACACAGCGGATGTTGGACGCGGCACAGTACCGGCCCGACCGAGTCGCCCCGATCACCCGGTTTTGGAGCCTAGAGCCAGAAATGGTTGGGGTTCAGCCTGCCCAACCCCACCTCTAAGCCCACTTATCACCCCGTCCAACACCTATCCCAGGAGAAACCATGTCCGAGTCCCACGAGATCATCCGCTACACCGCCGACATCTTGTGTTATCCGCGGCCGTCATTTCCTGGCCATTGACCGAGACTGGGACCCCTACGAGGGCTACCTCGCCCTCCCCGGCGGCCACGTAGACCGGGGCGAAACCGCGCCGATGGCAGCCGTGCGAGAACTGGCGGAAGAGACCGGCGTGCACGTCGCCAAGGACGACCTGACCCTGATTGACATCTACGAAGACCCCGACCGCGACCCCCGCGGCCGCTACGTCAGCGCCGCATTCGTCGTCACCGTGCCCAAGGACACCACCCCCCCGAGCCGGAGACGACGCCCGCGCCGTGCACTGGATGCCGCTGGACCTGGACGACACCACCACCCTCGCCTTCGACCACAACCGCATTCTGGCCGACGGCCGGCGCCACCTGGCAGCCGCCGGATACGCCCGCCAGTCGCCGCCGAGACGGACACCGGCCGATGCCCTGCCGCTCACCCCAGCGACCCCAGTCGCTGTGACGGCCCCCTCGCCGTCACCGTCACAGACAGCTCCACCGCAGGCGCCGGGGTAGATGGCTGCGAGCGGCACGCCGCCCGAATGCTCGCCAGCCTGGCCGCCGGCCACGTCTACACCCTTCCCGACGCCCCCCCGCGGCGCCGCCGACCGCGTACGCACCACAGCCGCCACCCTGCCGCCGTACGCCTGGCGCCAGCCGCTCAACCGCTGACATGACCAGCCGCATCGTCGTATCGTTCACTACGCCACCGCATGCCTGGGCTGCACCTACCGCGCGGACCGCACCGCCTCCCGCAACTCGTGCTCTTCGCGCCCGCGCCGCCGGACCGGCCGGACCCGCCGCGATCAGGCGGCCCGGCCGGGTGCACCGGAGCGGATGGTCTTCACAGCGAGCACCGGGTTGAGAGGCTCCACCAGCTGCGTGGTGGCCATGGCCACCAGACGCTCTGGGACGTCACCTTCCAGCAAAGCGTGCACGTACTCGATGGCCTCCGCAGGCGACAGCACGGGCAGCTTCTGGCGCAGGGCCCGCACCGCGGGCATGCGGCCGTGGGCCGCGGCGGCTTCGCGTAGCGCATCGTGCAAATCGTCTACTGCGGTGCGTACCGGCAGCCCGCGTATCCGGGCGCGGTAGTCGGCCTCCCACTCCCCGCCCAATGCGGCGGGGACGCTGATCTGGTGCAGGCTTCCGTCGGCACGGTCGACCAGGTACGGCCCGTGGCCGACCAGCATGGACCTCGGGTTCTGCGTGCGTACGAACTCTTCGGACTGCCAGGAGACGATCCACACCAGTTCGTGCTGCTCGACACGGGTCACGGCTGTGCGCACCGTGTCCACGCCCAGCGTCCGCCACTGCTGGTAGTCGCGCTCGAGCTCTGCTTCGACCGTCTGAACTGCGGTTTCTCGCTCAATCACGCGTGCAGCATCCCGTACGGGCCCCGGCCTTGACCATCGAATTCGCCTCGGGGATGCCCACCGACGCCCGGGCCTGTAACCCGACCCGCCGGGCCCGCCGTCGCCGAGGAGATCGCTGACCGGCTGCGCGCCGCCGGCATCCAAGGTGGTCCATCGCCACCTCAACCGGTCCGGCCCGTCCACGCGTCGCTGACCCGCTCCATTGCCGCCCTGCCCGGTCCGCCCGGGCAGGGCGGCGCCGTATCCGGTCCGCCACCTTGTGACGGAACCGGACCGGCCGCCCGGCCGGCCCCTTCCGGGCCCCTTTCCCATCTCACCGCGCCATGTGATTCGCAGAGGAGATCTGCCGTGTCTGTTCGTATCCTGACCGCTCAGCAGCCCGGCCCCGTCCTGGTCGACGTCCAACTCCTGGGCGCGGGCGGCACCGTCACCGTCCGCACCGACGCCAGCCGCAAGGGCGCCGAGATCATTATCCGTACGGCCGACGAGTCCGGCGCCTCGGCCGATGCGGTCCGTGACGCCGAACTGCGCTGGGATGCCCGCGGCGCGCTCGTCGCCCACGTCCAGGGCACCGGAGGCATCAGCGGCGGCACCACGGTCGTCAGCAGCGCAGGCGGCACTTTCATCGCCGGACACAACTTCGGCGTCGTCCAGCACGTACAGGACAACGTCGGCTCGATCGTCATGGTGTCCGGCGGCGACCTGAACCTTGGCGGCGGCCGGTACCAGTTTCACGGCGCCGGCACCGTCCACATGGTCCAGGGAGCGTCCCCCATCGAGATCAGCGCTGTGGTGCCCGAGGGCTGCTCGGTCACCGCCCGCACCCAGTCGGCCAACGTCATCACCGAGGGGACGTTCACGGCCGTGTCCGCCGCCACTCAGTCCGGCGACGTCCGGCTCCCCGGCCAGAGCGAGCGGTTCACCGCGAACACGCAGTCCGGTGACATCGACGTGCAGACATCGCCGAACATCATCGCCAAGACCCAGTCCGGAGACATCCGGCTCGGCCGCACTGACGTCACCGAGGCCAGCACCATGTCCGGCGACATCCACCTCCGCGACTTCGGCGGCACCGCCCAGCTGAACAGCATGTCCGGCGACATCCGCGTCCACGCCAGCGCCGGCGGCGACCTCACCGCCAAGACGATGTCCGGCGACGTCACCGTCACCGCGACCGACAGCGCCGTCGACGACGACCTGGACGTGCGCGCTCACAGCATGACCGGTGACGTGCGCATCCCCCGCCGCCGCCAGCCTCACGCCGACGGCCCGCGGCGCCGCCGCAGCTGACCCGCCCGCTTCTGCCGCCCCCAGCGGGCCCGTGCCCCTGTCCTCAACCGCCAGCCGACCGGGGGAGACCTGATGCTGCCGGACGCCCCGGCTGGCACGTGTGCGTGCAGGACCAGCCCCCTTGCGTGTCTCGGCTCTCGGGTGAACTCCGGCTCCGGTGGCTGCGTACCGGCTGCCGTGGCCGGGGCTGGTGCGGCTGCCGCTGCCCGAGGCCAGGAAGGAGTCCGGGATGTCACATCCGCTCAGCACTGTGGTGATCACCTCCTACGGCACCGACCATCGCGATGTTCCGCAGGACGTACGGCCGCTGCTGGTCGACGCCTCGATGCTGCCGCTGCCGGATGCCGCCTCGCGGGCGGGCCGGCAGCCCGGCGGCCGCGACCTGGCCGTGCGTGCCTTCCTCGTGCGCAGCCCCGCCGGCCGGCTCGTCGTGGGCCAGGCGCTGGAGCGGGTCCGTCAGCGCATCGGCTCCAGCGGACACATCGCCGTCCATGTCGCCAGCCCGCACGGACAGTACCGGTCGCCCGCTGTCGCCGAAGAGATTGCTGAGCGGCTGCGCGCCGCCGGCATCCCGGTGCAGGTGACCCACCGCCACCTCAAACGGCCCGGCCCACCCACCCTCCGCTGAAGCCTCCTTGTCGCCCTGCCCAGCCAGCCCGGGCAGGGCGACGTCCTGAGCGGCCAGCTCGTACCTCTGACCTCGACACCGATCCGACTGTGGGAGCCCCTGATGCAACTTCGCTTGCCGTGGATGAGCGGCACCGACCGCGCCCGCTGGCGCTCCGCCCGTACCCTGGCTGACCTCGGTCAGCTCAGCGCCGACTGGTGGGAGGGCTCCGTACGCAGCCTTCCCGGCTACCGGGCGGGCCACCGCCCCCACCCCAGCCTCGCCGCGCATGTGCCGGTGCTCGCCGCCGCCAACCGCGCCGGGTTCCTCGTCACGTCTGCCCAGGTCGGCCTCGCCACCGCCCGGCGGCGGCAGAAGTCGGCCGTGCAGGGCTTCGTCACGGACCCGGCTCTCGTGCGGCGCCTGGTCGGCGCAGCGGAGACCGCCGGCCTCGGTCTGGTTCTGCACGACTGGTACGACGCCTTCTACGCCGAGCACACCGGCGGTATCACCGTCACCCGCACCCTGCACAGCACCGGTGTCTTCGGCCAGGCCCTCGCGGTGGAGGACATCAAGGCCTCGTGGCCGCGGCTGCCCCACGCCGTGGACGCCGTCGTGCCCGCCTTGCAGATCACCCTGGCCGACCCGGACTTCGGGCCCGGCGACCTGGTGTGGAACACGCTCGCGGATGCGGTCCGCAGTCACGAGGCGCGGCTTCATGGCTGACGGTCCTCTGTGCCGTCCCGGCCCCTGCCCCGGGGCCGGGACGGTGCGGAGGGCCGGACAGCCCGGCCCCGCACACCACCGTCAGACAAGGAGCCGTCGCATATGCCGCACGCGTACCGCAACGCTGCCGTCTTCGCCGCCCTGCTCGGCCTGACCCGCACCGCCAGCAAGATCGGCGATTTCTGGGTGCAGGACGACTTCAGCGCCCGCATCAAGGGCGCCAGCGACGACTACCCCGTCACCTACGTGGACCCGCACACCCGGGAGAAGACCGTCCACGGCACGGCCGACGGCCGCAAGGCATGCCTGCACCACTGCCTGACCTACACCGCCACCCAGGCCATCCTCGCCGGCCTCGGGGCCCGCGCGCTGGGCATCCGCCTCCACCCGGGCGCCGCCGCGGCCGCACTCGCCGTGTCCTTCAGCACCCACTACCTCGCGGACCGCCGGGTGCCCGGCAAGGGCGTCCTGGAGAAGCTCGCCGCCAAGACCGGCAACACCATGCTCTACGAGTTGGCCGATGCCGGTATGAACGGCGCCTTCCACCTCGACATTCTCTGCACCAACCGCGGCGGTCGGACGGTGAGCTTCGTATGACTGACGCCTTGGTTGAACCGCCTATCCGTATGCGAGACGGCGTCGACATGTCGTTCGAGGACGTGCCGTATCCGGTGGTCCCCGCCTTCACCCGTCGTCCGATCGTTCACCTCGCCATCGAATGCGAGGGCGTGGAGTGGAACCGCGGAGCCAGCATCCGCGTACTCGTTCGGACTCGGTGCGCGAAGAGCGAACTTGCCGCGGATCGACGCTGTATGTCCTGGGTCGCCGAATGCAGGCGTTGCTTTCCGTCCTCCGGAAGTGACGACATCAACGCGAGCTCCGGAGGTGCCCGATGACTTCCATCGAACAGGTCGCCACCTTGGCGACGTTCGGCGCGGTGTGGGCCGTGCTCTCCATCGGCCACAACCTCGCGGACCACGTGATCGGGCAGACCGACCACCAGGCCGGGAACAAGGCGGCGCCGTCGGCGACGGAGGTCGCCGACGGCGTGAGCCCGCGGCAGGGCTGGGGTGCGTGCCTGGGACACGTCGCCCAGTACCACCTGGTGATGGCCGTGATGCTGGCCCTGGTCTGGGCCGTCCTCCCGCTCCAGATGTCCTGGACCGGCCTGGTGGCCGGGCTCGTCGTCTCGGCGGTGACGCACGCGTTCTTCGATCGCCGGTGGCCGGTCCGCTGGCTCCTGGAGCACATCGGTTCGAAGGGCTTCGCGGAGCTGAAGGCCGCGGGGATGAACGGCATGTATTTGACCGATCAAGCCCTGCATCAGACCGCGCTTCTCGCCTCCGCTCTCCTGATCACTCTTCTGTGAGCTGGGGATTCTGATGAGGGACCGCGGGAAGCCCGAGCGAGACAGGTCCGGTTCGCTCGAAGCGGCGGGCCTGTTCTCGCTTGCTCCGCAGGAAGGTGAGGGTGAGGTCGAGGCCGTCGATCTCTCCTCGCCAGTCCTCGGCGACCGCCCGCTCGCGGCGGGCGAGGAGATCCTCCTCCAGCTCGTCCAGGCGGGGCAGCATCTTCGGATTGATGCTCAGCATCGGACAGCGGATGCAGGCGTGTTCGTGCTGGCAGGGGGTCCCGTAGGGGCGTCCGCAGGAGCCGAGTTCGACCCGGCGCTTGTCGAAGTGCTCGTTGAACTCCGACCATTCCGTCTCGGTCGGCTTGCGGTACTCGCTTTCGGGCCGCTGAGCCCGTCGGCGGTCGAGGAACTGCTGGTAGTGGCGGACCACGTCCTCGTCGAAGACCGCGACGTAGCCACGAGTGGTCTGGATGTTCAGGTGGCCGAGCAGAGCGGCGCCGATGTGAATGGGCAAGCCGCTGTTGACCAGCTCGGTCGCGAAGAGCCGGCGGAAGTCGTGCGGAGCGAACTTCACGTCGGCGAACCGCGGATCGGTCTCGATCAGTCCCTCGGCGGCGCGGCGGATCATCCGCCACATCGTCGTGGTGGACATCGCCCGCATTCCACCGCCGTGCTTGTTCTGGAACAGATAGGGCAGCGGCTCGCTCCAGACCTTTTCGTGCAGGTCGTAGCGGATGCAGATCGGAACAGTGCCGTGCGCGCTGATGTGACGGCGGATGATCTGGGCGATGACGTGGAACAGCTCCGCGGACATCGGGATGACCCGTTCCCGGTCGCTCTTGGACGGCGTGATCACGAGCAGGGCGACGACTTCCCCGCTGGGACGCTGGTAGTTGCGCACGCTCAGGTGGGTCAGCTCGGTCAGTTCCTCGGCGCGAAGGCCGGCCAGCCGGAGCGTCTCGACGATCGCCCACTGCCAGAACGCCTGGTTCTCGGTGTGGGTGAGCTGTACCAACTTCCCGGTCGCCCGGTTCACCGCCCGGATCGGCGCGGTTGTCGGGTCCGGTCGCTCGGCGTCGATCTTCGCGGAGACGCGCTGCCACTCGGTGCCGTCGACGGTGAAGTGCTCGCCGAGCTCGACCGCGCGGGCGCTCTCCAGCAGCGTGCGTTGCCGCTGCCACTGATCGGTGACGTGCTGGGACAGGATTGGCAGCAGGGGCTGGCGTTCCCGCGTGCGGTTGGCCATCCGTTCCTGGACGCGGCGCCGGCGGACATGGAACCAGCGCAGATCCTCATCGCGGATCGGACACGGTGCCACCCACTGGGCCCAGCGTTCCGGCTCTGCGACCGCCCAGGTGTGCAGGTCCAGGTAGAGGGCGCGGACCGCCAGGAACGGGCCCTCGACGTGCAGCCGCGGCTTGCCGTCAGGCCGGACGAGCAGGCTCTCCTTCCAGTGGGTGACCGCCTCGGGGGACAGCCGCAGGTCGGCCTGGTCCGGGTTGAAGTCCTCGATCACCTTCCAGAACAGCTTGACGAGGTTGAGGACCAAGGACTGGAGAGTGGAGTAGTCGACCTCGACCGAGCGCCGACTGATGTAGTGGACCAGCAGGTCACGAACGCCCTGGTTGCGGATCTTGTGCTTGTCGACGAGCTCGGCGACGGGACGCTGGCCCTTGACCACGGCGGCCCGGAGCGTGCGTGGGGTCGAGGCCGGGAAGTGCCCCATGTCGGAGAGGATCGGCCAGGCCTGGGTGGCGGCGAAGCAGCCGTCCCCGCCCGCCTCGCCTGGCGTGACGCCGTACTTCCTGGACTCCACCGCGAAGTGGAGCAGGGCCTCCGGGGTCAGGTCGGCGATGTCGATCCCGAAGACGGTCAACGCGGCCATCACGTCGAACTGGGCCCGCCGGATCGACTGGCGGCTCACCTTCAGCGACAGCGTCCGCTCGCAGAACTCCTCCAACACGGGGTCCTTGGCGATGGTGCGGAACCAGCGCAGGTAGTGGGAGAAGCGGTAGGAGCGGAACGCCAGCAGCGACGGCTGGATCAGGCGCATCGCGAAAGCGTGGCCCGCGGAGGTGTTCATGGTGCTCTTGATCGCCTTGGCGCGGCCCTTGTAGATGTGCTCGGCCCGTCGTCCCCGTTCGTTGAGGCCGGCGGCCTCCCACCGCTCCTGCCACGTGGCGCCGGGGAACTCCTCCAGATGCTCCAGCAGCCGCTGCATCTCCGTCGTCCACTTCGCGACACCAGACCCGGTCCCCAGGACCGCCCCGGCCAGTTCGGCGATGTCCTTGATGGGAGCGGTCGACAACTCGCCCAGCGGGCGGGGCGAATGGACAGGCCGCGGCGGAGGCGCGGGCTCCACTGCGGTCGGCTTGAAACTGAAGTCCCGTTCGTAGATCTCGACGGAATGGCGGCGGACCCGTCCGGTGGTCGGGCCCTTCACTCGGGCGCTGTTGCCCGCCTGACTACCGGGCACCGAACACCACCGCCACGTCCTGCGGGTCGTACTGCTGAGACCACGCGGCTGGCTGAGCCGGACGGCCGTAGTGCTCGGCGAGCTTGTCGACCAGGTCCTCCAGGCCGACCACGGTGTAGAGGGCGGTGGTGGTGACATGCGCGTGCCGCAGGATCGTCTGCACCTCCGCCAAGGTCATCGCCGGGTCCCGGGCGAACCGGGTCGCTGCCGTGTGTCTCGCGTCGTGGAGCGTCCAGTTCATGCCCAGCTGCTCGGTCGCCCGCTGGAGAATCCGCCGGGCCGCCCAGTAGGTCAGCGGACGCGGCTCACCACGGCGAGTGCGCCAGACCGGTCCCCCGTCGTCAGGAAGGCCGACGTCATCGAGGTAGGCCGCCAGGTAGGCCAGCGCCTCGGGCGAAACCGGCACGGGCTGACGGTCCCGAGTCCCCTTGGAAACGACCCACAACCGGCCCTTCTGCCAGTCGACATCGGCGAGCCCGACGCCCAACAGCTCGGTCGCCCGAGCCCCGGAGGAGACGTAGCAGGCCAGAAGGGCCCGGTCCCGGGCGCACCGCATCTGTGCGAACAGGTCCTCCCACTGGGCATCGGGAATCGCCCGCGGCTGACGGACCGGGACCTTCGGCCGCAGACGGCCCCGGCGGTGCCGGCCGGGAACCTCCAATGGCGACCGGTGGGCGAGCGTCGCGCGACGGGCCCGGTTCTCCGGCACCGGATTGAGCACCGGCCCGCGCCCGAAGTGCAGGTGGAAGGCGTAGAAGCCGTGCACCGCCGACAGGCTGTGCGCGATCGTCGCCGGGGCGTACCCCGCCGCCAGGACCCGCTTCCCGGTCGTCGGGTTCACCGACCCGGGCGGGAACCCGCCCTCACGGCGCCTGTGCCGCTGCGGATTGCGGGCCGACCGGAGCCAGCCCACCATCGCAGCCGCCTCCGCCTCCGTGGCCTGCTCCCAGCCGACGTCCACGGTCCACAACACCCGGAACCAGCGCAGCAGGTCGTACGCGTAACTCCGGCACGTCAGCGGACTCACGTCCCCCAGCAGACGGTCCCGGAGATAGCTGCTGACCGGCTCGACCTCACGGCCCGCACCGTCCACCACCAGCCACGGCAACGACGCCGACGTACCGGCAGCAACCGCCCCGATCCTCGACAGCCGTACGCGGCCGTCCATCAGATCTCGATGTACACGGGAGAACTCATGCGACAACGACATGCCCAGATGTTCCTGACGCCCCACGACCAAGTCGAGCTGTGGCCTGAGTTAGTGCAGTCAACTGACCGCAGCTGGCACCACGGCTGGGAGACCCTCGCCGCGCTCATCGCCACCACCAAGGCCACCAGCCGGTGACCCGCACCGCCCTCGACCGCGTCCGGGCCTCCGCTGGAGGCGGCCGACGCGTGAGCACCACCTCCGACACCACCGCGAGTGGCTGGGACCGCGCCGGTTTCCGGTGCGGCCGGTGCGGTGCCGAGCACACCGCCACCACCGAGAACGAGTACCTCAAGGCCGTCGGCGTGCACGGCGATGCCCATGCCGTGTGGGACGGGCTCAACGCCATCGAGCGCGACGGTCTCACCTCGATCCTGCGCACCATCTTGTCTGCGCCGGGCCTCGCCCTGGAACTGCTGGTCCTGGCCGACCGGCAGCATCTGGCAGGAGGTGACCGCCAGTGAGCCGCGCCGCTGACGGGCCGCACCCGCATCCGCTCACCCCGGCCGAACTTCCCGACGGCGACGACTGGTGCCACGGCTGCCCGGACTGCCACCTGCCCATCCAAGGCGGGGGCGCCGGCCTCATCGCTCACCGCCGCACCGTCCACACCAGTGCCGGTGACCCCCGTCAGCGGATCACCATCGATCTGCCGTTCTGACGGGCCACACCGGCGTGAGCAGGCCGGCCCGAGCCGATCGTGCGCTCGGCAGATCACCCTCGCCCTGTCATCGCCGCCAGTGGCTCACCAGCGCCCGGGGCGGACGCCGGCCCTCACACCCGGCCCGCGCCGTCAGACGCCTGGCGCTGACAAACGCCCGGGGCGGCCGCCGGCCTTCACGCCCGGCCGCCCCGGAGCACTTCTTTCCTCGGCAGCTCCCTGGGACGACATATTCCGTCCCTTCCATCTCACCTCTTCGAAACCAGGAGGCACCACATGAACACCGACACCGTCGCTGAGACGATCTTCTACACCGTCGATGTGACCTGCATCCGCGGCCGTCACTTCCTGGCGATCACGCGGGACTGGCCGCCGTACGAAGGCGACTTCGCGCTGCCGGGTGGCTACGTCGACCGGGGCGAGACCGCGCTCGAAGCTGCCGTGCGCGAGCTGCGGGAGGAGACCGGCGTCCGCATCACCGAGGGCGACCTGACGCTGGTCGGCGTCTATGACGACCCCGGCCGCGACCCGCGCGGCCGGTGCATCAGCGTGGCGTTCGTGGTCCTCGTGCCCGACAGCACCACGGCCCAGGCCGGGGACGACGCCCGAGCCGTGCAATGGGTGCCGCTGGATGGGCACAGCCCCCTGGCATTCGACCATGACCGGATCGTGGCCGACGCCCGACGCAAGGTCGCCGCGACCAAGACCGACACCTTCACCGTGCTCAGCAGCTGCTTCAGCGCCGACCTCGCCGCGCTCATCTCGGAGGAAGCACCGCAGCACATCACCCCGAGTGCCTTCATCGACCTGGTCGAACGCGCCCGCGACGCCCTGGCCACCGCAAGCGTCGGCTACCTCCAGGAGGCCTGCGAGGACCTGGATGCCGCCGTCTCCCACCTCACCAACGCGCTGACCAGCACCGAAGACGAACAGCGCGCGCTCCTGGCGCGAGCACGCACCCACCTGCGCGACGCCCTCGAGGCGACCCGCTGACCCGTGCGTTGAGCGCACTCCGTACCGCCCCGCCCCGACCGCCGGGACGGGGCGGTCGCGGTGGCCCCTCAACCAAGCAAGCCGCGAAGGGAGATGAACGTGCCCCTGCCCTACTACGAGGTCGATGTCCCGATACGGAACACCGCGGGTCTCAGCGGTGTGCACGTCTTCACCGGCCGCGCCGACAGCCGCAGCGCTGCCGCACGGATCGCGCACGCGGTCTATGACGCGGCGCGCGCCGCGCAGCAGGCCGGAGGCGAGATTCCCCGCAGACGACCGGACGGCTGGGGAGCTCGCGGCTACCGGCCCGGCTGGGAGCCCGACTGGCAGGCGGCGACCGTCGGCCGTTGGAACCTGCCGCCGTACACATGGGGCCGCGTCAGCCACCTCGATCTATAACTCTGCCCCGGGACAGACGCTCAAGGCGTCCAAACCAGTTCGCCTGTCCCGGGCCTACCCACCCCGTACGAGACGAGAGAGGGAGACCTCAAGTATGGACCCCGTCACCCGCATTGCGTCCCCGATCGGGCAGTGCGCCCTCATCATCACCACTCTTGCGGTCCCGCTTACCGGCTGGGCCGTTCACGTGCTCACCCTTCACCGGCGCCTCGCCGTCGACCCCCTCACCGGAGCCCAGCGACGCGCCGCGTTCGAGCGCCGCGCCCAGCGTCTGCTCGCCCGTCACCACAAGGACTCCCTGGTCTGCCTGGTCGACCTCGACGACTTCAAGGGCCTGAACGACAGCCGCGGCCACGCCGCCGGCGACCAGGTCCTCGCCGTGACCGGCGCGCGCCTTGCCCGTTGGGCCGGACCTCGCGGAGTCGTCGGCCGTCTGGGCGGCGATGAGTTCGCGGTCGCGGCCCGTGTCGACGCCCGGGCCGGAGGCGAGGCGATGGAGCAGCGCCTGACGGAGCTGATGGGCGTGCTGCACGAGCCCGTTCCCACCGAGACCGGGCCCCTCGCCGTCGCCGCGTCGGTCGGCACTGCCGTCCCCGACTACCTCGGCATCCACGCCCTGCCCGTCCTGCTGCGCGGCGCGGACGTCTCGATGTACCGGGCCAAGCACTCCGGCCGGTATGGCTGGGCGGAGATCGAGGACCTGCAGACGCCCACCGTCAACGGCCGCCGCGCCGGCCGTCCCGGCACCGCGCTGCTGGAGCGTGCCGCATGACCGGCGAACTCGAAGGCGGCGACTGGGTCCGCGGCGTCACGATCCGCCAGCCCTGGGCCACCTGCATCCTCGCCGGGAAGACCCCGGAGAACAGGCCCGCGAACTGGCCGTGGCGCGGCTGGGTCCTCCTCCACGCCGGGAAGGCGAAGCCGGATCCCGCCCTGCTGCGCGACCCGCTGGTGACCACCGCGATCCGCGGCCGCGAGCTCTACCGCGGCGCGGTCATCGGCGTTGCCCGGCTCACCAACTGCCACCCGGACCAGGGCCCCGAGCGGTGCACCAGCCCCTGGGCACAGAGGGACGTTCACCACCTGGTCCTCGACGACGTCCACGAGCTGCCGCTGCCCGTGCCCGCCACGGGCGCGCTTCCGGCCTGGAAGCCGACGCAGGACCTCGTGGACCAGGTCCTCCAGCAGCTGCCCCACCTGCGGCCGTGACCCGCAGAAGCCGCCGCTGCAACCACGCCTTGCCCCCTCCACCCGGAGGCACCCATATGAGCAGCACACCCCAGCACGGCACCGACCACACCCTGGCCTACCCCGAGCCGCCGGCCTCGCCGCTCTGGCACCGGCGCGGCACGAAGTCCAGGCCGCTCACCCCCGAGCAGCAGCGACGCAACCGCGAACTCCTGGTTCTCGCTCAGCACACCCCCCGACCCCGCTCCCCGCGCACCACCAAGACCCGGGCGGAGGCCCGCTCATGACCTCTCGGACGCACCTCGCCATAGACGGCTACGTCGACGCCATCCCGGCCCCCGGCACCCGTTGGGGCACCGCGACGTTCGACCTGATCCACTCCCCCGCCGACGCGGACCGGATCGCGCCCGACACCCCGGACACGGTGTACGCCTGCGCCACCAGCGACCCGCGCATCACCGACGTCCTGCTGAGCGAGATCCAGCCCGGCGACCTGCTCCGTGTCACCGGCACCGCCGTCCAGGCCGACGGACCGGCCGCCCCGGCCCGACTGACCGTCGACGCCCTGGAGGTCCTGGAAGCCGCCCCCGCCCCGGTCCTGTACGACCTGGTGCTCGAGAGGTGGGGTGGCTACGCGGCCGTCTTCGACGCGGACCGGGACACCGTTCCGGTGTTCACCGTGACCGGCACATGGGTCGGCGAGGCCGACAGCCCCGACGCCATCCTCGACCTGATCGACGCCTACGAGAACGGCGGTGGCCAGCGATGACCACCGCCCCATCGGCGCAGCGCACCGTGCTCAAAGGATTCCCCGCCGCTCACCCGCGCGGCTCGTGGCCAGCCGACGAGTACGCCGCCGACCAGCGCGCCCAGGGCCGGCCCGCCCGGGTCGTCATGAACCGGGACACCGACGAATTCCTGGTGATCGCCGACAATCCCGCTCCGCACTGACCCGCCCACTCTCCAGTGCCGTGCCCGCCGCCGTACGGGCACGGCACCCCTGCTCAGGAAAGGTCTCCAACCATGACTGTCCCGGCCCGCGCCATGCCCGTGCTGGTCACCCTGGCACTCCTTGCCCCCGCGGCGGCTGCCTGTACCGACCGCCGCGCCCGGCACTGCGACGACAGGGCGCCCACGCCGGCCGCCGCGCTGTCGGCAGTGCAGCGCCCCGGCCCTGGCGGCCACGGCAGCGTCGGCAAACCGATCCCGCACTCCAACTCCCAGCAGCATCACGGATCGAGCAGCCGCTGCCACTGAGCAGCAGCATCCACCCGACCCCCTCCTCCGGGCCCGGCCGACGCTGCGTCGGCCGGTTCCGGTCGCATCCGCGCCGCCGTCGGCCAAGCCCTGTCCGCTCCGGCGCTGTTCCCTTCCACTGCAGCCCCG
The DNA here is from genome assembly GCF_044329785.1 of Streptomyces sp. NPDC017529. NCBI lineage: Bacteria > Bacillati > Actinomycetota > Actinomycetes > Kitasatosporales > Streptomycetaceae > Streptomyces > Streptomyces sp. NPDC017529. Next base: position 86,464 of record NZ_JBIRJY010000020.1, read on the forward strand.
AATTCGGAGGCACGCACACCGTGACGTACGACGTGTTCATCGACTCTTTCGGCGCCCGCTGGCAGGACCCGCCCCCGCCGCGCTACCGCGCCGCTGTCCTGTCCATCAACCTCACCGACGTCCTGCTCAACCCGCCCGACGACCCGAACATCTCCGACACCGTCGCCCGCCAGACCGGCCTGGACCCCGAAAAAAGCACGCGGGTTTGCAGATTCTCGACGCCTTGTGGCGCGGAACCCGTGCGTGATTCCGCGGCTTGCGCGGTTGTGTGTACGGGTTCTGAGAGCCGATACGCGCTCCTTGTGACCTTTGACCGGATCCATCTGATGTTGTGCGGGCGAAGTGGTGTTTGCGAGCCGGTGCGGCGCTGGGCCTATCGGGGCGGCTCGTTCAGTAGCGGTCGAGCTGCGCGGATCACGTCCAGCGCTCGTGGGCGGGCGGCCTGCGCACGTGGCTCTTCCCTGCAGGAGGTGGCCAATGCCGGGTACGTCTTGCCGAGCTCGCTGGCGTCGGCGCAGCCTTGGAAGCACTAGGATCTCCGTGGCCTGCACCGGTATGGAGCGTGCGGGACAGGCCCCGGTCCCCATGATGGGACGAGTACGGCCGGGGCCGCACCCACACCCGCAGCCGCGGCCGGTGCCGTTTCTCCCCGCAGGTCCGCTCCTTCATGCGTTCGGCGTGCACCAGCGCCGCTGCTCCGTCGCCGGACAGCACAACTACGAGCTCACCGCCTGGGCGGGTGGCGGCCATTGAGCCCATGAGTGGCCGGACATCCATCACCGCACCGGCCTGTCGTGACGGCGCACGGGGGCGCACGCGGGTACAGCCGGAGGCTCAGAGCGCCGGAGCATGCCCGGGAGTGCGCCCCGAAGCCCACCGGAGCAACCGCGCATAACAGAATATATGTTTACTTCCGCTCGGAGAATTGTGACCGTAAAGCCCCCTTCGCCAAGGGTCGCCCGCGCCTCTCCCGCCCCGGAGCTGTGCGCGAGGCTCCGTCAGGTACCGCGGAAGGGGCGCGCCGCACGACAAGCAGCGGAGACCGGCCACACGGCGGATAGCCATCTGGGCGGCGCCCCGTGCTCCCGTACGCCCTGTGCGGACGGGCCTGGCGCACATACGTTCCTCATCGGCGGCCTCTCCGCCGCCCGGGAAGGCTGCCGCCGTGCCGCACAGGCCGTCGAACAGCTCATCGTCGAACGCGCCCGACAGGCCGAACGCGTCCTGGCCCGAGCCGTCGGAGGCAAGCATTCCCTGTCCGGACTCGCCACGTCCGCAACTGTGAGGATGACATGACAGCCCCCACTTCCCAGCGCGGCAAAAGGGTTTTGCTGGCGGCCCCCCGGGGCGTCTGCGCCGGCGTCGACCGCGCCATCCAGACCGTGGAACTGGCCCTTGAACGTTATGGCTCCCCTCTGTACGTGCGCCACGAAATCGTCCACAACCAGCATGTCATCAAGGCCCTGGAGAAGAAGGGCGCCATCTTCGTCAACGAGACCGACGAGGTACCCGACGGCCACACCGTCATCTTCTCCGCCCACGGCGTCGCCCCGGTCGTCCACGCCGAAGCAGCCCGCCGCAACCTCACCGTCATCGACGCGACCTGCCCGCTGGTCACCAAGGTCCACAAGGAGGCCGTCCGCTACGCCAAGGAGGACTTCGACATCCTCCTGATCGGCCACGAGGGCCACGAAGAGGTCATCGGCACCAGCGGCGAGGCCCCCGACCACATCACCCTGGTCGACGGCCCCGACGACGTGAAGAACGTCGAGGTCCGCGACCCGGACAAGGTCGTCTGGCTCTCCCAGACCACCCTGTCGGTCGACGAGACCATGGAGACGGTCGGCGCCCTCAAGGGCCGCTTCCCCAACCTCCTCTCCCCGCCCAGCGACGACATCTGCTACGCCTCCCAGAACCGCCAGGTGGCCGTCAAGCAGATGGGCGCCGATGCCGACCTCGTCATCGTCGTCGGCTCGAAGAACTCCTCGAACTCGGTTCGCCTCGTCGAGGTCGCCCTGGGCGCCGGCGCCGGCGCCGCCCACCTGGTGGACGGCGCCGAGGAGATCGACGAGAGCTGGCTTCAGGGCGTGAGCACCGTAGGCCTCACCTCCGGCGCGTCCGTCCCCAAGGTGCTGGTCCACGGGGTACTGGACTGGCTCGCCCAGCGCGGCTACGAAGACGTGGAGACGGTCAAGGCCGCCGAGGAGTCCATCACCTTCTCGCTGCCCAAGGAACTCCGCCGCGACCTGCGCGCCGAACCCGCGGCCCCAAAGTCCCTGCCGTAACCGGGCGTCCGGGTCGCAGAGCCGAGCCAGTGTGTCCGGACTCGTGCGGGCGCAGTTCCCGTTTTCCAAGGACTGCCGGTCGGCCCCTGCCTCCATCGCCGTCGGCCCAGACGTTGCCTTCGGCAAGATCACTGGGTTCCGGGAGGCGGATGCGGCGGTCGGTGCCGTCGCTACCGTCGCCTCCTTCGGAACCGCTCGGGCCTGTCGGCCCTCCGTTCCCGCCGGACGCCCGAGCGATGGCAGCTACCGTGCGAGACCCTGTTATTGCCGTGCTGAGCGGGGGAACCGGAACCGGTGCGCATCGCTATCCGAGCCTGGGCCCGGTGGTCGGCCGATGCAAGGGGGCCCGGTTCTGGTCCTGGGGCAAGGGCTGCAGGCTGTCGGCGGAGCCGGCGTGCCGCTGCTTCCTCGGTGCGGGGATGCGAGCTGTTGTGCCGAGCGGCTCAGCCGACGACGAATTCCGGTCAGCCGACTGGTCGGCTGGGCCTGCGCCATTGGCGCCGCGCCACATGCGGGTCTGTTCGACGGTGAAGATGAAGCACAAGTTGCCGCACATATCAGTACTGCCACTGCGGCCGGGCGGCCTCTGAGGCTGTGGTGAAGTGTGGCCAAGGGCCGCCGTGAAATTGCCGCCGCACGGTCTGCGCCCGATGGCTCAGCCCATTTTCGGGTATGACTTCAGTGTGGGCAGCGTCGAACAGTACGCAGCCGGTTCGACCGCGGGCTTGACGTTGTGTGAGACGTGCCCGGTCGGCACCGTCCACGCCGTCTTGTAGGTGCGGGTAGTAACCAGGCCCTGACGGGTGTTGTTCTGCGCCACCCGTTACCCGTGACAGTCAACCTGATGCCGCAGAGGCGCAACAGGCCCCGGAGCGGCCCGCCTCGTCCAGCTTACGTCGCCGTCTGTAGGCGCTCGTCAAGAGGGAGGGACGCCGACGTGATTTCCCGGCCCCGGAGTCTTTTGTTCTGGCTCATCCTGGTCATCTTGTTGTTCCTCATAGTCAAGGCTCCGGTCGGGACAGCGCATGTAATACTCGTGGTGTATTACGCCGTGATCAGGTTCTTCGTCGCTCTGGGCGTGTTCTTCACCGTGCTGGTCACCGGCTGACACCTGTGGCTGTTCGCCGTATGTCCAGTGATGCGTTCAGCTCTTTGGCTCCGGCGTCGGCTGCCCGTCGTCAGCGCTTGGCGTGAGGCATTCGGACGAGGTGGGCTCGGGCTCGGCGGGGGGCGCGGCAGGACACGCCTCGAAGCGTGACGGCGAGACGGACGGCGAGGGGCTGGCGGAAGGCTGCGCGGGTGCGGGGCAGGACGGGGCGCTGGTGGAGTGGGGGGACGACTCCTGTGGCTGGGGCGGTGCCGGCTGTGCAGCAGACGCGGACGGTGGTGTCGCTGGGCCGGTGACGGGCGGCGGCGCGGTCACCGGCGGGGCGGTGGCGGTGTGCGCCGAAGGCTGCGGTGTGGGCGTCGTGGTGACCGTTTGAGGCGAGGAGGTCACGGTCTCTCTCTGTGGCGAGGCGGGTGAGACCAGCGGAACATTTACATAGCTGGTGGGGTAGGACGCACAGCCAGTGCCGATGAGCAGGGCGAGGAGAAGACCTGCGAGGGTGCCACGTTGCACGACGCTATCCTTCCGAGCTGGCGCCCGCGGGTGGTGCGGCGGCGAGGCGCAACCATTGCTGGACTTCGAAACAGAGTTCACTTGCCGCCCAGGCTGCCCGCGAACCGGCCCAGTGAATCGAAGAATGTAGCGATGGCGTGATACACCGTGGTAATCACGTGGGCCACCTGTTCAGGTTCCTTGGCTATCAGGAACAACAAGATGATCAGGATGAGCCAGAACAGGAGGCTCCGAGGGCGGGAGATCACGGAATAGTCCTCCGTTTCCGAGACGGAAAGCCGTGATGCGACTCGGGTTTGGGCTGTCGCGCAGCAATTGGCCTGACGCGTTCCACCTGCTGCACCAGCCACCCTTCATTTCCACGCCTGCCGGTAACAGATCAACTGCTCCGGCCTTCCGTCCAGGCTGCGCTTCGCCGTCGAGAATGCGTCGTCCTGACCGCTGCCCCCGCAGGGTGTCGGCAGATGCTCACCGTAGGGAAGGGGTCGCCTGTCGTGACGGAGATATTCGGACGTTCTCCTTACTTGAAGACGCACGGATTTTCAGCAGTCAATCTGGTTCACCGGGGCATCTGTGGCGGATGTGGAAGCAGAACCCTTTTGAGCGGCTGAGAGCGGCTTGACGCAAGCGCTGGGGGCTCCAGGGTCTCGCTCGTCGAGGGCCGGCGGCAGGCTACGCCCGGCTGCCGGGTGCAGGGGTCATCCGCGGTGTTTGCGGCCGGGGCCGATCGGGTCGCCGAGGTTGGCGCGTGCGTGCACGGTGAACTGCTGGGCGGCGAGTTGGTTGAGGAACGCGTGGGTCTGGGCGGCGGTCTTGTCGGTGAGGGTAAGGAAGTTGACCAGGTGGGCGGCGAGCTGCTCGGGGTCGAGTTCGCTGTTCAGCTGGTCGCGCATGATGTCCTCCAGGGTGCCGCGCAGCACGTTGCGGAGTTTGGCTTTCCCATAGAGGCAGCGTACGGAGCCTTCCATGTTGGCGACCGACTTGCCGACGATGGAGACGATGGGGGCCACGTGGATGCCGCGGTGGGTGGAGTACTTCAGGACGGACATCAGGGCCACGCCGTAGTTGAGTTCGGCGAGGGTGGCGTTGGACCAGCGGGGGATCTTGCGGGAGAGGTCCTGGATGAAGCCGGGCACGTCGCTCCAGGGTGTCAGGGAGCCCATGCGGATCCACTGGCGTGCGAAGGTCTCGCCGTCGTTGCGGGCCAGGCCCAAAAAGACGCCGAGCAGGGCGAGCCGGGCGCTGCGGTCGAGCCGGCCGACCATGCCCCAGTCGATGATGTGTGCGGTGCCGTTGGAGCCGATCAGGACGTTGCCGGGGTGCGGGTCCGCGTGGAAGCGGCCGGTGGTGAAGTAGGTGCGGAACATGAAGTCGATGAGCTGGGTGGCGGTCTTCTTGCGCTGTTTGGGGGTGAGTTCGTCGTCCTTGATGCGGTTGATGGACACACCGTCGGCGAAGCTCTGGATGAGTACCTTGGGGGTGGCGTGCAGGACTTTGGGGACGCTGATGTGCTTGTAGTGGCGGGCGAGTTTGCGGGCGGCCTTCATGTTGGAGGCTTCCCGGGTGAAGTCCAGTTCGTCCTGCATGGCGTCGAACAGCACTTCCAGCATTCCGCCCATGTCGATGACTTCGCTGAAGTGCGGGGCGATGCGTGCGATGAGGCGTGCCACCTTGTTCAGCACGCTCATGTCGCCGAGGACGGCCCGGTCGGCGCCGGGACGCTGCACCTTGATGACGCAGTCGGTGCCGTCGGCGAGGGTGGCGCGGTAGACCTGTGCCAGGGATGCCGATCCCAGGGGCTCTTCGGTGCGTACCGAGGCGAACCGCTCACGCCAGTCGGCCCCCAGGCCCTCTTCGAGCAGCGGGGCGAAGTCGGTGAACGGCTGCACGACCGCCTGGTCGTTGAGCTGGGCCAGTTCCTCGCGCACATGGTCGGGTACGAAGTCCGGCCGGGTGGCGAGGATCTGGCCGATCTTGATGTAGAAGGGGCCGAGCTCTTCCAGGGTGCGGCGGAAACGCCGTGCTCCCGCCGCCCGGTCAGGGCCGAGGTGCTGTGGGGCGCGCCGGGCGGTCCGGGACAGGGCCCGTGCGGCCTCCTGGGAGGCCGCGCGGGCTGCGATGCGGACCGCCCGCCGGCCGCGTCCGTCAGCCACCGCGGCCGGACGGGTGGCTCAGGGCTGGCGTCACCTAGCGGTCGCCGTCCGCTCGCGACGCGGTTTTTCCGCCGACGTGGGTGGTGAGTGAGGTCACCGCACTGGTCAGCTGGGAGACCTGGTCGCTGAGAGCTGCGATCTGGCGCTCGTTGCGCCGCTGGCGCTTCTTGGTCTTGCTGCGTTTCTTCCTCTTGCTGCGCAGCCCCTTGCGCATCCCTTTGTCGAAGCCGCCGATCATGTCGGCGAGTCGGTCACCCGGTGTGTCGCGGCGTCTGGCCATGGCGTCGCCCCTTTCGGGTCGCTGGTTCGCTGGCACGCCTCAAAAAGGGCGCGAGACGGTCGTGGGCCGACGCGTATCCGGCCCCGGGCTTTGCGTACCGGGGGCGGCGCGTGCGGGAGGCTGCAGGCGCACGGGCCCGATGGCACCGGCCTGCTCTGCCATGGCAGCGCCCAACCGGTGGCGCGTCAACCCCCGCCCTCTCGGCCACGGCGGCCGGAAACCTTCGGTGCGGGACGCATGCCGCCCAGAGGTTCACGCGGTGGCGGTGGCGTCGTCGCGGCACAGGCAGGCGGTTGGCCACCGAATCGCTGCCGTGAGCGGAGCGAGGCATTCCAGGAGCCTTGTGAGCTGGAAAGACGGGCGCTCCGTGACTGACACGTGGTGTCCGTGACGGAACGTGGCGACTTTCTGCGGGGCCCTCTTGCGCACAGCACCGAGTGCGGCATCCTGGAAGCGTCGAACGTATGATCGGCAGCTTCGGATGTGTGCGGACACACTGCGGAGCCCGCACAGGGAACTCGGTTCACCGCTCACCCTTCCGCGCGCCGAGGCGCCCTCCGGGCGTTACGCGGACAGGGACTCACCACCTCGTTCGACGGCTCGCCCGGGCCCCGGCCCGGTGAACGACGACGCGATTCCGGCCTCCCTCGGGCCCACGAGGACGCCTGCGCGCAGCGAGATGCGACGGCCCCGCCATGACGTTGGCGCGGCCGGGCGGCACAGCGAAGGCCAGTGCAGCTGCGCCGCCTGTGCAACCACATCAGCGCATAGGGCACTCACTTGTGGACCATGACTTTCGGTCGGAGGTAGCACGGTGGAAACCGCGGATACCGAGGGCACCGGCCCTCGCCTGCGAAGGCCGGGCGCACGACTACTCTCCCGAGCCCGCGACAGCGTCGATGAGGCATTACGGGAGCTGACCCAGGGCTTGCCGCCCGGTGCCCGGCTGTGGAGCGGGTTTCACTTCGGCTGGTGTGACGAGCAGGGCAGGCCCCAGGCCGCCCGCCCGGGCAAGGCCCTGCGCCCGGCCCTGGCGGTGGGCTGCGGCGAGTCGGTCGGGGGCACGGCATCGCACCTCGTGCCGGTGGGCGCCGCCGTGGAACTGGTGCACAACTTCTCACTGATCCACGACGATGTGATCGACGGCGACCGGATGCGGCGCGGCCGTCCCGCTCTGTGGTCGGCCTTCGGCGTCCCCGCGGCCCTGCTGGGCGGGGATGCGCTGCTGGCCCATGCCTGCTCGGTCCTCGCCCGCATCCCCCCGCAGCGCGGGACACCGCTGGCACAGCGGCTGTGCGCGACGGTGCAGGAGCTGATCGAGGGCCAGGCCCTGGACATCGCCTTCGAGACGCGCACCGAGGTGACGCTCAAGGAGTACACGGCGATGGCCCTCGGCAAGACCGGCTCACTGATGGGGGCCGCCTGCACCCTGGGCGCGCTGGCCGCCGGCTGCGAACCCGAGCGGGCCGTCCACTTCGACCGCTTCGGACGCGCCCTGGGCCTGGCCTTCCAGATCACCGACGACCTGCTGGGGCTGTTCGGTGACGCGCAGGCCACCGGCAAGCCGGTCGGCAGCGACCTGGCCCGGCGCAAGAAGACCTATCCCGTGCTCGCCGCGTGCGCCGAGGACGCCCGCGCGGCAGCGGAGCTGGGCCGGCTCTACGGCCAGCGGCACCCGCTGACGGCCCAGCAGGTCGAGCGCGGCCTGCTGGCGGTACGGCGTGCCGGCGGCGCGAAACGGGCCCGCGAAGCGGCCTGCCGCGCCCTCAACGAGGCGTACACCCACCTGGACGCGGCCGCCCCGCTGCCCGGCCCCCGCCGGGCCCTGGCCGACCTGGCCCGGCTGATGACCGACCGGTCGCGCTAAGGGGGCGTCCAGCGTGCCCTGCCCATCTGCTGGGATCCCCCGTACCCCCGCCGCGCCCATCACCGCTGCCGTGAGGTCTTTATGAGCAGTCCCGTCCAGACCGCCGATCGCCACCGAGAGCTGCTCGATACCCTCGATGCGCTGGACGCCGCCGGGCTTGACCGGCTCGACGGCGCCGGGCTGGGACGGCTCGCCGGCCTCATCCGCGCCTTCTTGATCGACAAGGTCCAAGCCGTGGGCGGACACCTGGGCCCCAACCTGGGCATCGTGGAAGTCACCCTGGCCCTGCACCGGGTGTTCGCCAGCCCCCGGGACACCGTGCTGTTCGACACCGGCCACCAGGCGTACGTCCACAAGATCCTGACCGGCCGGGCCCGGGACTTCGACCGGCTGCGCCAGCCCGGCGGCCTGTCCGGTTACCCCAGCCGCGCCGAGTCCGTCCACGACGTCATCGAGAACTCGCACGCCTCCACCTCCCTGTCCTACGCCGACGGACTGGCCAAGGCCCGCGCCCTGACCGGCCGCAGCGACCGGGCCGTCGTGGCGGTCATCGGGGACGGGGCCCTGACCGGCGGGATGGCGCTGGAGGCGCTGAACAACATCGGCGCGGCGCCCGAGCGCCCGGTCGTCATCGTGCTCAACGACAACGGCCGCTCCTACGCCCCGACCACCGGGGCGCTGGCCGCCCACCTGAGCCGCCTGCGCCGCAAGGCCCCCTGGCGGGCCGGTACGTCCACGGCCCCGGACAACCTGTTCGAACTGCTGGGGCTGGCCTACGTCGGCCCCGTCGACGGGCACGACACCTTCGCCGTCGAGGACGCGCTGCGGGCCGCCCGGGCCGCCCGCCGGGCGGTGCTGGTGCACGTGGTCACCGTCAAGGGCCGGGGCTACCCGCCGGCCGAAGGGGACCGGGCCGAGTGCATGCACGCCATCGGCGCGCTTTCCGGCTCCACGGCGCGGCCGGCCGCCGCGCCGCAGCCGTCGTGGACGAGGGAGTTCTCCGACGCCCTGTGCGCGCTCGGCGCCCGGCGCGAGAACCTCGTCGCCCTGACGGCGGCGATGCCCGGCCCCACCGGCCTGGCCCCGTTCGCCGAACGCTTCCCGGGGCGCTGCTTCGATGTGGGCATCGCCGAACAGCACGCCGTGGGCTGCGCCGCCGGCCTGGCCCTGGCCGGGCTCCACCCCGTCGTCGCCGTCTACGCCACCTTCCTCAGCCGGGCCTTCGACCAGGTCCTGATGGATGTGGCCCTGCGCCGCCTGCCCGTCACCTTCGTGCTGGACCGGGCCGGGGTCACCGGGCCGGACGGCCCGTCCCACCACGGCATGTGGGACATCAGCCTGCTGGGCACGGTTCCCGGGCTGCGGCTGGCCGCCCCCCGGGACGCCGGGCAGCTGCGCCGGCTGCTGGCCGAGGCCACCGCCGACGACAGCGGGCCCACCGCGGTGCGGTTTCCCAAAGGCCAGCCCGGCGACCCGATGCCCTGCCGCCAGCGCCACGGGACGGTGGACCTCCTCTACACCACCCCCGCCGCACAGGTGCTGGTGGTCCCCGCCGGCCCGCTGGCCCGCCCCGCCCTCGCCGCCGCCCGCACGGTGGCCGCGCAGGGCATCGGGGTCACGGTGGCCGACCCGCGCTGGCTGCTGCCGGTCCCGGACGACCTGCTCGACCTGGCCGACGGCCACCGGCTGGTCGTCACCGTCGAGGACCACACCCGCAGCGGCGGATTCGGCGCCGCGCTCACCCAGCGGCTCGCCGACACCGGCCACCGCACCCGCGTCCACGCCCTCGCGCTGCCCGGCCGCTTCCTGAACCACGGCACCCGGGCCCAGATCCTGGCCGACGCCGGCCTCGATGCCGACGGCATCAGCCGCGCCATCACCGGCCACCCCGCACTCCGCTCCCCGAGGTGAACACCATGGCTGTTACCGGCTTACCCGCGCCGGCGCCGCCGGCCCGCTCCCTCCGGCGCCGCTGCCGTCAGATCCACGTCGGCACCGTACCCGTCGGCGGGGATGCTCCCGTCTCCGTCCAGACCATGACCACCACCCCGACCACCGACACCGACGCGACCCTGCGCCAGATCGCCGAAGCCACCGCGGCGGGCTGCGACATCATCCGGGTCGCCGTGCCCACCCAGGACGACGCCGACGCCCTGCCGGCCCTGACCGCCAAATCCCCCCTCCCCGTCGTCGCCGACATCCACTTCCAGCCCCGCTACGTCTTCGCCGCCATCGACGCCGGCTGTGCCGCCGTCCGCGTCAACCCCGGCAACATCAAGCGGTTCGACGACAAGGTCAAGGAGATCGCCCGGGCCGCCCAGGCCGCGGATGTTCCCATCCGCATCGGCGTCAACGCCGGCTCCCTCGATCCCCGGCTGCTGGCCAAGTACGGCTCCGCCACCGCCGAAGCCCTGGTGGAGTCCGCGCTGTGGGAGTGCTCCCTGTTCGAGGAGCACGGCTTCACCGCCTTGAAGATCGCCGTGAAGCACCACGACCCCCGCATTGTGGTGGCCGCCTACCGGCTGCTCGCCGCCCGCTGCGACTACCCCCTGCACCTGGGCGTCACCGAGGCCGGAACCCCGTTGCCGGGCTCGATCAAGTCCGCTGTCGCCTTCGGCATCCTGCTGGCCGAGGGCATCGGCGACACCCTGCGGGTCTCCTTTTCCGGGCCGCCCGCCGACCAGGTCAAGGCCGGCTGCCACATCCTGCAGTCCCTCGGCCTGCGCCCCAGGAAACTGGAGATCGTCTCCTGCCCCGGCTGCGGCCGGCTCCAAGTCGACCTCCACCGCCTCGCCGCCCGCGTCGAAGCTGCCTTCGACGGCTTCCCCCACCCGCTGCGCATCGCGGTGATGGGCTGCGTCGTCAACGGCCCCGGCGAATCCCGCGACGCCGACCTCGGCGTCTCCTGCGGCAACGGCAAAGGACAGATCTTCCGCCGCGGCGAAGTCGTCCGCACCGTCCCCGAAAGCCGCATCGTCGAAACCCTGCTGGAAGAAGCCCTCACCTTGTCCGAGTAACGCCCCGGCAGCGCCGACAGGCCCAAAGTGCGGCGTTCCGCTCACCGTGCAGCCGCCGCGGACGGCCCGGCACGAACCCCAGGAGACAGACGTGAAAACCGACGACACCATCGTCATCCCGCCCCTGTGGTGCCCGCTGGAGCTGCGGGTGCGAGACGGCGAGCAGCGCTTCCAGGAACGCTCGCGCAGCTGGCTGGAGCACCACGGCCTGGACGAGCGCTCCCTGCGGCGGGCCGCCGCCACCGACACCGGTTTTTTGGCCTGCGCCTGGGCGCCGGACGGCTGCGAAGAAGGCGTCCAGCTGCTGGCCGACTGGCTGGTGTGGGCGCTGCTGTTCGACGACTACTACTGCGACGCCGGCCCGCACTCCACCCGGCCGGGCGCCTTCAACCCGCTGGCCGCCCGCATGATGGCCCGCGCCCTGTACCCGGCGACCGCCCCGACCGGCGATGCGGCCTTCGACGCGTTCGCCTCCGCGCTGGCCGACATGACCCGCAGAATCCACGCGCAGGCCGACCCCCAACTGGCCCAGCTGTGCGCGCTGGCCCACTACCAGTGGGCCGTCGGCGCCATGTGCGGGGTCAGCGACCGGGCCGCGAACTCGCTGCGGACCGTGGAGGAACACCTGCTCATCCGCCCCGGCGACGGCGCGGACCTCCTGGCCGTCCACATGATCGAGGTGGCCGAGGGAACGATGCTGCCGGCCCGCGAGCGCACCCGGCCCCAGACCCGCGCGCTGACCCAGGCCGCCGGCATCCTGCTGACCGTCCCCACCGACCTCGCCTCCTACGCCCACGAGCACCACCAGGGCTGCCTGGAATCCAACCTGGTCCACCTCATCGCCGCCCGGCGCGGCTGCCCGGCCCAGGACGCCGTCGACCAGGCATGCGCCCTGCTGGAAAACGTCATGACCTTCTTCGTCGCTATGCGCGAGCGCCTGCGCCGGCACGGCTCCGACAGCATGCTCCGCTACACCGACCACCTGGCCAACCTCGTGCGCGGCACCTACGAGTGGCAGCGCTTCCTGCCCCGCTACACCACCGTCCTCGACATCCCCCACAGCGGCGGAACGGACAGCCTGCGCCGCCCGGCCCAGGCCCTCCACGAGGTCACACCGGCCCGCAGCCACCCCCGCGCCGACACCGCCGCCCCCCTCACCTGGTGGTGGGACCTGCTCGATGAGCCCGCCTGACCCAGACGTCCCCCCCCCCGGCCGGCCCGGCCGGCCGGTGCACAGTCCATCCACTGCCCCACCCGAAGGAGCCCGCCGTGACCGCCTCCGACATCTTCGTCCTGGACCCCAACGCGACCGACCCGGACGCCGAACACGAACAACTGCGCGCCATCGGCCCCGCGGTCAAGGCCGACATGCTCGGCGTCACCGTCTGGTCGGTCAACCACCCGCAACTGCTCAAGGAGTTACTGGCCAGCCCCGACGTATCCCGGGACGCCCGGCTGCACTGGTCCGAGTACGAGCGGGCCCTGAAGTTCTGGCCGCTGATCCTGTGGGTCGCGGTGGAGAACATGTTCACCACCTACGGCGACACCCGCGCCCGGCTGCGCCGCCTGGTCGCCCCCGCCTTCACCCCCCGCCGCATCCAGGCCCTCAAGCCCACCGTCGACCGCTTCGCCGCCGACCTGATTGCCAAGCTCGCCACCCACCCGCCCGGCGAAGTCGTCGATGTGCGCCCCGAACTGGCCCACCCGCTGCCGGTTGCCGTCATCAGCCACCTCATGGGCGTCCCGCCCGACCAGGGCAGCGCCTTCGGCCAGGCCATCTACCGCGCCTTCGGCAGCACCGACACCCTCGAACAGGTCATGGCCGACGGCGCCAGCCTCATCGCGATGCTCGAAGACCTCATCGCCCTCAAACGCATCACCCCGGGCGACGACCTCACCTCCCAGCTCATCGCCGCCCGCGACACCGAAGGCGACGGCGGCCAGCTCACCGAGACCGAACTGCGCGACACCCTGATGCTGGTGATCGCCGCCGGCACGGAGACCACCGTCAACCTCATCGAGCGGACCATCGCCCTGTGCCTGACCCATCCCGACCAGCTCGCCCACCTGCGCTCCGGCCGCGCCACCATCACCGACCTGGTCGAGGAAGCCCTGCGCTACGAGCCCGCCTTCCGGCACATGCCGCTGCGCTACGCCGTACGCGACCTGCCCCTGCCCGACGGGCAGACCATCCAGCGCGGCGAGGCCATCCTCGCCTCCTACGCCGCCGCCAACCGCCACCCCGACTGGCACGACAACCCCGACACCTTCGACATCACCCGCCCCTTCAAGGAGCACGTGGCCTTCGGCTACGGAGTCCACTTCTGCCTCGGCGCCGCCCTCGGACGCCTGCAAACGGCCTGCACGCTCGCCCAGTTCTTCGACGCCTTCCCCCACGCCCGGCTCGCGGCTCCCGTCGAAGAACTGCCCCTGCTGCCATCACTGATCTTCAACGGCCACCAGACGCTCCCCCTGATCCTGCGCCCGGCTCAGTGACCGCACACCGCGGTGGGCTCAGCCGGCCCGACGCCCACCGCGGCACCAGCAGCCACACGGCCAGTCCGCGTCAACGCTGTCACGACCCGCATCGCCGAGCCGAACCCGAACAGACCACCTTGAACAGGCCCTGCGGGCACCGGCCACGACACTTCCCCAGGAGCACCGACCCGTGATCACGATTGGACACCACGGCTACCCCGTCCTGACCGGGACGCCGGAAAACATCCGAGACCAGCTCGATTTTCTGAGAACCCAACGGCCACTCGTCAAAGCTGAAGCGGACGGCATCCTCACCTGGCTGGTCCTCTCCTACGACATGGTCCAAGTCCTCGCAATCGACCCGCGAGTCTCACGCGACCTGCGCCAACACGGCCCCGAAGACCTGCGCACCACCACCAGCCCCACGGCCGCACTCGCCCAGATCAACGACGTCAGCAACACCTACGGCGAGGCTCACCGGATCGAACGGGCCCGGCTGTCGCCCCCCTTCACCCACCGGCGCGTCCACGCCATGGAAGACGCCGTGCAAAAGATCGCCGACCGGCTCACCGCCCAACTGGCCACCGCCGCACCGGGAGAAACCGTCGACCTGCGCCAGAAGATCGCACGTCCGCTGCCCGCGGAGGTGATCTGCGACCTGCTGGGCGTGCCCGGCCACCTTCGCCGGCCGTTGCTCGACGCCATTGACACCCTGGTCAATGCGACCGAGCGCACCTCCGACGAGGTAGCCTGCGACCTCGCCCGGCTCCATGCCCACGTGGACGAACTGCGTGCCCACAAGCTGGCCCACCCTGCCGACGACCTGTCCACTGCCGTGGTCCGCCCTCCGGACGGACAGCCGGCCCTGCCGGCCGAGGCCCAGCGCGACACCCTCTTCGGAGTGATCGGTGCGGGCTTCGAGACCACCGTCAACCTGATCACGGCCGCCTTCTTCCACCTCCTGCGCACCCCCGCCTGCCGCAGCGCCCTGCGCGCCGGCCGTCTCTCCTACGACGATGTCGTCGAAGAAACCCTGCGCATCCAGGCCCCGCTGGCCCAGCTCCCATTCCGGTACGCGGTGGAAGACATCCGTCTCGGCGCCACGACCGTCATCAAAAAGGGGGACGTCATCAGCTTCATGTATGCCGCAGCCAGCCGCGACCCCGCCCTTCATGCCGACCCCGATGAATTCAGGCCGCACCGTGCGAACAAAAGCCATATGGCATTCGGGCACGGCGTCCACCACTGCCCCGGAGCCTCGCTCGCCCGTCTCGAAACGCGTACAGCACTGCGAATCGTTCTCACCGCACTGCCCGATATCACCCTGGCCCACCCAGGGCAGACGCCAAAGCTGATCCCCTCTACCGTGATAAACGGATTCCAGACACTTCCCGTCATTCCCCGCCCGACCTCGCCACAGCACTAACCCTCTGACGCTGACCAGGAACTTCACCCGCCAGATGATGACCGAAGCGTGAATCCAGCAAAACGTTAGGCGGCTGACTGGGGCACGCATGCGGCAGGCCCGGTGACGCAATTGCGTATGCGTGTATTCACCTGGCCCAGCACGCCCGAATAGGTAAATCACGCGCCGTGTTCCATGCTCCGTCTGGCGAAAAGATGCATTGACGGTCGAATGAGATGAGGCCACCATTCAGGGACAGAAGAACCCGGGGTCGGCCACTCCCGCCCCGGAACCGGCGCATCTCATGCCCGGGAGGGCGTATGTCCGAAGAAACCGTCAAGACGGTACTGGATCTGCTGGGGAACATCACCGCAACCCGCGTCATGGAATCGCGCGAGGGGCGCAGCGTCATCGAGATATCCTTCTCGGCGAACGGCACGTTCGGCGAGCACGACGTCGCGGGCTTCTTCACCTACGAGGCGGAAGCCATCTCCTCCGACTCCTTCATCGGCTCGGGGAAGGCCGTCCTGCAGGCGACCGACGGCGACGGAGCGGCCACCATCAAGGCCACCGGAGCCGTCCAGCGCGCAGCCGGAGCGACCCAGCTGGTGTGGCGCGCCCACGGCGCCGTACAGAGCAGCGCACGCAAGTTCGCCGACTGGCACGGCCGCCTTCTGGACATCACCGTCCACGTCGGCGACGACCAGAAGGTCTCGCTGCAGGCAGCGAGGTGGACGTAACAACGCCATACCGAACAGCCCGCGCCGGCTGAGCGCCTGCTCCGTGATGGCGGCATCCCGGACCACTGCATCCGCCTCAGCTCCCCGGTCGGAGGCACACGGCTCCGGACCACACCGAAGCCGAGAGCCCCTGCCGCCGGGCCGTTCGGCCAGGTACCGCTTGCCACAAGGTGGCCGCCACTCGTCCGCAGACGGATGGCGGCCGCCGACGAAGTACGAAGGGCAACTGCCCACCGCCCTCCCGCGCCAGCGTCCCCGCACGGCTCCCAGAGAGTGCAGGCAAGCCGGCGCACGCGAAGACCAGGTCCCTGGCCCCGCCGCGGACTCGGCGCGCGCAGAGCTGTTCGCGCTATTGCCGTGCGCTGGAGCGCTGCTAGAAGATCGGTGATCTGCCGGGCGGCGGGCGGGAGCCCACCGGCCTACATAGCGCCGCCCGGCAGGCTGCGCCGACTGCCGGGGCGCATTCGACACGCCAGGCGGCTCGCACCGCATGAGGCGATGCAGGCCGCGGTGCACCCATGGAAACAGCAGAGCGGGCATCTGCCTGGTGGGGGACGGTAACCGCAAGACCCTCCTCATCGCCTCGATCCGCGACGACGGTATCGCCTACGGCGCGGTCCAGGACAAGCCGACGGCCAGCAAGAGCGTCACAGTCGTGCAGCCCGATCTCAGAAGCTGTTCCCGGTCCTGACATGACAAGTTGCGGGGCTTCGGGGCAGGTCAGCGGTGGGGTGGGCGGGGGTCTGGTGCCCTGCGTACGGTGGT
>NZ_JBIRJY010000021.1:0-98593 GCF_044329785.1 Streptomyces sp. NPDC017529
ACGGCTCGATCCACTTCGGATCATCTGCCGAGATCACCCCACCCATGCCCAACCAACGCGCCAACCGCACCACTGGTTACGGGACAACCTTTAGGTGGCACCGATCCCGCCCGTTGGCCGTCTTGTAGGTCGCGGCGCCGCTCCCTCCCCCCGGAGCGGCGCCGCGCTCACTCCGAAGCCGGAACCGCCGCGTCCAGGAGGCGTCGCAGCCGTAGCCCGTCCGGGGCGACGGCGGTGGTCAGCGCGGCGGGCCCGGCGAGCGGGCCGCGCACTCCCTGCCCTTCCTCCGGCCCCGTGCCCAGGATCCGCACCTCGGGCGGGTCGTCGTCGAACGCCGGGTCCACCACGAGGAGCTGGCCGGTGGCGCGGTTGCCGCCGAGGACCGCGGCGGTGTCCCAGCCGGGAACGCCGGGCCCGTACCCCGTCTCCTGGTCGAGCAGGAGGCGCCCGGCGCGGCGCACCGTCAGGCGGCTGCGCAGCCGCCCCGGCCGTTCGCCGCTGCGCCCCAGCACCTGTTCCTCGCGCAGGACGAGGCGCGCGGTGGGCGCGAGGTGGACGGTCGTCGTCATCCGCAGATCGCTGCCCTCGGCGGAGATGAGCGGTTCCGGCAGCCAGGCCAGCCTGGCCCCGTCGCCGACGGTCAACACCACGTCGTACGTGGCGGGTTCGGCGGTACGCCCCGGCAGCGCGACGGTCGCGGCGGCCGCCGTGACGCACAGGTCGGCGCCGTCCTCGACGGTGGCTTCGACGCGCAGCCGGTCGCCGCCGAGCGGGGCGCTCATGGCGCCGACGACACACACCCGGGCCTGCGCCCCGTACGAACGGACGCGGCGCAGCGCGAGCGGGCCCTCGCCGTCCAGGACGGGCAGGCCGGTGACGCCGCCGGCGCCGGCCCGCGCGGTGATACGGGCCGTGGCACGCAGGCCGTGCGGCACGGGCGTGCGGTCCGGGAGCCGTACCGGCCCCGGGGCCTCGGGCCGGATCCGTTCGGGAGGCGCCAAGGTCATGCGGGGCCCGCGCTCCAGTCGGCGAGGCGTTCGCGGACCCAGTCCGAGACCGGCCGCACGCCGTTCTCCGCCTTCAGGGAGGTGAAGACGACGGGCAGGTCGCCGCGCTGGGTCTTGGCGTCGCGGGCCATGCCCTCCAGGTCGACGCCGACGTAGGGGGCGAGGTCGGTCTTGTTGACGACGAGGAGGTCGGCGGTGGTGACGCCGGGGCCGCCCTTGCGCGGGATGTCGTCGCCGCCCGCCACGTCGATGACGAAGATCTGGGCGTCGACCAGTCCCCTGGAAAAGGTGGCGGTGAGGTTGTCGCCGCCGGATTCCACCAGGATCAGATCGAGGGGGCCGACCGCGTCTTCCAGGTCCTCGACGGCTTCGAGGTTGGCGGAGATGTCGTCGCGGATGGCGGTGTGCGGGCAGGCGCCGGTCTCGACGGCGGTGATGCGCTCGGCGGGCAGGACCGCCTCGCGCAGCAGGAACTCGGCGTCCTCGCGGGTGTAGATGTCGTTGGTGACCACGGCGATGGACAGTTCGTCACGCAGGGCGCGGCACAGCGCGGCGACGGTGGCGGTCTTGCCGGTGCCCACCGGCCCGCCGAGCCCGATGCGCAGCGCGCGGCGGGTGCCGTCGGGGCGCCTGGCCTCCGCGGCGCTGTAGGTGTGCCGGTGGGGGAACCTCTCGTCGAGGTCGTGATCGAGATGCATGGCTGCTCCGTGATCGTGTCGGGTGCGGGTACGGGGGCGGCACGGCTTACGAGGCGAAGAGCCGTACCGGCCAGGCGGCGTGCTGCTGAGCGGTGATGTCGAGCAGCGGCGCGGAGGCGGCGGGCAGCACGCCGGTGCCTTCGGAGGGGACCCGTCGCGCCGCTTCGACGGCCTGCTGCGCGACCTGGTCGAGCGGCGCCGCCAGGCGGGCGAGGACCGCGGTCGCGTCGAACGGGTCCAGGCTCAGCAGACGTACGGACGCGGTGGCCGGGCCGCTGATGTTCTCGTACGCGGCGGCATAGGCGGCGTCCAGTGGGCCGAGCCCCGCCGACCGGGCCGCCAGGCCCAGCACGACGGGCTGGTGGGCACCGCGCGGGCGCGCCGCGGCGAGCGCGTCCAGCTCGGCCGACGGCCAGGTCGCGCGGGCCGCGCGCATCATCTGCCGCCCCAGCCTGCGGGCCGTGAGCCGCAGCGCGGGTACGGGCGTACGGGCGTCGGCGGCCTCGTCCAGCTCCAGCGGGTCGCACCCTGCGGCCGCCGCGGCGGCCAGCCCGGCGGCGACCAGCCCCGCGGTGTGCAGCCGCCCCCGGCAGAACGCCTCCAGGCTCGCCGCGTCCCTGATACGCCCGGCGGTGACGGCCGCCTCGGCGCCCCCGGAGTGCGCGTGCCCGCCGGCGGGGAACCGGCCGTCGGCCAGGACGAGAAGCGCCGCCCTGCTCACCGCCGCACCCCTTTCTTCGGCCTCTCCCGCATGTCCAGGCCCCTCAGAAGAGGAAGTACCGCTGGGCCATGGGCAGTTCGGCGGCCGGCGCGGGCTCGACCACGTCCCCGTCGATGGTCACCGTGAAGGTGTCCGGGTCGACGTGGACGCTCGGCAGCGCGTCGTTGTTGCGCATGTCCGCCTTGGTCACGCCGCGGGTGCTGCGGATGGCCTGGAAGGACTTGGCCAGCCCCAGCCGGCCGGGCAGCCCGTCCGCCAGGGCCTGCTCGGACACGAAGTTGACGGAGTTGGCGCCCGGCGCCCTGCCGAACGCGCCGAACATCGGGCGGGGCAGCACCGGCTGCGGGGTGGGGATGGAGGCGTTGGCGTCGCCCATCTGCGCGTACGCGATCTGGCCGCCCTTGATGACGAGCTGCGGCTTGACGCCGAAGAACGCCGGGTCCCACAGCACCAGGTCGGCCAGCTTGCCGTCCTCGACGGAGCCGACCTCGTGGTCGATGCCCTGGGCGACGGCCGGGTTGATGGTGTACTTGGCGACGTAACGGCGGGCACGCGCGTTGTCCGCGAGCAGGTCGCCGGGCAGCGCGCCGCGCCGCTTCTTCATCACGTGCGCGGTCTGCCACGTCCGCAGGACGACCTCGCCGATGCGGCCCATCGCCTGGGCGTCCGAGGACATGATCGAGATGGCGCCGAGGTCGTGCAGGATGTCCTCGGCCGCGATGGTCGAGGGCCGGATCCGGGACTCGGCGAAGGCGAGGTCCTCCGGCACGGCGGGGTTCAGGTGGTGGCAGACCATCAGCATGTCGAGGTGTTCCTCGACGGTGTTGACGGTGTGCGGCCGCGTCGGGTTGGTGGAGGCGGGCAGCACGTTCGGCTCGGAGACCATGGCGATCATGTCGGGCGCGTGGCCGCCGCCGGCCCCCTCGACGTGGTACGCGTGGATGCCGCGCCCCGCGATGGCGGCCAGGGTGTCCTGGAGGAAGCCCGCCTCGTTCAGGGTGTCCGTATGGATGGCGAGCTGGGCGCCGCTCTCCTCGCACACGCGCAGACAGGCGTCGAGTACGGCGGGGGTGGCGCCCCAGTCCTCGTGGATCTTGAAGCCGAGCACGCCCGCGCGCAGCTGGTCGCGCATCGAGGCGGCGGACATGGTGTTGCCCTTGCCCAGCAGTCCGACGTTGACGGGCAGTCCGTCCATCGACTCGAACATCCGGGCAACGTGCCAGGCACCGGGCGTGATGGTGGTGGCCTTGCTGCCCTCGGCCGGGCCCGTGCCGCCGCCGACCAGGGTGGTGACGCCGGAGGCCAGGGCCTCGTCGACCTGCTGGGGGCAGATGAAGTGCACGTGGGTGTCGATGGCCCCGGCGGTGAGGATCTTGCCGTTGCCCGCGATGACCTCGGTCTCCGGGCCGATCACCAGGTCGGGGTGTACCCCGTCCATGGTGTCGGGGTTGCCGGCCTTGCCGAGCGCGACGATCCGGCCGTCCCGTATGCCGACGTCCGCCTTCACGACCCCCCAGTGGTCCAGGACGATCGCGCCGGTGACGACGGTGTCGGGCGCGCCCTCGGCGCGGGTGGCCCGGGACTGGCCCATCGATTCGCGGATCACCTTGCCGCCGCCGAAGACCGCCTCGTCACCGGCGTGGCCCGGACCGCCCGAGCGGTCCTCGGTGATCTCGACGAAGAGGCCGGTGTCGGCCAACCGCACGCGGTCGCCCGCGGTCGGGCCGTACAGGTCTGCGTAGGCGGCGCGGGTCAGGTCAGCCATCGAGGGGGCCTCCGGTCTCGCCGCGCAGGCCCGCGACGATCCGCTTGCCCGCGACGGGGACGAGTTCGACCTCGGTGGGGATGCCGGGCTCGAAGCGCACGGCGGAGCCGGCGGGGACGTTGAGGCGTTTGCCGTGCGCGGCCGCACGGTCGAAGTCGAGGCCCGGGTTGGCCTCGGCGAAGTGGTAGTGGGAGCCGACCTGCACGGGGCGGTCGGCGGCGTTCAGCACGGTCATACGGGTGACGGGGAGCCCCTGGTTCAGGCGCACCGGCTCGTCGGCGTGGAGGATCTGTCCCGGGATCATCGGCGGTCTCCCGGCTTCAGTTGATGGGCTCGTGGACGGTGACCAGCTTGGTGCCGTCGGGGAAGGTCGCCTCGACCTGTACGTCGTGGATCATCTCCGGGACGCCTTCCATGACCTCGTCACGGGTGAGCACCTTGCGCCCGGTCGACATCAGCTCGGCGACGGTACGGCCGTCCCGCGCGCCTTCGAGGATGTGCGCCGTCAGCAGCGCGACGGCTTCCGGGTGGTTCAGCCGTACCCCGCGGGACCGCCGCTTCTCGGCCACGTCCGCCGCCACATGAATCATCAGGCGTTCCTGCTCATGCGGGGTCAGTTGCATGCCTTCACCTCACCGTCTTCGCGCTGGGCACAAATGCCCAGGTCACGGGTGGCGACACACCCGCAAAAGCAGATGTATCACACACTGTTTAAAGGCGGAGCAAACTGCTCGCCAGCTCCGCTCCATCAACGCCCCGCCGCCCGCAGGCTAGTTCGACGCGATTTCGCCGGCGTTAACCCGGCGAGTCGGCCGCGAAACGTCACCGGCCCCGGCCCGGCCCCCACTCCCGCCCCCGCGTCCGGTATCCGCTCTTGACGCGGCGCGGATCGGACACGATCCTCATGGCCACATCAAAACTCTCGGCGCATACCCCACAACACCCCCACAGCGCCATCCCCCCACACCAGCATCGGAGCCACATCGTGACCCGCGTGCACCCCACGCCCCAGACTTCCTCCCTCCCCCACACCCCTCGTTCCGCTCGTCCCGCGCGAATACGTCGTACCGCGCTCGCCGCCGGCGCGTGCGCCGCCCTCGGCGCCGCGCTGCTGGGGCCGGTGGCCGGGGCGGAGGCCGCGCCGGCCACCGCCCCTGACATCCCGGTCGCCGGCGTCAAGGCCCACCTCGACCGGCTGCAGGCGATCGCGGACGCCAACGGCGGCAACCGCGCCCACGGTACGGCCGGCTACCGGGCCTCCGTCGACTATCTCAAGGGCAAGCTGGACGCGGCCGGATTCACCACCACCGTCCAGGAGTTCACCCGTAACGGCACCAAGGGCTACAACCTCCTCGCCGACTGGCCGGGCGGCAGCGCCGAGCGGACCGTGATGGCCGGCGCCCACCTGGACTCGGTGACCGAAGGCCCCGGCATCAACGACAACGGTTCCGCCTCGGCGGGCGTCCTGGAAGTCGCGCTCGCCGTCTCCCGCACGCATTTCAAGCCCGCCCAGCACCTGCGGTTCGCCTGGTGGGGCTCCGAGGAGAACGGCATGGCCGGCTCCCGGCACTACGTGGACTCGCTGGCCGCCGGCGACCGCGCGAAGATCGACGCGTATCTGAACTTCGACATGATCGGCTCACCGAACCCCGGCTACTTCGTCTACGACGACGACCCGCGCCTGGAGAAGGTCTTCAAGGACCACTTCGCCGCCGAGAACATCGCCACCGAGATCGAGACGGAGGGCGACGGGCGCTCCGACCACGCCCCGTTCAAGGACGCCGGCGTCCCGGTGGGCGGGCTGTTCTCAGGAGCCGACTACATCAAGACCGCGGAGCAGGCGAAGAAGTGGGGCGGTACGGCGGGCAAGGCGTTCGACGCCTGCTACCACGCGTCCTGCGACACCGCGAAGAACATCGACGACACGGCGCTGGGCAACAACACCGCCGCGATCGCCGACGCGGTCTGGAAACTCGGCTCCTGACCCCGGCCCCGGCCGGACCCGCCACCCGGCGGCCGCCACCGCGCGTCCCGTGCGGCCCGGTCAGCGCTCCCCCGCGCCCGGGCCGCCGTGCTCGCCCGTCGCACCGCGGTCACCCGCCGTACCGCGGTGCTCGGCCGCGATGCCGAAGCGGCGCCATTCACCGGGCGGCGACGCGAACGGCCGCACCACGGAGACCGTGCTGATCACCTGCTCCTCCGCCGCGGCCTCCTCCGCCGCCCGGTACGCCTCCAGACGCTCCAGGTCGGCGGCGGAGACCAGCCCCACCAGAGGCTTGCCGTGGCGCGTGACGACCACCCGCTCGCCGGCGTAGACGACGCGGTTGATCAGATCCGCCAACTCTGCCCGGGCCTGCGTCACCGGAATCTCATAAGCCATGGACCCAGCTTAAGAGCCCGTGTCCACTCCCCGGCCGGGGCGGCGACCGGTCGGATGTCGAGCCGGGCGGCGCCGGTGCGGTGGCACTCCACGCGCACCGCGTCCTCGGCGGCCATCGCGCACCGCCTGGCTATGGTCCCGCTGCCACCCCGGCGGAGCAGCCGGGTGCGGGCGGCCCGGCAGCGGATGCCGGGCCGCCCGTGCCGGCCGCGGTCAGGCGTCGGTGCGGTCGGCCGGTTCGCGGCTGCCGCACTTGGCCAGGCCGCGGCTGAGCATGTAGCCCACGGTCAGCAGCGTGACGTAGAGCCACGCTTGGTCGGCGGGGAAGCGGTCCACGTCGCGGAAGCCGTCGCCGACGACGGCGGAGGCGACCAGGACCGCCACCACGGCGGCGAGGTAGACGAAGAACTCGGTGCTTTTGAACGCGGGTTTGGTCTCCGCGCCCACGCGCCGCTCGGTGCGGGCGGCCTGGGACCGGCCGGACTCCGGGTATCCGGCTGACGAAGCGGTAGCCATCGCGTCCTCCTGGACTCGATTCGGCCCGATGGCTCGGGTCCGCCGGGTGGGTACCCGGGCTCTCCCAACCGGAACGGCAGTGTCCGTACGGGCGGGTTCCACAAGGCGCGCTCCGGCCAGGGGCCGGCGCGGCAGGAGTCGCCTCGTGCAGCCCCGCGGGATTCCGGGCGGGCTCGGTGTGGCCCCGGAGGAAGTCCGGCACACGCCGCACACCGGGGAGGCGCCGGGGCGCGCGGGCGACTTCGGCCGGAACGCTGCACCACGGCGCTCCGCGGGAGTCGCTGTCAAGGCTCCGGTTGCGGCGGCCAGTTGGCGCTGGCCGTGCTCAGTTCCGTGTAGAGCGGGAAGACCACGGACAGCCCGGCCCGGAGGAAGTTGCGCAGCGGCGACCCGCTTAGGCCCACCAGCCGGACGCTGCCGCCTTGGGCGAGGGCCTGCCGGCGTATGTAGATCAGGGCCCCCAGCCCGCCCACGTCGCACCGTTCCAGCCCCGCGAGGTCGAGTATCAGGTGGTCGCGGCGCAGCGCGATCTGTCCTTTGGCCTTCATGCGCAGCACGACCTGCGAGTCGTCGTTGAGCTGGCCGGTGACGACGATCACGGCACCGGTGCCGACGACCCGGGTGACGACCACCCGCAGCGGGATGCTCTCCTCGTCGCCCACGCGCCCGCTCCCTCCGCCCCGCTCTCACCACACGGGTATATGACCGCGAAGGGGTCGGCGCAATCAGGGCCGCCGGCTCGGACGGGCCGCTGGGAGGCCAGGAGGAGCAGCGCTTCGCGCAGTGGGGCCGGCGGGACGTCGAGCTGCCGGATGAGCACGCCGGCCAAGGGGCCGGAGCCCCTCGGCCGTGCGGGCCCCGGCTGCCGTCAGCGGCCGGGACCCGCACGAAACGGTTCAGCTGTCGGTCATGCCGCGCTTGCACAGGTTGTGAACCCTGCCGTCGGCGTCGTTCACGGAGTACGAGTCGCATACGCCGCGCCGGTTGGTGAAGATCCAGCGCTGCTTGAGCTGCGGGTGCAGCGGGTTGCCGAGCTCGACGAACTGGAAGCCGTGGCCGCGGTGCCCGGCGTTCTTCACGTGCTCGTACGCACGCGCCGGCGCCAGTCTCGGACCCTTGATCGGCGCGTTGTCCAGCCAGGCACCCCGGCCCGGCTGCGGCCGCCCGACGGCACCGCCGAGTACGGCGTCGACATACGCGCCGAGCACGGGCTTGGCGCGGCCGTTCCCGCGCTGCGGGACCTCGTAGATGAACCGCCAGCGGGTCACCTTCGCCATGTTCGTGGTGGGCCCCGTCGGCGCGTGCCCGTAAGCCGTCACCAGCCGTGCCCCGGGGTAGACGGCGCGCACCTTGTGCGTGGCCCGGCTGTAGGTGAGGCGCCACAGGGCGTCGGCCCGGTCCCGGCTGTCGTACCGCTTGGTGTCCTCGTGGGTGGCGGCCGGCCCGGCCGGCGGAGGGGCGGGCGCGGCGGCGGAGGTGCCGGCGGCGCCGAGGACCGTGGTCGCGGTGAGGGCGGCGGCCCCCAGAAAGACGCGTATGCGCATGGTGCGGTTCTCCCTGCTGAGGTGTTCGGAGTACTTCCAGAGCAGCCCATGAGCGGTCGCATCGCACGGCGTATCGGGCATTTGCGTGACACAGGGGATGTGCGCGGTAACTCCGGGCAACCGGCGGCATCGGCGGGGCACGCAGAAGGACTTGGCGCGCCGGGCGCCCCACCCTCCCAACCTGATGACACGACAGGTCGCCAGCGCCTCACGTCCCATCAAGTCGCCCCCATGCCCCTCTTCCTGACTCCTCGTGCGCGTTTCGCCCTCAGCGATCACCCACCCCCTCTCCCGTTCGGGACATTGCTTCGGCCGACAGAACGTGCTCCCATCTAGCTCTACGTACGTTCTGTACATTTTTTACAGATGGACAGGGAAGAGGAGTCCTCCATGAACCGTCCCGCGGCCCGCCACGTCCTCCCGGAGTTCACCGAACGCACCTCTTACGGGTCCCGCACCATGGACCCGTACTCCAAGCTGCTCGGCGAGCGGATCGTCTTCCTCGGCACACCGGTCGACGACACCACCGCCAACGACGTGATCGCGCAGCTCATGCACCTGGACTACGACGCTCCCGGCCGGGACATCTCGCTCTACGTCAACTCCCCCGGCGGCTCCTTCACCGCGATGTCCGCGATCTACGACACGATGCAGTTCGTGGGCTGCGACATCGAGACGGTCTGCCTGGGCCAGGCCGCCTCCGCCGCCGCGGTGCTGCTCGCGGCCGGCACGCCCGGGAAGCGCCTCGCCCTGCCCGGCGCCCGGATCCTCATCCACCAGCCCTCGTTCGGCGAACCCGTCCAGGGCCAGGCCGACGACCTCCGGATCCAGGCGGACGAACTGCTGCGCACCCGCGCGCTGCTGGAGGAACTGCTCGTACGGCACACCGGCCAGCCTCCCGAGCGGATCGCCCAGGACCTCGAACGCGACAAGGTCTTCAGCTCCGAGGCGGCCGTCGAGTACGGCCTCGTCGACGGGCTCACCCGCAGCCGCAAGCAGCGCCCCACGACGTCCGGTGCGAGGTGAGCCGGGGTGTTTCCGCCCGAACTGCCGCCGCTGCCCGCGCTGACGCGCGCCGAGGGTGAGGTCGTCGACAGCTACCTGGCGGTGCTGGACCTGCTGGGCCGGATCAACCCGGCCCGCGGTACGGACACCTACGGCGCCCTGCGTGCCGCGCAGGCGCTGGTCGGCAAGTCCACCGCGCTGCGGGACGCGTTGACCTTGATGCACGACCGGGGCGAGAGCGAACTGCACGCGGGGGCGCTGGCGCAGGCCCTGCGCGTACTGGACGGCGAGCGCCGGGCCGGCCTCATTTCCGTGCCACCGCCGCGAGGTTGACGGCGCGTCGGCGAAGGGCGCCCGCACGGGGGTCGGGCGCCCTCCGCCAGGCCCGGCACACCCGTCACAGCGCCCCGGGGTGCCGACACGAAGCCCGATCGGGCTCGCCCGATCGGCGTATTCACGCGCGGCGCACCACACCACACGGCTTGCGCGAAGGGTGTACGTGCCGCTCGGAACCCAGTGTTCCGGGCCTGGTGCGGGGGTCGCCACCCGTCGCGCGCTCCCCGCGGAACAGCCGCTGTCCACCCGAACGGCGCAGACGTGACCAAGCTCACATATGCCGCTTCCGCTCGGAATCCGGGCGCCGGGTGCGTAACCATCGCTTCGACGACAAGCCCCCGCCACAGCGGTGGGGCGGTCCGGACGGACGCCCAATCCTGCCGCCGCACCGGACGTCTGGTCGATGCGCCTGGACGGCAGGAGCGGAGGACCCGAGCACGACGGGACCGCCGGCCGCCACGGCCGTACGGGCCCTTGGGGTGAAGTCGTGACCGCGACCGGGCATCTTCGCCTGCCCGAACCCGACAGGCACTCCTTCGCAGGCGGCAGACGAAGGGTTGCGCATGACTGCGCGTACCACCATCTCCCCCATGCTGGCGCGAGCCGGAGTCACCTCCTTCCTCGCCCTCGCCACGATCGGCGGGACACTGGTCGTACCGGGAGCCACCGCGGACGCCGAAGCCGCGACGACCTCGGCAGCAGCACTGCGGATCGCCGCTTCCAAGAAGGGAGCGCCCTACAGGTACGGAGCCAGCGGTCCCCACCGTTTCGACTGCTCGGGACTGACCCTGTACTCGTTCAAGCGGGCCGGCAAGCGCCTGCCGCGCACCGCGTCGGCACAGTACAACCGCACCCG
This sequence comes from Streptomyces sp. NPDC017529, assembly GCF_044329785.1. Classification (NCBI taxonomy): domain Bacteria; kingdom Bacillati; phylum Actinomycetota; class Actinomycetes; order Kitasatosporales; family Streptomycetaceae; genus Streptomyces; species Streptomyces sp. NPDC017529. Next base: position 10,829 of record NZ_JBIRJY010000021.1, read on the forward strand.
GCACCTCCCCGCCGCCTCGCGCCGCCTCGGCGACCTGGTCTTCTTCCACTCGCGCAGAGGCATCTACCACGTGGGCATCTACGCGGGGAACGGCCGGATCTGGCACGCGCCCAAACCCGGCGCCGTCGTGCGCCTGGAGCGCATCTGGTCGCGCAGCGTCTCCTACGGCCGGGTCCGCTGATCCGTGGGCCCGCGGGGCGGTACGCGTGCGGGTTCGCGTACCGCCCCGCGCGTACGGGGAGTGATCAGCGCCTCGGCGGATACCCGTACGCAATGGCCCCTTTCACCGACGACGACCGCACCGAACCATCCGATCCGCCCGGGCCGTCCAGGTCTGCCCGGTACGCCACCTGCGCGGACCGCAACGAGACGCCTCTTGAGCGCTATGACCGCAACTTCGGCGAACTGCTCCAGGAACTCCGCGTCCTGCAGACCGGTGTGCAGATCCTCTTCGCGTTCCTGCTGACGCTGGCCTTCACCCCGCGCTTCGTCTCCCTGGACGCCACGCAACGCGGTTTCTACGTCGGCACCTTGCTGCTGGCCGTGCTGGCGACCCTGCTGCTCACGGCGCCCGCCGCGGTGCACCGGGTGCTGTTCAGGCGGCGCGCGAAGGCGCTGGTCGTGGAGGTCTCGGCGCGGCTGACGGCGGCCGGCATGGCGGTGCTGGCACTGGCGCTGGCCGGGGCCGTGCTGCTCGTCGTCGACGTCGTGCTGGGGCGGGGCGCGGGCGTGATGGCGGGTTCGGTGACGCTGGTGACGTGCGCCGGCCTGTGGGCGCTGCTGCCGCGGGTGCTGGGTCACCGCAACGGCCACATCAAACCGGCGGAGCGCGGCCGCTCCTCCTGACCCGGTCCACCGGCTCGTTCTCCTGTGCGCCCCGGTTTTGTGACCTGGTCGTCCTTGCTTTGGCGACGGCAAACCGATGAAGTCTCCTTAGCACGTGAGGAGACCCATGCACACGCTCAAGCCCCAGCCCACGCACACCGGGAACGACTCGTGAACCTGCGCGGACTTCTGCGCCGCCGCTCGCCCGCCACCCCCTGCCCGGCCTGCGGCAGCACGGACGTGCTGTGGGAGGACGAGGGCGTCTACGGCGCCGGAGAACTGCTGTGGTGGTGTGCCTCCTGCCTGCATCAGTGGCACCCCGGCGACCTCGCTCCCGGCGCGCCCGCGGCACCGGCCGGTTTCCCGGGCCCCACCACCCCCGTAGCGCCCACCACCCCCGCAGCACCGGCCACTCCCGCACCACCGACCGTCCTCGCGGCCCCGCCGGCCCTTGCCGGCCCGATGCCTCCGGCCGTTCCCATGCCACCCGCCGCCCCTGCGGCCCCGGCTGTCCCCGCACCCGCTGCGGCCTCCCCCATCCCGGCCGTACCGTCCGAGCCGCCGAGGATTCCGCCGCCGCCCGGTCCGGTCACACCCGGCCCTGCCACCGTTGCCGAGCGGGTCATGTACGCGGCCGGGTTCACGCCGCTGGTCCCCTGCCCTGGTGCCTACGAGCCCTGGCCGTGCCGCTGTTCCTCCTGCGGCCGGGAGTCCAGCCCCACGTACCGGCAGGTGCGGGACGAGGGCGCGAACTGCGCTTGCGGTGCGGGCCGCCGTCGGAAGTCACGTTTCCTCGCCAGGCCCTGAGGACGCCGCCGCGCCCCCCGGGGCGCCCGGCGGCGGGCACCGGACCGCTAGGGAAGGAACAGCCTCCAGGGCAGGGCGACCCAGACGGTCTTGCCCCCGGCCTCGGTGGGCTCGACCGTCAGCTGCCCGCCGGACTCGGCGGTGAGGAAGCGGACGATGACCATGCCCCGCCCGTTGTCCTGCTGGACGGCGGCCGGCAGCCGCTTCGGCCAGCGCGGGTGGTCGTCGGTGACGCCGATCCGCAGCCGCTCGTGCCGGTCGAGCCGGACGTCGACGGTGAAGGCGGGCGACTGGCCGAAAGTGTGCTGTACGGCGTTGGTGGCGAGCTCGGAAACGATCAGACGTACGGTGTCGGCCGTATCCGTTCCGTCCGGCAGGCCCCATTCGGCCAGTACGCCCATGACGTGCCTGCGGGCCTCGGCGACCGATGCCGGTGTGCTGGACAGGGTGAGTGAGGATTCCTGGTGGTCTGCCATCGCGATGCCGTCCCTTTCCCACCGAGGCTCGAATCCTGCCCTCCGCCGAAGGGAGCCGCCGTCGCGGTCCGGCCTTTTCGGTCCCCTCGGCTCCGGCCTCGGACTGCTTCTGTGCGCCAGAGTGCCACTCATGCTGCAACTGTGACGGGCCATCCACCAGGAGGTGCATATATCTGTCGCCCGAAGCAGTGAACTCTGCGACGCGAGACCGGATTTGCGCGGCACACTGTCGGATCGGAATCGGCCATCGGCCGAAGGGCGCGCCCGCGGCGCGTTCTTCGCCGCACAGGACGGAGGACACGGTATGCGGTACGGGCCCGCGGTGCGCCGCCGCAAACTGGGTGCCGAGCTGCGGCGCCAGCGGATGCGGGCCGGACTCACCAGTGGTGGGGCGGCCTGCCTGGTCGGGTGGCACCAGTCCAAGATCAGCCGGATCGAGACCGGGCGCAGCGGGGTCAGGCCCGCCGATGTCGAACGGCTGCTCGACGCGTACGGCGTCCGGGAGGCGGAGCCGCGCGCCCTGCTCGCGGCGCTGTGCGGGGACGGCCCGGGGGAGGGCGGCGGCGCCGGCCGGCAGGGCTGGTGGCAGGCGTACCGCGATCTGCTGCCGCCGGAGTACCGGGATTTCATCAGCCTGGAGTACGAGGCGTCCCGGGCGCGCACGCTGGAGACGACGGTGGTGCCGGGGCTGCTACAGACTCCGGACTACGCGCGGGCGGTGACCCGCGCGGCGCTGTCGGGTCTGCCGGCGGAGCAGGTCGACGAGTTGGTGGACGTGCGGATCGCCCGTCAGAAGGTGCTGCGCGGCGAGCGGCCGCTGGAGCTGTGGGCGGTGCTGGACGAGGCGGTGCTGCGGCGGGAGGTAGGCCCGCCCGGGGTGATGGCCGCGCAGCTGCGGCACATTCTGGACGTGGGGCGATTGCCTCACGTGCGACTACAGGTGCTGCCTTTTGCGTCCGGTGTACACATTGGCATCACGGGTCCTTTCGTTATCTTCTCCTTTCCGCTCATTGCTGACCTAGATGTGGTTGTTCTCGACCATTTGACGAGTAGCCTCTACCTCGAACAGCAAGCGGACCTCAGGGCGTACAGCGATGCGTTCGACACGCTGCGGGGGCACGCCCTCTCATGCGAGAAGTCATCGGAATTCATCGCCCGGATCGCCGCTGCCCGACCGGCCGGCACCGGCGCCTGAGGAGGCACCATGTCCGTCCCGCTCCGGCACGAACCCTGCGGCCCCGCGGTGCGCGGCGCGCGGTGGCGGCGCAGCAGCCACAGCACCGGCATGAACAACTGCGTCGAGACGGCCCGCATCAGCCGCGGCCTGCTCGCCGTACGCGACTCCAAGAACACCGCGGGCCCGGCCCTGTTGTTCACCGCCGACGCCTGGACGTCCTTCGTCCACGGGCTGACCGACGCCCGCTTCGCCAAGGTGGGGTGAACCGGCGCGCCCGGCAGCCAGCCGCTCTCAGCCCGGCGGCGCGGTTCGTACGATCGTGCGGACCGCCTCCCGCAGCTGCCGGGGGGTCAGGTCGGCGCGGGCGGTGAGGCGGAGCCGGGAGACGCCGTCCGGCACGGACGGCGGCCGGAAGCAGCCGACCGCCAGGCCGGCGGTGCGGCAGTCGGCGGCCCATCGGACGGCCAGTTCCGGCGAGGGCGCCCGTACCGACACCACCGCGGCGTCCGGGCGTACGACCGCCAGCCCGGCGTCGCCCAGCCGCTGGTGCAGTTCGCACGCCACCTCGCGGACCCGGCCCGCCCGTTCCGGTTCGCGGCGCAGCACCTGGAGCGCCTTGCGGGCCCCGCCGACCGCCGCGGGGGCCAGCCCGGTGTCGAAGATGAACGTGCGGGCGGTGTTGACCAGGTGCTCGACGACCCGGGCCGGGCCGAGGACCGCGCCGCCCTGGCTGCCGAGCGACTTCGACAGGGTGACGGTGGCGACCACGTCCGCGTCCCCGGCCAGTCCGGCCGCGTGCAACGCACCGCGCCCTCCGTCGCCGAGTACGCCCAGCCCGTGTGCGTCGTCGACGAGCAGGGCCGCGCCGTGCGCACGGCAGGCGCCGGCGAGGGCGCGCAGCGGCGCGGCGTCGCCGTCCACGGAGAAGACGGAGTCGGTGAGGGCGAGCGCCCTGCCGCCGTGCCCGTCCAGCGCCTTGCCGACCGCGTCCGGGTCGGCGTGCGGCACCACGTCGGTCCGGGCGTGGGAGAGCCGGCAGCCGTCGATGAGCGAGGCGTGGTTGCCCGCGTCCGAGACGATCAGGCCGCCGTGGCCGCTGAGCGCGGTGACGGCGGCGAGGTTGGCCGCGTAGCCGGAGGACAGCACGAGGGCGGCCTCGAAGCCGCAGAACTCGGCGAGTTCGGCCTCCAGCCGGGTGTGCAGTTCGGTGCTGCCGGAGACCAGCCTCGACCCGGTGGCGCCGGCGCCCCAGCGATGCGCGGCCTGCGCGGCGCCGCGGGTCACCTCGGGGTGCCGGGCCAGGCCGAGGTAGTCGTTGCTCGCCAGGTCCAGCAGCGGCGATTCGACCGGCCGCGGCCGCAGCGTGCGTACGAGGCCGGCCCGTCGGCGCTGTTCGCCGGCCGCATCGATCCAGCCGAACGCGGCGTCCCCGGCGCCGGCACCGGGCCCGGCGTTCCGGCGGGCGGCGCCCGGCTCCGCCGGCACGTCGCGAGGCAGGGCCGGCACGTCGTGGAGTCGCGGCGGGGCTGGGTCGTCCTGATGCATCGGCTTCCTTCTCGTTTGTGGGCTGTCGATAGACGTTAGCGGTCGTTACTCGCTCCTACGGTGTGGCCATGCACACACCCCCGATCGGCGCCCTTGTTGGGTTCCTCCATGGTCGCGGGTGGTGGACGTACGCCAGGATCGTCGCCATGGATCTGCTGACAACGCTGGTGGACAAGGGGCTGCGGCGCGAACTGCCGACCCGCGAAGAGGCGCTCGCCGTACTGGCGACGTCCGACGACGACCTGCTCGACGTGGTGGCCGCGGCCGGAAAGGTGCGCCGCCGGTGGTTCGGGCGGCGGGTGAAGCTCAACTACCTGGTCAACCTCAAGTCCGGGCTGTGCCCCGAGGACTGCTCGTACTGCTCGCAGCGGCTCGGCTCCAAGGCCGAGATCCTCAAGTACACCTGGCTCAAGCCGGAGGACGCCTCCAAGGCCGCCGCGGCCGGGGTGGCCGGCGGCGCCAAGCGGGTCTGCATCGTGGCCAGCGGCCGCGGGCCGACGGACCGGGACGTGGACCGGGTGTCGCAGACCATCGCCGCCATCAAGGAGCAGAACGAGGGCGTCGAGGTGTGCGCCTGCCTCGGTCTGCTCTCGGACGGCCAGGCGGCCAGACTGCGGGAGGCGGGCGCGGACGCCTACAACCACAACCTCAACACGTCCGAGGCCACCTACGGGGACATCACCACCACGCACACCTACGCGGACCGGGTCGAAACGGTCCAGCAGGCGCAGGCGGCGGGCCTGTCCGCCTGTTCCGGGCTGATCGCGGGCATGGGCGAGAGCGACGCGGACCTGGTGGACGTGGTCTTCGCGCTGCGCGAGCTGGACCCCGACTCGGTCCCGGTCAACTTCCTCATCCCCTTCGAGGGAACACCGCTCGCCAAGGAGTGGAACCTCACCCCCCAGCGTGCGCTGCGCATCCTGGCGATGGTCCGTTTCGTCTGCCCCGACGTGGAAGTACGGCTGGCCGGCGGGCGCGAGGTGCACCTGCGCTCGATGCAGCCGCTGGCCCTGCACCTGGCCAACTCCATCTTCCTCGGCGACTACCTGACCAGCGAGGGCCAGGCCGGCAAGGACGACCTGGCGATGATCGCCGATGCCGGCTTCGAGGTGGAGGGAACCGCGACCACCACGCTGCCGGAGCACCGCGCGGACGCGCTCGCGGGCGGCTGCGGCGGCCACGGCGGCGCGGGCGGCGGCTGCGGGCCGTGCGGGGACGGCGAAGCGGAGGCGGAACCGGCCGGCGAGTCCCGTACGGACCTGGTCGCGGTACGCCGCCGGGGCGCGGGTACGGAGCTGCCGCCGAATGCCTGAGGCCACCCGGCTCACCGCCGCCGAACTGCTGGCGCTGGACCGGCAGCACGTCTGGCATCCGTACGGTCCGATGCCCAACCGCGTCGATCCGCTGGTCGTCGCGTCAGCGTCCGGTGTACGACTGAGGCTGGCCGAACCGGTCGAAGGCCGGACCGAATTGGTGGACGGCATGTCCTCCTGGTGGTCGGCGGTGCACGGTTACCGCCACCCCGTGCTCGACGACGCCGCCCGCGGCCAGCTGGACCGGATGAGTCACGTGATGTTCGGCGGCCTCACCCACGAGCCCGCCGTACGCCTCGCCGCCCGGCTGGTGGAGATCACCCCCGACGGCCTGGAACACGTCTTCCTCGCCGACTCCGGATCGGTGTCCGTCGAGGTCGCCGTGAAGATGTGCCTCCAGTACTGGCGCTCGGTCGGGCGGCCGCGCAAGCAGCGGCTGATGACCTGGCGCGGCGGCTACCACGGCGACACCTGGCAGCCGATGTCGGTGTGCGACCCGGACGGCGGCATGCACGACCTGTGGCAGGGCGCGCTGCCCCGCCAGCTCTTCGCCGACCCGCCGCCCCCCGGCTTCGACGCCCCGCCGGACCCGGCGTACGCGGCGCAGCTGCGCGACCTGGTGGCACGGCACGCCGACGAACTGGCGGCGGTCATCGTGGAGCCGGTGGTCCAGGGCGCGGGCGGGATGTCCTTCCACTCCCCCGGCTACCTGCGAGTGCTCCGCGAGGCGTGCGACGAGCACGGCGTCCTGCTCGTCTTCGACGAGATCGCCACCGGCTTCGGCCGTACGGGATCCCTCTTCGCCGCCGGACACGCCGGTGTCACACCGGACGTGATGTGCCTCGGCAAGGCGCTGACCGGCGGATACCTCACGCTGGCCGCGACGTTGTGCACGGCCGCCGTGGCGGACGGGATCTCCAGGGGCGAGGTGCCGGCGCTCGCGCACGGGCCGACCTTCATGGGCAACCCGCTGGCCACCGCGGTCGCCAACGCCTCGATCGACCTGCTCCTCTCCCAGGACTGGGCGCGCGAGGTCAAGCGGATCGAGGCCGGGCTGCGGGACGGGCTCGCCGGGGCCCGTGCCGTCGAGGGCGTACGGGACGTCCGCGTCCTGGGCGCCATCGGTGTCGTCCAGCTCGACCACGAGGTGGACATGGCGGCCGCCACGCGGGCGGCGGCCCGGGAGGGCGTGTGGCTGCGCCCGTTCCGTGACCTCGTCTACACGATGCCCCCGTACGTCACCGGGGACGAGGACGTGGCCCGGATCTGCGCGGCGGTGCGCGCGGTGGCGGCCGAGGGATGAGGGCCGGGCCCCGGCGGTGGAGCCGGGGCCCGAAACCTCCGAGGGGGCGGCAACCAGGCCCCCGCACGCTCGAAGACAGGAGAAACCCATCGTGTCGGTACTGTTCGTGACCGGAACGGGCACAGAGATCGGAAAGACCGTGACCACGGCGGCCCTGGCCGCGACGGCGCTGGCCCAAGGCCGCTCCGTGGCGGTGCTCAAGCCCGCCCAGACCGGCGTCGCCGCCGGTGAACCGGGCGATACGGCCGAGGTCGTACGGCTCGCGGGGCCGCAGGTCGAAACCGCCGAACTCGCCCGCTACCCCGAGCCCCTGGCGCCCGCCACGGCCGCGCGCCGCGCCGGCCTGCCACCGGTGCGCCCCGAGGAGATCGCCGAGGCGGCGGCCAAGCTGGCGGCCTCGCACGACCTCGTGCTGGTCGAGGGCGCCGGCGGTCTGCTCGTACGGTTCGACGAGCGCGGCGCGACCCTGGCCGACGCGGCACGCCTGGCCGGCGCCCCCGTGCTGGTGGTCGCACAGGCCGGGCTCGGCACGCTCAACGCGGTGGCGCTCACCGCGCTCGCCCTGCGCTCGTACGGCGTCGACTGCCCCGGCGTCGTGGTGGGCAGCTGGCCTTCCGCTCCCTGCCTGGCCGCCCGCTGCAACCTCACCGACCTTCCCGAGGCGGCCGGCGCGCCGCTTCTGGGCCGCGTCCCGGAGGGGGCGGGGAGCCTGCCGCCCGGAGAATTCCGCGCCAAGGCGCCGGGTTGGCTGGCACCGGCCCTCGGAGGCACCGCGTAGGAGCCGGTGTCCAAAACCCGGCATGGCCCGCCCGGTGGTCCCGCGGCACGGCACGGCGGGACACTCGAACCGGAGAACGTCGTCCGGCGAGAGGATCCAGCCATGCCGCAGCGCAGCAAGGTCGCGCGAGGAGCCGTGCACCATCCGGTCTTCGCCCACTGGTACGCGCGCTACGCGCCGTTCGCCGACCGCCACGCGGGCCTCGCGGACCTACGGCGCGACCTGCTCGCCGGTCTGTCGGGCCGGGTGATCGAGATCGGCGCCGGCACGGGAGCGAACTTCCCCCACTACCCCGGCACCGTCTCGGAAGTGGTGGCGATCGAGCCGGAACGCACGTTGCGGCGGCGGGCCCTGACCGAGGCGGCCCGCGCCGGCATACCGGTGGACGTCGTACCGGCCACGGCAGAGGCGCTGCCGGTGAAGAGCGAGGCGTTCGACGCGGCGGTGCTGTCACTGGTGCTGTGCTCGGTGCGTGACGTACAGCGCGCGTTGTCGGAACTGCGGCGGGTGCTGCGGCCGGGCGGCGAACTGCGCTTCTTCGAACACGAACGCTCCCGGCGGAACGGGCCGGCCACGCTCCAGCGGGCCCTGGACCGCTCGGTGTGGCCGCTGTTGATGGGCAACTGCCATCTGTCGCGCGATCCGCTCGGCGCGATACGGGCCGCGGGGTTCGAGGTCGGCGCGTTCCGGCGGGGCCGCCTTCTGGGCCACGGCGCCAAGCCCGCCCCGCCGTGGACAGTAGTGGGCGTCGCACGGCCGGCGGGGGACCACCGAGAGAGATAGCCGCACCGGATCGCGGCACTGGTGTCGGGTGGGAGGCGGTCCGGCGGGCCGGTGCCGTACGGTTCGCGCGCGCCGTGCCGGTTCTTCCGCACGCCATCAGACCATGGTCGTACAGGGGCAGGCGCGGTGGCGTCGCGGGCGGCGCCCGAGCTGCCGGGCGCCGGCCGAACGCCCAGTTCACAGGCGGTCGGACCGCTCGCTCCGGCCGCCCGGGAGCCGCCCCGGCATCCTCCCCGGGTCGTACACGCACCGTGTCCGCAGCACCGGACGCCTCGTCGGCGCAGCCGGCCCGTCCCAAGAAACCGCAGGTCAACGCCACGCCCCCGGACGCTCCTTACGGGCGTACCGACGGCCATGACCAACCTTGCGGCCGACGCGCGGGCCCAGCGGCGGAGCCTAACGTCATCCGCATGGTCAGACTGTTCCGCGCGGCCGGTACCGCCGCCTTCGCTCTCGCGCTCAGCCTCCCGCTGCCCCTCGCCGCGGCCGGCACGGCCTCCGCCGCGCCCGCGTCCACCACAGCGTCCCCACCGGCGTCCGCCGCGCAGTTGCAACTCCCCGCCCCCACCGGGCGGTACGCGGTCGGCCGCGCCACGCTGCCCCTCACCGACCACAGCAGACCCGACCCGTGGGTGCCGGCGGCGAAGGCCCGGGAGCTGATGGTCGATCTGTTCTACCCGGCGCGCTCCGGCACCGGCACACCCGCGCGGTACGCCACCACCGAGGAGATCCGGCTCCTGCTCAAGGACCGTGGCCTGGAGGACGTGGTCCCGGCCGAGGCGGTGAGCGGCACGGCGACCCACAGCCGCACCGGCGCCCGCCCCGCGACCGGTACGTACCCGCTGCTCGTCCTCTCGCCGGGCTTCACCGCTTCCCGCTACACCCTCACGAGCCTCGCGGAGGAACTCGCCAGCCGGGGCTACGTCGTCGCCACCGTCGACCACGCCTACGAGAGCGTCGGTACGGCCTTCCCCGGCGGCCGGATGCTGACGTGTGCCGCCTGCCCGCAGGTGCACGACAGGGAGACCGGCCGGTACGCCGCCACGGGCCGGGCCAAGGACGTCTCGTTCGTCCTGGACCAGCTCACCGGACGCCGGCCCGCCTGGCGGTACGCTCACCTGATAGACAAGAACCGCATCGGTGTGGGAGGCCACTCGCTCGGCGGCGCGAGCGCCGTCTCCGCCATGGCGCTGGACAGCCGGATACGGGCCGGCGTCAACATGGACGGCTCGTTCCACGACCCCGTACCGGCCGGCGGGCTCGGTTCCCGTCCCTTCCTCATGCTGGGCACCGACAACGAGGTCCACCGGCCCGGCGGCAAGGACACGACCTGGGACGAGACCTGGCGCCGGCTGGACGGCTGGAAGCGCTGGCTGACCGTCGCCGGCTCGGACCACTACACGTTCACCGACACCCCGGCCCTCGCCGACCAGCTCGGCATGCCCGACCCGGCACCTGCCCTGTCCGGCAAGCGGTCGGTCGACCTCACCCGCGCCTACGTAGGAGCCTTCTTCGACCTGCATCTGCGCCACATACCGCAGCCCTTGCTCCAGGGCCCGGACAAGGAGCATACGGAGGTGAAGTTCCACCGTCCCGCCTGAGGCGCATATCAGGGGCGGGTCCTCCGGCAGGAGGAGGCGGCGGGCCCGTCAGGGACCCCGCAGAGGGATACCCGGGCGCCGGGAGCTGCCCTACTGTCGGGGTCCACGCGGGAGTTGCCGCCCCGTGATGCGCGGGGCCGACGTCGGGGAGGCTGACGTGTCCACACCGGTGGCGGGTACGGCGGAGGGTGTCACCGAAGGCGGCGAGGCGGCCGCGCGAGCGGTGTCGTTGGTCAAGACGTACGGAATGGGCGAGACGCAGGTCGTCGCGCTGGACGGCGTCGACGTCACCATCGGGCGCGGACGGTTCACGGCGGTGATGGGGCCCTCGGGTTCGGGGAAGTCCACGTTGATGCACTGTCTCGCGGGCCTGGACACGGTCTCCGCCGGCCGGGTGTGGCTGGGCGGGCGGGAGATCACGGGCCTGAACGACCGGCAGCTGACCCGGCTGCGCAGGGACCATGTCGGCTTCATGTTCCAGTCGTTCAACCTGCTGCCCACGCTGACGGCCGAGGAGAACATCACGCTGCCCCTGGACATCGCGGGCCGCGCACCGGACCGGGAGTGGCTGCGCGAGGTGATCGGCACGCTGGGGCTCGGCGACCGCTTGCGGCACCGGCCCGCCCAGCTCTCGGGCGGGCAGCAGCAACGGGTGGCCTGCGCCCGTGCCCTGGCCGCCCGTCCCGACCTGATCTTCGCGGACGAGCCGACCGGCAACCTGGACTCGCGCTCCGGCCTGGAGGTGCTCCACTTCCTGCGGAAAGCGGTGGACGCGCTCGGGCAGACCGTCGTGATGGTGACCCACGACCCGAACGCCGCGGCCCACGCCGACCTGGCGCTCTACCTGGCGGACGGGCGGATCGTGGACGAGATGGCGCGGCCGACCGCGGAAGCCGTGCTGAAGCGGATGCAGATCTTCGCGGCGGCCCCGCACCCCGGCCCCCGCCGGAACGGCTGACCCGCCGTGCTCAGAGCCACGCTCCGCGGGTTCTTCGCGCACAAGGGGCGGCTGCTGCTGTCCGCTCTCGCGGTGGTGCTGTCGGTGGCGTTCGTGGTGGGCAGCCTGATCTTCTCCGACACGACCGGCGCCACCTTCGACCGGCTCTTCGCCTCCACCGCCTCGGACGTGGAGGTGGCGCCGCGGCAGGACTTCGACGCGCCGGGCGGCATCGGCTCGGCCGAGACGCCGACCGTACCGGCCGCGCTGCGCGGCCGGGTGGCCGGCGTCCCGGGGGTGGCGGGCGCGCACCTCGACGTCCAGGTGGGGAGGGTCACCGTCACCGACGCGCGCAACCGGCCGGTGGGCGTCACGCGAAACGCCCCGTCCATCGCCGCCAACTGGTATCCCACCGACCGCAGTCCCGTACGGCTGGCCGACGGCCGTGCGCCGCGCGGCGCGGGCGAGGCGGTGATCGACCGGGACACCGCGGACCGGGCGGGCATCCGCATCGGTGACACGCTGCGCGTCATCGCCCCGCCGGGCACCACGTCCGTACGCGTCGTCGGCATCGCCGCCTTCACCACCACGAATCCGGGCAGCTCGCTGGTCTTCCTGGAGACCAGGGCCGCGCAGCGCGCTCTGCTGGGCGGCACGGACCGGGCTACCGGCATATCCGTCGACGCCGCCCCCGGCGTGCCGGACAGCGTGCTCAAGAGCCGGATCACCGCCGCGCTCGGCACCGGCGCCGCCGCGTACGACGTCCGGACGCGGGATGAGCAGAAGAAGAGCCAGGCCGAGGAGCTGGGCGACTTCCTGAGCATCCTGAAGTACATGATGGTGGGCTTCGCGGGCGTCGCCGTGCTCGTGGGGATCTTCCTGATCGTCAACACGTTCTCGATGCTGATCGCGCAGCGCACCCGGGAGCTGGGGCTGCTGCGGGCGCTCGGCGCCGACCGCCGCCAGGTGCGTCGTTCGGTGCTGCTGGAGGCGCTGCTGCTGGGTGTCTTCGGTTCCACGGTGGGGCTCGCGGCGGGCGTGGGGCTCGCGGTGCTGCTGGTCGTCGCGATGGGCTGGCTCGGGCTGCGGCTGGACACCGCCGATCTGGTGCTGGGCTGGCCGACGCCGGTCGCCGCGTACGTCGTCGGCGTGGGCGTGACCTTCGTCGCCGCGTTGCTCCCGGCGCTGCGGGCGGGCCGGGTCTCCCCGATGGCCGCGCTCGCCGACGTGGAACTGCCCGGCAAAGGCCGTTCGTTGCGCCTTCGCACGGTCGCGGCGGTCCTGGTGGGCCTCGCGGGCGCCGGCGCGCTGGCGGGCTGTGCGCTGAGCGACCGGACGGCGAGCGCCGGGCCCCTGCTGGCGCTGGGCGTACTGCTGACGCTGGTGGCCGGTGTGATCGCGGGGCCGCTGCTGGTGCGTCCGGTGATCCGGCTGTTCGGCCGGGCGCTGGAGCCGGCGTTCGGCGCGGTGGGCCGGATGGGCCGCCGCAACGCGCTGCGCAATCCGCGCCGTACGGGCGCCACGGCGGCGGCCCTGATGGTGGGGCTGGCGCTGGTGGCCGGGCTGTCGGTGGCCGGGGCCTCGGCCGCCGCGTCGATCACGCGGCAGATCGACCGGACGCTGGGCGCGGACTTCGTCGTACAGAACCCGTCGTTCGTGCCGTTCTCCCGGCAGGTCACGGACCGGGTGCGCGCGACACCGGGAGCCGGCACGGTCGTACGCCAGCGCGTGGTGCCGCTGCGGCTGAGGCTGCCGGACGGCCGGTCGGTCACCACCGTGGCCGGGGCGTTCGACCGGGACTTCGACGCGGTGGCGAAGGTGGAGTACACGGCGGGGAACACCGCGGCGGCGCTGGCGCCCGGACGGGTCGCCGTGCAGCGGAAGTTCGCGCTGGAGCACGGCCTGCGGGTGGGCAGCCGGCTGGACGCGGTGCTGGCGTCGGGGCGGCCCGCGCGCTTCACGGTCGGTGCGCTGACCGAGGACACCGGCTCGGGGCCGGGGACCGAGGGCGGGCTTTTCATGGGGATGGCGACCCTGGAGAAGTACGTCCCGCGCGGCGAGGACTCGGTGCTGTTCGTGAACGCCGCCCAGGGGACCGCTCCGGACGCGCTGCGGGCGGCCCTTGAGCGGACGCTCAAGCCGTTCCCACAGGTACAGGTGAGCGACCGGGCCGACTACAAGGAACTGGTCAGCGGCCAGATCCAGGGGCTGCTCAACCTGTTGTACGGGCTGCTCGGGCTGGCCATCGTCATCGCGGTGCTGGGCGTGGTCAACACGCTGGCCCTGGCCGTCGTCGAACGCACCCGCGAGATCGGGCTGCTGCGCGCGGTCGGGCTGTCCAGGAGGCAGCTGCGCCGGATGATCCGGCTGGAGTCCGTGGTGATCGCCCTGTTCGGCGCGGTCCTCGGCCTCGGGCTCGGGCTGGTCTGGGGCGTCGCCACGCAACGGGTCCTGGCGCTGGAGGGGCTGACGGTGTTCGCGGTGCCGTGGGCCACGGTGGTGGCGGTGGTGGCCGGGTCCGTGGTGGTCGGGCTGCTGGCGGCGCTGCTGCCCGCGCTGCGCGCTTCCCGGCTCAACGTACTGGCCGCCATCGCCCACGAGTGACCCGGCGCGCCCGTACGCCGGGTCGCCCGCACCATGGTTCGACAAAAAGCGAACCTCCACTACACTCACCAGCTGTCCGCACCACACGACCACCACACACGCCGGCCGGCTGCCGCGCGCACTCCAAGGGGGCCCCATGCCACGTCCGTTCCGCTTCGGCGTCAACATGCTCACCATCGAGTCGGGATCCGCTTGGCGGCAGAAGTGCCGCCGGGCCGAGGAGCTGGGTTACGACGTGGTGCTCGTGCCGGACCACATCGGCTGGCCCGCGCCGTTCCCCGCGCTGATCGCCGCCGCAGAGGCCACCGAGCGCCCGCGCGTGGGCACCTTCGTCCTCAACGCGGGCTTCTGGAACCCGACGCTGCTCGCCCGCGAGGTGGCCACCACCGATCTCCTCACCGACGGCCGGCTCGAACTGGGCCTGGGCACCGGGTACGTACGCGACGAGCACGACAAGGCGGGCCTGCCGTGGGGGTCGCCCGGCGAGCGCGTGGATCATCTCACCCGTACGGTCGAGGAGTTGGACCGCCTGCTGGGCGACCCGGAACACCTGCCGAAGGCGGCCCAGCAGCCCCGGCCGCCGCTGCTGATCGGCGGCAACGGCCCGCGCATGCTGCGGCTCGCCGCCCGGCACGCGGACATCGCGGCCTTCACCGGCGGCCGGGCGGCCCCCGGCAAGCCGGAGGGCACGCTCGAACTCCTGACGGCGGAGGCGCTCGACGACACCCTCGCCGTCTACCGGAAGGCCGCCGCGGACCGCGAGCGGCCCGCCGAGCTGAACATCCTGGTCCAGCGGGTCCTGGTCACCGACGACCGGCGCGCCGCGGCACGGGAGATCGCCGGGCACGACATCGGCGTCGACGAGGAGCAGGCGCTGCACGTACCGACGTTCCTCATCGGCACCGCTTCGCAGATGGCCGAACAGCTGCGGGCACACCGCGAGCGCTACGGCTTCTCCTACATCACCGTGCTGGACCCCTCCATGGAGGCGTTCGCGCCGGTCATCGAGGAACTCAAGGGAAGCTGAGCCCGCCCGCGTCCGCTATCCGAAATACGCTGACAGGCCGCCGGGCCTGTGTTTGGCTCACGGGCATGAACGACATACGGATCCGGACGGCCGTGCCGGGCGACGCCGAAAGCGTGCTCGCCTTCTGGCGGGAAGCCGCGGAGGGCACATCCATCACCGACGACGTGGACGGGGTGACCCGGCTCGTCGAGCGGGACCCGCAGGCGCTGATCCTCGCGGAGTCCGGCGGGGTCCTGGTGGGCTCGGTGATCGCCGGCTTCGACGGCTGGCGCT
The DNA here is from genome assembly GCF_044329785.1 of Streptomyces sp. NPDC017529. Taxonomy (NCBI): domain Bacteria; kingdom Bacillati; phylum Actinomycetota; class Actinomycetes; order Kitasatosporales; family Streptomycetaceae; genus Streptomyces; species Streptomyces sp. NPDC017529. The sequence goes on from NZ_JBIRJY010000021.1 coordinate 26,278, forward strand.
GCTCCCTGTACCGGCTGGCGGTCCTGCCCGCGTACCGTCGGCAGGGGATCGCGACGGCGCTGCTCGAAGCGGCCGAGCGGCGCTTCGAGGCAGTGGGCGGCCGACGCGGCGACGCCATGGTGCTGGAGGCGAACGAGCGGGCCCAGCATGCTTGGGCGGCCGCCGGGTACCAGCGGGAGAACCACTGGCGGCGGTGGGTGAAACCGCTGGTACGGGCTTGATCCCGGCCCGCTCCAGCCCCTGCCGCCGCACCCCGCCCCTCGTCCGCCTGCCGCTACCGCCGTTCCCACACTCCCCACTCGCACGCCACCCGCTTTGCACATCCTTTAATATTGACGTTTCCCCCGTCGTCCAGCGAAAGGAGTGAGCGTCCAGCCATGGGCGAGCCTCCCAGTCGTCCCCGCGTCTGCGCCCGGAGCGCGAACCTCCCGGTCCTGTTCGATCATGGGACGGAGGTGACCCGATGACCGAGCTGCTCCTCCTGGCCGTGGCCCTGCTCCTGACCCTGGCCTGCGGCGTCTTCGTCGCGGCCGAGTTCTCCCTGACGACCGTCGAGCGCAGCGACCTGGAACGCGCCGTGGAGCGCGGCGAGCGCGGCGCGGACAGCGCGCTCAAGGCCGTCCGCAGCCTGACCTTCCAGCTCTCCGGCGCGCAGCTCGGCATCACCGTGACCAACCTGGTCATCGGCATGCTCGCCAAGCCGTCGATCGCCACGCTGCTGGCCGGCCCGCTCGGCGCCGCCGGGCTGCCGCCGGCCGCGGTCGACTCGGTGGCCCTGGTCCTCGGTACGGCGGTCTCCACGGTGGTCCTGATGGTCGTCGGCGAACTGGTCCCCAAGAACTGGGCCATCTCCAGCCCGCTGCCCATCGCCCGCCGGGTCGCCACCGCGCAGCGCGGCTTCAGCGCCGCCTTCAAGCCGCTCATCGGGCACCTCAACAACACCGCGAACCGGGTGATCCGCCGGATGGGCATGGAGCCCGCCGAGGAACTGGCCTCCGCCCGCGGGCCGCAGGAACTGGTCGCGCTGGCCCGGCACTCCGCCAAGGAAGGCGCCCTGGAGCACGACACCGCCGAACTGTTCGTCCGGACCCTCAACCTCGCCGACCTGACGGCGGAGAACGTGATGACGCCCCGCGTCCAGGTCACCGCCCTGGACGTGCAGTCCACGGCCGAGGACGTGGCCGCCGCGACGCGCGTCACCGGCCTGTCCCGCTTCCCCGTCTACCGCGGCGGCCTGGACTCCGTGGTGGGCGTCGTGCACATCAAGGACGTCCTGGCCGTCCCCGCCGACCGCCGCTCCCGGTACCCGGTGTCCGAGCTGCTGCGCGAGCCGCTGCTGGTGCCGGAGACCCTGACCGTGGACAAGCTCCTGGACCGGCTGTCCGGCAAGCGCACGATGGCCGTGGTCATCGACGAGTACGGCGGTACGGCCGGGGTCGTCACCCTGGAGGACATCGTCGAGGAGGTCGTCGGCGAGGTACGCGACGAGCACGACCCGATGGAGACCCCGGACCTGGCGCCCGCCGGCGAGGACGCGGACGGCCGCATCCGCTACGACGCGGACGGCGCCGTACGCGCCGACCAGCTGGAACAGATCGGTCTCAAGCTGCCGGACGGCCCGTACGAGACCCTGGCCGGACTGATCGCCACCGAGCTGGGCCGGATCCCGGCCGCCGGGGACAGCGTCGAGGCCGCGGGGTGGCGGATCGACGTCGTGGACGCGTCCGGGCACCGCGCGGCACGGGTGCTGCTGCACTCGCCGCTGCCCGACGGCGCCGGCCGGACCGCGGAGGACGCCCGATGACCGCGCTCCAGCTCTTCGTCGGCCTGCTCACGCTGGTCGTCAACGCGTTCTTCGTGGGCGCCGAATTCGCGATGATCTCGGTGCGCCGCAGCCAGATCGACACCCACGCCGAGGACGGCGACCGCCGGGCGCACAGCGTCCTGTGGGGGCTCCAGCACGTCTCCGCCGTGATGGCGGCCGCGCAGCTCGGCATCACCCTGTGCACCCTGGTGCTCGGCGCCGTCGCCGAGCCCGCCATCGCCCACCTCCTGGAGCCGCTCTTCGACGCGGTCGGCGTGCCGGGCGCCCTGACCCATCCGATCTCCTTCGTGATCGCCCTGGCCCTGGCGACGTATCTGCACATGTTCTTCGGCGAGATGGTCCCGAAGAACGTGGCGCTGGCCGAGCCGGTGCGCACGGCCCTGGCGCTGGGGCCGCCGTTGGTCGCGCTGACCCGGGCGCTGCGCCCGGTGATCTTCGCGATCAACGCGTTCGCCAACGCGCTGCTGCGGTTGCTGCGGGTGGAGGCCAAGAACGAGGTGGCCGCGACGTTCTCCGACGACCAGCTCGCCAAGATGGTCGAGGACTCGCAGGCCGCCGGGCTGCTGGACGACCGGGCCAAGAAGCGCCTGCGGGACGCCCTGGAGCTGGGCCGCCGGCCGGTCACCGATGTGGTGCTGCCGGCGGAGAAGGTGGTCTCGGCACGGCTCGGCGTCACCCCTGAGGGCATCGAGGAACTGGCCGCGCAGTCCGGTTTCTCCCGTTTCCCCGTCGTCGACAGCACCCAGCGCATCCTGGGATACCTGCACGTCAAGGACGCTCTCGACGCCGCGCCGCGGGACCTTCCCTTCCCGGTGCCGGCGCTGCGCCCGATTGCCCGCGTACGGGCCGAGACGCCGCTTGACGACGTCCTGACGGCGATGCGCGCCTCCCGCACGCACCTGGCGGCGGTCATCGGCAAGGACGGCCGGCTGGCCGGCCTGGTCACGATGGAGGACGTGCTGCGGGAGCTGGTGCTCCAGCAGCAGCCCAAGAAGGCGGGACCGGCCGGGGGCGCCCCCGGGTAGGATTCCTCCGCCATGGAGATCAGTGCCTCATACACCAGTTTCGTCGCGGTAGGCGACAGCTTCACCGAGGGCATGTCCGACGAGCTGCCGGACGGCTCGTACCGCGGCTGGGCGGATCTGCTGGCTGCGCGGCTCGCGGCCCGTACCCCCGGCTTCCGGTACGCCAACCTCGCGGTGCGCGGCAAGCTGATCGGGCAGATCGTCGCGGAGCAGACCGGGCCGGCGGCCGCGATGGGCGCCGACCTGGTCACCCTGGTGGGCGGGCTGAACGACGTCCTGCGGCCCAAGTGCGACGTGAACCGGGTCTGCGGCCTCCTGGAGGAGGCCGCAGGGCGGCTGGCCAAGGACTGCGGGCAGCTCGTACTGATGCGCAGCCCTGGCCGGCAGGGGCCGGTGCTGGAGCGGTTCCGGCCGCGCATGGAGCAGCTCTTCGCCCACATCGACGCGCTGGCCGAACAGCACGACGCGATCGTGGTGGACCTCTTCTCCTCCCGCGCGCTGGCCGACCGGCGGATGTGGGCGGAGGACCGGCTGCACCTGAACGGCGCCGGGCACGAGCGGGTGGCCGAGGCCGTCTGGCAGGCCCTCGGCTTCCCGGCCGAATCCGACTGGGACGCGCCGCTGCCCGCTTCCGTACCACCGGGCTGGGCGGCCCGGCGGACGTCGGACGTGCGCTTCGCGCGCCGGCACCTGGTGCCGTGGATCGGCAGGCGGCTGAGCGGCCGCTCCAGCGGGGACGGCCGCCCGCCGAAGCGCCCCGACCTGCTGCCCTACGAGGACTGAACCGGCGCGCCGCCCTCACGCCTCCTTGCGGAGGACCGTCCGGGTGTAGTGCTCGGCTATCTCGTCGCTGGTCGTCAGCCACACGCCGGGGTGGTTGGCGATGTGTTCGAGCGCCTGGTCCAGGTACTTGTGCCGGAACGGCTGGTTGATGACGAACGGGTGCAGGACCAGCGACATGACCCGCCCGCTGCCGGCCGAGTCGGCGTGGAGCTGCTCCGGCTGGTCCTTGACGATCTGCACGAAATCCGGCCCGCCGAGGCTCTTGCCGACGAACAGGCTGATGTCGCTGACCTCTCCATGGTGCCGACGACCTCCGCCCAGCAGGCGCGCTCCTCGTCGACGGTCATGTCCGCCTGGAAGGTGGAGTTGTCCCGGCCGTGCGCGACCCACGCCCAGCCGCGCCAGCCGTAGTTCAGCGGATCGGGAGCCAGTGCCGCGGCGCCCGGGGAGATGCTCGTCGAGGGGCCGCCGGTCTTCCGGCTGACGCGGTCCCACTCGCCCCGGCGGGCAGACCGGCCCGCGCCGGGGCGACCGGGCGGGCGGGCGGCGGGCCTGCCACCGGCGAGGCATGTCCACGTGACCAGTAGACTCTGGTCACGTGACTGCCAAGCCCCGCATTCCGAATGTCCTGGCCGGCCGCTACGCCTCCGCGGAGCTTGCCGTCCTGTGGTCCCCCGAGTACAAGGTCAAGCTGGAGCGCAAGCTGTGGCTGGCCGTGCTCCGCGCGCAGAAGGACCTCGGGGTCGAGGTGCCCGAGGAGGCCCTCGCCGACTACGAGCGGGTGCTGGAGAACGTCGACCTGGCGTCGATCGCCGAGCGGGAGAAGGTCACCCGCCACGATGTCAAGGCCCGCATCGAGGAGTTCAACGCGCTCGCCGGGCACGAGCAGGTCCACAAGGGCATGACCTCCCGCGACCTGACCGAGAACGTCGAGCAGCTCCAGGTGCGGCTGTCGCTGGAGCTGGTGCGGGACCGTACGGTCGCCGTGCTGGCGCGGCTGGGCCGGCTGGCCGGTGAGCACGCCGAGCTGGTCGTGGCGGGGCGTTCGCACAACGTCGCGGCGCAGGCGACCACGCTCGGCAAGCGCTTCGCGACCACCGCCGACGAGCTGCTGGTGGCGTACGGGCGGCTGACGGACCTGCTGTCGCGCTACCCGCTGCGCGGCATCAAGGGCCCGGTCGGCACCGCGCAGGACATGCTGGACCTGCTGGGCGGGGACGCCGCGAAGCTGGCCGAGCTGGAGCAGCGGATCGCCGGCCACCTCGGCTTCGGCCAGGCGTTCACCTCCGTCGGCCAGGTCTACCCGCGCTCGCTGGACTACGACGTGGTCACCGCGCTGGTGCAGCTGGCCGCGGCGCCGTCCTCGCTCGCCAAGACGATCCGGCTGATGGCCGGCCACGAGCTGGTGACCGAGGGCTTCAAGCCCGGCCAGGTGGGCTCGTCCGCGATGCCGCACAAGATGAACACCCGGTCCTGTGAGCGCGTCAACGGCCTGATGGTCATCCTGCGCGGCTATGCCTCGATGGCCGGCGAGCTGTCCGGCGACCAGTGGAACGAGGGCGACGTGTCCTGCTCGGTGGTGCGCCGGGTCGCGCTGCCGGACTCCTTCTTCGCCCTGGACGGCCTGCTGGAGACGTTCCTGACCGTGCTGGACGAGTTCGGCGCCTTCCCCGCCGTCGTCGCGCGCGAACTGGACCGCTACCTGCCCTTCCTCGCCACGACCAAGGTGCTGATGGGCGCCGTACGGGCCGGGGTGGGCCGCGAGGTGGCGCACGAGGCGATCAAGGAGAACGCGGTCGCCGCGGCGCTCGCCATGCGCGAGCAGGGCGTGGAGCGCAACGAGCTGCTGGACAAGCTGGCCGCGGACGAGCGGATCCCGCTGGACCGGGCGGGGCTGGACGCGCTGATGGCCGACAAGCTGTCCTTCACGGGCGCCGCCGCCGACCAGGTGGCCGCCGTCGTGTCCCGTATCGAAGAGATCACCAAGCAGTACCCCGACGCCGCGGCGTACGCGCCGGGCTCGATCCTGTGAGGCCCCGCTGAGATGGGATTCACCCCCGAGGAACTGCGGGCCGCGCGCGGCCGCCTCGTCCCCGACGTGGCGGCGCCCGGCCTGCGGGTGCTTTTCTGCGGTATCAACCCCGGACTGATGTCGGCCGCCGCCGGCTATCACTTCGCCCGGCCCGGCAACCGCTTCTGGCCGGTGCTGCACGCCGCCGGTTTCACGCCGCGGGTGCTCAAGCCCGCCGAGCAGGAGGAGATGCTCGCGTACGGCATCGGCATCACCAATGTCGTGGAGCGGGCGAGTGCCAGGGCCGACGAGCTGTCCGCCGAGGAGTTCCGCGAGGGCGGCCGGCAGCTGGTCGAGAAGGTGAGGCGGCTGCGGCCGAGATGGCTCGCCGTGGCGGGGGTGACGGCCTATCGGGTGGCTTTCGACGACAAGCACGCGAAGGTGGGGCCGCAGGAGTGCACCATCGGTGACACCCGTGTCTGGGCGCTGCCCAATCCGAGTGGCCTGAACGCGCACTGGTCCCTCGCCACCATGGCGGAGGAGTACGGGCGCCTGCGCGCCGCGGCCTTCGCCGAAGACGGTGCCACGCCGGACGTGTGAGCTGCCCGTTTCGGGTAAGGCGAGCGTTGTGTGTAGGACGCACGGGGTGGAAGGGCCGTGCGGGACGCGTAGGCCGTACGGGAGATTTGCGCCGTATACATACGGCCAGTGAGCCGATAAGCCATCCAGCGTCCCTTTGGTCCCATCTATCTCGTTCCTATGCTGGTTCTGCCGATTTCGATCTTTGCGTTGATACTCGGAGAAACCAATGTGCCGCTCAGCCCCTAGCGACAGGACGAGATGACTACCGGTCAGCCTCAGCCGCCGCGCCTCCGGCGGAACAAGCGGTCGGACGGAGGAAACAACTCCGACACCGACCGGCTGCTGCGCACTCTGCTGCGCCGCCGCAAACGCCAGCTCAGCGTCGAGGAAGTCACCGTCACCGACAGACCGCAGGTACGCCGCGCGGTCACGGCGGCCGCCCTCGGCAACATGATGGAGTGGTTCGACTTCGGGGTCTACGCCTATCTGGCGGCCACGATGGGCAAGGTCTTCTTCCCGTCCAGCTCCCCCGCGGCCCAGCTCGTCTCCACCTTCGCCACCTTCGCCGCGGCCTTCCTCGTACGGCCGCTCGGCGGTCTGGTCTTCGGGCCGCTGGGCGACCGCATCGGACGGCAGCGGGTGCTGGCCGCGACCATGATCATGATGGCGATCAGCACCTTCGCGGTCGGGTTCCTGCCCACGTACGCCACCGTCGGGTTCGCCGCTCCCCTGCTGCTGCTCGTCTGCCGGCTGGTGCAGGGCTTCTCGACCGGCGGTGAGTACGCCGGCGCCACGACCTACATCGCCGAGTACGCCCCCGACAAGCGCCGGGGCTTCCTCGGCAGCTGGCTCGACTTCGGTACGTTCGTCGGCTACGCGCTGGGCTCGGGCCTGGTCACCGTGCTCACCGCCGTACTGGGCACGGACGGCCTGGAGAGCTGGGGGTGGCGTATCCCCTTCATGATCGCCGGTCCGCTCGGCCTGATCGGCCTCTACATGCGCCTGAAGCTGGAGGAGACCCCGGCCTTCAAGCAGGAGGCGGAAGCGGCGCGGCAGGAGGCCGAGGCGTCGGAATCCGGCGACACGCCCGTCGAGGAGGCCCGGCAGTCGGGCAAGGGCCGGCTGAAGGAGATCTTCACCGGGCACTGGGAAGCCGTGCTGATCTGCATGGGACTGGTGCTGCTGTACAACGTCACCAACTACATGGTGACCTCCTACCTGCCCACCTTCATGACCGAGACGCTCGGCGAGGATCCGACGACCGCGCAGCTGCTGGTCCTCGGCACCATGGTCGTCGTCGCGCTGACGATCACGACCGTGGGCCGTACCTCGGACCGCTGGGGTCGCCGGCCGGTGTTCATCGCGTCCAGCATCGCGCTGGTGGCGCTCTCCTACCCGGCGTTCCTGCTGATCCGTCAGGGCGGCATCCTGCTTCCGGCCCTCGGGTGCCTCGTCCTGGGTCTGCTGCTGGTGTGCTTCGCGGGAACCTCCGCCTCCACGCTGCCTGCGCTCTTCCCGACCCATCTGCGCTACGGCGCGCTGTCCATCGCCTTCAACATCTCGGTGTCGCTGTTCGGCGGCACCACGCCGCTGGTCGCCTCCGCGCTGGTGGCGTCCACCGGCAGCCACATGATCCCCGCGTACTACCTGATGGTGGCGGGCGTCATCGGCTTCATCGCCGCCTTCTTCCTGCACGAGACGGCGGGCAAGCCGCTGCGGGGCTCCGGTCCGATGGTCGAGACCCCGGAACAGGCCCGCAAACTGGTGGCCGACAGCCGGTCCGAGGCGGGGCGCCAGGCCCGGGACATCTGGATCCGCCTGCGCCACCCCTGGGGCCGCCATCACCGCGACGACCAGGGCAACCAGAACAAGTAGGCACCGCAGGAGCGACGGGACGGCCGCGCCGGCACGGTCCGCGCGCGGCCCCCGCCCCGCCCGCCCTCGCTCCGCACGGTCCCGGCACGGGCGGCGCCGGTGGCGCGGCCGGTCCGTACCGCAACCGCGCCCGCCGCTCCCGCTCAGCCCACGGCATCCGCGCGGCCCACCGCCGCCAGCAGCTGGAAGACGGGCATCTCGGGATCGCCCTCCCCCAGCCCCACCGCTACCCAGCGCCCCTCGGCACGCCAGGCGTACACGCGCGGTACCTGGGCGCACAGCACGTCGAGCGGCGGCTGGACGGGCATGCCCATGGCCACCCGCTCCAGATGCCCCGCGAGGTCCAGCACCTCCGGCTCGCCCCAGCGTAAGCAGAGAGCCGATATGAGTCCCTCCAGCTCGGCCCGGTACTCCTGCGCCGTCTCCTTGACGACCGCGGGGTCCGCTTCCCAGAGCTGCTCGTCGCCGCGCAGTTGGGCGACGTGGAACCCGGGGCCGCTCTCGACCATGGCGGAGCGGACCGGACCGTCGGGGAAGGCGCGGCCGCGGAGGAGGTCGATGGCGGTGAGATGCTGTGCTGTGGTCGATTTCGTCATGCCGTCAGTAAACCGCCGGGGTCTGACAATTGGCCCGGCGTCAGCGCATCAGCGGTGGCCGGCCACCCCGGACCCGGCTCCGGCGCACGGCCGCGCGGCTGCCTCCCGGCGGTCCCCCGTCCACCGCCCGGGACTCGCCGCACACCGGCTGACCGGCTACGATCCGCCACACACGCAATGCGAGGGAGACGGACGTTGGGGCGGCTAACCGGTGGGGACCCCTCGCTGCTGCGACGGATCAACTCCGCGGTGGTGCTGCACGCGCTGCGCGCCGCCGACACCCCCACGCTCACCCACCTCGTGGAAGTGACCGGCCTCTCCCGGCCCACGGTCGAGGGGGTGGTCGAGGGGCTGATCGAGACCGGCCTGGTGGCCGAGGCGCCCGCCGACGAGGGCGCCGCCCGCCGTCAGGGCCGGCCCGCCCGCCGCTTCCGCTTCCGTACGGAGGCCGGACACCTGCTGGGCGTCGAGATCGGCCCGCACCGGGTGGCGGCGCTCCTGTCCGACCTGGGCGGCCGGGTGCTCGGCTCCGCCCAGCGCACGGTCGCGGAGACCGCGCCTGCGGACGAACGGCTGGAGAAGGTACGGACCGCGGTGGCCGAACTGCTGCGGCGGGCGGGCGTGGCCCGCAGTTCGCTGCGGGCGGTCGGCGTGGGCAGCCCCGGCATCGTGGAGGCGGACGGCACCGTACGGCTGGGAACCGCCCTGCCGGGCTGGACCGGGCTGCCGCTCGGTGACCGGCTGCGCCGCTCGTTCCGGTGTCCCGTCCTGGTGGAGAACGACGCGAACACCGCCGCGGTGGCCGAGCACTGGAAGGGCGCGGCAGCCGGCTCGGACGACATCGTGTTCGTCCTCGCGGGGCTGAGCCCGGGGGCCGGCGCGCTGATCGGAGGCCGGCTGCACCGCGGCTTCGGCGGCGCAGCCGGGGAGATCGGCGCGCTGCACCTGCTGGGGCGCGAGGCCACTCCGGAGAAGCTGCTCTCCACGACCGGCCAGCCGCTGCACCCGCTGGACGAGGCACAGGTGGCGCGGGTGTTCGAACTCGCGCGCGACGGTGACGCACGGGCCAGGGAAGCGATGGACCGTTTCATCCGGCGGCTGGTGCACGACGTCGCGGCGCTGGTGCTCGCGCTGGACCCGGAACTGGTGGTGGTCGGCGGCTGGGCCGCGGGCCTGGACGACGTACTGGAGCCGCTCCGCGCCGAACTGGCCCGCTACTGTCTGCGGCCGCCGCAGGTGGCCCTGTCCGCACTGGGTGAAGCGGCGGTGGCCACGGGCGCGCTGCGGCTCGCGCTGGACCATGTCGAGGGCGAACTGTTCGCGGTCGAGGGAACGGTCACGGCCCGGCGCTGAGTGACGCGCTCCGGCCGGGACCTTGCCGTACCCCTACCCCGGCTCGCCGGGGACCCCCGTCTCCTGGGACGAGCCGACGACCACCCGTGACAGGACGCTCTGGTGGTTGGTGACCGGCAGTTCCACGAGGTTGCCGGTCTTGGACGACTCGGCCGGCGGCGAAGTCGGCGTCTGGGACTCCGACGGCCCGGCAACCGCCTCCTCGTCCTCCGGAGGCTGTTCGAGCGGCTGCTCGCCCGCCGGCTGTTCCTCGGCGGGAACGTGATCCGTCGGCGGTGCGGACGCGGCCGCCTGCCCCGTCCCCGGAGGCGGTGAGCTGCTCGAAGGGCGGGAAGACGGGCTCGCCGCCGACCCGGCTCCCGGATCGGGCCGGGGAGCGGGAGCCGCCGTGGCGGACGCGGTGCCCGTACGCCCGGACGACGTGCCCCCGGACGGTGTACTCCCGTACGCCGTACCGCGTGACGAGTCGCCCCCGGACGCCGACGCGGTGCCGTGCGACTCCTCCGGCGGGGCCGGGGCACTCCACGGGAGCTGCGCCATCGGAAGGTCGGTACCGCCGTTCCCGTACCCGACCCCCAGCCCGAGCGCGAGCGCCACCAGGGAGTTCCAAGCGATGCGGCGCCCGATGCGCGGGGACGCCGGCGGTGTACGGTGACCGCCGGCGAGGCCGCCGGAAGAGGTCCCCCGCCTGCGCGTCCCGCCCTGCCGGTTCCTCGCGGATCCCCGGCTCCGGCGTGCGAGCTTGCCGCTCTGGTCCCCCAGTGGGCCCTTGACCTCCGTCGCCGGTCCGCCGTCGGCCGGGGAACTCGAAGAGACCAGGTCGAAGTCGTCCCGCCCCGCTTCCACGAGGAGGTCGGCGAACGCGAAGGGCGCGACGACCGGGAACCAGCGGGCGACGCTGCGCTTGGCGCCGCCTTGGCAGGTACGGCACTGGCCCGCGTGGCGGGTGACGGTGCGGCACACGGCGCCCGGCAGGGCTTCGGTGCTGTTCGCGTCGGCGAGGAAGCGCTCCAGGACGTCCACGGCCCGCCGCGCCCGGTCGGCTGCGGCATGGTCCCCCGCCACCGCGGCGGCCGCGGCCTCGGCCGCCCGGGACGCCACCGCGTCCGCCAGGATGTCCGCGAGCCTCCCGCACGCCTCCCGGTTGCGCGGGTCCTTGGCCAGCACGTTGGCCCGGAAGGCCTTGCGCAGCGCCTCGTTGTGGTCCTTGGTGCTCCCGGTGGCGCGTCCGAGCCGCCGGGCCAGCTCGGCCCCGGTCAGCTCCTCGCCGACGTAAAGGTCGTGGAACCGCTGCGTGCCGGGGCCCAGGGCCACGGCGATGTTCCTGGTCAGCGTCAGCGCACGGCGGCGACGGACCGTGAAGTCGGCGTCGTCTTCCGCGATCTGCCGCAAGCGTCGGGCCGTCTCCCGGCCGGCCGACTCCTCCGAGTCGGTCCAAGGAACCGCTGCGTTCCGGGGCCGCTTGCGCCTCTGCTGGGCGCAGCGCCGCCAGGCGATCTGGTAGAGCCAGGACTCCAGGGCCTCCGGGTGCTCCAACCGGTCCAGCTTCGACCAGGCCGTGAGGAAGGTTTCCTGGAGCGCTTCCTGAGCGGCGTCCCGGTCGGGCAGCAGCCGCTTGAGACAGAAGCCGTACAGGCGTGCGTAGTGGCTTTCGTAGAGTTCGTCGAAGAGGGCGCGACGCGCCCGCCGGTCGGTGGTGGACTGGAAGCGCCTGACCCAGGCGGCGGCGTCCACGTCGGCCATTGTGCGCCTGATGCTGGGCGATGTCGTCACTGCCCCACCCCGTTCGTGTGCTCCGGCGCGCGGCCGGAGTACGAGCGTCGCACGCGGGCTCGTACAGCGATCCGCCACGGCAACGGCGCACGGGTGGGCACACACCGCGCACGGTGGTGCAAGGGGCGCGGACGGAGCGCGACAGCGCCGATGAGCACATCGGCGCACAACACCAGCAGGTCCCTGAGGGTGCCAGGAGGCAGCAACAGGTTCACCAGGGCCATCACCGGCCCCAGCAACGCCACCCGTACCGCGCCCGGCACAAGCCTCCGATTCATGGTCGTTCTCCTTCGACTGCTCCGGTTGAGATCGGTCGAAGGAGTAAGGGCGCGGGAAGGCACCCGCCGGGGGCACTTCCCCGGAAAAACTTTTGGCGGCCGGGCCGCGGCGCGACGCGGAGGCGTTGTCAGACCCCCCGGCTAGTGTGCTGAGCAGCTGGTCCGGAGCCTGACCGAGCAGAGGTCAGAGGCCGGGCACCCGCCGTGCCGAACCGGGGAGAGAGCGTTGAGCGAGGACAGGGACTCCACCACGTATCCGTCGTCCGCCGGGTACGCCCGCGTCAACGGCCTGAATCTGTACTACGAGGTCCACGGCACGGGACGGCCACTGGTCCTGCTGCACGGCGGCATGCTCACCATCGACCTGACCTTCGGCGGCATACTCCCCGCGCTCGCCGCGACGCGCCAGGTCGTCGCCGTCGAGTTGCAGGGGCACGGGCACACCGGGGACATCGACCGGGAGCCCGCGCTCTCCTACCTGGCCGACGATGTGGCGGGGCTGCTGGACCACCTCGGGATCGACCGGGCCGACGTGTTCGGTTTCAGCCTGGGCGGCCTGACCGCCCTTCAGCTGGCGGTCGCCCGGCCCGCGCGGGTCGACCGGCTGGTGCTCGCCTCCACCCACTACCGGCCCGACGGCTACCACCCCGAGGTCCGCGACCCCTCCGCGCGTCCCGGCTCTCCCCGGATGCCCACCGAGAGCGACTTCCAGGAGATGTACGAGGCGTACACGGAAGTCGCCCCCGACCCGGGGCGTTTCGAGGCGTTCGCCGAGAAGCTCCAGCCGGCGGTGTACGCGTTCGAGGGCTGGTCCGCGCAGGCGCTGGCCGGCATCGAGGCGCCGGTCCTCCTGCTGGTCGGCGACACCGACTTCGTCCGGCTGGAGCACGCCGTCGAGATGCACGGCCTGATCCCGGGCTCACAGCTCGGCGTGCTCCCGGGCACCACCCACCGCGACCTGCCGCGGCGCGCCGACCTGGTCGTACCGATGGTGAAGGCGTTCCTGTCCCGGTCCGGCCCGCCAGGCGTCGGCTCGCCGGGGCTCAGCTCACCAGGGCGGTGACGCCCGCCTCGGCCTCGTTGTCGCCGAAGGTGAGGCGGCAGGTGTCGGCGCGGTACGTGGACAGCGCCACGGCGGCGGTACGGCCGCCCGTGAAGTAGCGGGTGGTGACGACGAGGACCGGGGCGCCGGGCAGCCGGTCCAGTTCCCTGGCGTCGTCCGCGCGGGCCGAGCCCAGCTCCACGGCCCGGTCCTGGCCTTCCAGTTCGAGCTGCTGCAGCTCGCGGAGGACGACGCGGGCGCGGGCCGGCGCGTCCACCGCGGCGCCGGCGGCGGCTCCGGGCACGCAGCGGACGGGCACGTACAGCTGCTCGGCGGCGACCGGCTGGCCGTGCGTGACCCTGCTGCGGTGCACGATGTGCACCCGCTCGTCGGGCGTCAGCTCCAGCAGGCGCGCCACGGCCACGGGAACGGTCTGCGACTCGACGGCGTCGACGGGTTGCCAGTCGTCACCGGCCGCGCCCGGCCAGGTGTGGCGTACCGGCGCCACGGCCACGCCGACGCGGGGCGGCGCGACGGTCGTGCCCACGCCCCGGCGGCGCTGCAGGCGGCCTTCCAGCTCCAGCTGCTCCAGCGCCTGCCGCAGCGTGGCGCGGGCGACGCCGAAGCGCGCCGCGAGCTCCCGCTCGTTGGGCAGTACCTCGCCGACCGAGAATTCCGAGTCGAGCGCCTCGCTGAGCACGGTCTTGAGGTGCCAGTACTTCGGCTCCGGCACCGTTTCGAGCTGCGTGGTCCCCACCCTGTCCTCCGCCATGGCCGTCTTCGCGACGGGGCCGGCCCCCGTCGCATGCGCGCCCGGTCCCGAGCCCGCATCCGCGCTCCTGATATGAGCGCTTCTTTATTAAAGGTTGTTGCAGTATCCCTGCGACGATATGGCCGCCCCCACCCTTGGTCAAGACCAATCGTCGGATCCGTTCGCGGGCCGGTGAAACGCGCACGGCAGCTCGTACACGAACGGGATCACCGCCCGGGGCAGGGGGCAAGGCAGAGCAAGGCAGGGCAGCGCGAGGCAGGGCAGGTGGTACGGCCGGTACGGTCCGCCCGTACCGGATGAGGTGGTCAGTTCTCGCCGATGGAGGCCAGCTTGTCCGTGTTGCGGATGATATAGACAGTTTGGATGCGGCCGTCCGCCACGTCGAGCTGCAAGAGCGAGTCCGGCTTGCCGCCGGAGCGCACCAGCAGCGCGATGCCCCCGTTGAACTCCAGGAATTCCATCCCGGCGTCCGGGAGGCCGCCCTTGATGACGCCGAGCAGGAACCGGCCGACCTTGTCGGCGGACTCGATGATCCGCAGCGGCGCCTTGGCCTTGCCGCCGCTGTCGCCGACCAGGCGCGCGTCGTCGGCCAGCAGGCTCAGCAGCCCGTCCAGGTCTCCGCCGGCGGCCGCCGTCAGGAAGCGCTCGGTCAGGTCGCGCTGCCGGACGGGGTCGACCTCGAAGCGCGGCCGGCGCTCCTCGACGTGGCGCCGGGCGCGTCCCGCGAGCTGGCGCACCGCGGCCTCGCCGCGGTCCAGGACCGTGGCGATCTCGGCGTACGGGTAGCCGAACGCCTCGCGCAGCACGAACACCGCGCGTTCCAGCGGCGACAGCGACTCCATGACCACCAGGACGGCGAGGGTGACGGACTCGGCGAGGACGGCGCGCTCGGCGGTGTCGGTGACGGTGCCGCCGAAGTCCGTGGCCAGCGGCTCGGGCAGCCAGGGGCCGACGTACGACTCGCGGCGCGCCTGGACCTGCCGCAGCCGGTCGATGGCCAGCCGGGTGGTGACGCGCACCAGGTACGCGCGCGGCTCGCGGACCTGTCCCCGGTCGGCGGCCGACCAGCGCAGCCACGCCTCCTGGACCACGTCCTCGGCGTCGGCGACCCGGCCGAGCATGCGGTAGGCCACGCCCAGCAGCACCGGGCGGTGTTCCTGGAAGACATCGGTTGCGGAGTCCGTCTGCACCCGTTCATCCCAGCGGGCCGCCCGCACGTTGTCCAGCACGGATGTCCGGAAAGCGACAATCGCGGACGTGGTGTGCGGCACAGCGCGGCGCAATACGCTCCATAAGGGCGGGGCTTCGAGTCAGAAAGAACAAAAGAAGTCGAGAGCCGCCTACTCCCAGCACGCGCCACGGGGCGCCCGGGGCATCCCCGACACGGCGCGTCGCGGACCGCGGCACTCCCCCGCGGTTCACCGTGCGTTCGCCCGCGCGGCACCGGGCAACGATACGAACAGGACGTCACCAAGGCCGGTCGTTCAACGGGAGGTTTCACATGGCGCAGGGATCCGGCAGAGCCGTCAACCGGCGGTCAATACTGCACGGCGCGGCCCTCGGTACCGCGGCGCTCGCCCTCCCCGCCGTCGCCAACGCCGCGAGACCGGGCCCCTCGGCCGCCCCGTCCCGTATCGCGGGGGCGCCCGCCCAGGCGCGCGCCGGGCGGCCGAGCGCCCTGTGGGGCGTGCAGACCGGAGACGTGACGGCCTCCTCCGGGCTGGTGTGGGCGCGTTCCGACCGGCCGGCCCGGATGATCGTGCAGACGGCGGCGACCGAGGCGTTCCGCAACGCGCGCACCTGGCACGGTCCGGTGCTCGGTCCCGGCACGGACTTCACCGGCACCACCGCGCTGCACGGCCTGCCGTCCGGCGAGCAGATCCACTACCGGGTGCTGCTCGCCGACCCGCACGACTACCGGCGTACGGGCGAGCCGGTCACCGGGACCTTCCGTACCGCCTCGGCCGGGCGCCGCGACAGCGTGCGGTTCACCTGGTCGGGCGACCTGGCCGGGCAGGGCTGGGGCATCAATCCGGACCACGGCGGCTACCGGATCTACGAGGAGATGCGCCGCCGCGACCCGGACTTCTTCCTGTGCAGCGGTGACAACATCTACGCCGACAACCCGATCGAGGCCAGTGTGCGACTGCCCGACGGCAGGATCTGGCGCAATGTGACCACCGAGGAGAAGTCCAAGGTCGCCGAGACACTGGCGGAGTACCGCGGCGCGTTCCGCTACAACCTGCTCGACGCCAACCTCCGCGCCTTCAACGCACAGGTGCCCACCGTCATCCAGTGGGACGACCACGAGGTGCGCAACAACTGGTACCCGGGCCAGATCCTCGACGACGCCCGGTACACGGAGAAGGACGTGGACGTGCTCGCGGCGCGTTCGCTGCGAGCCTTCCGGGAGTACTTCCCCATCCGTACGCTCCGGTCCGACCGGGGCGGGCGGGTCTACCGGGTGATCAACCACGGGCCGCTGCTGGACGTGTTCGTGCTGGACATGCGCACGTACCGGAACGCGAACTCCCCCAACCGGCAGACCGACGACCGGCAGGGCATCCTCGGGGCCGAACAGCTGGCGTGGCTCAAGCGGGCGCTGTCGCGGTCCCGCGCCGTGTGGAAGGTGATCGCCTCCGACCTGCCGCTGGGGCTCGTGGTCGCGGACGGCACGGCGGACTTCGAGGCGGTGGCGCAGGGTGACCCGGGCGCGCCGCTCGGCCGGGAGCTGCAGATCGCGGAGCTGCTGCGGCACATCAAGCATCGCCGCGTCACCGGCACGGTGTGGCTGACCACCGATGTGCACTACACCTCCGCCCAGCACTACGACCCGTCACGTGCCGCCTTCGAGGACTTCGCGCCGTTCTGGGAGTTCGTGTCGGGGCCGCTGAACGCGGGCGGGTTCCCCGCGGTGCCGCTGGACGGCACGTTCGGGCCCGCGCAGCCCTTCGTCAAGGCGCCGCAGCGGGCCAACGTCTCGCCCGCCGAGAGCCCGCAGTACTTCGGCGAGGTGGACATCGACGGGGACAGCGGCGAGTTGACGGTACGGCTGCGCCAGGAGGGCGGGCAGGTACTGTTCAGCCGGGTGTTGCAGCCGGGGCGGGTGGGGCAGCCGGACCGGTAGCGCGCTCTGCGTACCTGTCGGGTCCGCAGCGCAACCCGCCGCCTTTTGCCTCGAATGCGCCCTTTACTCATCGGTCACAGAGCGTTCGCGATCAGGCAACACCGGTCGGCGAGGCTGTCCGCATGACTGACGCGACATCTGCCAAGAGCTCCCGCCGCCACCACTGGCGGCGGGACCTGGTCGAGCTGGCGGCCCTGTTCACCGCCGTGTCCGTGGCGGACGCCCTCGCCAACGCCATCGCACACGGCCCGTCGGGACCGGTGCTGCTGTGCTGCTCGGCGGCCGCCCTGCTCGCCACGGCCGCATTCCACGTCTGGTGGTCACGCCGCCACGAACACGCCCCGCCGCCGACCGATACCCGCGCCGCGGCGCCCGAGCCTCCCGCCCGCTCCGACGGGGAGCGGCAGGAGACGGCGCTGTGGCGGATGCGCACGACCGTACGGGACGAGCCGGGCAGCCTCGCCTCGCTGTGCACCGCGCTGGCCGGGCACCGGGTGGACATCCTGAGCCTGCAGACCCACCCCCTGTCGGACGGGACGGTCGACGAGTTCCTGCTGCGCGCCCCCGCCCCGCTGCCCGCGGCCGAGCTGTCCCGTACGGTCGGCGCCGCGGGCGGCGCGCACACCTGGCTGGAGCGGGCCGACGCCCACGACCTGGTGGACGCGCCGACCCGGATGCTGGGCCTGGCCACCCGAACCGCCCTGGACTCCGCCGAACTGCCGCTCGCGCTACGCCAGTTGCTGGGGCGCTGCACCATCCATTCGGTGCCCGCGCGGTCCCTGAACGGGCGATCGCGGGCCGAGCGGGTGCCGGACGAGGGCATCCTCGAAGAGCACACCATGAAGTTCCGCGACCCGTCCGGGGGCTCCGTCACCATCGAACGCCCGCACCTCCCCTTCACGCCCACCGAGTTCGCGCGGGTACGGGCGCTCGTCGAGCTGGACGCCCGGCTCGGCCAGCGCGTACCGCCGCGCCGCGACGTGCTGAGCCTGCCCGAGGGCAGCCCCATCACGGTCCGCCGCGCCGGCGCCGGCGACCTGGCGGCGGCGCGTGCGATGCACTCCCGCTGCTCGGCGCGGACGCTGGCGATGCGCTACCACGGCCCGGTCGCCGACGCGGAGCGCTACCTGGACCACCTGCTCGGCCCCCGCTTCGGCCGCACGCTCGCGGTCGAGACGGCGTCCGGGCGACTGGTGGCCCTCGGCCACCTGCTGTGGGACGGCGAGGAGACCGAGGTGGCGCTGTTGGTCGAGGACGCGTGGCAGCGGCGCGGCATCGGGGCGGAGCTGCTGCGCCGGCTGGTCGGCATGGCGGCCGACGCGGGCAGCGCGAGCGTGTACGCGATCACCCAGGCGTCCAACACCGGGATGGTGGCGGCGATGCGCGGCCTCGGGCTGCCGCTGGACTACCAGATCGAGGAGGGCACGCTGGTGATCACCGCCCGCCCCGCCGGGGTGTCCGCGCTGCGGGAGCCCGTACGGCGGGAGCCCGTACGTCCCGAGGCGGCCGGGGCCGCGCCCGACGCGGGTCCCCGGACGACGTGACCTCGCGCGCGGAATCAGCGGAAACACATGCGCGCGGGAGCGGAGGTGGGGCCGGCCGGTACGCGAGCGCTCGTACCAACCGGCCCCGGGCGGTACGGAGACCGGTGCGGATCGGTCCGTACCTCAGTGGTCCTCAGTGGTTCCCATCAGCAGCCGTGACCGCCGTGGTTCTCAGGCCTGCTCCCAGAGGGACGGTGCGTTCGAGGGCTCCCAGCCCGGCTGGGCCTGGTGGCTCTGCAGGCAGCGGTAGGTGGCACCGCCGTGCGTGACCTGGGCGCCCGCCTCGTACACGGTGCCGGCGGACCAGGTGCCGTCGGGCTCGCTCGGGCCAGGGTTCTCGGAGCCGCTCGTGCCGGTCTTCAGCGTGAGGCCGTAGCCCTGGAGCAGCGGGTTGATCGGCTGGTAGAAGGTCGTGCCGCCGGAGCGGCAGTTGCCGGACCCGCCGGAGGTCACGCCCTGGGCCTGGCTGCCGGAGATGAAGGAGCCGCCGGAGTCGCCCGGCTCGGCGCAGACGGAGGTCCTGGTCACGCCGCTGACGGTGCCCTGCGGGTAGGTGACGCTGGTGTTGTGCTGCTGGATCGTGCCGCAGTGCCAGCCGGTCGTGGAACCGGAGCGGCAGATCGAGGAGCCGACCGGCGCCTGGGTGGACCCGGCGACGCGGACGTTCTGGCCGCCCTGCCCCTTGACGTACGGCGTGGCGGTCCAGTTGCTGTTGGTGGCGACCCAGGCCGTGTCGCGGCCGGGGAAGGTGGAGGCCTGGAAGCTGCCCTGGGCCACCTGGTTGTATCCGGTGGTGGAGGTGCCGGTGCGGCCGCAGTGGCCCGCGGTGGCGAAGCCCTGCTGGGAGCCGCGGGTGATCGCGAAGCCGACGGAGCAGCGGCCGCCGCCCATGTAGTACGCGTCGCCGCCGCGGATGTCGTAGAGCGGGCGGGGGCGCTCGGCGGTCGCTCCCACGCTCACCAGGCCGCGGTCCACGCCGCTGGCGGCGACGAACGACCGGGCCGACGGCAGGTCGGCGGCGCGCAGCTGCACCGTGTTGGTGCGGACGTCCACCGACCAGGAGGAGGCCGTGGGGGCGGCCCGGTGCTTCGACGCGCGGTCCAGCCCGGCCTTGGCGGCTTCGAGCCGGGTGAGCGTGTTCGGTACGTGCGCGGCGCGTGCGCCCGCCGCGCGGATGGCCTGGAGACGTGTGGCGTCGGTGGTGGCCACGGTGAGCGTGGCGGATTCGGTGCCGCTGACCCAGGCGCCGGCGAACGAGCCGCCCAGCGCGTTCCGGAGGTGCCCGGCGACCGCGCCGGCTTCCGCCTCGTTGGCCAGCCGGCGTTCGGCCTGCGCCCGGTTCAGGCCCAGGTCGCGCTGCATCGCCTGGAACACGGCGTCGGACGTCGAGCCGACGGACAGGGTCTCGGCCGCCGTACGGGGTGCCTGCGGCGTCGTCGAGTCGGCGTGCGCCGCCCCGGAGCCGGGCAGCCCGGTCAGGACGAGTGCGCCGACGGCGGCTATGACGGCACACGCGCTGGTTCGGGCGTGTCTGTGGCGCATGGGGAGAACTCCTCGGTCTCGGGGGGGGTGGAGGTGCCGAAACCGTAGGACCGCGTGCCGGCCCGCGGGAGATGCCAGTTGTCCTTCTGCCCGGTGATATGGATGCCTCGGTGGCATCACGGGTAGTCGACGGCCCCGGGAGGCCCGGGGTCGGCCGTCGAACGGCGGTCGGCGAGCCAGGCCGAATAGCTCTCGCTGCGCGCGGCCGCCTCGGCGTGGGCGGCGCGCGCCTGGGCCACGACCTCCGGCGCGGAGTCGGCGGCGGGTGTCCCCGGATGCCAGCCCACCAGGTGCCGCCAGGTCAGCGGCGTACCGGCGAGCGGTCTCGTCACCATTCCGGGCGTGGTCGGCAAGGTCGCCCGGCACAGCCCGGCGGCGCGGCCGACCTGGACCAGGTGGATGCAGGACGAGGTGTCCGTCTCGTACACCCGGACCGGGGTGAAGCCGGCGCGGGCGCAGGCCAGGGTGAAGCAGTCCGCGAAACAGCCGTCCCCCGGCACGTCCGCCCACGCCTCCGCCGCCAGTTCGCCCAGGCCGATCTCGCGCCGGCCGGCCAGCGGGTGGTTCTCGGCGAGCATGACGAAGACCGGGTCCACCGCGATCTCCCGCCAGGTGAGCCGTTCGGGCTCCGGCGCCGGGCTCTCCCCGCAGGCACCGACCAGGGCGAAGTCCAGCCGCCCCGCGGCCACCGACGCGGCGATCTCGCGTTCGGACCAGGTGGTGAACGTGGTCACCGGCACCCCCGGGTAGGCGGTCGCGAGCCGGTCCACCAGCCCGCCCAGCAGCGGGCCGTGGGTGCCGCCGATCCGGAAGCCCGCCATCCGGTCACCGGCGTGCCCGAACCGTACGGCTTCCTGCTGGAGTTCGCTGATCGCCGGCAGCACCACACGCGCACGGTCGAGCACGAACTCGCCCAGCGCCGTGGCCCGTACCCCGAAGCGGCCGCGCTCGAAGAGCCGGCCTCCCAGCGCCCGTTCTATCCGTTTCAGCTGTGCGCTCAGAGCGGGCTGGGCGAGGCCGAGCCGGGCTGCGGCCTTGGTGAGGCTCCCCGCGTCGGCGATCGTCCGGATCGTCTTCAAATGCCGCAGTTCCAGGTCCATCCTGCGAGCTTGGTGCTCCGCCGTGACGGCAGGCAATAGTCCGGTCCGGACCAATGACGGACCGCGTCCGGTTACCCGTCCCGTTCGCCCTACGCGGACGCAGGCCCCGCACGGGCACCGGGCGGCGCGCTGATGATGACGTACCGGGGCCCTCCGTACGAGGATGGTGCCCATGTCCCACACCACTGCTTCCGACAGCGCTCCGCTCCCCCGCCAGGTCGCCGACACCTATGTCGACGCCCTGGTCGACCTCGACCCCGTCACCGGTACCTTCCTCGGCGTCCCCGAGAGTTCGAGCCGGCTCCCCGACTTCTCGCCCACCGGCCAGGAAGCCGTGGCCCAGCTGGCCCGCACCACGCTGGACCGGCTCGCCGAGGCCGAGCGGCGGCCCGGGGCGGACAGCGAGAGCGAACGGCGCTGCGCCCGGCTGCTGCGGGAGCGGCTGACCGCCGAGCTGGCGGTGCACGAGGCGGGTGAGGGGTTGCGCGCGGTGAGCAACCTGGAGTCGCCGCTGCACTCGGTCCGCGAGGTCCTGACCATCACGCCGGTCGACACGGACGCCGACTGGGCGGCGCTCGCCCAGCGGCTGCGCGCCGTGCCCGCGGCGCTGGAGGGCTACCGCGCCTCGCTGGACGCCGGGCTGAAGCAGAACCTGCCCGCCGGACCGCGCCAGGTCGCCACGGTCATCGGGCAGTTGGACACCTGGATCGGTACGGACCGTAGCTGGTTCCACGACCTGACCGAGCCGGGCCCGCAGGCGCTGCGCGCCGAGCTGGACGCGGCGGCGTCGGTGGCGACCGGCGCGCTCGTGGAGCTGCGCGACTGGTTCCGCGACCACTACGCGCCCCAGGTCGAGGGCGCGCCCGACGTGGTGGGCCGGGAGCGCTACGCCCTGCGTGCCCGCTTCTACAACGGCACCGACCTCGATCTGGACGAGGCGTACACGTACGGCTGGTCGGAGTTCCACCGGCTGCACGCCGAGATGGTCAAGGAGGCCGAGAAGGTCCTGCCCGGGGCACGCACCCCGTGGGAGGCGCTGGCCTGGCTGGACGAGAACGGCGAGGCCGTGGTGGGCGTCGAGGAGACCCGCCAGTGGCTCCAGGCGCTGATGGACCAGGCCATCGAGGCGCTGGACGGCACGCACTTCGACCTCGCGGAGCGGGTCAAGCACGTCGAGTCGCGCATCGCGCCGCCCGGTGGCGCCGCCGCCCCGTACTACACGAGCCCCTCGCTGGACTTCTCCCGCCCCGGCCGCACCTGGCTGCCGACCATGGGGCAGACCCGCTTCCCGGCGTACGACCTGGTCTCCACCTGGTACCACGAGGGTGTCCCCGGCCACCACCTCCAGCTGGCGCAGTGGGCGCACGTCGCCGAGGACCTCTCGCGCTACCAGACGACGGTGGGCATGGTCAGCGCCAACGCCGAGGGCTGGGCCCTGTACGCCGAGCGGCTGATGGACGAGCTGGGCTTCCTGACCAGCGCCGAGCGCCGGCTCGGGTACCTGGACGCGCAGATGATGCGCGCGGTCCGCGTCATCATCGACATCGGCATGCACCTGGAACTGACCATTCCGGCGGAATCGCCGTTCCACCCGGGTGAGCGCTGGACGCCGGAGCTGGCCCAGGAGTTCCTGGGGCGGCACTGCAGCCGTCCGGCGGACTTCGTCGAGAGCGAGATCATCCGTTACCAGGGCATGCCGGGCCAGGCCATCGGCTACAAGCTGGGCGAGCGCACCTGGCTCGCAGGCCGCGAGGCGGCGCGGCAGCGGCACGGCGCGGAGTTCGACCTGAAGGCGTGGCACATGGCCGCGTTGTCGCAGGGTTCACTGGGACTGGACGACCTGCTGACCGAACTGTCGCGCATCTGAGACGGGCCGGTGGCCACGGCGGCCGGGTGCACGAGGACGGCGCGCCCGGCCGCTCGCCAGGTCCGGGCGCTCGCCGTCTCCGGGCGCACTGCGTGTCCGGGCGCGCTCCGTGCCCCTTCGTCCCGTCTCATTTCACGGCGCTGTGCACCTCGTACCGCCAGAAGGCACGGAGCCGCCAGAATTCCACCGCCGACATGGAATTCACCGCGTGCCGGTGCAGCCCCGCGGCTTTGGCGGCCGCGTAAGGCGTCCGCGCGATCGCGGCGAAGCATTTGAGCATGGGCCACATGTGACGGGAGATGTCCTCGGCCCGGACGTCGGAGAATCCGGCTTCGGACGTCAGGCGTTCCAGCGTTCCGTAGGTGAAACGCTGGAACGACGGCATCGCGGCCCAGGTGTTCAGCTGCCGGAAGAGATCGGCCGCCGACGGGGGCATGCGGTCGTCGGATTCCCGGACGTACTCGAACATGACCAGCCGTCCGCCCGGTTTCAGTACGCGGTGGAATTGCCGCAGGGCGGTCTCCGCCTCCGCCGCGTGCACCAGGGTCTCCATCGTGTACACGGCGTCGAAACTCTCCTCGGGGAAAGCCGACGCCGCGTAGTCACCGTGGGAGAAGGAGAGCAGGTGGCCGAGCCCGCGCCGGCGGGCCCGGCGCGCCGCCGTGGCGACATGGAAATCCAGCAGGTCCACGCCGTGGATCCGCAGCCCGAAACGGCCTGCCAGGTGACCGGCCACATCGCCCACACCGCAGCCCGCGTCCAGCACGCGCGCGCCGGGCGGCAACGCGAGCGTCTTCCCCATCTGGTCCTCCATACGGCGCAGCGCCTTCGACCACTGCCACGGGGAATCATTCGCGCGGTAATAGCCGAAGTGCTTGGTGCCGTTGAGGAACAGGGGATATCCCAGTCGGGATCCCGGATGCCGGTAATACCCGCTGACCTCGCGTTCGTTGCCCACATCCGGAACCATGCCAGCCGGAGCGGTGCCGGTGCACTGTTTCGGCGCCGAAATCCCCCTTCCGTGTCGACCGTGCCAGGGCTAGGCCGGCCACTCGGGCAAAGGCATGGGCAGGTTCCGGTGCAGCCTGAGCAGAGCGGCGCGCTGGGTGTCCCCCGGACTCGCAGGGCCGGGCAGGGCATCGAGGAGCAGGCAATGAGAGTGCGCCACATTGGCCGAGTGTCCGGTGAGCACCGCCAAGGGGGCGGCATACCGGCGGAAATATTGGACGGCCCAGCGCAGTTCGGGTCCGAGGGCGGCGCGGAAGCACGGGCCGTCGTCCACGCCGCGCCCCTTGGCCACCAGCGCTGCCACGTCGTCCGTCACCTGCGCGGGGGGCCTCGCCGCGGGCGAACGCCTCCGCGGTCGCCACGGTGGCGTGCTGCGTCCCGGCGTAGAGGGACGCCTTGTCCGCGGTCGTCCAAGCTCCCCAGTAGAACGCGAATCCGGGGTCGTGGGCGATCACGTGCAACTCGGCGTAGGCGAGCACGGCCTCACAGGAGGGAGCAGGGCCGGGCTCGGGGCCCGTCTGGGCGACGATCGCGTCGCGCAGGCGGGCCGGCACGTTGTGGGGGATGACGCGCGACCACGCGTGCGACGACACACTGCCCCGGCAAAACCCTTGATCCGCCGGGGATTCCACTGCTAGACACCTCCCATGACCGGCTATTCCCCTGACGCCACCGACTGGCGCATCCTCGACGTCCTGCAGCGCAACGGCCGCGCGGGTTACGCCGAACTGGCCCGCGCGGTGGGCATGTCCGCGAGCGCCGTGACCGAACGAGTACGGCGCCTGGAGGAGGCCGGGGTGATATCCGGATACGCCGCGGTGATCGCCCCGGACGGCATCGGCCTGTCCGTACTGGCCTTCGTGCGGCTGCGCTACCCGGACAGCGACTACAGACCCTTCCACGAACTGCTGGACAGCACCCCCGAGATCCTGGAGGCGCATCACGTCACGGGCGACGACTGCTTCCTTCTGAAGGTCGTCGCACGCTCGATGAAGCACCTGGAGGAGGTGTCGGGACGGGTGGGCGCCCTGGGCGCGGTGACGACCAGCGTCGTGTACTCCTCACCGCTCCCCCGGCGGCCGATCAGCGCCTGAGGCGCCCCGGTCAGCCGTGCCACACCCCGGTCACGGCGGTGGCTCCGGCGCAGTCGTGCGTGGCCGTCCTCGGTGAGGGCGGCCACGGCGACGTCGGGGATGTCGTCGGCACGGAATCCCTCCGAGCCGGCACCGGGAGCGGGCCGCTACTGCCGTACGGCGGTAGCGTGTGGTCAGTCCGGCACCCGGTGGCGTACGGACGAGCCCGCGCGGTCCTTGACGACCTCCAGGCGGGCCGGGATGCGTTGCCTCAGGTCCGCTACGTGGCTGACGATGCCGACGCTGCGGTCCCGTTCGCGCAGTGAGTCCAGGACGTCCAGCACCTCGTCCAGCGTCTGCTCGTCCAGGCTGCCGAATCCCTCGTCGATGAAGAGGGTGTCCAGGCGGGTGCCGCCCGCCTCGTCGGTGACGACGTCGGCGAGTCCGAGGGCCAGCGCCAGTGAGGCGAAGAACGTCTCGCCGCCGGAGAGGCTGGCGGTGTCCCGTTCGTGGCCGGTCCAGGCATCGATGACGTGCAGGCCCAGGCCGGAGCGGCGGGCGCCGCCGGCCCGTTCGTCGGAGTGCACCAGCGTGTACCGGCCGGAGGACATGCGGTGCAGGCGCGAGCTGGCGGCGGCCGCGACCTGTTCGAGCCGGGCGGCGAGGACGTAGGACTCCAGGCGCATCCGCCGCTCGTTCTCCGCCGACGTGCCGGCGGCGAGCGAGGCCAGGCGGGCGACCCGTTCGTACTCGGTGCGCAGCGGGGTCAGCCGGCGGGCGTCTGAGTGGGCCCGCGCGCCGAGCCGGACGAGTTCGGCGCAGCGTTCCTCGGCGGCCGCGTGTGCCGCGCCCGCGGTGCGCAGCCTGCGGCTCGCGTGCTCCAGCTCGGCGTGTGCCCGGTCCGGGTCGGCGGGTGGCAGGTCCGCCGCCGCGACCGCCTCCGGGTCGGCCAACTCCGCTTCCGCAGCGGCGGTTTCGGCCTGGTAGCGGTCGAGCCGCTGTTGCAGTTCGCGCCAGTCGGCGTCGCTCAGCAGCGCGGCCGACGCGTCGTGCGGGGTGTCGAATCCGGCGCGGTAGGCGGTGTCGGACAGGTGCGCGTCGGCCTCCTTGAGCCGCTCGGCGCACGCCTCGGCGGTACGGGCCGCCGCTGCGGCGTCGGCCAGCAGCGCGACCTGCCGGTCCAGGCGCCGGGCTCGGTCGGCGACGCTCGCGCAGTCACCGCGCGCCTCCGCCAACTCCTCTTCGAGGCCAGCGAGTTCGCGGTCGAGGGCCTCGCGGTGGGAGGTGCGCGCGGCAGCCCGGCGCTCGGCCTCCTGCTGTTCGGTGCGGCGGCGTTCGTACTCCCGCTCGGCGCGCGACAACGCCTCCCGTGCGGCGTGCAGGCCGGCGCCGGCGGCCCGCTCGCGCGCATACTCTTCGCGCAACTCCTCGTATGCGAGGGCGAGTTCGGCGACCGGCGTGTCGCCTGCCGTGGCGGTCGCGGCGGCCAGCTCCTCCTTCAGGGGCTGGCGGGCACGCTCCGCTTCCTCGCGTACGGCCTCGGCCTGCCGGTAGGCCTCCAGCGCCGCTTCCTCGGCCCTGCGGTCCACGTGCCCGGCTTCGGTACGGGCGGGGGCGGGGTGCTCGGTGGCGCCGCACACCGCGCATGCCGCGCCGTCCTCCAGTCCTGCGGCGAGTTCGGCGGCGATGCCGCGCAGGCGGCGGTCCTTGAGGTCGAGCCAGTGTTCACGGGCCGCCGCCGAGTGTTCCCTGGCGTGCAGCGCCTCCTCGTCGGCGGCGCGCACGTCGCTCCCGAGCCGGTCGCGCCGCCGCGCGGCCTCCAGCCGCTGCCGGGCCGGGTCGAGCTGCGCGTGGAGCTGTTCGGCGCGGGCCGCCGCCTCCTGGGCGGCCTCGATGCGCCGCTGGTGTTCCTGGTGGACCGGCTCCCACTCCGCGAGCCAGGCAGCCGCGTCCAGCAGTGTCTGTTCGTCGGCGCGCGCCTCGCGTTCGATTCCGGCGCGCTCCCGGCCGATGTCGGCGGCACGGCTCTCCGCGCGGCGGGCCGCGGTCAGCGACCCGAGGTCCTGTCGCAGCTCGCGTTCGAGCGCGGCGAGCCGTTCGCCGTCCGCGCCCGCGAGGTCGGGCGGCAGCTGGGACCGGCCGCGCCGCTCGGCGGCCTGTGCCGTCTCGTGCTCGCGCCAGGCGGCGTCGCGCAGCGCCAGTGCCGGGGCGACCTCGGAAGCCGCGCGGGCCCGCACCAGCCGGTCCCGGGCCCGGTCCCGCTCGCCGGACTGCGCCGCCAGCGCCGCCGCGCGCCGCCGGGCCTCGGCGTACCGCCGCTGGAGGCGGTCGCGTTCACGCTCCTCGTCCGCCCGCGCCCGGGCGGCGGCCTCCGCGGCCTCGGCGGAGCGTACGGCGAGCCGGGCGATGTCGTACCGCTCGCGCGCGCTGGATCGCGCCACCGCCGCCCGTACCAGTACGGCTTCGGCGAAGCCCGGCTCGCCGGGGCTCGGCGCCTCGACCGCCTGCACGGCGGCGGACGCGTCGGCCCCCCGCCCGTACTGCCCCGGTACGAGGGCGGTGACGGTCGCCGTGCCCTGGGAGGCCGCGCCCGTACCGGCAGTCCGCGCCGCCCGTCCCGTACCGCCACGGCGGCCCGCTGCCGGAGCCGCCGCTTCGGGTGCGCGCCCCGGCGCGGGGACCGACGGATCGGCGAGGTCGGCCGGCTCCCCCGCCGCCTGGTCCATGCGGTGGGCGAGCGCCAGCAACCGGTCGTCACCGGCGGTGACCCGGTCGGCGGCCGCCTTGCGGCGGATGGCGAGCTGCTCTTCGAGGGCGGCGAACCTGCGGGTGTCGAAGAGCCGCCCCAGCAGGCGGGCGCGGGCCTCGGCGTCGGCGCGCAGGAAGCGCGCGAAGTCCCCCTGCGGCAGCAGGACGACCTGGCAGAACTGCTCCTTGCTCATGCCGAGGAGCTGGCCGATCTCCTCGCCGATCTCCTGGTGGGACCGGCTCAGCGCCTTCCAGTGGCCCCGGCCGTCCCCGGTGCCGCCGTCGGCCCCGCCGTCACCGGTCACGTACTCCCGCAGCCGGCTCTGGGCCTTCTCGCGGGTCGTGCCGGTGCCGCGCTTCTTCGGGCGGGGCTGTTCCGGCAGCCTGGTGATCTCCAGCCGGCGTCCGCCCACGGTCAGTTCGAGGACCACTTCGGTGGGCGTCAGCGGGTCGGCGAGGTCGCTGCGCAGCGCCTGCCCGCTCTGCCGCGTGCCCGGCACGGACCCGTACAGCGCGAAGCAGACCGCGTCCAGGACGGAGGTCTTGCCCGCGCCGGTCGGCCCGTGGAGGAGGAAGAGACCGGCCTGCGAGAGCCGGTCGAAGTCGATGGTCTGGGTCCGGCCGAACGGCCCGAAGGCCGTGACCGACAGCCGGTGCAGCCTCACCGCGCCACCTCCCCGAGCGCGTCGCCCGCCCGTACGTCGTCGATCGCGGAGCGCAGCACGGCCCGCTCCTCCTCGTCCACGGCGCGCCCGGTCCTTACGTGCGCCACGAAGTCCTCGGCGATCTCCTGGTCGCTGCGGCCGCGCAGCCGCTGGGCGTACGAGGCCAGCGAGCGGGCGGCGCCCTCCTCGGGCTCGAAGGCGAGGCTGAGGACGTGCGGGAAGCGCTTGGCCAGCCGGGCCATCGGCTCGTGCGGGCGTGCGGTGTCGGTCAGCGTCGCCTCCACCCACGCCTCCTCGTGGGCGGCCAGCGCCGGATCGGCCAGCAGGTCGTCCAGCTTGCCCCGGAGCCGGGCCAGCGCCCGTGGCACCGGGCAGTCCAGGCGCTCGGCGGTCACCGCACCCGCGGCGTCCAGGTCGACGAGCCACATGGACTTGCGGTGCCGTTCCTCGGAGAAGGAGTAGGCGAGCGGCGAGCCGGAGTAGCGGACCCGGTCGGTGATCGTCTGGCAGCCGTGCAGATGGCCGAGGGCCGCGTAGTCGACTCCGTCGAAGACGGACGCGGGTACGGACTCCACGCCGCCGACCGTGATGTCGCGCTCGCTGTCGCTGGGCGCGCCGCCGGTGACGAAGGCGTGCGCGAGGACCACCGAGCGGGTGCCCGCCGGGCGGCCGGCGAGATCGCCGCGCACCCGGTCCATGGCCGCGCCCAGCACCTGCGCGTGGTCGGCCCGCGCGGCGCCGAATTCCTCCTTGACCAGGGCCGGTTCGAGGTACGGGAGCCCGTACAGGGCGACCTCGCCGTGCGTGTCGCGCAGCACGACCGGGGTGGCGCAGGCGGCCGGGTCGGTCCGCAGGTGGATGCCGGCCCGCCGCATCAGGCCCGAGCCGACGCCGAGCCGGCGGGCGGAGTCGTGGTTGCCGGAGATCATGACGGTGGGTACGTCCAGCTCCGCGAGGCGGTGCAGGGCGTCGTCGAAGAGTTCCACTGCGGCGAGCGGCGGCACGGCCCGGTCGTAGACGTCGCCCGCGACGAGGACCGCGTCCACGTCGTGCGTACGGACCGCTTCGACGAGGTGGTCGAGGAAGGCGCGCTGCGCGTCGAGCAGGTTCACCCGGTGGAACGAGCGCCCGAGGTGCCAGTCGGAGGTGTGCAGAAATCTCACGAGACCGCCTCGACCTGCACTTTTATGCTCCTCCGCTCCTTGCGCGCGCCGGGTCACGCCGGCCGCCGCACTGCGCACCGGCCACGCCGGCACCGGCGGGTACCGCGCCCCTCACCGACCTCAGTCTGCCATCCGCGCCGGGACGGCCCCGAAGCGCGCGGCAAGCCCGCCCGGCCGTGTGACGCGCCTCACTTCGACGGGAGCGCCCCGCCCCGGCGGCCGGAGCGCCCGCCCGGCTACGGCTGGTGGAACTTCACCTCCGGATACCGGGCCGAAGGCCCGTTCAGCAGGGCGCTGTCCTTTCCGCGCAGATGCTTGTCGACGAACGCGGTCACATAGGCGCGGGTGATGGCGTCGCAGCGGTCACCGTCGAGGGGCTGGAACGGGATGCCGAGTTTCTTCGTCAGCGCCGCCAGATCGGTGAGCGAGAGGTGTTCCATGCCGTCGACGCTCAGCCAGCGCTTCCACCCGGTCAGCTCTTTCCAGGTGTCGCCCCAGGATGTGTCGGTGCCCCCGGGTACGTGGCCGGAATCGCCCATCATCAGCACCGGGCGGTCCAGGGGGAGGTCGTTCGGGTAGTGGAAATTGCCGTCCATGTTGACACCGGCCTTGATGCGCGGATCCCGCAGCATGGCCGGGACGATGCTGAAACCGCCGGCGGAATGGCCGACCATCGCGATCCGGCCGGTGTCGAGGAGTTTCCCGCCTCGCCATGCCGGGCTCTTCTTCGTGAGTTCGTCCAGCACGAAGGAGACGTCCTGGGCGCGGACGGCGCCGACCTTGGGCCAGTCCTTGCCCTTGCACGCCGCACAGGGCGTCGTGTGTCCGTCGGGGAAGGTGGTGCCGTTGGCCTCGTAGTTGTGCCCGACGGCGGCGACCGCGTAGCCGCGCCCTGCCAGCTCCTCGGCGAGCCCGGTCAGGGTGGCGCGCGGCATCCCGAAGCCGGGCGACACCACGACCAGCGGGAGCCCGCCGCGCCGCCCGGCCGGTTCGGCGTCCACGGTGGCGTGGGTGCCCACGGTACTCAGAATCTCCGGCGGCACCTGCACGGGACTGGTCTCCAGGAATTCTTTGAGGTATTCCCTGGATTCGGCCGCGGTCATGTACGGCGCGGGGGTTTTCGAGGGCCGTACGGCCGGATACCAGAGGGAGACCATCAGTTCCCGGTTCTCGCCGGGAACCCACGGGTCGGCCCGCTTGGGGTCCTTCAAGTGCACCGTGGTCATGCCGATCGGATGTTTTCCGCCGGGCGCGGGCAGGGTCGGCCCGGCTTCCGCCGGCCGCTGCGACGAAGCGTCCGGCCGACTCGGCGTTACGTTTCCCGCATGTGCGGTGGTGGCAGCGGAAACGCAGACGGTGGCGGCCAAGACCATGGCTGCTGCCGCGTTGGGCAGGAATCTGTGGCCAATCGATCTGCGGCGCATCGGCTTCCTTTCGTAGATGTGTCGTCGGTGACGTGCCGACGGAAATCTACGGACCCGGTGCCGTAACCGTCATCACTCCCGGGCGCTACGTCCGGTGTCTCTGCGGAGTGACGTCACGCGCGGGAAAGGCGCCGGTCCGGGCACCGGCGCCTTCAGTCGTACGACCGCGGAACGCGTCAGGTCTTCGACGTCTGCTGCCCCTGCTTCGCGGCCTTGGCCGTGATGTCGACCGTCTCCTTCGCCGGGGGTGCGGTGATGTTCACGTCCGTGCCGAAGTCGGCGAACTTCAAGGTGGTGGTGACAGCGGCCCGCGCGCCGCTGTTGCCCTGCTGCCCGGTCCGGGGCTTGACCGAGATCTTCTCCTGGCGGAGCCGGCCCTGCTCGTCCAGCCAGATGTCGAGCGGCAGCCGGTCGCCGAGCTGCTTCCTGAGCTGCTCGGCCTGCCGGGTGTTGCCCTTGGCCAGCTCTGCCACGTCGACGGACACCTTGTAGTGCGTGGTGGCCGCACCGTCGATGGTCTCGGTGCCCACCTTGGTGACGTCCTTGTCGCTGATGCCCTTGGTGTAGTTGAACGAGGCCGCCGGGTCCTCGTACTGCGAGCTCTGGCCGGACTGCGCCGCCAGCTTCGCCAGGTCCACCTTCAGCCACGACTTGCCGGGCGGCAGCTGTTTCCGCTGCTGGGCGGGCGGCTGCTGGTAGAGGACGCTGTCCACCAGGCGCTGGCGGATCTCCTGGTTACCGGAGAGCAGCGTCATATCGCTGCTGCCCTTCGCCAGGTCCACCAGGCCGGAGCCGCGGACCGTCGCGTTGGCACCGCCGCTTCGGGCCACGGTGGTCAGCGTCATCCTGGCGGTCTTGGCGGCGGTGGTCTTCTGGTGCGCGGCCCGCACCGCCTGCGGCCCGGTCGGCGCCGCCGGTGCGCTGCCCTTCTGGTCCGGTGCCTTGCCGGACCCCTTGTCGTCCGTACCGCCGCACCCGGCGACGGTGGCCAGGGACAGCGTCCCGGCCGCCGCCACCGCTAAGAGACGCGGACGTGTTCTCGCTGTGCTCACAGTGACCTCCTGGGCGAAATGCCGGACAGTCCCCCGCACGTCATGGAAGTGCGAGTGCCCCGCAGTACGCGGATGAATCACCCAAGACGGCCACCCGCCGCTCCCTGAACACCACTTGACGGCACCACCAGCGCCGCGTCGTTGCCCCGTTGCTGCTGCGCCTCGGTGAGGGAGCGGACGACGAATATCGCGGCCACTGCCGCGCCTACGACGGCCGCGTCGGCCACCAGGAGCAGTTGTACGTTCTCGTAGGCGCGTGCGATGACCTGGTCCGTCGAATTCGTATACATCAAACCCACCCCGCTCAGCATCCCGGCGAGCCACAGGCCCCACCACCAGTTCACGGAGCGCGGCAGCCGCTCTCCCGGGGCGCTCGCACGGTGGATGTCGGCGACGATGCCGCGGGGCACCCACAGGTTCGCTATGGGGACGATCCAGCCCGCGTAGACCCACGGCCAGGCGTAGCGCGGCGGCTGTCCGGAGAGGGCGCGGGCGTTGTCCCGGACGCGCGACAGCCAGATCAAGAAGGTGATCGCACAGAGCACCGTGACCATGTCCCCCAGAGCGCTGACGACGTGGTAAGCGTCCTCCAGCGCGGTCGGCGGACGGTGCCGGCCGTCGCCCTGGTCCGGCAGTCCGGAAGCCGGCACCCCGGCGGCGGCGAGCCTGACGTGCCACAGAGCCCGGGCCCCCCAAGCGGCACCGGCGAGGACGAGGGCGGCCACAGCGCAGCGGGCCGCCGTGCGGACCGGGCGCAGGGAGGACGGTGCTATACGATCGTTCACCCGGTCATTGTTTCTCACAGCGAGCGGCGTACGCCAAACACGGCCGCCGCACCGAGACCACCGGCCGGGCGGACGCGCGCGGTCATTGCGCGTCCTCGGCCGACATCGCACATCGGCTCGCGGCTCCCGCATCCGCCGCGACGACCGAGTACTGGGCGGCCTGGATCTCGTAGAGAGAACGGTAGTGGCCGCCGTCGAGGGCCATGAGTTCAGGGTGGGTGCCCTGTTCGATGAGCCGGCCGGCGTCGAGGACGTAGATGAGGTCGGCGGTGGCGGTGGCGGCGAGCCGGTGGGTGATCAGGAGAACCGTGGTGCCCCGGTCGGTGAGGTCGCGCAGGGCCTGGAACGTCTCGATCTCGGCCTTGGGGTCGAGCGCGGACGTCGGCTCGTCCACGACCAGCAGCGACGCCTCGCGGTAGCGGGCGCGGGCGCCGCCCAGACGCTGCCACTGCCCGCCGGACAGCTCGGTGCCGCGCTCGAAGCCCTTGACGACCAGGCTGTCCCAGCCGTGTGGCAGGGAGGTGACGACATCCGTGGCGTCCGCGCCCTCGGCGGCCCGTTCCACGCGCCGCTGGTCGAGCCGCTGGTCGCTGCGGCCGATGTGGATGTTGGCGCGGGCCGTCATGGGCCAGTGCGGGAAGTCCTGCGCCAGCAGCGCCACTTGGTCGAAGACGGTTTCCCGGTCGGCCTCGCCGACGTCGGTGCCGTTCCACAGCAGCCGCCCGCCGGTGGGCAGGTAGAGGCCGGCGACGAGCTTGGCGAGGGTGGACTTGCCGGAACCGTTCTCCCCGACCAGGGCGACGACGGTGCCGCGGGGAATGGTCAGGTCCACCTCGCGCAGGGCCGGAGCGGCGGCCCCCGGGTAGGTGAAGGAGACCCGTTCCAGGCGCACCTCCTCCAACGGCCCCTTCAGCGGTACGCCGCCTTCGGGGATGGCGTGCCGCCGGGCGGTGGTGCAGGCGTCCTCCCAGTCCTTGAGGTACATGGCTTCCTCGTAGAGCCGGTTGAACTGCATGACCAGCGACATCAGGCTGGCGCTGGACGACCGTACGGCGATCACGGCGGTGCCGGCCACGGCCAGCGGCATGCCGCCGCCGGTCAGCAGCAGCCACAGCACTCCGTAGGCGCCCAGCGCCGCCAACCCCGAGCCCATCGAGGCGACGGTCTGCGTCGCGGCCTCGGCCCGGGACAGCCGCTGCTGCTCGCGCTCCATCGTCCTGGACATGTCCGCGTACGCGTCGACCAGCAGCCGGCCGGCGCCGTGCACCCTGATCTCGGCGGCGCACGCCTGGTCGGTGAGCTTCTGGGTGATCACGGAGATGGCGCGGCGGTGCTCGATCCAGGTGTGCCGGGACTCGTACTGGCGGCGGGCCGAGAGCACGGCGCCCCATCCCTTGGGCGCGGCGACCAGGAACAGCATCAGTACGAGCAGCGGGTGCAGCAGGAGCAGCACCCCCGCGGCGGCGGCCAGGCCGATCAGCGCGTTGAGGACCAGGATGGAGGAGCCGAGCATCATACGGATGGAGTCGGTGCCGAACCGGCCCGCGTCCAGGGCCCGGTGGACCTGCTGGTCCTCCAGGGCGGCGAGTTCGACGCGGATCACTCCCCGGTAGAAGCGGGCCGTGCAGACGCGCTCGACCTTCGGCTCCAACTGCCCGGAGGCCGCGGTGGACACCGCGGACAGGAGGGAGGACAGCACCGCGACGACCGCCATGGCCGTGAGGGCGGGCAGCGCCTGGCCCAGCCGTGCGGGCGTGGGCCCGGCGGCGAACAGCGCCAGCAGCACCTGGTTGGTGGCCACCAGGGTGAAGGCGCGCAGGAAACCTTGGCCGATCTCCGCGCCGAGCAGTGCCACCAGCGCGGTGCGGTCCTCACGCCAGGCGCCCTTTGCCACGGCGCCCATCATGGCGGGGAACTGGCGGGCCATCGTCCACAGCTTCATCCGCAGGATCGGCATCTCGTGGCGGGTGAACGACAGGTCGTAGCGCAGGGCGCCGCCGAACAGCACGCGCTCGCTCTCGGACACCGGCAGCTTGGGGCGTGGCCCGGCGCGGCGGCTCCTCATCGGGCCCCCGGCCCGGGGAGGGCGGTGGGGGCGGGCCGGGCGCGGGCCGGGCACGGGCGGGCCCTCCCGGAGCGTGCGGGCACCGCGGCCGGACCGGTCGGTTTCCTTGCGGCATTCCTCATGGTGTCTCCCTTGACTGGTTTCGCCCTGCCCCGTGCTTGCCCCGTCCGGTTCGCTCCCGCACCCCGGCACCCGGCCCAGGCAGTCCCGGCCGTCACCACCCACCACGCCCGGCCCAGGCCACACCGGGTAATACGATTTCCGCCACAGCCGGTCTCCACCAACGACTTACGGGGGTTCGTTTCACGTGTTCGGAATTGTCAGGCCCTGCACCCACCGCCTGTCCCAGGGACTCAAGGCGGAATGGATGGCGCACCTGTGCGGCCTGTGCCTCGCCCTGCGCGGCGACCACGGGCAGTTCGCCCGGGTTGTCACCAATTACGATGGCCTGATCGTGTCGGTCCTGACGGACGCGCAGACCGGCCGGCTGGCGGCCCGGCGCCGCACCGCCGGGCCCTGCCCGCTGCGCGGCATGCGGACGGCTTCGGTGGCGAAGGGGGAAGGCGCACGGCTCGCCGCCTCGGTCTCGCTCGTCCTCGCCTCGGCGAAGATCCGGGACCACGTCGCCGACCGGAACGGGCTGCTGCGCCGCCGGCCCGTGGCCGCCGCCGCGCGCAAGGTCGCCGCGGGCTGGGACCGGGCCGGAGCGCGGACCGGCGCCACGCTCGGGTTCGACACGTCCGTACTCGTCGACGCGGTCGACCGGCAGGTGGGCATCGAGCAACTGGCGGGCCCCGGCACGCCGTTGACCGCCATCACCGAACCGACCGAGACGGCGACCGCCGCGGCCTTCGCGCACACCGCGGCCATCGCGGGGCGGCCGGGCAACGCCGCGCCGCTGGCCGAGGCGGGCCGGCTCTTCGGCCGCCTGGCCCACCTCCTGGACGCCGTGGAGGACCGCGCGGCAGACGCCGCCGAGGGCGCCTGGAACCCGCTCACCGCCACCGGCGCCGACCTCGCGCAGGCCCGCCGGCTGTGCGACGACGCGCTGCGCGGCATCCGTCTCGCGCTGCGCGACGTGGAGTTCACCGACCCGGCTCTGGTGCACGCCCTGCTGGTGCACGAGCTGCGGCGGTCGGTGGACCGCGCCTTCGGTACGGGTTCGTGCTCCCATCAGGGGCACGCGGCAGGGCCGTACGACGGCCAGACAGGCAACCCGTACGGCAACGGGTACGGACAGCCACAGCCCTACCCCGCGGCCCCTCAGTACGGCCAGGCACCGGCCGGCGGCCCGTACACCCACGGCCCGCAGAATCTGAACGGGCCGCAGAGCCCCTACGCGAGTGGCCCCGTACCGCCCGGCGGCCACGGCGGCTCGGGCGGTTCCGGCGGCTCGGGCGGTTCCGGAGGCTGGGGCGGCTCGGGCGGCGGGCCGGGGAACGGCGGGCTGCCGGACCTGACCCCCCGGCCGCCGAAGAAGCCCCGCGGCTTCTTGGCCGGTTGCGCGGTCGCCATCGGACTGTGCTGCACCTGCCAGCTGTGCTGTGCGAAGGAGTACGAAGGCCCGTGGTCACGCAAGAAGCAGGAGGGCTGCTGCCGGGATTGCGACTGCTGCGACAGCTGCGAGGGCTGTGACTGCTGCCCGGACTGCTGCTGCTGTGACGGGTGCTGCGACTGCTGATTCCCGACCGGCCGTGCCGCGCGGGGTCCGCCCCTCCCGCGGCACGGTCCGGCACCAAGGCCGACACGGTCCCGGTCTTGGTACGAGACGGCGGGTGCGGGTAGTCAGGGAGCCATGGCCAACGCATGTGAGACTCGTACGCCCAGGCTCCTGCCCCCGCTGCGGTCGGTCCCACTGGACGGAAGAGGGCCGGAGGACGTGGTCGTGGACGCGGCCGGACGGGTACTGACCGGGGTCGAGGACGGCCGGATCCTGCGGCTGGACCCGTTCGGCGCGGGCGGAGGCACGGGCGGGTGCGCCGGCGGCCCGGCGGCCGAGGTGATCGCCCGCACCGGCGGCCGGCCGCTCGGACTGGAACCGCTGCCCGACGGCGGCGTCCTGGTATGCGACGCGCAGCGCGGACTGCTGCGCGTCGACCCGTCCGACGGCTCGGTGCAAACGGTCGCCGACACGGTCGAAGGCGCCCCGCTGCGCTTCTGCAGCAACGTCACGGCAGCAGCCGACGGCACGCTGTACTTCAGCGTCTCCAGCCGCCGCTACCCCCTGGAGCACTGGCTCGGCGACATCATCGAACACTCCGGCACGGGCCAGCTGATCCGGCTACGCCCCGGCGGCGCACCCGAAGTGGTGCTGAACGGCCTGCAGTTCGCCAACGGTGTCGCACTGGCGGCGGACGAGTCGTTCGTCACCGTCGCGGAGACCGGCTCCCGCCGGCTGACCCGCCTGTGGCTGACCGGCCCACGCGCCGGCGAACGCGACGTACTGGCCGACGGTCTGCCCGGCTACCCCGACAACATGTCACGCGGACCCGGCGGCCTGTTCTGGGTCGCGCTGGCCGGCCCGCGCTCCACCGCCCTGGAACGGCTCCAGCGCGCGCACCCGGCACTCCGCAACGCCGCCTGGCGCCTGGCCCGGCACCTCCGGCCGCGCCCGGCCCCGGTCGCCGGCGTCCTGGCGGTCGACGCGGCAGGGCGCGTCGTCCACTCGCTGCGCCGCCGCACCCCGCACTACCGCATGGTGACCAGCGTCTTCGAACACGACGGCCGCCTGATCCTGGGCAGCCTGCACGAAAGCGCTCTGGCCGTGTGCGAATCGCCGCCCGCGCCACGTGGTTGAACCCCTGTGAGACGGGCACCCGGGAGGCATCCAGGTCCCCACGGGCGTCAGAAACAACAGTGGGACACAACAGCCGGACCCAACAGAGCCCGCCGCATTCGGCGCCGGGCCGGCTGACGCGCCGTCCGGCGCGCGGGCCCGGCCCCGCGACGCGCTGCCCTGGGGCCCTGCACATACCGGCAAGGATCTCCCGGCGATTCGGCGAGGGAAGGCAATCATGGAATGGTGGCAGCGAGCAGCGTGTCTGGACGAGGACCCGGAGCTGTTCTTCCCCGTAGGGGTCACAGGCCCCGCCGCCCAACAACACGCGGACGCCAAGGCGGTGTGCCACCAGTGCCCGGTGGCCGCCGAGTGCCTGGACTGGGCCCTGGAAACCGGCCAGAACTACGGCATCTGGGGAGGTACGGACGAGGAGGAGCGCCGTAAGCTCACCATCCACCGTCAACGCAAGCGCCGGGCAGCTTGAGGGGCGCCGGAGCTGTGGGACTTCTCTGGGACTGTGCGCACCGGCCGAGACCAGCTGATTCGCCCCCGAACCAAGGCCGGACTCGGTGCGACCCAACCCGAACCATCCGAAGATCGCGTCAATGGCGACAGCGCCCTGTGTACCGGCGCGGGGCAGAAAGCGGGAGTACGTCCGCAGCGTGAAGCCGGGGTCCGAGTGCCCCATCCACCACGCCAGGGAGACGACGGACTCGCCGGTCTCCAGTTCCTCGGAGGCGCAGAAGCGGCGCAAGGCATGAAAGCCGTGCTCCCCGGACGGCTCCCACACACAAGAACGCCCTGAGCGGCCCTCTTGCAGCGGAGCGATCACACCTACTCCGACCAAGGCCGACTCCCACACATACGTGTTGAAGCTCTTGCGATCGATCGCGCTGCGCCTGCGCCCGGTCACCAAGAGATCGAACGTCCTCGGCCTCCGATGCTTGCCTCCACCGGCGTCACCGGCAAAGGCGCGAAAAATTCCGTGTGCCGCTGAATGTCCCGAGCCACGCTTGACGGCAAAGGAACATCTCGGGCCTTGCGGCCCTTGGGAAGCGCGAAGCACAGGGTGGAGCCCACACGCTTGACCTGGCGCCGGACATAGACGACATCGTCGGCGAAGCCGATGCCCTCCAGGCTCAGTCCGAAGGCTTCACCCTGGCGCAGCCCCACCCGCAGCCCCGCTCCGAGCACAACAAGCAGCCAATAGCGGTCCGGCATTGCCGCGCGAACGGCCGGCACACGCCCAGCCGGACAGCGACGCCCAGACCAGCCGGATCAAGGTCGGACCAAAATCCCGCTCAAGCCGCTTCATCCAGGTGCGCAGGATCTGCGCGCCTATGTGGTTCAGCGGCTGGCGACCGAGACGAGGAAGGACGTGAAGGCGCACTCGTTGCTCGGTACTTTCGAGAGTGGATGGGTCCCCGTCCTTGAGGGGATAGCACCGTCTCGCGACTCAACGAATTCGCCACGCCAGCGGCGTCCGTCCAGGCTTGGGCAAGTCACGTTTCAGCGTCCTGAAGCACGTCGAACGAGCGGTCCCTGACACCGGGTTGTACCTGTGAACCGGCCTACAGAGGGACTGAGGCGCCAGACAACAGGCAGCGTCAGGACAAAAGCTGCTCAAGTGCGTGCGTATTCTTCATCAGCACCAGGTGAGCGCTTCGCCCAGAAGCGCGGCCGTTGCGTACTCCTCGATCATCGCCTATGTTGCACCCCCACGCAGAGACACGCCCTCATCCGACGCTGCCCAGCCCGCGTACAAACACCCGACGCTCGAAGAATTCGTTACAGTCTCGCGGCGAAAACATTGCCGTCCGGCCAGCCGGCCTCTGCTGCAATTCGCCGGGTTACCGATCCGGCGTTTCGGGGCGCACAAGCGAGGCCGTAACGTTCCATGCCATGCGCGCGCCGCAATGCGGCTCTTTCTCGTCTGCCGTTGGCGATTGGGGCAGCCAGTGAGCCTTTTCCAACCTTGGATGGTGAGGGCAAGTGTTGGGCTGGGCAGAACTTCGGTGGACATCGCAGCGTGCGTCGACCAGGATGATGGCCGTGTCAGAGTCCAGCGGCATCTACATAGCCAACTACGACCCGAGTTGGCCCCAGCAGGCCGCTACCGCTATTGCTGCTCTCCGGACAGCGGCACCTGGGCTGTTCGTGGAAATCGAGCACATCGGCTCGACCGCCGGTCCCGGGGCTGGCGGCCAAGCCCGTCATCGACCTGATGGCCGCCGTCCACGACCTCACGCACGCTGCACCACACCAGGCGGCGTTCGCCAGCCTCGGCTTCCACCCGCACGCCAACGGGATGACTGACCGGCTGCTGTACGTCGAGCCAAAACAACGCTCGTGCAGGAACTCACCGACCGTGCTCGCGCACAGCTCGGCCTGCCATCGGTACCCGTGTGGGAGAAACAGTGATCCTGCCCCAACCGCCGCTCTCAACTGGGCAGTTTTGCGGTTCATGTCCCCCTCGTCTCGCGCTCACCGCGCCGCACAGTCGCTCATCTGCACACGCCGGACGCCTCGAAGCCAGGACACCAAGATGAGAGGTCCCCGGACGCTGGTGCGCGAGTCGGCACCTCGGCCACCCACCACTTCTCAGAGCCGCGGGCATACAGGCGGCGGGCGGCCGGTTTCTCGACATGACACACAGCGGCGGTGCACGGCGGTTTCGATCTCACGGCGCGGATGCGTGGTGGTGAATGTGTTGGCCTGCTGGGCCGACGGTGACGTGCAGGTACTGCCACTGGTCGGGGGAGGCATCCGGTGGCCAGCCCAGGCCCACGTGCGAGCGGGGGGTGCGCTGGGCGCGGGTACGCATGAATTCCACCGGAGCGATGAAGCGTCCGTGAGCCTGGCCGTGGCCGTCAGCCTCCAGGCGCAGGAGGAGGTCGTGGCCGAAGGGGCTGTCCAGGGGGACGAGCAGGAGGCCGCCGGGGCGTAACTGGTCGATCCAGGCCGGGGGGATGGTGCGTACGGAGGCGGTGGCGAGGATGCGGTCGTAGGGGGCGTTAGGCGGGTGGCCCTGTTCGCCGTCGCCGGTGATGAGGTGCGGGTGCAAGCCGAGGGCATGCAGGCGGGTTTGGGCGTGATGGGCGAGGCGGGGGTCGATCTCGATGGTGGTGACGTTGGTGTCGCCGGTGCGGTGGGTCAGTAGAGCGGTGGTGTAGCCGGTGCCGGTGCCGATTTCTAGGGTCTTTTGTCCAGGCTCGGGTGCGAGGTGGCGCAGCAGTTCGATCACGACGCTGGGTGAGGAGATGCTGGAGGTGAAGGCGCCGTCGGCCGGGCCGGTGGGCGCTACTGTGCCGTCGTCGATCTGCGTGATCAGCGGGATGCCCGGCAGGTAGACGGCCTTGAGCCAGGCCCGGGGCTGTTGGGTGCGGTCGTAGATGCGGTAGAGGCCGTCGGTGCCGCGAACGGGCCACCACACCCGGTCTGGCACAAAGTGCTCCCGGGGTACGTCCAGGAACACGCGATGGAGCCAGGCCTGGCCGGCGAAGCCGCGGGGGTGGCGGCTCATTTCTTCGGCGCAGCGGGCGCGCAGGCTCTCGGCCGTCACCGGCATCGCGCGGCCGGCCTAGTCCTCGTCGTCGGTGTCGTCGGGCTCCGGCACCGGGTTACCCGGCTGGCCGGGAGAGGAGTACGGGCCGCCGACCTGCCCGTCGCCTGACTGCCGGTCGTCTTCCCCGCCCATCGCCACCTCCACGAGCACTTGGGACGGTCCACGATAAGCACTTCGGGTAAGGGCACACCAGCCTTGGCCCGGCATGCGGGTCCTCGTCCGCTGCGCCGGCCGGAGAAACCGCTTTTGGCATCGCGCGACGAGTCTGCAAGGGGCTCGGTGAGGGCCAAGATGGACTCGGATGTTCGCCGCAGGAGGGGAGCAGGGTGTGGCGGAGCGGGGTGGGGGTGTGTCGCGGCGGGAGTTGATCCGGCGCCGGCGGCGTGACGGGTTTGTGGGCCGGCGCAGCGAGTTGTCGGTCTTTCGAGAGAACTTGGAGCGCTCGCCGGAGGATGAGGCGGCGGACTTCTTCTTTCATGTGCGTGGGCCTGGCGGTGTGGGCAAGACGACGTTGGTGCGGCGGTGGGAGGCGATCGCCGGCGAGCACGGCGCGGCCACGGCGTACGTGGGCGATGCGATCGCCGATGCCGTGGAGGCGATGGAGACCATCATTGGCCAGTTGGCGCGGCAGGGGCACGGGGCGAAGGAGTTCGACAAGGCGCTGGCCGCCTATCGGCAGCGGCGCCACGAGGCCGAAGCCGCTACCGCGTCCCCGCAGGGCGACGGGGCGCCGCAGGAGGCTGGGGGCGGTGAGCGGCCGGGGCCGGGGCCCTCGCCAGGGAGTCTGGTGGCGTCGCAGGTCGGGCTGGCGGGGCTGGGCATGGTGCCAGGCGCGGGGCCGTTCGTCGGGGCGGTGGACCCCGCTCAGGTGGCGCTCGGCGCCGACCGGGTCCGCGCGGCTTTCGCGGCCCGCTTCCGCAACCGCGACGACGCCCAGATGGTGCTCTCTCCGCTTCAGGTGCTGACGCCGCTGTTCGTGCAGGCCGTCGGGGAGGCGGCGCAGCGGGTGGGTCGGGTGGTGCTGTTCTTCGACACCTACGAGTACACCGGCACGTTCCTGGACGTATGGCTGCGGGATGTCCTCATCGAGGAGCGGTACGGAGAGCTGCCCGCCGGCGTGATGGTCGTCGCGGCCGGACAGGGCCGCCTCTCCCCCACCGTCTGGAGTGATCACCTGGACCTGGTGCACGAACTGGAACTTGAGATCTTCATCGAGGCCGAAGCACGCCAGCTACTGGCCACCCGGGACATTCGTGACGAGCAGGTCATCGAGGTGATCCTGCGCTTGTCCGGGCGGCTGCCGGTGCTGGTTCATCTGCTGGCCGAGGCCCGCCCCGCCACCGCCGAAGACGTCGGAGACCCCAGCGGCACCGCCGTCGAACGGTTCCTGCGCTGGGAAAACAACCCGGCTCGGCGCGCAGCGGCACTGGCGTGCGCCCTGCCGCTGGAGTTGGACGAGGACACCTGCCGGCTGCTGACCGGTGAGGAGGGTGGAGCGGAGGTCTTCGACTGGCTGCGCCGACGGCCGTTCGTCACTGACCGGTCCGGACGCTGCCGCTACCACGACGTCGTACGCGACGCCATGCTGCGCTTGCAACGTACGCAATCCCCCCGACAGTGGGAGCGCCGGCACATCCTCCTGGCCGACACCTGCGCCCAGCGGCGCCTGCGCGAACAGCAAGGCGATGACCGTCCGCCGCAGCAGTGGTGGCAAGAGCAGTGGTGGCGCGAGTGCCGGTTGCGGGAGACCTATCACCGGCTGTGTGCACACCCGCACCGCGCCCTGCCCGCCGCCCTCGGCGAACTTCTGCACGCCTACGCCCACAGCCCCGTCACCCTGCGCCGCTGGGCGCAGACCCTGTACCGGGCGGGCTGCGACACCGACGCACCAGCATTGAGCCGGTGGGGTCAAGATGCGCTGGCCTCCCTGGAGAGTGGGCAGGAAGGCATCGCCGCCGTGCTCAGCCGCCTGCTTGCCAGCGGGAAGCTCGACTCCGGCGACCGTGCGCTGGCGTATGCCCTGCGCGGACGCGAACACCGTGACGTGCGCGATGTGGAACCTGCTCTGGCCGACTACACCGCCGCGTTGGTTCTGGAGCCCTGCCTGGTCCGTGCGCACGTAGGCCGTGCCTGGATGCAGATGTGGAAAGGCTGCCACGACGACGCTCTGGCCGGTTTCGCCCGCGCCATCGAACTCGAACCCCACCATGCCGATGCCTACCTGTTCCGCGGCACCACCTACACGGTCATGCTTCGCTATGACGACGCCATCGCCGACTACACCCGGGCGATCGAACTCGCCCCCGGTGCCATCGTTCCTCTCAGCAGCCGAGGCGGGGTGTATGCGCACCTGGGACGGTACGACGACGCCCTCGCCGACTGCCACCGCGTCATCGCCCTCGCGCCTGGCAGGTCCTCATCACACTCTGCCAGAGGGCGGGTGTACGCCAGAATGGGGCGCTTCGAAGAGGCTCTCGCGGACCACGACCACGCCGTCGAACTTGACGCCCATGACGTCTGGGCGTATGTCATGCGCGGTGAGGCTTACCGGTACCTGGGCCGGTTCGAGGAAGCACTCACGGATCTCGACTGCGCCATCGAGCTGGAACCCGACCACTCCTGGCCGTACGTCCACCGCGGGGAGACACACCGGCTCCAGGGCCGCTACGAGGCAGCACTTGCCGACCTCCACCGCGCCGTCGAGCTCGACCCCGCCGACACCTGGACGAAACTTCACCGTGGCAGGCTCCACCGGCTCCTGGGCCGCTACGACGACGCCCTCAGTGATCTGCTGACCCCGGGACGGCCGGGTCCGACCGAGGCCTGGAGACGCTATGAAGTGGCCCTGGTATGGCGTGTGACCAACCAGCTTGGCTGGGAGGAAGAGCTGTCGCGCTCCGAGC
The DNA here is from genome assembly GCF_044329785.1 of Streptomyces sp. NPDC017529. NCBI lineage: Bacteria > Bacillati > Actinomycetota > Actinomycetes > Kitasatosporales > Streptomycetaceae > Streptomyces > Streptomyces sp. NPDC017529. The sequence continues at coordinate 70,603 of NZ_JBIRJY010000021.1, forward strand.
AGTTGTACGGTGACGTCTCTGTCGGCGGCTTCACCACCCGCACGGACGCAGCGGCGATGCGGTTCATCATCCAGTGCGCTCTGCAGAGCTGGGCGAAGGCCGAGCAGACGCTGGAGAGCTTTCTCCGCGCCGGGCCGGTCACCGTTCGGCTGCGGGAGACGATGGACGACCTGGAGGAAGCGGTGGCGGCCTTCTGCCTGCCGTCCGAACCGGTGCAGCTCCTGCGCCGGAGGCTTGATCAGATGTTGCTCGAATAACGGGGTGACAAGTCATCACCCCTGCACACGTATGAAGGCGGAATTTCCGGGCCTTGGAAGGGTTCGAGCCCGTGGGGACTCGCTTGGGAGCGACAAGTCGACCTTGAGGCGGCCCAGCCGAGGGAGAAGACGTTGCTGTAGGCGTCGTAGTCCGCACCGAGTTCAGGGATCAGGTCGTCCCAGGCCCGGTCCAGGCCCTCGGCGTCATCGGCCAGCCACGCGTCGGCCGCCGCGTCCCAGAACCGCGGGCGTACGGACAGCCGTCGGGCCGCTGTAGCGCATTCGCCGCCGGCCGAGCCGGTGCAGAGCACCGCGTCCCACGAAGCGTGATCATCCACGACCAAGATCTACTTCCGCAACGGACCGAGACGGTGTCACGCAAGGGAGTGGGCGAGTTCACGGAAGCGCCGCAGGAGCGGGTCGTTCGTGCGGCGGGTCGGCCACAGCAGGTGGAGGGCGACCTGCGGGGCGTCCCGCAGGGGCAGGTAGGTGACGCGGGCGTGGGTGTGGGCCCGGGCGGCGGAGATCGTGGTGGAGCCGATGCCGCGGCCGGCGGCGATGATGGCGAGCCATTCGTCGTAGCTGCCGCACTCGACTACCTGCGCGGGCTGCTTCTCCGGCGGCCAGTCACCCGGGCTCGTCGCTCCGCTGACGGTGTTGACGACCAGGGGGTGTGCGGGCAACTCCGACCAGTTCAGCTCAGCGCCGGCCGTGAGCGGTGACCCGGCGGGAACCGCGACCAGCCGGTCCTCTTCGAACAGCAGCATGCTGGTGATGCCGGAGGCGTGGACGTCGCCCCGTACCAATGCGGCGTCGACATCGCCCGAGTGCAGGGCGGCGACGATGTCGTCGCGCCGCAGGAGAGTCGCCCTCGCGCCGGTGGCGGTTTCAAACGCGGCCAGCAGGTCGCTGGTCCACGGATCGGGCAATGCCCACTGGAAGCCGATCCGCAGCCCCGCGTGCCCGCCTGCGGCGGCCAGGGCCGTGTCGAGGTCGCGCAGTACACCGCGCAGCCGCTCGAACAGCTCACCGCCCGTCGCGGTGAGTGCAACGCCGTGCGGTGTGCGGTCCAGCAACCGCGTCCCGACCGTCTCCTCAAGCTGCTGGACCGTGCGGGACAGCGCCGGCTGAGTGATCAGCAGCTCGCGGCTTGCTGCCGTGAACGTACGCCGTGCCGCGACCGTGACGAACGCGCGCAGATGCCGCAGCTCTACCTCCATGACCCGCAGCCTAATGGGCCCCTATGCCCAGCGCGCATGGCGGTGCAGTGACAGGCATTTCCCTCGCGCATTGCGGCTTCCTACCGTGGAAATCAAGGGATCGCCGACCGAGAGAGAACAGGATGCGGCATGACGTCATTCACCGGATGGATCGTGCGGGACACTGCGGACGGGCCGCGCGCGACGTTCGAACAGCTCGACATCGAGATGCTGGACGCTCTCGACACGAGCGTACGGGTGCACTACTCCAGCATCAACTACAAGGATGCTCTCGCTCTGCAAGGCCGGCCCGGCGTGGTTCGCCGTCACCCGCTCGTTGCCGGCATCGACGTCACCGGGGAAGTGCTTGCTTCCCGGCATCCGCGTTGGCGGGAAGGTGACACGGTCACCCTGAACGGCGCTGGGCTCGGTGAGGAATTGCACGGCGGACTTGCCGGCCTTGCCGTGGTCAATGGCGACGACCTCGTCCGAGTGCCCGACCCGTTCAGCCCGCGGCAGGCTGCGGCGATCGGCACGGCCGGGTTCACCGCGGCTCTCAGCCTCCTCGCGCTCGAACGACACGGCGCGCGCGCCGAGAACGGGCCGGTACTGGTCACCGGTGCCGGTGGCGGCGTCGGCTCGATCGCTGTCGCGTTGCTCGCCGGAGCAGGTTACGAGGTGATCGCCGCCACCGGACGTCCTGACACGCTCAGGGAACATCTCACGGCACTGGGGGCTGCCCATGTCGTCGACCGGGCGGAACTCACCTCTCCCGGCAGGCCCCTGGGCAAGCAGCGCTGGGCAGGCGCGATCGACGCGGCCGGAGGGAGTGTCCTGGCCGGCGCGCTGGCCGGGCTCCAGCACTCTGGCGTCGCCACCACCTGCGGGCTCGCCGCGGGCGCCGAGTACCCCGGCAATGTCCTGCCGTTCATTCTGCGCGGCATCTCCCTTGTCGGGATCGACTCGGTCCGTACCCCCGTCAGCCGTCGCGAGGCGGCCTGGGAGTGCCTCGTGCGCCATCTCCGCCCCGCGCTCCTGGACACCATCACCCGCATCGTCCCGCTCACGGACGCCCAGCAAGCGGCAGCCGAACTCCTCGCCGGGAACGGCACCGGCCGCATCGTGGTCGACGCGATCCGGCAGGTCTGAAAACGCAGGTAAGGGAGGAAGAAGTGAGGACCACCACCCCCAGGGAAGCAGGCGCGTTCGACGAACTCATGACGTTGCGCGACGGCCCCCGGCCGGCCGTCGGCGAGGTCACGATCACCGGGTCGGATCCGCTCTTCGCCTCACCGTTCCGGATCGGTGGGACGCTGGCCGACGCGCTGGCGGCCCGCGCGGTCGCGGCCAACGACCTGTGGGAGTTGCGCACCGGCCGCCGCCAGAGGATCACGGTCGACGTGCGTGCCGCGGCCGCGACCGCCCTCGGCGGCGAGGACATGACGCTCGTCCGTGGCGCCGACGGCGAGTACCGGCCCGCGCCGCTGTCACCCGATGTCGAGCACATGGCCTCGCTGACGCAGCCCTGGCAGACCGCCGACGACCGCTGGTTCCTGCCGCACTTCAACCTCGCGCATCTCGAACGACGGGTGCTGAGGGTGCTGTGCTGCGAACCCACGCCGGCTTCCGTCCGAGCCGCAGTCCGCAGGTGGAAGGCAGACGATCTTGAAGAGGCCGTCGCCGACGCCGAGGCTTGCGGCGGGGTGGTGCGCACGCCGGAGGAATGGCTGGCGCACCCGCACGGCCTCCATCTCGCGTCGCGCCCGGTCGTGGAGATCACCAAGATCGGCGACAGCGCCCCCGAGCCCCTGCCCGGCGGTGCTCTCGGCACCGAGCCGCTGTCCGGAGTCCGGGTGCTCGACCTGACCCGGATCCTCGCCGGCCCGACGGCCGCCATCTCTCTGGCCGAGCACGGGGCGGACGTGCTGATGGTGACCGCACCGCAGTTGCCACAGGTGCCGCCTTTTGTCCGCGATACCAGCCACGGCAAGCGCAGTACCTACCTGGATTACACCAAGACGGAGGAAGCGGCCCGGCTGCGCGCGCTGGCCGCCGACACCGACGTCTTCGTAGAGGGATATCGCCCACACCGCATGGAGGCCCACGGCTTCGGTCCCGGCGATCTCGCGGAGCTTCGCCCAGGTGTGGTGTACGTGAGCGTCAACTGCTTCGGTGCAGGGGGCCCTTTCGCGACGCGTGCGGGCTGGGACCAGGTCGCCCAGGCTGTCACCGGAGTGTGCACCGTCCAGGGGGATGCGGCGAACGGCGGCCGGCCGCAGCTGACGCCGGTGTACCTCTGCGACTTCCTCACCGGTTTCCTGGGCGGTTACGGTGCCCTGCTCGCGCTCGCCCGGCGCGCACGCGAGGGCGGGTCGTACCACGTGCAGGTTTCTCTCTGCCAGTCCGCGACGCTCCTGCAACGCCAGGGCCTGGTCCACGACTTCACCGAGGCCCCGGGCCGCCTGACCGCCACCGAGTTCGAGCGCTACGCCGTAACCGACGAGGGCTCCGTCTACGGCGATCTCAAGAGTCTCGGTCCCGTCATCCGGATGAGCGAAACCGCGCCACGCTGGTCGAAGCCCACCCCTCGGCTCGGCAGCTCCCGCCCCGAGTGGCTGCCACGCTGACAACGGGAAAAGCACACCGTCGGCCCGGGCGAGCAGCGGGTGCTCGCGCACCCGACCCGACCGCTTCGGCGGCGACGAAGCGTACTCCTCAGCCGCAACAGCAGAAGCGCCGTGACTCCTCGGCCGCCCCTACGTACACCGCGGCATCCACGCGCACCAGCGCCGCCGAACGCAGCAGCGAGGCCCGGCCGGCGGCCCGCTCACGCACCACCATCAGCGTGCGGGGGCCGTCGATGACCGCCCGTGCCTCCAGAGCCGGGTGGGCCAGCTGCCGGATGCGGTCCTCGCTGTCAGAACGAGTCGTCCGCAGGCGGAGGCAGCGTGCGCAAGTACACCGCCGGCGCTACGGCGGGGTCGTGCTGTGGGTCAGGAACGGGATCGGTCATCCGGGCGCCCGCGGCCGGGCGTCCGGATGACCAGGTGCGCGGTCTTGGGCCACCTTCCGGTGGCCCCGCCTGCTCACCGATGGTGGGTCGTCAGCAGGTGCGGCCGGTGTAGTGCGCGCCCTGGACCTTCTCGGCCGAGCCCAGCCAGGTCTTGCCGGGGCCGACGCAGCGCTCGTAGTCGGGACCGAGAGCGACCCTGACCTTGATGACGACGCGGGAGCCGTCTGCGGTGCAGTGGTTGTAGTAGGCGTCGGAGCTGGTCTCGTAGAAGCCGCACGGGGCGGCGGCCGCGGGGGTCGCGGTGACGGTCACCGCGCCCAGGGAGGTGAGGGCGAGGGCGGTGGAGGCGAGGGCGGTGGTCGCCAGGCGTCGGATATGCACGAAGGCTCCTTGATCAGGGTCAGGGGTCGGGGCTGCGTCGCAGGCGTCGGTTCGCGGAGCAGGGCTTCACGGGACGCCAGCCTTGAGGGTCCCAACGCCGCCCCGGGCCACCGGCACAAACGGTGCGCGTTCACCCGGAAGATTCCCCTCTTCGACAACCGATCAGATGGATCACCTCCGATCACCGTCGGGCTCGGATCGCGGGCCGGTTCCGCGGCCGGCGTCCAGGCGGTGGTGTTACCGGCGCCGCAGGCCGAACCGCCGGGGGGTCTTCCTGGTCTCGGCCTCCGCCGCCGTGCGGGCGGTTGCGTCCGCGGCGTCCTGCGCCGCCTCGGCCGCCGCCTGCTCTGCCTTCGCGCGGTCGAGGTCATGCTGGTCCTCACGCCCCGGCCGCTGCCGCTGGTCCGCTGGTCCGCTGGTGGCAGCAACCGTTTGCTCGCAGGTGCAGGCACATCCCCCACCCAGCCACGCGCCACCGGAGCGCACCGGACGCTGTCCAGCCATCCCTACGACACCGGCGTAACCCGGACCTCTCCGCCGGGCGGCTGATTCCCCACCAGTTGGCTGCCCGCCGTCCACCGCAGCGGCCGGCGCGGACGAACGGGTGCGGGCGCAACACGTCAGGGGTGTGGGCGGTGCGCGAGCCAGTCTTGAAGTTCACGGTGGCGGAACTGGTAGGCGGGACCGTTGTAGCGGAGGAGGCCGGCGGTGACCGCCCAGTCGAGGAAGGGGCCGAGCCGGAAAGGGAGCTTGCCTCGCGAGCACAGCAGGAACACTCCGTACCGCCTCGCTGCCCTCGCAAGTCCGGCCAAAAGCCCGGCCGCGATGCCGGCCACGAGACCGACGACAGCCACGTCCTGGGAAGAGACCATGAGGGCGGTGGGTGTGCGATCGCCGTGAGACCTGCCCCAGACAAGGGCTACGGACATGAGCGTGACCATGATGCAGGCCACGCATCCGGTCAGGGGCCCAATCGCCATGCCGTAGACCATGTCGTCACGGATGATGGCCCGAGGGTTGGCCACTGTGGTGGGTTCGCCTCTGAGGCCGCGCACGACACCCCCTGCGAGTCCCCCCGTGACCCCGATGATGAGCCAGGCAATTCCGTCCATGATGCCCCCCAGCTCATCCACCCGATCTCCCGTGAGCCAGCTGTAGACGACGACGGCAGCCCCGGCCCCCGACCAGACCGTGAACCAGGTCTTGTATCCGGTTCTGAACCCGCCTGCCAGCCCGCCCATGAGCCCACCGACGAGGCCGACCAGGAACCCGGCGCCGCTGCCGACCATGAGGTCGGCCGTGAAGTCTGCGAAGTAGACGAACCCATACATGGATCCGACCGCGAACCCGATCGGGAACCAGGCCATGAACCCGGTCGAGATTCTGGCCAGGAACCCGGGTGGGATCGTTTTCAGGGAACTCAGGCGACTTGGCTTGGGCGTAGGGCGGTAGGCCAGGATGCCAACGAATAGGGCTGTGAGGTACTCGGCGCCCGTAAGGCCTGCTCCCCCCGTATTGGAGGCGTCCACGACCAGCAGGAAGGGGAGCGTGATGGGGAGGGCGGTGAGAAGGAGATCAACTGCGCGAACGCGGAGCGTGCCGGCGAGGGGCCAGAGCTGGTGGAGTGCGATGTCGGTGGAGGGGGTGCCCGTTGCGGCGCCGTCGAGGTGGCCGGTGAGGTGGTGGAGCCAGCGGTGGATGTCCTCGGGTTTGTAGTGGCGGGGGTTGGGGGTGTTGGCTGTGGCGGCCGGGAGGTAGCGGGCGAGGAGATGCCGGTCGAGGTCGTCTCCGGTGTGGTGCCCGAGGAGTTCTGAGGGGTCGCCGTCACGGTGGTAGACGGTCGCGGTCAGACAGAGTCGCCAGGGCGTGGACAGGATGGCGGCCAGCGGGCTGTGCGGGTGGCCGCGGAGGTGCTCGATGAGGGGTTGCCAGCGGGAGGCGTCGCGGGCCCGGTCGCGAAGGTAGCTGATGGCGCGGCTGGCGCTGACGGGGTCGATGGTGATGCGGGCGGCATCCATCAGCCTGCTCGCTGGTGCGAGAGCGTCATAGTGTGCGGTGCGGCAGGTCAGGACGAGCGGGCCGGCGTCCCGGCCGTTCTGGTAGGCGTTGAGCGCCTCCAACGCGGCACGGGCACGGGGGGCTTCGGGATCCGGGGCGCCGTCCGGGCGCAGCGGGTCCATCTCGTCCAATCCATCGAGGACCGGAAGTACCAGGCCGTGGTCGACAAGGTCTGCGGCCATGGCGGAGGGCCAGCCGTAGGTTTCGGCAAGTTGCTGTGCCAGCAGGGTGGCGAGGGGCTGATCGGTGTCCCACTGGGCGAGGGAAACCCGTACCGGAACGGGGTCGTCATCGGCCCGGCTATCGATGAGGGCGAGTATGAGTTCCAGAGCCAGTACGGTCTTCCCGGCCCCGGCCTCCCCGGTGATGACCAGTCGATGGGGATGGGTGGAGCGGTAGTAGTCCAGTACGTCGGGCAGAGCGGCGGGGCCGTCGGTGAAGGTCCGCCCGGCTGACGGCGCAATGGCGGCCCGCTCGGACACGGAGCACAGGGCATAGGTGAGATTGATGCGCTGGATGTCGGCCCCGAGTAGCTGCCGCCACACCCTGCCTTCACTGCCCGTGACCTGCCGGGCGAGTTTCCCGGCGCGGCTGCGCGCGAGCTCGGCGGCATCGCCCTCGAACGGCTTGCGCAGCGCCACGACAGCGATCACGAGCCCGATGACAGCGACGGGGAGGCCGAGGAGGGTCGTAGTGTCCGCGGAATCCAGTTCGCCGTCGTTGACGATGTGCCACACCGCGAAGACCACGCTGGCAACGATCGACACGGCACACACCGCACGCACAACCTGCCACTCACGCCGATATCGACGCTCCCTTAAACCCACCATCCCCCGATCATGACGCCCTACCAGCAACCAGCAGTACCCGTTCGGCACACTTGTGACGTAGTCGTGTACCGGACACGCACAGTGCGCTTCCCCTGCGGTCGACTGGTACAAAACCGGGCGAAACTCTCGAAGCGATCGCCGCCCGCGATGCCGACTAACTCGAATGCCTCGTACAGGCAGTGGAGTACCGCGAGCAGGGCTACAGCCTCACCCAGAACTGGATCGACACCAGCCGCACGTCACTGAAGACACCGTCGGCGAAGGCCCTCGCCGAAGCCGCGTTGAGCATTGCCCTTGCTGAAATGGCAGCACAACTTCCTGCGGTAGCCGGACGGCTGGTATGAGGCTGCCCTGCTTCCGGCACCACGCCCTCCAGCCGCCGGAGTGGTCGTAGCCAACACCCCCTTGGGACCTCTCTGGGACTTTTCTGGGACTTTCGGCCAGACCGCGGGCGTCGGAAGAACGCCGCAAACTCACCATCCACCATCAACGCAAACGCCGGGCAGCTTGAGTCGGGGCGGTAACCGGGGGCTTCCGGTGTCCGCCCCTACCCGTCGCCGGCCCCTGGTCAGGCGTCCCAGGTGACCGGGAGGCTCTTGACCCCGTAGACGTCCGCTATCTCGGGGCGCAGGCCGACCTCTTCGGCCGGTACGGCCAGGCGCAGCGTGGGGAAGCGGGTGACCAGTGCGGTGAACGCGACCTGCATCTCGACACGGGCCAGTTGCTGTCCCAGGCACTGGTGGATGCCGTGGCCGAACGCCAGGTGCCCGCCGTTCTTCCGCCGGATGTCGAGCACGTGGGGGTCGGCGAAGCGCTCGGGGTCGCGGTTGGCGGTGTTGTACGACAGGATCACGGTCGTACCGGCCTCGATGGTCTGGCCGCCCAGTTCCACGTCCTCCAATGCCACCCGCATGAACGTCTTCGCGACGCTCAGGTACCGCAGCAGCTCCTCCACGGCCCGGTCGGCGAGCGCGGGATCGGCGCGCAGCGCGGCCAGTTGGGCCGGGTTGCGCAACAGTGCGAAGGTGCCCAGCGCGAGCATGTTGGCGGTGGTGTCCAGCCCCGCCGCCAGCAGGATCAGGCTGATCCCCCGCAGTTCCTCATCGGTCAGATCGCTGTCGGTGAGGTCGCTGAGGACGTCGTCGGTGGGGTTCGCGCGCTTGGCGGCCACCAGTTCCCCGAGGTACGTCTGGGTCGCGGTGTAGGCCGCTATCAGCTCCTCGTCGCTCGCCTCCCCGCTCATGAACGATTCGACCTGCTGTTGGAAGGAGCCCCGGTCCTCGTACGGTACTCCCAGCAGTTCGCAGATCACGATGGCGGGGATCGGCTTGGCGAACGCGGTCACCAGGTCCGCCGGCGGCCCGGTCTTCTCCATGGCGTCCAGGCAGTCGGTGGTGATCTGCTCGACGCGCTCGGTGAGCAGTCGCATCCGCCGTACGGTGAACTTGCCCGCCAGCGGCTTGCGGTAGCGCCGGTGCTGCGGGTCGTCCATGAGGAGGAACTCGCCGGGCGGCGCCGGAGGGACCTCGATGTCGCCGTAGTCGATGGTCGGGTGGTGGCGCATGAGTTCTTTGCGCGAGCTGAACCGCGGGTCGGCCAGGACCGAGCGGACCAGGTCGTATCCGGTGACCAGCCAGCCGGGCCTGCCGCCGGGGAAGGTGTAGCGGCTGATGGGGCCGTGCCGGCGGGCGTCGATCAGCTCGGCCGGCGGGTCGAAGGGACAGCCGGGCCGGCGTGTCGTCGGCAGCGTCGTGACAGTGTGCAGGGATTCCCCCATGGCCCATCCTCATTTCGCGATAGTGCGCGTTTTTGCGCTTAACGAAAGCTACGTTGCGTTCGGAGTGCCGTCAATCAAGCAATAGGCATAACCCCAGGTATGCGGCGGTAAATTGATGCAATGACGCTGGGCTCTAACGCAACGCGGCGTTGCAATGAGGGGAGGCGAAGGCAATACTGTCGACATGCCAGGAGGACGATTGCCCCAGCAGGAGCGCCAGCGCATCGCCGCCGGACTCGCCGACCGGCTCTCCTACGCCGAGATCGCCAGGCGGCTCGACCGGCCGACCTCGACGATCAGCCGTGAGGTCGGGCGCAACGGCGGCCCCGGCGGCTACCGGCCCCAGCAGGCACACCGGGCGACGACCGAGCGGGCGCGGCGTCGTACGCCGGCGCCCCCGCGCACGACCGGAGCGCCGGGTGGCACGGCGGAAGAGGGGATCATCGAGTTGGCGGTCAGGACGGGGCTGCCGAGGACGACGGCGCGCGTGCACGTCGACCTGTTGCTGTCCGAGGACGGCAGGCGCACCGCGGCCGAGCTGACCCGCAGGCTGGAGGTCAGCCCGGCCTCCGTCTCCGTGGCCGTGAACTACCTGGTCCAGCACGGCTATGTCCGGCGCGAGCGCGACCCGCGGCGGCGCCACGACATCTACGTGGTCGACGACGACGCCTGGTACCACGCGATCGTGCTCAGTGCGCGGCAGACCCTCGCGTCGGCGCGGGCCGCGATGGGGGCGGCGGAGGCGCTGGGGCTCGACAGTCCCGCGGGGCGGCGGCTGGCCAAGGCGGGGACGTTCCTGGAGCGGGTCGTCGTGGACATGACGGACTCGGCCGACCGCTGGCGCACCCTCCTGGCGTGAGCCGGCGGCTGCCCCCTAATTGACCCCGGCGAGAAGCTCGCTGAACAGCTTGTTGGCCGTGGGGGACGCGACTTGGCGCGCCAGCTCCGCGCGGGCGATCTGCTTGCGGAACTCCCCTTCGTACGAGGCGTCGCCGGCGTTGTGCATCAACTCGGTGATCCATGCCGCGAATGCCTGGTAGTTCCAGAGGTGACGCAGGCAGGTGTCCGAGTAGCCGTCGAGCAGACTCACGTCGCCTTCCCGGTGCCGGTGGATGATCGCACGGGCGAGGATTTCGGCGTCGTGGAGGGCGAGGTTGAGTCCCTTCGCGCTCATCGGAGGGACGATGTGTGCCGCGTCCCCGAGCAGGTACAGCCTGCCATAACGCATGGGGCTGTACACCACGCACCGAAGAGGCACGATCCGCTTGTCGATGATTCGGCCGGTCGCCACGGGGGCGACGAAACGGGCTTCCATTTCCTTCCAGATGCGCTCGTCCGGCCAATTCGAGGGGGTGTCGTGGGCCGGGCACTGGAGGTAGAGACGGCTGGTGTGCGCGCCGCGAGGGAGCATTCCGGCGAGGCCGCGGGAGTGTATGGCGATGCCCAGGGGATGCGCCGGCACCTCGGCCAGGACGCTGAGCCAGGAATACCCGTACTCGTGGGAGTGCCGCGTGAGGGCGCCGGCGGGGACGGACTCCCGGCTGACGCCGCGGTAGCCGTCGCAGCCGGCGATGAAGTCGCAGGTGACGACCCGTGCCGTGTCGGTGGTGTCCCGGTAGCGTACGCGGGGAAGCTCGCCGTCGAGGCCTTCCGGGGAAACGTCGGCGGCCTCGAAGCGAAGGTCGCCGCCGCCGCGCAGGAAAACCTCCGTGAGGTTACGGACGAGGACCTGCTGAGGGCAGAAAAGGGTGTCGCGGCTGATGTCCTTGTCGTACGCCAGCGGGAGTTCTTCTCCGTCGATCCAGTAGCCGTTCCCGGCCTCCGGAATGGGGTCGCCCTCCAGCACCCCTTCGAGCCCCCACTCGCGGAACATGCGCACCCCGCGGCTGTCGATGGACCCGGCCCGTTGCCGCTGCTCGACGTATTCCCTGGTGTGCTTTTCGAGAATGACGCACTCGATGCCGTTGCGCAGCAGGAAGTTGCCGAGCACCAGTCCGGCTACTCCGGCCCCGACGATGACGACGGCGGTTTTCTCACTTGTCTCGCTCATGTATGCCACTGTGGGCTCCGGCAGCTACCGCCCCAACCGGTGAAGGGACACCGGATACTGAAAACCCGCCAACTCGGTGGCGCGGGGTCCGTACGGCTACCCCAGGTCCTCGCGCAGACCTGCTTGGTAGCGGCCCGGGGTCTGGCCGACCAGCTCGGTGAACGCGTCGATGAAGCTGGAGGGGTTGGACCACCCGCAGTCCATCGCGGTCTCGGTGACGGAGCGGCCGCCGGTGAGATGGACCAAGGCATGGTGGACGCGCAGGATGGTGCGCCAGCGGTGGAAGCTCATGCCGAGTTCGGTGTGGAACAGGCGGCTCAGCGTGCGCCCGCTCGCTCCCGCGGTCCGTCCCAGCTGGGCCAGGGTCGCGCTCCGGCCCGGGTCGGCGTGCAGGAGGTCGGTGACGGCACGCAGCCTGCCGTCGCGGGGTTCGGGCAGGTGCAGGGACTGCTCGGGGGGCTCGGCGAGTTCGTCGATCACCACCGCGAGCAGCCGTTCGCGGGCGCCGGGGCGGAAGGTCCGCCGGTCCGTCAGCGCCAGGAGGGCTTCTCGCAGGAGCGGGCTGACCGCGTACACGCTGGGGTGTGCCGCGAGTTCGCCGCACAAGTCGACCGGGACGGCGACGAGACGGACGTTGGTCCTGCCGTAGAAGCGGTGGGAGTGGGCGAACCCGGGCGGCGTCCACGTCACCCGGTTGGCCGGGGCGATCCAGGTCCCGCGTTCGGTCGTGGTGGCCAGGGCTCCGGCAGCCGCGTACACCAGTTGGCCCAGGGGGTGGGAGTGGGGGTCGACGTGGTGTCCGTGCGGGAGCCAACCTCCGCCAGCAGCTGTCGTCACCGGAAGCGTCGGGGGTAAGGGGGGAGGTTGGCGGGTTTCCGGCATCGGTCGCCAGTCTAACGGTGGTTGAACCGGGTTCCCCTTTGCGTCACCAGGCGACGGGCAGCCCTTCCACACCGTAGGCGATCGCGTCGGCCCGGTACTTCACGTGTGCCGCGGGCACGGCCAGCCGCAGTCCGGGGAAGCGGCGCAGCAGTGCGAGGTAGGCGGTGCGCAGTTCCAGTCTGGCCAGGGCGGCGCCGATGCAGTGGTGGACGCCGTGGCCGAAGGCGACATGGGGCACGGGGTCGCGGATGGCGTCGAGGCGGTCGGCGTCCGGGGCGAGGGCCGGGTCCCGGTTGGCCATCGGTATCGAGCAGATCACCCGGTCCCCCGCTCTGACCAGCCGGTCTCCCAGGGTCACGTCCTCGGTCGCGATCCGTGGGGTGGCGGCGTGCACCACTGACAGGTAGCGGAGCAGCTCGTCGGTCACCCGGTCGGCCGCCGAGGCGTCCTGGCGCACCGCGGCGAGCTGCTCCGGGTGTTCCAGCAGGGCCAGGACCCCGAGGCCGATCATGCCCGCGGCGTTGTCGAGGCCGGCGGCGAACAAGTGGGCGCAGATGCCCCGCAGTTCCTCGTCGGTGAACTCGTCGCCGTGCTCGCGTACGAGGGACCCGATGAACCCTTCGTCGGGTGCTGCGCGCCGGCGACCGACCAGCGCGCCGAGGTAGCTGGTGCAGGCGTCCCTGGCGACGGCCCGCTGCTGGGGCGTGCGCTCTTCGTCCAGTTGCCACCGGATCCAGCGCAGGACGTCGTGCCGGTCGTCGCGGGGTACACCGATCAGTTCGCACAGTGCCGCTCCCGACACGGGCCAGGCGAACAGCTCCATCAGGTCGGCCGGCGGCCCGCCGTCCTCCATGTCGTCCAGGCAGCCTTCGACGGCCGTCTCGATCGCCGGCTGGAGCCGCCGCAGCCGCCGGGCCGTGAACGCGGACGTCAGCATCCCGCGCAGGCGGGTGTGTTCCGGCGGGTCGTAGGCCATGAGGTGGCCGACGACTTCGCGCGGCCTGGCGCGGTCGCTCACGCCGTCCAGGGGTCGCGGGCTGAAGCGGCCCTGGATGCCGAACCGCGTGTGGTCGCCCAGTACCCGGCGCACTTCGCGGTGCCCGGTGACCAGCCAGACGGGCGCCCCGTCGGCATCCGCGCCGGCTCCGGGGACGATCCTGTTGACGGGCCCCTGCTCGTGGAGTTCACGCACGAGGCCCCCGGGGCCGGTGCCGGCCCTGCGCGCGTGGGCGAAGGTGTGCGGTGTCTCTTCCGGCATGTCGGCTCCTCGGGTTCTCACCAGGTGACGGGCAGGGACACCAGCCCGTACTGCGGCGACTGGGAGGCCCGGAAGCGGATCTCCTCCGGTGGGACGGCCGGCCGCAGCGCGGGGAAGCGCCGCAGCAGTGCCGGATAGGCGACGCTCAGCTCCAGGGTGATCAGCTGGGCGCCGAGGCACCGGTGGATGCCGTGCCCGAAGGCCAGGTGCGGTCCGGGTTCGCGGGTGATGTCGAGCCGGTCCGGCTCGTCCCCGGTGCCGGGCACCCGGTTGGCCGCGAGCAGGGAGCAGACGACGGTCTCGCCGGCCCCGATCACCTGGTCGCCGACGGTCACTTCTTCCAGGGCGGTGCGGGGTGAGGCGGTCTGGATGACGGTGACGTAGCGCAGCAGTTCTTCCACGGCCCGCTCGATCAGCTCCGGCCGGTCCCGGAGCAGGGCCAGTTGGTCCGGGTGGTCCAGCAGCGCCGCGACGCCCAGCCCCAGCATGGAGGCGCCCTGCCCGAAGCCGTCCGCCGCGAGGGACTTGCCGAGGCCCGCCAGTTCGTCGTCGGTGACCTCCGTGCCGTGTTCGCGTACGAGCACGCCGAGCAGGTCGTCGCCGGGGCGGCGCCGGCGCTGTGCGGCCAGCTTGGTCATGTAGTCCCCGTACGCCTTGCCCGCGTGCAACTGCTGGTCGGCGGGGCGGCCTTCGTCCTGGGCGATGCCCAGGTAGTGCGCCAGTTCCGTCTGGTCGTCCCGGGGCACGCCGAGCAGTTCGCAGCTGATCAGCCCGGCGATGGGCCAGCTGAAGTGCCGCATGAGGTCGACCGGCGGGCCGGTGCTCTCCATGGTGTCCAGGCAGTCCGCCACGACCTCTTCCACACGGGGCTCCAGCCTGCGGATCCGCTGCATCGTGAACTCGGGCGTCAGCAGTTTCCGCAGGCGGGTGTGGGTGGGCGGGTCGTGCTGCAGCAGGTTGCCCGGCAGGGCCAGCTTCCGGGTGTCCTCGGCGCTGTCGGCCGGCGGCATGGTGCTGAACCGTTCCGCGTCGCTGAGCACCGCCCGGACCTCGGGGCGGCCGGTGGCGAGCCACAGGAGGCGGTGGGACGGCCCGGGGGCGACGTCCGTTTTCACCAGGGGCGTCTCCCGCGCCATCCGGACCAGTTCGGGGTCCGGGTCGAAGCGGTCGCGGCGCGAGTGCGGGGGCAGTTCCTGGGGTCGGGTCATCGGCCTGTTCCTTTCTTCTTCGCGTTCTCCTTCGGCGGCGTGCCCGGCGTGCCGGCGTCCTCCCGGAGCTTTTCGGCGAGCACGCGCCCGATGTACGCCAAGGGGGCGCCTTGCAGCAATTCGTGGTGCCGGGCGGGGACTTCGTAGGCTTCGACGCTCCCCTGGACGTAGGGCTGCCAGCTCGCCGCGGCGTCCGGCCCCGGCCGTTCCGCCCGCTCTTCCTCGGCGGCGATGAACAGCAGCAGGTCGCCCCGGTAGCGGGGCGGGGTGTGGTCCGCCGTGTAGCGGGCCAGCCGGACCACCAGGTCACCGACGGTCGCGCGGAGCTGTTCGTCGGTGACCGCGCCGCCGCCGGTCAGGAAACCTTCCTCGATCAGCGCGTCCAGCTCCCACTGCACCCGCGCCTCCCCGGGATCGTTGTTCAGGTTGGGCAAATCGTCCCCGGACGTCGGCCCGGTGCTGATGGCGACGGCGTCACTGGGGTAGGCGTCGAGCACGGCCAGGAGCGCGACGTCCTCGCCCGCGTCCGCCAGCCGTGCGGCCATCGCCTGGGCGACCGTCCCTCCGAAGGACCAGCCGAGGAGGTGGTACGGGCCGGCGGGCTGCACGGTGCGGATCTGGTCGACGTAGTCGGCCGCCATCTCGCCGATGCTCCGCGGCATCGGCTCCGTACCTGCCAGACCCCGCGCCTGCACCCCGTAGACAGGCCGGTCCTGCGGTACGTGCCGCAGCAGGCCCAGGTAGCCCCAGCTCAACCCGGAGGTGGGGTGGACGCAGAACAGCGGGGGCCGGCTGCCCGCCGCACGCAACGGCAGGAGCACGCCCAGGTCGTCGTGGTCACGGGCGGCCGGAGTCTTCCCCTCCGGGGCTTCCTGGCGTCCGTCCCGGACGGTGAACTCTCCCGCGGCGGTGCGTTTCGCCCGGTCGCCGGTACGCAGCATGCGCTCGCCAGGGGCGCCGAAGGGGCAGGCGACGAACCGTTCGCCGGTCGGCCCGGGGGCCGCGTGACAGCTCTGCGCCAGGGCGGCCCCCGCCACGTACACATCACCGGTGACGCCGGGCGGAACCGGCCGCAGGAGCGAGTCGAGGACGAAGGCGCGGGTGCCGGGCACCGGTGTGCCGGAGGGGAGTTCACGCGGCACGGCCGCCCCGGGGCCGGTCCGGCTCTCCAGCCACGGGCCCGCGGTGCCCGCCGCGCCGTAGCCGCTCAGGAGCGTGGCGTGCGGGTGCTGTTCGCGCCACGTGCGGACGTCCGCGCCCGCCGAGGGCCCGCCGTCCGGCACCAGCAGGGTGCCGGCGAACCGCGCGTCGGCGAGGGCGGTGAACGTCGGCAGCAGTTCCCCGGTGGTGACGGCCAGCGGCGTGCCGCCGTCGCCGGCTGCCGGCCCGCCTTCGTCCGGTGCCGTGAGCCGGATGGTCCCGCCCGCGCAGAGGGCCGCGAGCAGCGGTGCCACCAGTGCCGCGAACGGCGCGCGGGTGTCCGGCAGCGTCGTACCGCCGAGCGCGGGGATGGTGTGCCGGTAGTGGCTTACCTGGCCGACCAGGGCGCGGTGGTCGACGACCACGCCCGTCGGAGCGCCGGACGGCGCCGTGGTGTCGAGCACCAGGGCCGGGTGTGCGGGCAGCGGTGTACGGCCGGCGGTGTGGTTCGGTGCCGCGTGCCCGGCAAGGTCTTCGCCTGCCGCCGGGTCATCGAGCACCAGCTCGGCCACCGTGCTGTCGGCGGGCAGCAGCCGGGCCGTACCAGCCGGGCGGAGCAGGGCCGCCGGGCGGGTCCGCCGCACCAGGGCGCGTATCTCCGGCCGCGGACGGTCGGCGTCCTTGATGTGGCAGGCGGCGCCGGTCCCGAGCACGCCGAGCAGGGCGGCCAGCAGACCGGCCGCCGGGAAACGGGCCACCACGACCACGTCGCCCGGCCCCACCCCGTGCCTGGTCAGACGGCGGGTCAGCCGGCCTGCCGCCGCGGTGAGCCGGGCGTAGGTGAGGGTGCCGTCCCGGCCGGTGACGGCGACGGCACCGGGCGTGCGGGCCGCCCGCGCGGCCACCCGCCCGACGACGGTGCCGGGCGGGTCCTGTGCCGCGGCCGCACTGCCACGGCCCACCAGCCGCCGCGCCTCGTCCGGGCCCAGCAGTACGTCGATCCGGCTCAGGCGCAGCTCCGGGTCGGCCGTCACCTGCCCCAGGACGCGCAGCAGCCGGTCGCCGAGCGCGGTGGCGGTGGTTTCGTCGAACAGGTCGGTGGCGTAGCACAGGTGTCCTTCGAAGCCGCCGGGGCTGCCGTCGGCGCGACGGCGCCCGGTGAGACCGAGGAACAGGTCCAGGTCGGTGGTCACCCGTCCCGTGTCCAGGCGGGTGGTGCGCAGTCCGGGGAGGCTCCACTCCTCCCACGCTTCGAGGGGGTCGTCGACGATGTCCAGGCCGACCTGGAAGACGGGGTGGTACGCGGCGGAGGGCGTCAGCGCGAGTTCGTCCATCATCCGTTCGAACGGGACGTCCTGGTGCCGCCGGGCCTGTTTGTCGGTCCGCTGTACCCGGCCGAGCAGTTCCGGGAAACCGGGGTCGCCGGAGGTGTCCGTGCGCAGGACCAGCGGCCCGGCGAACGGGCCCACCAGCCCGTCCAGTCCTTCTTCGGTCCGGCGCGGCAGCCAGGAGCCGACGGGTACGTCGGTGCCCGCGCCGAGCCGGGAGAGCAGCGCCGTGAGCGCGGCGTGCACCACCAGCGGGACGGTGGCCTCGTACCGCTCGGCCAGCGACGCCAGACTGCCGTGCAGGTCCGCGTCGACGCGCAGCGGCACCCGGGCGCCGTGCCGGGACGGCAGGGCGGGCCGCGGACGGTCGGCGGGAAGTTCCAGCGGCCGGTCGACGCCGGCCAGGGCCTCCTTCCAGTACGCCAGTTGGTCGCCGACGAAGCTGCCTGCTTCCGGGGTGCCCTGGAGCAGCGTCCGCTCCCACAGGGCGTATTCGGCGAACTGGTGGTGCAGCGGGGCGCGGTCGGGTGCCCGGCCCTTGCGCCGTGCGCCGTAGGCCGCCGCCAGGTCCCGTACGAGCAGGTTCAGTGACGCTTCGTCGGCGGCGATCCTGTGCACCACGAGCAGCAGTACGTGCTCGGTGCCGGAGAGGGCGAAGAGGTACTGGGCCCAGGGCGCTTCCCTGGTGAGGTCGAAATCGTGCGCGGTGCCGGCGGCCAGCAGCTCCGGCAGCCGGGCCTCCGTGGCCGTCCTGACCACCGGGCCGGGGCGGACCGCCGCCACGTCCCGGATGTGCTGGCGCAGGTCGCCCCGCACGCCCGAGAAGGTGGTCCGCAGGATCTGGTGCCGCTCCGCGACGTCCTCCAACGCGCTGCCCAGCGCCTCCCGGTCCAGCCTGCCGTGCAGCCGGAGGGCCACCGACACCTGGTGGCCGGCACCGTCGTCGTCCAGCCGCGTCATCAGCCACGTCCGCAGCTGGGCGGCGGTGGCGGGCGCCTCGTCGCCGTAGACGGCCGGTACCAGCGCAGGGCGGGCCTTGGCCGCCAGGGTCCGGGCCATACCGACCGGTGAGGAGGCGCCGAAGAGCTGCCGCAGGGTCAGTTCGGCGTCGAACTCCTCACGGATGCGCCCGAGGAGGCGCATCGCCAGCCCGGAGGTTCCGCCCAGCCGGAAGAAGTCGTCGTCGGCGCCCACCCGCTCAAGGCCGAGCACCTCGGCGAACAGGGCGCACAGCGTCTGCTCCGTCTCGTTGGCCGGGGCCGTCGCGGAGACCCGTTCGGTGAGGTCGGCGTCGGGCAGGGCCGCGCGGTCCACCTTGCCGTTGGGTGTCAGGGGCAGTTCCGCCATCACCAGCACCGCCACCGGCACCATGGGGGCGGGCAGGACCGTGGCGGCGTGGCCGCGTACCCCCTCCGGGTCGATTTCCGGCCCGTCGGGTACGACGTAGCCGACCAGGCGGCGCTCGCCGAAGCGGTCCGCGCGGGCGGTCACCACGGCCTGGGCCACGGACGGGTGGGCGGCCAGGGCCGCTTCCACCTCGCCCGGTTCCACGCGGAACCCGCGGATCTTGACCTGGTCGTCGGCACGCCCGGCGAACAGCAGCCGGCCCTCGCTCGTACGGCGCACCAGGTCCCCGGTGCGGTACATCCGCCGGCCCGGCGCGTACGGGCAGGCCACGAAGCGCTCCGCCGTGGGGCCGGTGCGCCCCAGGTAGCCGTGTGCCAGGCCGGTGCCGGAGAGGTAGAGCTCTCCGGCGGTGCCCGGCGGGACCGGCTGGAGGAAGGCGTCCAGGACGTGGGCGCCCCGGTCGTCCAGTGGGCGGCCGAGCGGCAGTTCGGGGCCCGCCTCGGCGCCTGGCGGGAGCAGGTGCCAGGTGGCGCACAGGGTGGTCTCGGTCGGCCCGTACAGGTGGCGGACCGCGGTGTCCGGGCACGCCTGCCGTACGCGTGCCACGGCGGCGGGCGGCACCACGTCGCCGCCGGTCAGTACCTCCCGCAGGCCGGAGAAACACTCCGGTGCCTGCTCCGCCACCACGCGGAACGCGCCGGCGGTCAGGTGCAGGGCCGTGACCCCTCGGGCCACCGCCGCGCGGATCTCCTCGGTGCCCACCACGCCGGGCGGCGCCACCACGACGCGGGCGCCCGCCGCCAGCGGCGCCCACACCTCGAACAGCGAGGCGTCGAAGGCGTGCGGGGCGTGCATCAGGACCGCGTCGTGCGCACCGAGGGACCAGCCGCGCTCCCCCACCAGAGCGGCCACGCCGCCGTGCGGCACGGCCACGCCCTTGGGTGTGCCCGTCGATCCCGAGGTGTACATGACGTAGGCGAGGTCGTCCGCTCCCACGGGGGCGGGGCGGCGGTCCGCGGGGGAAGCGGCCACTGCCTCGGACACCCGCGGGTCGTCCAGCGCCACGGTCCGCGCCGCCGCGTCCGCCGGCAGTACGGTGCCGGTCGCCGACGTGCACACCACCGCGGCCGGTGCGCAGTCGGCCAGCATGAGCGCCATCCGCTCCGGCGGGTAGCCGGCGTCCAACGGCACGTACGCGGCTCCCGCGCGCCACACCGCCAGCAAGGTCATCAGCAGTTCCGCCGAGCGTTCCAGCACCACGGCCACCCGGTCGCCGCGTCCGATCCCCGACTCTTCGAGGTAGGCAGCCAGCCGGCCCGACCGCTCCCACAACCGCTCGTACGTCAGCTCGCCCCGGTCGTCGGTCACGGCCACCGCGCCGGGGTTGCGGGCGGCCTGGGCCGCCACCTGTTCCGCTACCGGGGGCCGGGGCGCGTGCGCCGCCGCTCCGTGCGCCTCCCGCACCGCCGCCCGGCGCTCCCCGGCGTCCAGTACGGTGATCCGGCCGACGGGCGCCGCCGGGTCCGCGGTCACCTGCTCCAGCACCCGGACCACCCGCTCCCCGATGCGCCGGGCCTCCTGACGGCTGATCAGGTCGGGCCGGAAGGACAGCCGCATGCTCATGCGGGCCCCGGGAAACACGCCGAGGGTGAAGGGATAGTGCGCCCCGTTGCGGGACAGACCGTCGGGTTGCAGGTGCAGGGCGCCCGGCCCGGGCGGTTGCGCGGGGGCGTGGGGCGCGTTCTCGTAGACCATGAGCGTGTCGAAGAGCGAGCCGGGGCCGCCGAGCGCCTGGACCTCCGGCAGCCCGAGGTGCTGGTGGGGGAGGAGGGCCGTCTGCCGCCTCTGGAGGTCTTTGAGCATCTCCAGGACCGGTTGCGTGCCGTCCAGCCGCACGCGCACGGGCAGCGTGTTGATCAGGAGCCCCACCATGCGCTCCACGTCCGGCAGTTCGGCGGGCCGGCCGGAGACGGTGGCGCCGAAGACGACGTCCGTGCGTCCCGCCAGCCGGGCCAGCACCAGCGCCCACGCGCCCTGCACCACCGTGTTGACCGTCAGGCGGTTGCGCCGGGCCAGCTCCGTGAGGCGGCGGGTGGCTTCCTCCGGGACTTCGAGCAGCACGTCCCCGGGGATCGCGGGCTCCCGGTCCGGTACGGCCGGCACCACCAGCGTCGGCTCGTCGAGTCCGGCCAGCTCCTTCCGCCACGCCTCCCGCGCCGCCTCCTTGTCCTGCCGGGCCAGCCAGTCCAGGTAATCCCGATACGACGCCGTGCGCGGCAGCGCGGAGCCGTCCGCCCCCGCCGCGTACACCTGGGCGAGTTCAGAGAGCAGCACCGGCACCGACCAGCCGTCCATGAGGATGTGGTGGCCGGTGAAGACCATCCGGTGCCGGTCCGGGCCCAGCCGGATCAGCATCAGCCGCAGCAGCGGCGCCTCCGACAGGTCGAAGCGCCGCGTCCGCTCCTCCTCCGCCAGGAGCCCGGCCCTGGCCGACGCCGCCTCCGCGTCCAGCGCCGACACGTCCGCTTCCCGCCACGGCAGCGTTACGTCCCGCGCGACGACCTGCACCGTCCGCGCCCCGCTCACCCGGCGGAAGCACGCGCGCAGCGCGGCGTGCCGGGCCAGCAGGACCTCCCACGAGGCCCGTAACCGGTCCGCGTCCAGGGGGCCGTGGACGGCGAACGCGGACTGCACGGTGTACACGTCCGGCCCTTCGTCGTCGAAGGTCGCGTGGAAGAGCAGGCCCTCCTGCAAGGGGGACAGCGGCCACACGTCCTCGACCATGGATCGGGTCATCGCATTCTCCTCGTCACCATTCGTGTTCCGTCGCCACTCGTGCCGCGTCACCGGTCACGCCGCCGCGTCGGCCGCTCTTCGTCGTGGAATCCGGCTTCGAGCTCATCGATCTGGCTCTGCGCGAGACCGATGAGGGAGAAGTCCGAAGGGGTGTGGCCGCCCGCCGAGGGGGCCGCCGTGTGGGCCGCCAGGCCGCTCAGCATGGTCAGCCAGGCGCGTCCGAGGTCCCGCGCGGCGCTCTCCGCCTGCGCGGAGGCGGGCCGGCGGAGCGTGAGGGTCAGGTGCGGTCCGTCCGGGGTGTCCCGTACGACGGCGGTCGCCGCCGGGACGGTCCGGCTGCCGCCGGGCGCAGCCTCGCCGGTCAGCCGCCAGGCGCCGGGTAGGGCGTCGTGCCGATAGGCGAAGCGGACCGCGGCGGGACCGGGCGGTGGCGGCGGGTCCTCGCCGAGCGCCGTCCGCACCTGCTCCTTGACCGTCTTCAGCAACGCGCCGGCCGCCGGGCCGCCCTCCGGTACGCCGGTGGGATCGCCCACCTCGGACAGGTCGAGCCGTACAGGACGCGTGAGGGCGAACCGGCCCACCGTACGGGACACGTCCATGCCGTCCGTGCCCGCAGGCGGTCGTCCGGAGACCTCCGTCTCCAGCACGACGCAGGCACCGTGATCCGCCATCGGCGAAAGGTGGGCGATCGCGCCCGCCAGGGCCGCCAGCAGCACGTCACGGGGTTCGCAGTGGAAGACGCCCGGCGTCCGGCGCACCAGGGTGTCCGCGGTCTCCCGCGGCACCGTCCACGTCAGGTGGCGCAGGGCCGCCGGGGCGTTCTTCCGGGGCTCCGGGAGAGGGCCGGTCTTGGGGTGCGGGGCGTCGCGGGTGGCCGAAGCGGCCGCCCACCGCCGGAACGGGACCGGGACCGGCGGGAGTTCCGGTTTCCGTCCGGCCGCCGCGGCGGCACAGGCCGCCGCGAGGTCGGCGACGACGATGCGCCAGGAGACGGCATCCACGACCAGGGGATGTGCGACCAGCACCAGGCGGCCCGGCCGCAGGGGGCCGGTGTCGGCCCACACAGCCCGGAAGACCGGCCCCGCGACGGGGTCGAGGCGCCTCCCTTCCTCGTGTGCGGTCCGCTCCGCGAACCCGTCCAGCTCCGCATCCGGTATGCGTGTCGCGTCGAGGCGGTCCGGAAGGCCGCCATCGCCCGCCGGTCCGGTCTCCGGCACCGACAACACCGCACCGGTCTCCCCCGGCACCAGCACCGACCGCAGCATGCCGTGGGTTTCCCGTACGGCATCGAGCGCGGCGCGCAGGGTGTCCAGGCCCAGCCCCGCGGGCGTCTCGGCAGCCACCCATTGCGCACGGTCGCCGTCCGGGACGTGTCCGGCCGCCGCCCACATCGCAGCCGTCCACGCGACCTCGCCCACGGCCGCCTCCTCCTCGGCCCGGTCCGGCTGCCCGCCGGGTGCCGCCGCCAAGGCCCGCGCCAGGCGTTCCGGGGTCGCCTCCACGAAGACCTGATGCGGCGTCATCTCGATGCCGGTACGCCGGGCCCGTGCGGCCAGTTGCATCGCCATGACGGAGTCGCCGCCCGCCTCGAAGAAGTCGGTGTCGGCCCCCACTTCCGGGATGCCGAGCACCTCGGCGAACAGGGCGCACAGGGACTCCTCAGCGGGCGTCCGGGGCTTGCGCCCGGTACCCGCGACGTGGCCGGGGGCCGGCAGCGCCTTGCGGTCGGTCTTGCCGCTCGGGGTGAGCGGCAGCCGCTCCAGCGGCACGATCACCGAGGGGACCAGGTACTCCGGAAGCCGCTCGGCCACGTACGCGCGCAGCGCCCCCGGCAGCGCGTCGGAACCCTGCTCGGCGCCTCCGACCGCCGGGACGACGTAGCCGACCAGTCGGCTGCCGCCGGAGGGCTCTTCCCTGGCCACCACGACCGCCCGGCCGACGGCCGGGTGCCCGGCGAGGACGGCTTCGACCTCGCCCGTCTCGACGCGGTACCCCCGGACCTTGACCTGTTCGTCGGCCCGGCCGGCGAAGACCAGCTCCCCCCGGTCCGTCCACCGCGCCAGGTCGCCGGTGCGGTACATCCGCTCTCCGGGGGCGGACGGGCAGGCCACGAAGCGGGCCGCGGTCAGGGCGGGGCGGCCCGGATAGCCGCGGGCCAACCCCGTGCCGGCTACGTAGAGTTCCCCGGTCACACCCGGCGGCAGGGGGTGCAGGAACGGGTCCAGGACGAAGGCGCGCGCGTGGGGCACCGGCCGGCCGATGGGAACGGTGACCGCGCCGGGCGTGAGCGGCGCGCTCATCGTCGCGCACACCGTCGCCTCGGTCGGCCCGTACGCGTTGATCATGCGCCGTCCGGGCGCCCACCGGTCCGCCAGGGGCGCCGGGCACGCCTCGCCCGCAACCACCAGCGTCCGCGGCCCGTACGCCGGTTCCTCCGCCGCCAGCACGCTCGGCGGCACCGTGGCGTGCGTGACGCCCCAGTCGCGTACCACCTCGGCCAGTGGGGCGTGCGGCGGCAGCCGGTCCGCGCCGGGCACCAGCAGGGCGGCGCCCGACAGCAAGGTCACGCACAGTTCGGAGACCGACGCGTCGAAGCTCGTCGACGCCAGGTGCAGCACCCGCGATCCGGCCTCCACGGCGAACCGTTCGGCCTGCGCACGCGCCAGGTCGCCCAGCCCCGTGTGCGTCACCGCGACGCCCTTGGGCGTCCCGGTGGAACCGGAGGTGTGGATGACGTACGCGGTATGGGCGGCGCGCAGGGGAGCCAGCCGTTCGGCGTCGGCCACCGGCCCGTCGGTACAGCGCGCCACGTCCGCGGCCACCGCGGGGTCGTCGAGGACGACGATCCGGCCGCCGTAGTCCTCCGGGACCGCAGGCCGGGTGGCGAGGGTGCACAGCACCGCCACCGGTTCCGTGTCCCGGAAGAGGAACGCCACCCGCCGGGCGGGAAGCCGCGGATCGACGGGCACGAAAGCGCCGCCCGCCGCCGAAACGGCCAGTTCCGCTTCCACCGACGCCACCGACCTGGCCACCAGCACCGCGACCCGGCGTTCGGGCCCCACGCCGGCGCCGATCAGGTACCGGGCCAGCCGCGCGACACGCGATGCCAGCTCGCCGTAGGTCACGGTGGTGTCCTCGCTGACGACCGCCGTCGCGTCCGGCGAGGCGGCGGCCTGCCGGGCGAACAGCACCGGCAGCGGCTCGGCTGTAACGGGATCCGTCGTACGGTCCCGCTCGGCGGTGCCGGGATCCGCCGTACGGCCCCGCTCCCCCGCCCCCATACCGTGGCCAGGGCCGGCCGGCGTGCCGATCCGGCCCACGGGTGTGGCGGGATCGGCGACCGCCTGCTCCAGGATGCCAACGAGCGAGGCCAACATGTCCTCCGCCCCGGCGCGCCCGAAGAGGTCGGGACGGTAGAGCAGGTCGCCTCGGTACCGGTCCCCAGCAGCCACGACCCAGGCCAGCGGGTAGTGCGCGCGGTCCTCCGGCACGCCGTCGGGACGCATCGCCAAGGCCCCCGGCCCGGCGGGCTCCTCGGCCCGGTGCGGGTAGTTCTCGTACACCACGGCCGTGTCGAAAGCCGCCCCCGGCCCTGCCTGCTGGCGGATCTGCGACAACCCGACGTGCTGGTGCTCCAGCAGCTCCGTCCGTCGTTCCTGTACGGCGGCGAACAGCTCGCCGACCGGCTGGCCCCCCGTCAGGCGTACCCGCACCGGGAGCGTGTTGATGAAGAGCCCGATGGCCGATTCGACGCCCGGCAATTCCGGGGGCCGCCCGGAGACCGTGGTGCCGAACACCACGTCCGTACGACCGGTCAGCCGCGCCAGCAACAGCGCCCAGGCACCCTGCAACACGGTGTTCACCGTCAGCCCGTGCCCGCGGGCCAGTTCCGTCAGCCCCCGGGAGAGGTCCTCGGTCAGCTCGAAGCGCACCCGTTCCTGCGCCACGGGCGTCCTGGCCGACAACGCGGGCGCCACCTCGGTCGGCTCGTCCACGCCCGCCAACTCGGCGCGCCAGGCGGCGAACGCGGCGTCCTCGTCCTGTCGCGCCAGCCAGGCCAGGTACTCCCGGTAGGAGGCAGGCGCCGGAAGGGCCCGGCCGTCGCCCGCCTCGTACGCCGCCATCACATCGCCGGTCAACACTGGAAGTGACCAGCCGTCCATCACGAGGTGGTGACTGGTCAGCACCAGGCGGTGCCTGGCGCCGGAGTTCTCGGGACCGTCCGGCAGGCGGATCAGCAGCAGCCGCAGCAACGGCGCGTCGGACAGGTCGAGCCGCTCCGCCAGGTCCTCCGCGGCCAGCCGTTCCGCCTCGGCCTCCGCCTCATCGACCGGAAGCCCGCTGACGTCCGCCTCCCGCCACCGCAGCGGCACCTCCTGCCGGACGACCTGCACCGCCTCGCCCGACGCGACCCGGTGGAAACTCGCCCGAAGCGCCGGATGCCGCCGCTGTACCGCCTCCCAGGCAGCCCGCATCCGACCCTTGTCCAGCGGCCCGTCCAGGGCCAGGGCACGCTGCCCCTGATAGACGTCCAGGCCGTCCTCGTCATAGGAAGCGTGGAAGAGCAGCCCCTCTTGCAGTGGGGAGAGCGGCCAGACGTCCGCCAGTCCGGGCGCCGCCGTTTCCAGCTCCGTCACGCTGTCCTGGTCGAGGGTGAGGAGGGGGAAGTCGGACGGGGAATGCCCGCCGGTGCCGGGCTCCTCGGTGTGGGCGGCGAGTCCGGCCAGCATCTCCAGCCAGGCACGGCCCAGGCGCTCCGCCTCGTCCTCGTCCAGCACTCCGGACGGCCAGCTCAGCGTCAGCGTCAACGCGGTCCCGTCCTGGGCGTCCTGCACCAACGCACTAGCCTCCAGTGCATGCCCGGCCACCGTCCCAGGTGCCACCGCACCACCGACCGCCGTTTCGCCGGCCTGCTGCCAGGCGCCCGCGGCCTGGTCTTCCTCGGAAGCGGACCGGAACCGGCCCAGGTAGTTGAACCCGATCTGCGGGACGGGCAGCTCCGCCAGCCGGGGGCCGGTGTCCGGGTTGAGGTAGCGCAGCAGCCCGTAACCGAGCCCGTCGCCGGGCACCGCCCGCGCCTGCTCCTTGACCTGCTTGAGGAGCCGCCCGGCCGCAGGGCCACCGGAACGCACCTCGCCCGGGTCGATGCCCGCGGCGCTCAGACGCACCGGGTGGACACTGGTGAACCAGCCCACGGTACGGGTCAAGTCCGTGCCCGGGTACGGTTCCCGGCCGTGGCCCTCGATGTCCACCAACATCCCGACGGCATCCGGGCCTACCTCCCCGCGCCACTGCGCGATCGCGCCAGTGAGCGCCGCCAGGAGCACATCGTGCACCCCACAGTGGAACGCTGCGGGGGTCCGTCCGGTGAGGGTTGCGGCTTGCTCCGGCGGGAGGGACCACGACCGCCGACGCATGGTCGCCACGACGTCCTGGGCCGGATCCAGCGCCCGCTTGCCCAACAGCGGCTCGCGGCTGTCCGCCAACGCCCCTTCCCAACCGCCCAGCTCGGCAACCCGCTCAGGGGTGCGCGCCTGATCGGCCAGCAGCCCTGCCCACCGGCGGAAGGACGTCCCCACTGGATCCAGGGCGGGTGCCCGTCCCTCCATCGCCGCCTCGCAGGCAACCTGGAGGTCGGGCAGCAGGATGCGCCACGACACCCCGTCCACCACCAGGTGGTGGACCGCCAACACCAGGCGCCCCGTCCGATCGGGGCCGACGTCCACCCACACCGCCTGCACCATCACACCCGCACACGGATCCAACCGCCCCACAGCCCCCTCGACCGCACGCTCCGCGATCCGGTCCAGGTCCTCGGCCTGTTCGCTGGTGACGTCGATCCGCGAGATCAGGTCTGAGGTGGTTGGCGTACTGGAACCAGTACCGGTACCAGTTCCTGGCCGGGCCACTGTCAGCATCTGCTCGCTGGGCACCGCACGAGCCCGCAACATGTCGTGGGTATCCAGCACGGCGCTCAGCCCGGCCACCAAAGCGCCTTGAGTCAATCCGGCCGGGGCCACCACGACGGTCCACTGCGCGAACTCGCCTTGAGCGGCCTGCTCCCCGGCGGCTCGCATCGCCGGGGTCCAGGGCAGGTCGCCCGCGCCCACGTCGTTCGCATCACCGGAGGACGTACCACGCTCGTCGGCGTCTTCCGCCACGGCTGCCAGCCGCTCCGGGGTTTGCTCCTCGAAGACTTGCCGTGGTGTGAGTACCAGTCCGGCGCACCGCGCCCGGGAGGCCAGTTGCAGCGACATGATCGAATCGCCGCCGAGGGTGAAGAAGCTGTCCTCGACGCCTACTCGTTCCAGGCCCAGTACCTCGGCGAACAGCCCGCACAGGATCTCCTCAGCCGGGGTGCGGGGCTCCTGGCGCGTCACCCGCGCCGCGAAGTCCGGTGCCGGCAACGCCGCACGATCCACCTTGCCGTTGACCGTCACCGGCAACGCATCCAGCACCACCACCGC